>UQDV01000005.1 GCA_900539945.1 uncultured Faecalibacterium sp.
TCACGGTCTGTGCCATAACTTTGAGATTGTGTTTCGTGAGCCAACGCTTATAGCCAATGCCTTTGCCCTCGGTCATCCTCGACTGGATGTCGATCAGTTTCCCGATGGTATCCTGCTTGAACTGCGCCTTGGGTTTTCGTTCGGCGTTTGCGTTCAGGGCAGCAAGCACTTCTGCCTTGTCGAACTTGTCACCGAGATGTTTCGCTCGGATGAACTTCGTTCTGCCAGTAGGCAGATAGCTGAGCTGCCCACGGCTTTCCTTGACGGCAATACCATACTGCTGCATGAGCCTATCGGAAAAATCCTCAAAACTCACAGCGCGATACAGCACCGAAGAAATCTGCTTCCGCAAAGTGTCCTTTACGGTTTCAAACTTCTTCTGCTTGGGCGACTGTCCGGCTGCGGTGAGGGCTGCGTTTTCACGGT
This sequence comes from uncultured Faecalibacterium sp., assembly GCA_900539945.1. Lineage (GTDB taxonomy): Bacteria > Bacillota > Clostridia > Oscillospirales > Ruminococcaceae > Faecalibacterium. The sequence goes on from UQDV01000005.1 coordinate 427, forward strand.
CAAGTTTCAACTGGCCGCGCCTGCGCGCCCAATACTCCGCTTCGCTCACGCGCTCCTTCGAGCCGTTGAGCAGGTCGATCTGGTACAGTCCGGCACCCTCGCACAGCTCCATGACCTCAACACGCAAGTGCCGCATGGTCTGGGCTGTGCTGGAGTGCTTCATGCCCTCACGCCAGTCGCGGGGCTTCTGCATATAGGCCTTACGCTCCACTTCTCGTGTTCGGACGCTGCCAATCACGATGTGGACATGGATGTTTCCCGAATGGTTGCGCCCATCCGGGTGAGTGCAGACGATGGCAGGGTGACCGGGGAAGTTTTCTTCGCAGAATTTCAGGCCAAGTGCCTGTGCCTTTTCCATGGTCAAGCCGTTGTCGGCTGCATCTCTGGGGTCAAAGCTGATGATATACTGGTGGCTTTTGATATCACCATGCTGGGTGTTCTTGCCATACTTGCGGTTTGCCAGCAGACAGGCTGTTGCGAACGAGAAATCGCCGCACTCAAGGGTGTCGAGTAGGTACGATTCTCGCAGCATGGGTCGGCCTTGCTTGTCCAGAATTACCTTGCCGGAAAATTCATCGTGCTGGTAAACGAGGTACGCTTCGATGGCGGTGTAGTCCGAGTTCTTAGAGCTGATATGCTTGAGCGTTGCCATACAGTTCACCCAGAACTTTCTCGGCGTGCAGCCGGAATGCGGTCAGGTCTGCAAGTTCGTCAAGAATTTTCGCTCGGATCTGCTCGGTGTCCGCACCGCCAGAATTGAAGTGCCTTGCAAGCTGGTTGAGGTTTCCGCCCACCTTGCTGCACTGAGCAAGCAGGGTGGAAACGGCGGTCAAGGTTTCTTCGCCGCCGCCTGCAACGATGACCGTTTTCTCGATCTTGACGTTGTGGATGGCGCGGCGGATGAAGGTGGAGAGGGAGAGATTCAGGAGTTTGCAAGTGAGTTCCAGTGACGCTTTTTCCTCCGCTGTCACACGGAACTTGATGACGTGCGTTTTGTTGTTCGGCGTGTCGTGGCGCTGGGAATTGCTAGGAATCGGTTGAACATTCGTTTTGGTCATTGTACCTCCTGTCTGTTCGATAACTCCTCGGTGAAGTTATGTAAAGCACGACACGCCGTTGCTGTTCGCACCGTCAGGTGCGAACCATGAGCAGGGTTTGGGGCAGGCACGCCCCAACAAGATCACTTGGAAAACTCGCAAGAGTTTGAGAAGTGAAGTCCCGGATGGACAGAACATTTTCAAGAATTGAAAATTTGTGGCCACGGGACGGTTCTTGCCCTCTACCGCTACGCTCAAAACGTATTTTTAACAAACGTTTCCGAATTGTTAAGACGCAAAAATAAGTAGAGAGTTCCGCTGCTCGTGTATGTTGATCACCGTTTGCTCCGAACGAAGTTCCTGCCCCTGTTTGTACAGCGGCGTTGTCTGGCTCGCTCACGGAAAGTGTGAGGTCATGGCACGGTATCACGTTCAGACGGCTTATGAAGGATTCAAGGTACAGTATGAAGAAAGCCGGACGCAGTGCGGACACTACAACCTGCTTCTTTCAAGCACAAGAATAACACTTTACAGTTGTGCAGTCAACAACAAAAAACAAATTTTGGAAGATTGAACAACTACATAAGATTTTATTTGTGAAAAAGAAAAATACCGCCCATGCAGCGCAGCGATGGATTTTGTCGGGTGAATCGGCGGCAAAATGAATCGGGTGTGTTGCGGGGCGGTACGTTCTTTCTGGGCAATCATCCGCTGAAAGTGGTGGTTATCACGGTGAGAACCACCACTTTTCGGCAGGATTTGGAATAAAGGGTATCATGGAAGCGTAGGTGCGTCAATATGGTTTTGCAAAATTTATCACGGTAAAGTGGCGATAGTAGGTGGTGTATAATTGCGCCCTTGTCTCCGTCAAGGGTTTTCGCCCTCGTCCGCTTCCTGCGTTTCTCTCCGGCTCTCAATCAGCAGATTCAGCTTCTTTTGAACCGCTTCGCTCTGGAAGATGAAGGTCAGCGGCTCCATCACATCCTCATCGGTCAGGACGGTCGGCTCTTTCAAAAAGATCTCCAACATTCCGGCACGAGTGCAAAGCCGATGGGTTCTCTCGCTTCTGGTCAACCGTTTCAGCTCGCTCTGCAATCGCTTCTCCTTGTGCTTGGCTACCCAACACAATTCCCGGACAGTGAAATACCGTCCGGGAATTTCTGCGTTTACGGCTCAGATGGACTGTCCATTGATGGCGGCAACTTCACCGTACCAGAATGCGCTGTCTTTCGGGATGCGCTGCCCGGTGGCGTAATCCACATACACCAGACCGAACCGCTCCCGGTAGCCGCTGTGCCACTCGAAGTTGTCCAGCAGACTCCACTGGAAATATCCCCGCACATCTGCACCGGCATGGATGCCCTCCGACAGCTTTTCCAGATACCGTGCCAGAAAATCGATGCGGTCTGCATCGTGCACCTTGCCGTCCCGGTAGACCTTATCCATACAGGACAAGCCGTTTTCGGTGATGAACATGGGCAGACCGTACCGCTCCTGCATCTGGCGGGGACCCCAGTTCAGGCATTCCGGCTCCACCGGCCAGTTCATGGCGGTATGGGCGTACCCGGCGGGGCGCTCTACATAGCTGGGACCGTTTTCGCCCATCTGCGCCGGGGCAGCGTTGTAGATGTTCAGCCCCACCATGTCCGGCTTGCCCAGAGGCAGGGCATCGTTGATGTACTGCGGCACAGCGGCGATGCTGGCGGCAAGTCTCGGTCCGCAGATGTCCGGTTCCGGCCAACGGCCCAGACAGACCGGGTCCAGTGCCATGGTGTGGGTGAAGGCCCAGTCGTCATCCGGGCAGGCGAAGGTCAGGACCCGGGCAGCGTCCACGTCTGTTTTTGCCTCCGACACCGGATAGCAGATGCGGCCGGTGGAAACAAAGCCCACCTTGTTTTCCGGGTCTGCATGGCGCAGCTCCTGTGCGGCAAGGCAGTGGGCGTAGATAACGTTCCGCCAGCAGGTAAACTGACCTTCCAGCGGCAGTTTCAGACCCGGGGCGTGCTCTCCGGTGCCGTAGCCCATTTTTACGATGCAGGCAGGCTCGTTGAAGGTGAACCACTGATGTACCCGGCCTTTGAAGTGCTCTGCCATCTTTGCGGCATAGCTTGCAAACGCGCGTGCCGTTTCCTCACTGCGCCAGCCGCCCTTTTCTTCCAGCGCCTGGGGCAGGTCCCAGTGATACAAAGTTACATAAGGCTCGATCCCGGCTTCCAGCAAGGCATCCACAAGGGTATCGTAATAGGCAAAGCCTTCCTCGTTCCAGTCTGTGCCGCCGTTGGGGGCAATGCGGGTCCATGCCACGGAAAAGCGGTAGGCTTTCAGGTGCATGGACTGCAGCAGTGCAAGGTCCTCTTTCCAGCGGTGGTAGCTGTCGCAGGCAACGTCACCGGTCTCGCCCCGGTAGGTGCAGCCCGGTGTGTGGGAAAAAACATCCCAGATGCTCAGTCCCTTACCGCCCTCTGTGGCACCGCCTTCGATCTGATAGGCCGCTGTTGCAGCACCCCAGACAAATTCTTTTGGAAATTCAGCCATAATAGTTTTCCTTTCTGTCATTCAAACTTGTGTGCACAGGCATTCCACTGTCATGGTAACGTTAAAGCAAAAGACCAGAGTTGTAAAGCCTTTTGACTAAATAACTCTGGTCTTTTTGTTGGGCTTGTGCAACAGCCCCATTGCATTTTCACAGGAGGGGCTTTGGCGCCGGTCGTAATTTCAGCCCTTGACGCCGCCCAGAGCCACGCCGCGGACGATGAACTTGGACAGCAGCAGGTAGACGATGATGACCGGCAGAATGGCGATGGCTACCATCATGTACACCTTGCCCATATCGAACTTCAGGAAGTCCGCGCTGCGCAGCTGGGCGATCAGGATGGGCAGGGTCTTTTTGTCGGCGGTGTCCAGTACAAGCGCCGGAATGAAGTAGTTGTTCCAGCTTGCCACGAAGGAGAAGATAGCCTGCACAGCCAGCGCCGGCTTCATGATGGGCAGCACGATCTTATTAAAGGTATAAAATTCGCCTGCGCCGTCAATGCGGGCAGCCTCCACGATCTCCATGGGAAGGGAGGCATCCAGATACTGCTTCATGAAGAAGAACACGGTGGGTGCCGCAATGCTGGGAACGATCAGAGGGATGAAGCTGTTTTTCAGCCCCATCTTGGAGATCAACTGCAGAAAGCCCAGTGCGGACACCTGTGTGGGCATGGTCATGATGAGCAAAATCAGAGCAAAGGCGGCCTTTTTGAACTTGAAGTTATAGGCGTAGATGCCGTAAGCCGTCAGTGCCGAGAAGTAAACGCTGAGCGCTGCCGAGCAGGCGGACACCAGCAGGCTGTTGCGGATACCGCTCATCACGGGGATGTTGGCATCCGTAAGCACGTTGCGGAGGTTTGTGACGATGGACTTGCCCGGCACAAGCGAGAACCCCTTCTGGATCTCGAAATGGGTGCGGGTGGAGTTGATGACCAGCACATAGAAGAAGAACAGGCACAGAAAGCTGATCAGCACCAGCACCAGATAGCACCATGCACGGCGGGCGGTCAGGATCGCCTTTTCGGACTGGTTTTTAGGCGTATGTGCCATACTTATTTCCCTCCTTTGGCAGCAGCCTTTTTGGTTGCCTTCAGTTCCTTGCGCTGCGCCTTTGTCAGGCCGTCATCCTCCTTGGTCAGCGAGAAGTACACGATGACGCACAGCACCGCACACACAAGGAACAGCACCACAGACACCGCACCCGCCATGCCGTAGTTCTTGCTGAACAGGTGGTTATTCAGGTACATGATCATGGTGGTGGATGTGCGGTCGGGGCCGCCCTTACCGTTGGTCAGGATCTGCGGCACATCGAACATCTGCAGGCCGCCGATCATGGAGGTGATCATGACATAGACCAGAATGGGACGGATGAGCGGCAGGGTGATCTTCCAGAACATCTGGTTCGGGGTGCAGCCGTCCAGCTCCGCAGCCTCGTACAGGGTGGGGTCCACACCCATGATGGCTGCCATCAGCATGATGGTGGTGTTGCCAAACCACATCAGGAAGTTCATCAGGCCCACAAGACCACGGTTGCCCCACACGGTATTCAAAAAGCTGATGGGTGTCTTGATCCAGCCCATGCTCAGCAGCACCGCGTTCACCGGGCCGTTATCCGAGAACAGGGCGAAGAACAGCATGGCGAAGGCCGAAGCCATGATCAGGTTGGGCATATAGATGACCGTCTTGAAGAAGGTCTGCCCCTTCAGCTTCAGCCGCAGGTCGGTGAACCATGCCGCCAGCAGCAGCGAGACGATGATCTGCGGGACGAAACCGATGATCCACAGGATCAGCGTGTTGCCAAAATACTTGGGCAGGTCGGTGGCTAACAGGGTGATGTAGTTTTTCAGGCCCACAAAATTGGGTCCGATGATCTTCAGGCCGCTGCGGTAATACTCAAAAAAGCTGTAATAGATGGTGGATGCCAGAGGGACCAGCTGGAATACCGCGAAGATGATAAAGAACGGTGCAATGAAGATATAGCCCCATTTCGCGTAGCTGATCGACCCTTTCTTTTTTGTTTTCTCTCCCATGAGATCCTCCCTCCTGCCGGGTCACAGCAAAAGCAAAGGGGCGGGCGAGATACGCCGCCCGCCCCTTTGCTTTGATTTTCAGTTCGGAGTAAAACCGCTTATGCGGGCCAGACCACCTCGGTCAGCTCGGGGTACTTCTCCTTGATGGCGGTCTCGAAGTTTGCCTTGGCGGCATCCTCCTTCACGTTGCCGGTGAAGTAATCCTTGAAGGCGGTCTGGAAGCTCTCGTTCAGGCCCTGATCGTAGGGGCCGGCGTTGGACATATCGATCTTGGCTGCAGCCTCTGCAAACAGCGCGATGTGGTTCTGGCCACCGAGGAAGTCGGACTTGAAATCGCTGTTGGCAATCTCGTTCATAGCCTTCTCGTTGTTGGTGTAGTCCTGCGTATCCATGGTGATCTGCTTCATGATGGCTTCATCGCAGGTCAGTTTCAGCATGACGTCCTTGATGGTCTCAAGGTTGTCGCTGCCGGCTGCGCCGCAGATCCAGGTTCCGCCCCAGTAGTAGGGCTGAGGGCCTTCGCACACAGCGTAGTCGCCGTAGATGCCGTTTCCAACCTCTTCCTTGCCACCCTCGGAGGTAGGCGTTGCCAGAGAGTTGCCCAGCAGGGTGAAGTTGATGCCCCAAGTGGAGTAGAAGAAGCCGAACACCTTACCGGTGGGGCCCTGATCGGAAGCCCACTGGCTGTCCCACAGGCTGGACTTGTTGTTGTAGCCCTTGTCTGTATACTCCTTGGTCTGGTCCACCCACTTCATCAGGTTGGGATCGACGGTAACGGTAGTGCCGCTGACCCAAGGTGCGGACACGTTATTGGAGAAGGTGCGATAAGCATCGTCAAAGCCGGACAGCATCTTGTAGCCCTTGGCAGCAGCCTTGGCCGCTACATCGTTGAACTTATCCCAGTCGGACAGGCAGCTCTGCACCTCGGTGGGGTCGTCGGTGCCCAGCACTGCCTTTGCAATACTGCGGCGGTATGCAAACAGACCCGGCGTTGCCTGCCATGTAGTGCCGCGCTGGCTGCCGTCCACCGAAACGATATCCTTGGTGTACTGGTACTGCCCGGCCAGATCGGAGTCGGTCAGACCGATATCCTTCTTGACATCTAGAACGTAGTCGGAGTCCACATACTTCAGGGCGTAGTCAGCCTCGATCAGGAAGATATCGATCTTGCTGTCATCGGCGGCGGAATCCTGATTCAGCAGCGCCTCGTCCAGCTTGTTCTGGTAGTTGTTGTTCTCGTTGGCGTTGATGGTCCACTTTACAAGGGTGCCGTCCTTCAGGGTGGTGGTAGACTTGTCGGCTGCGATCTCCTTGACCTCGGGGTAGTAGTCGTTGAAGCGGCTCTGGAATTCATCGTTCCAGCACCAGATATTCAGCACCTTGCCCTCTGCGGAAGCAGGCGCATCGGAAGCGGCTGCAGAGGATGCGGGAGCGGAGGAAGCAGCAGCACTGGTAGAAGAGCTGCCGCCGCAGGCTGCCAGAGCAGCACCGATCGTCACGACACCGGAAGCGAGCAGGAAATTACGACGAGAGATCTTTTTCATAAGGGTAAACCTCCTTCATGGTTTTCCATCAAATAAAAATCATTCTCAAAAAACTCCGCGCTGGGAGTTGTGGGCCTTTGTCAAAGGATGCGGACGGAGCCGCCGTCCAGCAGCTTGCCGGACACCCGAATCTGCTCCGGCAGGGTCACACGCGGATGCTCGATCAGCTCGATCAGCTTATCCGCCGCCAGCCTGCCAAGGGCTTTGGTGTTCTGCTGGTAGGTCACCAGCGAGGGTTTGACCACCCGAGAGAGATAGATGCCATCGTATCCCATCACTGAGATATCCTCCGGGATGCTCAAGCCCGCCTCGGCCAGGGCGTTGTAGCCGCCCAGTGCGGAAAAGTCATCCGGGAAGATGATGCAGGTGGGGCGCTGCGGCAGCGCCAGCAACGCCCGGGTCTCTTCAGCGCAGCGATCCACGTCGTGGTACACGCCGCAGCGGACGTACTGCTCCGGCACCTTCAACCCCAGCTCCTCGCAGGCCTGATAGAAGCCTGCCAGACGGTTCTCGGTAACGGCGGTCTTTTCGCCATGGATAAAGGCGATGCGCCGATGTCCGCAGGCCCATGCCTGCTGCACCAAGGCCTTTGTGCCCACCACGTTGTCCGAAAGGATCGCCATCCGGTTGTTGAACACATGGTCGATGGTCACCACCGGCACATCGCCGTTGACCAACTCCACCACTTGCGGATCGTAAAAGTTCACACAGGCGATCACCACGCCGTCCACACCCCGGTAGTGGCAATGCTCCAGATAGCTCATGGATCTGCCGCTGATGTTGTGGTTGATAAAGGTGATATCATAGCCGCGCTTTTCTGCTTCAACCTTGAAGCTGTCCAGCACTGCGGAGAAGTACTCGTGGGTCAGGCCGCTCTGTTTTTCATCCACAAACAGAACGCCAAGGTTGTAGGTGCGGTTGGTCTTCAGCGCCCGAGCCGCTGCATTGGGCAGGTAGCCCATGCGGCGGGCCGCTGCGTGGATCCGCTCCCGCGTAGCCTGAGCAATGTCCGGCTGGTCGTTCAAAGCTTTACTGACAGTTGCGACGGATACGCCGCACTCTTTTGCCAGATCCTTCAGGGATGGCATTTTGTAGCCTCCTTCCGATGAAAGGAGCTGCGGGATGTTTCTCGCAAGTCACTTAATCGTTTTCGCAACTTCAATATAGCGCATTCTGCACCAAAAATCAAGCGCTAATGTAAAAGTTTTAGTCCAACTGCATCACTTTCGGCATTTTGTTCCAATGCGACCTGTAGAAATTGTGCATCTCGATTTACTTTCGTTACATTTCGATTAAAACCGAAAAAATTTCGTTGCAGTTTCGTTATGTTTTTCGGTGAAAAAGGTCGTATGTATATATTACTTTTAAAATGGGGTTTCGGGGCTTTGGTTCTGTACTCTGCCGGTGTGCACGCCCCAAAATTACGCCAAAAACTACCGGGACTTCGCAGATTATTTTTAAAAATCTTCCCGGATTTTTGCAAAAAGCCCTTGCATTTTTTTGCGAGATACGGTATGCTTAACGTGATAAGATTGCTTCTTTCACAGTGCCTTAATCGTTTTCGCCCATCGATGTGCTGCCCACCCTACAAGGCGCAGTTTTAAGGAGGAAGCATTATGAAGTTCGGATATTTTGATGACCGGAACAAGGAATACGTCATCACCACCCCGCAGACGCCCCTGCCCTGGATCAACTACCTTGGCAGCGAGGACTTCTTCAGTCTGGTCTCCAACACGGCGGGCGGTTACAGCTTTTACCGGGATGCTCGGATGCGCCGCCTGACCCGCTACCGCTACAATAACTCTCCGCTGGACATGGACGGTCACCGCATCTACATCAAGGACGGCGACACCGTGTGGAACCCGGGTTGGCAGCCCACCAAGACCCCGCTGGACAGTTACAGCTGCCGCCACGGTCTGGGCTACACCGTTGTGGAGGGCAAAAAGGACGGTGTGACCGCCCGGCAGGAGTTGTTCGTCCCCAAGGGCGACGCCTGCGAGCTGGATCGGGTGACGGTGTGCAACGAAAGCGCCGCCGTCAAGGAGCTGGACCTGTTCAGCTATGTAGAGTTCTGCCTGTGGGATGCCGTGGACGACAGCTCCAACTTCCAGCGCAACTACTCCACTGGCGAGGTGGAGGTGGAAGGCAGCGTCATCTACCACAAGACCGAGTACCGCGAACGCCGCAACCACTACGCCGTTTTCTGGGCAAACTGCCCGGTGGACAGCTTCGACACCACCCGGGATGCCTTCTGCGGGGTATACGGCGGCCCGGCAGACCCGCAAGCCGTCCGCGCCGGGCACTGTTCCGGCAGCATTGCTCACGGCTGGGCACCGGTGGGTGCGCTGCACATCCACCTGAGCCTTGCTCCCGGCGAAAGCCGCAGCATCCTGTTCGGTCTGGGCTACATCGAAAACCCGCAGCAGGAAAAGTTCATCGCGCCGGGTGTCATCAACAAGACCCGCGCCCACGCCATGATGGCGCGCTACGCCACCGACGCACAGATCGATGCCGCCCGCATCGCCCTGCGCACCCACTGGGAGGAGCTGCTGTCCACCTACCATCTGGAATCCGGCGAGGAAAAGCTGAACCGCATGGTCAATATCTGGCATCAGTACCAGTGCATGGTCACCTTTAACATGAGCCGCTCTGCCAGCTATTACGAAAGCGGCACCGGACGCGGCATGGGCTTCCGGGACAGCTGTCAGGATCTTTTGGGCTTTGTGCACATCATCCCCTCCCGTGCCCGGGAGCGCATTCTGGATATCGCCGCCACCCAGTTCGAGGACGGCAGCGCCTACCACCAGTACCAGCCCCTGACCAAAAAGGGCAATCGGGACATCGGCACCGGCTTCAACGATGACCCGCTGTGGCTCATTGCCGGTACCGCCGCCTACCTGCGGGAGACCGGCGACTGGTCCATTCTGGAGGAGCAGGTTCCCTTTGACAACGATGCCGCCAAGGCGCAGCCCCTGATGGAGCACCTGCGCCGCAGCTTCAACTTTACCTGCACCCATCTGGGTCCCCACGGTCTGCCGCTCATCGGGCGTGCGGACTGGAACGACTGCCTGAACCTGAACTGCTTCTCCGAGCACCCGGGCGAGAGTTTCCAGATCACCGGGCCCAGCGAGGGTCCTGTGGCGGAGAGCGTGTTCATTGCGGGCATGTTCGTTAAGTACGGCCACGAATACGCCGAGCTGTGCGACCATCTGGGCCTTGACACCGAGGCTTCCGCCGCCCGCCAGAGCATTGACGCGGTGGAGCAGGCCGTCCTGACTGCAGGCTGGGATGGCGCGTGGTTCCGCCGTGCCTACGATGCTTTCGGCAACCCCATCGGCAGCAAGGAGTGCGCCGAGGGTCAGATCTTTATCGAGCCACAGGGCATGTGCGTCATGGCGGGCATCGGCAGGGAGACCGGACAGGCCGCGCAGGCGCTTGCCAGCGTGGAGGAGCGGCTGGACACCAAATACGGTGTGGTGCTGCTGCAGCCCGCCTACACCGGCTATCAGCTGAATCTGGGCGAGATCTCCAGCTATCCTCCGGGATACAAGGAGAACGCCGGTATCTTCTGCCACAACAACCCGTGGATCAGCTGCGCCGAGGCAACGCTGGGTCACGGCGACCGCGCCTTTGCGGTCTACCGCAAGACCTGCCCCGCCTACATCGAGGACATCTCTGAGATCCACCGCACCGAACCCTACGTTTACAGCCAGATGGTGGCAGGCAAGGACGCCCCCACCTTCGGCGAAGCCAAAAACAGCTGGCTGACCGGCACGGCAGCATGGACCTTCTTCAACATCAGTCAGTACATTCTGGGCATCCAGCCCACCTTGGACGGCCTGCGGGTGGACCCCTGCATCCCCCACACCCTGACCGGCTACACGGTCACCCGCCGCTTCCGTGGCGCAGAGTATCGCATCACGGTGGACAACGCCGCCGGGGTTCAGCACGGCGTCAAGGCGGTTACCGTAGACGGCAAGGCCATCTGCGGCAATGTGCTGCCGCTGGCTGCCGCCGGGACCGAGGTAACGGTGCAGGTAACTATGGGTTAAACCGACTTTTTCTGCTTCCTCATATTATTCTCCTTTTCATAACCAACGCCGCCGCGCAGCCCCCCCCTGCACGGCGGCGTTGGTTTCACAGCTTATCCGACCGTACAACGATCAAAAATGCGCTCCGCGTTGCTCTGCGCATAGATAGCGGAATTATTATTTTAATTTGCATGGGGCTGTTGCACAAGCCCAACAAAAAGGCCAGAGTTATTTAGCCAAAAGGCTTTACAACTCTGGTCTTTTGCTTTAACGTTAACAGTGCAAAAATGAAACGGATAAAGCAAGAACAGCATATCGAAATTGAGGAGAAAAGTCAACAGTTAAAATTTCGAATCTTCGTAGTCTCCACTTTCACATAGGCATCATCAGGCACCTTGGGGAGATACTTCATCAGGAAATCAACATCCTGCTGGATTCGCCGGACGGCAGCTTCCAGTGCAGCATAGTTGATTCCGTAGATTCGTTTCTGCGGAGCAGGGCGGTCCTCCGGGTGCAGAATCTCGTGCACGATCTGCTTGCGGTTCGAAAAATCGGCTCTGGCAAGGAGGTGCATTGATATTTACGACATGACGCAGGCGGTGGAGGATGGCGCAACGCGCCCTGTCTACTACGAAAGCCGCGTCATCAAGCTGCATCTGGATAAGGACACGCTGGCTCTGATTGATGCGACTTATGACGCATTGGAGCAGCAATCGGACACAGCGACCATTGAAAAAAGCAAGAAAATGTTGGGACAGATGGAAAGCGTGTTGGGCGCAGATTCTACGGTGCAATCGCTGTGCGAGGATATTGTCACCCACTACGAAAAATACCGTGCCAACCTGCTGACCGGTAAGGCGATGATTGTTGCCTATTCGCGCCCGATTGCCATGAAAATCTACCGGAAGCTGCTGGAACTGCGTCCGGCATGGAAAGAGAAAATCGGTGTGGTCATGACCAGCGGTAACAACGACCCGGAGGACTGGAAAGCGATTATTGGGACAAAATCGCACAAGGAGGAACTGGCGCGAAAGTTCAAAGATAACGATGATCCAATGAAGATCGCTATCGTGGTGGATATGTGGCTGACCGGTTTTGATGTTCCCTCGCTGGCGACAATGTACATCTACAAGCCGATGCACGGTTATAATCTGATGCAGGCGATTGCTCGTGTGAACCGTGTGTTCAAGGACAAAGAGGGCGGCTTGATCGTGGACTATGTGGGCATTGCATCTGCCCTCAAAGCTGCCATGAAGGAATATACCAAGCGCGACCAGTCCCGGTATGGCGATATGGATATTTCCAAAGTTGCATATCCGAAGTTTCAGGAAAAGCTTCAGGTGTGCAAGGATTTGTTGCACGGGTTTGATTTCAGCAGTTTTATTGACGGTTCGCCGCTGGTTATGGCAAAGCTGGTAACGGGTGGTGTGAACTTTGTGCTGGATGCCAAAGCACCCAAGCGCAAGGACTTGTTCCTGCGAGAAGCAATGCTGCTGAAACAGTCGCACTCCCTGTGCTCCAGCATGACCACAGAACAGGAGCGTCATGAAGCCGCCTACATGGAAGCTGTGCGTTCTACCGTGGTGAAAATTACTTACGGCGGCAGCGGCGGAAAGACGCTCTCGCTGAAAGAAATCAACACTCAAATCAATGAACTTCTGAAAGCGAGTATCCAGAGCCAAGGTGTAATCAGTCTGTTTGACAGCAAGCAGGCAGATGAAAATATCAGCTTGTTTGACCCGGCGGTATTGGACGAAATATCAAAAATGAAAGAAAAGAACATCGCTGTGGAAATTTTGAAAAAGTTGATGGCAGAACAGGTATCACTTTACAAGCGGACAAATGTTGTGCAGTCGCAGAAGTTCTCGGAGAAAATTGCGCAGCTGATGAACTCCTATTACAATGGGCTGATTACAAACGAGGAAGTTATCAAGGAACTTCTGAAAACGGCACAGGAAATCACAGAGTTGTACAATAATGGTGAGAAACTGGGGCTGACGCAGGAAGAGCTGGCGTTTTACGATGCTCTGACCAAGCCGGAGAACATCAAAGATTTTTACCAGAACAACGAACTGATCGACCTTACCAGAGAACTAACCGAGATGCTGCGTAAAAATCGGACGATAGACTGGCAGAAAAAAGAAACAGCGCGTGCCAGTATGCGGAAGATGGTGAAGCATCTTCTGAAAAAGTATAAGTATCCCCCGGAAGATTACGACACAGCAATCAGCACGGTTATCAGCCAGTGCGAGATGTGGACAGATAACATGACAGCGTAAAATGCGAGAAATATTGTTGATTTCCTCTTGACAATACACAGTCCAGCTCTTAAAATGATTTTAGAGAATACTATTATTGAAAATACGAAAGGCTGCTTTATGGGAAAGATGATTTTAGACGACCTCCACAAGCGTCTGGAACGGCTGGACGAAGATGCCGACCTGATGATCGACAACGACGACCGTTACCAGATGGTAATTGTTGGCGGAAGTGCGTTTATTCTGCTGGGCAAGCTGACCCGTGCCACCCATGACATTGATGCCTTGAGCGTCCCGAAAGAGCTGTACGGACTACTTGGCAAGTACGACATCAACACGGATGTGGAAGCCTATATTGATAATTTTCCGTACAACTTCCAAGATCGGCTTCAGCCGCTGCCTTTCGGTGGTACAAAGGTACAGTTCTACACACCCAGTCTGGAAGATCTGGTAATCGCAAAGCTCTGCTCTTTCCGTGACACTGACAAGGCAGACGTAGAGAGCGAGGCTGTGCGGAACTCTTTGGACTGGAATTTGCTGGAACACCTTGCAACCGATGAGGATGAGCTGAAAGCCAGCATTTTGAACGACTGGCGGTATCGAGATTTTTATATCCGTTATCAGGAGTATGTGGAGAGGTGGAGACCGTGAGAAAGCTGACATTTGAAGGCTTTTTGAAGCAGTATGTGGTAGAACTTTCCGGGGTTCAGACGGCAAGTGTCCATAAGCTGGCAGATTGCATGACAGAAAATCCCCGCCTGAAAGAGCCACTGTATCTCTATGCGCTGGCCTTTGATAAAGTGGATTTGTTGCTCCGCTATACCGTAAACAGGGCTGTTGCTGCGGAGTATGAGCAGCTTTCCAATCGCTATTCGCTGGCGCAAATGCTGCTGCTTCTGGAAAACCAGTCACCGGAACTGACAGAGGGCTATTTGAAAGTCTGGCGCAGCTATTGCTCGGTGCGGGATACCTCTCTTGCGGACAATGATACGAAAGCGTTGATTCATCGCCGAGTATTGGAACTTCAGCGGAAAAAGAAACTGACGAATTATCGTCTCTACACAGACTTGAAGCTGAATCCGGGCAATGTGAATGCATGGCTCAAACACAACGATTCCAGCAAAATGAGCCTTGACTGTGCGCGCCAAATCTACAAGTATGCAAAAAGCTACCCATCTGTTCGATAAGAAAAAGGAAGTGAGTCTATGACCGCCGTAATCTATGCCCGCTATTCCTCGGACAACCAGCGTGAAGAATCCATTGAAGGCCAGATTCGGGAATGCACCGCCTACGCCGAAAAGAACGGCATCACGGTCATCAAACACTACATTGATCGTGCATTCTCTGCCAAAACGGACAACCGCCCGGAGTTCCAGCAGATGATCAAAGACAGCAGTAAGAAACTATTTGACGTTGTTCTCGTCTGGAAATTTGACCGCTTTGCACGGAATCGTTTTGATAGCGCAAACTACAAGATGATCCTGAAAAAGAACGGTGTCCACCTGATTTCCGTTATGGAACCCATTGCCGAGGGCTCACAGGGCATTCTGGTGGAAACACTGTTGGAAGGTATGGCGGAATACTATTCCGCAGAGCTGTCCGAAAAGGTGATCCGTGGTCAGACCGAGAACGCCCTGAAAGGGAAATGCACTGGCGGCACAGGAACCATCGGCTACAAAATCGACGAGGACAAGTTTTATCACCTTGACCCGCTGACCTCGCCGCTGGTGCTGGAAGCCTTTCAACGGTATGACAACGGCGAGAAGATGGTGGAAATCGTAAACTTCCTTAACGACAAGGGTGTCCGCAATATGCAGGGCGGCAAAATGACTCACAGCAGTGTGAACACCATGTTGAAGAACCGCCGGTACATTGGAGAACTGTCTTTCCGGGATATCGTTGTGCCGGATGCGATTCCGGCTATCGTTCCGAAAGACCTGTTTGACCGGGTGCAGAAGCGTATGGACAAGAACAAGCGCGCCCCTGCCTGCGGCAAAGCCGACGAAGAATACCTGTTGACCACCAAGCTGTTCTGCGGCAAGTGCGGTGCACTGATGTTCGGCGAAAGCGGAACCAGTGCCACTGGGCGCACCTACTATTATTACAAGTGCGCCAACGTCAAGCGGCGCAAGGGCTGCAACAAAAAGACCGTGCAGAAAGAATGGCTGGAAGATCTGGTCGTCCGGGAGACCATGAAGCTGATTCAGGACGATGTGGTGATCGACAAGATCGTTCAACTGGTCATGGATGTACAGAATCAGGAGAACACAACGATCCCGCTGCTGGAAAAGCAACTGCGAGAGGTCAACAAAAAGCTGGACAACCTGATGAAGGCCATCGAGGATGGCTTGTACACCCGGACAACGAAAGAGCGTCTGGAAGCGCTGGAAATTCAGAAAGATGAGTTGACTGCAAAAATTGCAGATGAAAAGTTGAAGAAGCCCAGCTTCAACGAAGATTTTATTCGATTCTGGTTGCTGAAATTTAGAAAGTTCGATATTTCGCAGAAAAAACAGCGGAAAGCGCTAATTGAAATTTTTGTGAATGCCATTTTCCTGTACGATGACCGGATGTTGATTACGTTCAACTACAAGGATGGCACCCAAACCGTCCGATTTGAGGACACTTTGACCGCCGATTCGGCAGAGGAAAAAAGTTCGGATTTGTCCAGTCTTCCTGGACCAAAAGGTCCAACGATTTCGCAACAGAAGTCGTTGGACCTTTTCTTTTTTTGTGCCTGCGGCAGACGGCTTTTTTGCGTGCGACAGGAGAAACGACGGCAGAAATAAAACACAAAAAATTTGTAGGATATGTAGAATATCGCGCTTGAAATTGTGCATTTCTGCCAACAAAAACCTTGAAAACGTGTCAATCTTGAGAAAAAATAACCGCCTTTGTTTACAAAATGGTTACAGGCTGGTATACTTTATGGCAGTGAAACGTGAAAAATGATGCCAGAAAAGGGAGGAGCGACCAGACCGTGAATACCGCAGCGCCAACGACCGCACATAAAAAACTGGTGGGCATTCTGCTCACCATCGTGTTTGCACTCACCTGTCTGCCCGCAGCACTGGCTGTGGACCTGAATGTGGATGCCGGGTTCTACTTCAAGCAGAGCCGGGGCGGCACCTGCACGCTGGCTTCGGCTGCCATGATGCTGCGCCGCCGCGCTTACTTTGACGGACGGACTGACTGGGTGGATGTGACTGAAAACAGTGTGCGCTCCACGGCCTGGTCCAATGGTCTGGCCCACAGCTTTACATACCGGGAGATGCAGGTGGCCTATGCGACCCTGCCCTCCAATCATCAGGAAAAGACCCAGCTGCTCATCCAGCTGCTGGCTCAGCACCCGGAAGGCATCGTCCTGTACGACCGCAGGCAGCCCCATGCCGTTCTGCTGACCGATTATACGAACGGCGTGTTCTACTGTTCCGACCCGGCCGGGAACATCTCCTCCGGCCGCATCCCGCTTACCAGCTCCAGCGTGTCCATTGCACAGGCGTCCTGCTACTGGTATGTGAGCGCCGACCACAACGGCGCAGCCCTGCAGGCAGATGACCTGCGGCTGGAAGGCATGCGCTATCCGGTCAATGTGCACACCGGCAGCGGCATGGCCCTTACCGGCACCGCCAACAGCACCTCCGGCAGCACGCTGGAAGGTGTGCAGGTGGCCATCCTGGACGAGAACGACAAGATCGTGCAGTCCGCACAGGATCAGGTGGGTGGAACCAGCTTCTCCCTCAAGACACTGGACGACCAGATTCACTTCGGTGAGCTGCCCACGGGCTGCTACACCTACATGGTCATCGTGACCGAGACCAGCGGCGAGACCCTTTGCTTCGCCAGCGACTTCACCGTTTCGGATGCCGCCACCAGCACCGCTATCTATTGGTCGGTGCAGGACCCCGACGGTACCAAACTTACCGACCAGACCATTACGGCCACGGCGGAAGAAACAATCCAGAGCACCCTCGGCTGGCTGTCCGGCCTGTTTGGCTGATCCCTTCTGCATGCATTTCACAGAGCCTGTCTCCTTCGGGAGATGGGCTCTTTTTTTATCCGGACAGGGAAGTTCCGGGGTAGTAATGGGCCAGGATGTCGGCAAAGTTCTGCCCCTGCTCGGCCAGTGCCTTGGCACCCCACTGGCTGAGCCCCACGCCATGGCCGTAGCCTTTTGTGGTAAAACAGAACGCACCGCTCTCATACCGGACCGTGAAGCAGGTGCTGCGCAGGCCCAGCGCCTGCCGCAGGGCCGTACCGGTGATGCGCTGCCCGCAGACCGGCAGGGCAGCAACATAACCGGCGGCGGTGTACTCCGGGGTGCCAAACCACTGCTCCGGGGCGGCAAGGTCAGCGGTGAGGCCCAGGGCAGCCAGTTGCTGTGCCGTCTGCTGTGCCGAAAGGGTCAGGGCGTACTCGTAATGGTCGGCGGCAAGGTCGGTGCTGCTGTCCACCGAAACAAGGTAGGGCAGGGCGGTGCCCCAGACATTTTCGCTGGCCTCGGTGCGGCCGTTGGAGATGGCAAAATAGCTGGCACAGGCAGGGGCACCGTCGCAGAGCAGTACGGTATGTTCCACCTCGTCCACCAGCGCGGCCAGACGGGCATAGTTGGTCTCATAGGCAGTGCCCCAGTAGCTGCGCAGCACCGGGTCAGTCAGGCAGCCCTGCCGTCGTGCCGGGTCGGCCGTCAGCCAGCCGATACTGTCCGGTGCGGCATGGTCGCGGCAGTACAGCGCGTAGCTGTGGGCGGCAACGGCCTGTGCCTTGAGGGCCTCGTCCGGCCAGCTCACCGGCATTTCGGCCGCTACCGCGCCGATGAGATATTCCCGGCGGGACAACTCCAGCACCTGCCCGGTGGAGGCATCCTGAATCAGGAACCGGTCCGCTTCACCGGCGTAGGCAGCGGAGATTTCCGGGGTGGAAGCAGTGCTCTCCGGTGACGAAAGCGGAAGGCGGACCGTGGAAACGGCAGGCCCCAGCACCGCGCGGGTGAGGTGGTAGGCGGCCAGAGGCAGGGCGCATCCAAGCACCAGGAGCAGGGTGCACAGCAGCAGAAAAGCTTTTTTCATAACGGGATCTCCCTTGCAGCGTGAAAAAGATTCTGTCTCCAGTATAAAAAGACCTGCCTGCAAAACCCTGCGAAAAAACGCTGCCCGCAAAAATGAAAGTCGTTTGGCACGGGCCGGTGAAAAGTGAACACATTGCGCTTGAATTTACTGCACAAAAGCGATAATATAAGATTATGTCCATCAGTGAGGATGGCAGGAAAGTATGGGAAAGTAAAAAATAGGAACCGGAAGAAAGGAGAGATCCCCCGTGAATTTTGCACATGCAGAAGTGGCGACCCTGGACCCCACCACGATGCGGACCCTGTGCGAGGAGTACATTGCCAACAACTACATCGACCCCGAGACCAGTGAGCGTCTGGGCGTCAAGCGCGGTCTGCGCAACCCGGACGGCACCGGCGTGCTGGCCGGCCTGACCAACGTGTGTGACGTTGTGGGCTACAAAAAGGATCAGGAAGGACATGTGATCCCCACCCCCGGCAAGCTGATCTACCGCGGCGTCAATATCAACGAGATCGTGGAGGAGGCCTACCGCAACGACCGCTTCGTGTTTGAGGAAGTGATCTGGCTGCTGCTGTTCGGCAGCCTGCCTACCCAGGAGCAGCTGGACGATTTCTGTGAGATCCTGGCAGAGCACCGCGCCCTGCCGGAGGGCTTTATGGATACCATGAATGCCCCCTCCCCCAACATTATGAATAAGCTGCAGCGTTGTGTGCTGGGCCTGTACTCCTACGATGAGCACGCCGAGGACCTGAGCCTGGAAAATATCCTGAACCAGAGCATCAACCTGATCGCCAGCATGCCCACCATGATGGTGAACGCCTACCAGATGAAACGCCGCTACTACGACAAGCAGAGTATGTTCTTCCATCTGCCCAAGCCGGGCCAGAGCACCGCAGAGCATATCCTGAGCACCTACCGGCCGGACCAGAAGTTCACCCACGAGGAGGCCAAGCTGCTGGATATGTGTCTGCTGGTCCACGCAGACCACGGCGGCGGCAACTGCTCCACCTTTACCACCCGTGTGCTGTCCTCCTCGGGCACCGACACCTACTCGGCCATTGCGGCAGGCATCGGTGCCCTGAAAGGCCCCAAGCACGGCGGTGCCAACCTGATGGTGAACCGCCAGCTCCAGGACATCCTGAAGCATGTGGAAAACCCGGAGGATGACGATGAGGTGCGCGAGTATCTGCGCCGCATCCTGCGCAAGCAGGCCGGTGACGGCTCCGGTCTGATCTACGGCATGGGCCACGCAGTGTACACCATCAGCGACCCCCGTGAGGTGATCCTGAAGCAGCGTGCCCGTCACCTGGCCTACGAGAAGGGCTTTGAGGAAGAGTACAACATGCTGTGCAGCATCGAGCGGCTGGCCCCCGGCATCTTTGCCGAGGAAAAGGGCAGCACCAAGCCTGTGTGTGCCAACGTGGACCTGTTCAGCGGATTGATCTACAATATGCTGGGCATCTCCGAGGACCTGTACACCCCCCTGTTTGCCATTGCCCGTGTGCCGGGCTGGTGCGCTCACCGGGTGGAAGAGGTCGTGTTCGCCAACCGCATCATCCGCCCGGCCTACAAGTATCTGGGCGTGCGTCAGAAATACAAGCCGATCGAGGAACGCTGATGAACTCATTGATTTTGCTTTCGATTCTCCTGTCCGCTGCGCTGGGCATCGCCCGCGGGGCAGATCTTGCCTTTGGCACCGATGCCGTGACCGGGCTGTGTACGGTCGGCTCGGTGTGGTGGCGCTATGCGGCATTGGGCGCGGTGGTGCTGGCCGCAGTGCTCATCGGTCGGCACTGCGCCGGAAAAGCCGAGACGGTCCGCAGCCGTCAGCCGCTGGCCGGAGTGCTGGGCTTTGCCGGAGCCGTGTGCTTTCTGGCGGCTGCCGGTGCGCAGCTGGCGGTGGGCCTGTCGGCAACGAGCAGCTTCGTGCGGTCCATTCTGGAGTGCATCTGCGCGGTGTGGCTCAGCACGCTGGGCCGCTGCTGGCTTACCCCTTCCGGCTGGAAAAAGCCTACGGGCGGGCTGTATCTGGCGGTGGCGGGCAGTGTGCTGTTCTACTGGAACGTGCTGATGCGCTTTATGGAGAACAGCTCCAGCTGGCACCGGGTGGCCCCCACCGCAGCGGTGTGGCAGGCGCTGGCAGCACTGTTGCTGCTGAGCAGCCTTGCCCGGGCGCTGTACCTGCCAAAGCCGGAAAACGGCCGCACCCTGTGCGCCGCCGGTCTGGCAGCACTCTGCCTGTGCCTGTGCTGGGAGCTGCCCCATGCAGCGGTCCTGGCGGTTGGAGCAGCGGCAGAACCGGCCCTGCTGCCGGAGCTGTTTGCCGCGCTGGCACTGTGCTGCGTGGGAGCGCTGGGCGGCGTGTGCGCTGCAGCCTGCGCACGGCGTCCGGAGTGACGAAAACACCGCCCGTTCTCTTGGTGTAATTGCCCAAAACGGGAGAGGGAAATTCGATAAAATCGTACAAAAGCAAAAAATGATGGATTTACCTTGTTAATTTTTTGGCAGAGACTTGAAAGTTTCTGCATTTTGGTCTAAAATAAAGATACCGTGATTTATCCATTTTAGGGTAAAAACAATTAGGAGGTACTATTAACATGGCTGTTAGAGTTGCTATCAATGGTTTCGGCCGCATTGGCCGTCTGGCTTTCCGTCAGATGTTTGACGCTGAGGGTTACGAGGTCGTCGCAATCAACGACCTGACCAGCCCCAAGATGCTGGCTCACCTGCTGAAGTACGATACTGCTCAGGGTTCTTTCTGCGGCAAGATCGGCGAAGGCAAGCACACCGTCGAGGCTACCGAGGATTCCATCATCGTTGACGGCAAGGAGATCAAGATCTACGCTGTCAAGGACGCAAAGGATGCTCCCTGGGGCGAGCTGAACGTTGATGTCGTTCTGGAGTGCACCGGCTTCTACACCAGCAAGGAGAAGAGCATGGCTCACATCCAGGCTGGCGCAAAGAAGGTCGTCATCTCTGCTCCTGCCGGCAAGGATCTGAAGACCATCGTCTACTCCGTCAACGAGAAGACCCTGACCGCTGAGGATCAGGTCATCTCCGCTGCTTCCTGCACCACCAACTGCCTGGCTCCCATGGCTAACACCCTGAACAAGACCTACCCCATCGTTTCCGGCATCATGACCACTGTTCATGCTTACACCGGCGACCAGATGATCCTGGATGGTCCTCAGCGCAAGGGCGATCTGCGCCGTGCTCGTGCTGGTGCTCAGAACATCGTTCCCAACACCACCGGCGCTGCTAAGGCAATCGGCCTGGTCATCCCTGAGCTGAACGGCAAGCTGATCGGCTCTGCTCAGCGTGTGCCCGTTCCCACCGGTTCTACCACCATCCTGGTTGCCGTTGTCAAGGGTAAGGACGTTACCGTTGAGTCCATCAACGCTGCTATGAAGGCTGCTACCTCTGAGTCCTTCGGCTACAACGAGGATCAGATCGTTTCTTCCGACGTCATCGGCATGCGTTACGGCTCTCTGTTCGACGCTACCCAGACCATGGTCGCTAAGATCGACGACGACACCTACCAGGTCCAGGTCGTGTCTTGGTACGACAACGAGAACTCTTACACTTCTCAGATGGTTCGTACCATTAAGTACTTCGCTGAGAACTGCTAATGACGTTCTGCCGTTAAAAATCGCCTGATTTGTCTGCCGGGGTTTGTCTTGCTCAACTACGAACAAGCCTGACTAGGTACGACAACCATATCTAGGAATTTTCGCCCTTCTTTTTGTGGTCCGCCGCAAAAGGAAGGGTGTTTTTTTATGTGTTTGAAAGAGCTTCGGGACGAATTTTTGTATGACTGTGAATGCCGCCACCTGGCAAAGGGGTCTCTGCGGAATTATCGGGCATCTACCCGGTTCTTGCTGGAATTTCTGGAACGGAAGCAGATCACAGAACTGGAGGATGTGCGCCCACGGCACCTTCGGGACCTGATGAAGGAAAAGCAGGATGCAGGCAATACGCCCCGGTACATCAACGACCTGCTGAAGGTCTGGCGCACCTGGTTCAATTATCTGGTGGAGGAGGGCTATTTGGAGGAGCGAGATAATCCGGCCAAAAAGGTGAAGCCACTACGGCAGCCCCGGACCATCATTGATACCTTTACCGCAGCAGAAATGAAGCGGATGATCCAGTTTTACGACGGAAAGGACTTTCTGGAGGTGCGGAACAAGACCATCATCATGCTGCTGTTTGACACAGGGATGCGCTGTAATGAGATGATCCTGATGGAGCCCGAGGACATCAAACCGGATTACATTCTGGTGAAGCATGGCAAGGGCGGCAAGGAGCGTGTGGTACCGAAATCTCCGGCATTGTCCAAGCAGCTCATCAAATACTGTGCACTCCGGGATGGCTACCGGAAAGAATGCCCCACCTGCCACAGAAACCTTTTCCTCAGCAAAACAGGCAAGCCCCTCACGGATGAGGCAGTTGCTCGGATGTTGAAGCACGCTGCAGAGGAAGTGGGAGTCTCCTCCTCGGTACGGGTCAGCCCCCACACCTGCCGCCATACCTTCGCTCAAATGCAGCTGAAGAACGGCCTGGACCTGTACAGTGTCTCTCGCCTGATGGGGCACGTCAATATCATGATTACCCAGCGGTATCTGTTGGGCATCAAGGATAAGGACATCGTGGACCGGGGCACCCAGACCAGCCCCTTGATGAACCTGTAAAAGAATAGAAGATCGTGTGAATAGGAGCAGTTCCGCCGGGTGGTGGGGCTGCTTTTTTGATAGATGGGCATAAAAATACCCCCATTGCTCTGCGGAGAGAGTAACGGAGGTGTAAGATCAGTCGATTTCTTGGTCTAAAAGTTTGAGGAGTTCGATGGAACTGGGGGTGGCGTATTGATCGTTGAAGCTGTCTATAAAGACAAGATTCGCAAGAGCCTGATTCAACTGATAGACGGCCTTATTATTGGAATGCTTCAGCAGGAAGATGAATTGACGCCGCAGATCCCCATCAAACTGATGGGCCCTTATGGTAAGCAGAAGTTTTATGGTGACTTCTTTCCCGAGAGCGTTTAGCCGGTCGAAATTGCACAAAGTATCGTATCTTTTGTCACCTATATCAAACGGAATAGAATTGTCCGTTTCAGTGTTGTTAGGAAGATGATTGCCGGTATCTTGTGAATCTTCGGATTCGTGTTCGGGTGGGCGGTGCTTGGAGAGGGCTCCGTTGCTGGATGGAGAATAATGGCTGCCCAAAATCTCGGTTAAGGATAGCTCTCCCGATTCCAGTAGTGCTCCAATGGGTACGTCAAGAGAGTGTGCAATGTCCTCCAGCAGACCGAGGTCGAACCGATCGGTGTTGCGATTCACCATATTATACAAGGTGGTATAGGGGATGCCGACCATGCGGCTGAGTTCTTTGATGGAAATCCTCTTGGCTTCTGCAATCGTCTTGATGTTCTGACCGACGCGCATTTCGAAACACTCCTTTCTAATAGATGTATATATAATACTACGAAATTCTAAAATGTCAATATTGACAGAAAGAGAAAATGAATAAAAACCAATAACAAGAATTGGCAATACTAACAAATTCTCAATTTGGATAGTTATTTTTGAAAAAGTTCTTGACATGGGTACTGGTTGGGAGTATACTTACGCTGCGTGGATGACCGATATGAGAATCTCGCAAGAGTCCGTTTCGGACCAACTTTTTAAGAAAGGAGATGCCATCATGGGGAGAGGGCTGAATCTGTACCCGAGGACGAGGTAGCGAGGTGTTGCCTCCGCAAGGACTACACGGGATGTGCTGCTGCAGCTAAAATCCCATAGCCCTGATAGGTGATTGGTTGGACTGATTCCCGGGTCACTGGGGGGCAGTTGACTGGTCCGTCTTAAAATACAACAAATCGAGGAGGGAGCACAGGATGGATAGCTCGTAGAGCCTGGGCCGTGTATCGCCTGAAAAAACAATGGTAAAAAATAATGGAGGCATTTTATGCTAAAGATCTTCGACAACTACTATCTGGACGCAAGCGGCGTGTGTTATATGCTGAAAAAAGCTCATGTAAAAGGTGACGGCAAGCTGGAGTACGATGTCTGTACCTACCACACCAGTCTGGAGGAGGCGTTGGCAGAAGCTGTGAGGCGTGGGCTCCGAGAGGGGGTCGCAGGCGAGAAGCTGACGGAGTGGGAGCAGCTGTGCGGCGAATTCTGGCGGCTGAAGAGTGAGGTCCAGGGGCTGCTGGAGTCTATCAGCTCTGCAGACGATGCTTTGGACCTGGCTCTGAAGAACGGAAACAATTGTGCATAAATAGGAGGGACTATATGCTAGAACTTTACTTTAATGGTGGAAATTTTCTGCCCGAGAGCCGTGAAGAGGAGCAGTCCGCAGAGACGGTGCTCAACATCATGCTGGCTGGAAAAACGACCGACACGGAGATGTGCATCTGGCCCTGTTTTTACCATGCGCCCATGTGCAAGGGGGTGCTGATCAATCTGGACGACGGCACAACGCTGCGGATCAAGCCTTTCTTGAATAAGGAGGGAGAGCCGGAGCTGCTGATCGGATGTGTGACAGAGGAGACTGTCGAGGAGGTGTACCAGTGGGTCTCGAATTACGACTTTGATGAGCCATGTGCTGGTAATGTGCCATCGTAAACAAAAATGCCTGACTCACGCAGGGTGTTTATCAGGAATAACCTGTGATGCGGAGGTGTGAAACCGCTTCAGCTAGGAAAATCGTTTGCTGATGGCTTTATAATGCGGCTGACGGACAAACCAGATAACCCGGAAAACACGATAATCATCATTGAACCGTGCCAGAACAAGGACGGTGCACCACAGCTGGCGATAACCATTTACCAAGCTACCGGCAGTGAACAGCGCACCCAAACAAATGAGCAGGGTGCGGAATGAGCAGGATGTCCAGAAGCAGTGTCATGCTAAAAAAGGAGATTAAAATGAGCTTTTTAAAGGATGTATTTCAGATCGCTGACGAGATCAAGCAGAATCAGGAGAAATTCAAAAGTGCTGTGGAGACAAGCTTTCATCAGCTGGATGTGCTTGTCCGACCGTATCTGAGCGAAGTGCAGAATGAGACCCTATCTGAAATTCTAGAAGGGCTGGTCGCATCCGTTGCCGAGCACTCGTTCCAAATCGGCTACAGCAGCGCCATGCAGACCTTTGCGGAAGCGGCGGCAGCACTCGAGGCAGGGGCCCATGTGCAACAGTAAAACAAAAACCGCCTTACCTGCGCCAACAGGTAAAGCGGCTATAGGGACGGGAATGATGTGTGATGTTCATTCTCATTCCTATAATATCACAGAACAAGGCGTTTGAACAGAGATTTTTTATGGGCAGGCGCATACCAACCGGCGCATGGTCTGGCAAGATGGCTGGGCTGTGCGCCTTATTATTATAGGAGGACCAGACGTAATGAAGACGGCTATAGAGAAACCAGTGACGCCTGGCGGTGTCTTTGATCATCTGATGGTGCCCCAGGGGGACGAGCCGGAATTTCACCCCTCCAAGGACCCAAAGACGATGACCGTGCAGGAGTCCTTAGAGGAGGTAGACAGATTTCTGTGCTGGAATAGGATGACCCCAGAGGAGAAGCGGGCGGAGCAGGAGGCACAGAGGGCGGCCAGCCACGCCACGGAGCAAGCCGCCGGGGATATCCCCTGTACTATGAGACCGGAGAGGGTGCCAGACACCCCACAGGACACGGTATGGGAGGACTTGACGGACGCTCCACAGGACGTTGTGCGAGCTGATGTGTTGGACACCTCAATGGGCGGTATGTTGGAGGCTGTGCCGAGCAACGGTGCACCAGAAAGAGCTGCAGACACGATGCCGGACGATGTCCCGGACGCCACAGAGGGAAATGTGCCAGGGAGGGAAGCAGATACTGTGCCGGATGGCCCACCGGACGATCTCCCAGACACTGTAGAGGGGAACATGCCGGATGTGGTAGGAGCCTTGACAGCACAGGAAAAGGCGGGAAATGAAACCGTACAGGGTGTGCCAGAGGTGGAGGTGGTGCCCCCGGAAGCAATTGTGCCATTAGGACAGACAGGAGAGGACGCCCCGGCGGCGGAGGAACGGTGGGCGTATGCCTCGGAGCTGATCGGTGATGCGTTCCAGCATTGGGGAAATGGAAGAGTCCTTCTGGATATGGGGACCGGACGGGGCAAGAGTGAATTCGTTATCCGGAAGATGGCTGGATGGGCGGTTGATCAATTTTTGGAGGGAAATTGTGACAACCGGATCCTTATGCTTTGCCCATTGACGCTTTTGCATGAAGATCTGGAAAACCGACGCAGGGAAGAATACTTGACAGTGTTCGGCGATGCTTCGGAAGAAGGATGGGATCAATATAAAGATGTCTTAACCGTTATAACCTACCAGAAACTTGAGCAGCTCTGTAAAGGAGACGCATCCGATCATAGAAGCCTTCAGAAGCTATTGGACAGACATCGAATTATCATTGCGGATGAATGCCACTACTGGTCCGAGTTCTCAGCCTTCAACATCAATACACACTATTCATTTGATGCCCTCCTACAGGCAGAGAAAGATCATACCGTGATTTATATGAGTGCGACCGGGCGGGACACTTGGAAACTTCTGGAAGAAAAAGGCGGTCCAACGCAGCCTGAACGGATCTATAGGCTGCCGCAGAACTATGAGTACGTCAAAGCCGCCTATTTCTATGCCCGACACAATCTGGTGACAATTTTGAAACGCCTTCCGGTGGGTGAAAAAGCGATCGTGTTCGTGGAGCTTGGTGATGATCTGGCTGAAATGGAAACAATATTTGGCGACACAGCCGCCTATTATTGTTCCCCTTTCAACGAAAGATATCGGAAAAAGTACAGCGATTTGTCGGTCTGCGTGAAGGATGGCCAGCAGCTAAAGGATATTCTGTTCACGACAAAGGCTATGGGTGTGGGAATCGGGTTGAAAGATCGGGGTGTGAAGCATATTTTTATCGACCAATGGAATCCTCTGGAAATAGCTCAGTCGCTCGGACGCAAGCGTTCCTTGGATGCAGATGACACCTGTACTGTTTATTTCAGGGATTATAGTCTTGACTGGTACTGGGGCACAAACAGTGGGCTGAAAAAGTTTCGGCGTATGCTGTTGAACAAGTATTTGCCAGCGCAGGCGTACATGGCGGGTGAAGAAGAATTTGATAAATACCTGCACAGTGACGCTCCGGAAGTGATTCAGAAGAGAATCGATAAGAGTAAAATTTTGGAACACAATGTAGTCAATGGATACCATATCAATCCGCTGGGGGTTCAACAGGTAGAACACGATATCGAAACGCTTGATGACATTATGAGCTCAACGAATTATCCTGAGTCATTTATGAAGTATGCGATGTTTAACCTACACCAACCCATCAAAGCGTATCGGTTCAAGGATTTGGAAGATTGGCTCTATGCACACCTCAATCAACCGATGGATCCAGAGGAAATGACAGAAAAAATTATGAGGTTTGGCTATATTGAAAGATATCAAGGGAGAGATCCGGGTCGGATGGGGTTGAACAGATTTCTTCCATGTTATGGTGTTAAGATTGTAAGTGATAGAGAGAATAAGAGAAATGAGAATCGTAATAAAACTTTCTGGACGTTGATGAAACAGTGACTATAGTTGGTGGCGCAAAATTTGGTATAACGTATATATATAACTAGCAAAAAATGCGCCAAGCTGCCTTTTAGTCATATGTAAAGGAAGTCGCAATACACGACAACCCTGACCCTGTACCAAACAGTACATACCCAAAAGAGCCCTGCTAGAGTGTGACATTGGTGGTGCACTTATCTGCTTTTGATGCAGCTTTTCCCCTGGAAATTCCTACTGGGCAGAGGGCCTGGTCTGACGTTGGAATACACCTGGTCCTTCGCCTTACGATCGTGTGGAACGCCACTGCCGGCCTTCCTTGCTTTATGAAACAGGATCGCTGGGCTGCCATGAAACCTTGGGTCTGACAATATGATAGCAGGAGGACAAGTCCAATTGTTGGGACTTATAAGATGACTTATGTGGAATCTTGTGGGGCTCTGGGACGGTGGCGTCTTGATTGCCTGTTTCCTTGCCCGATGGAATAGGGACCGCCTGTGATCGTTACCAAGCTCCCGGCGGAGGAGAGAGGGCAACAATTCCTATACGGGGTGGAGAAAGTTTTTTCCCCTCTACGGACCCCGGGGGGTGGTTAAAAATCTGAAATAGGTGTCCAATACAGTAGGAAGGGAGAGTAGTAAAATCTCCCCAGCATAGGTCAAAAATAGACAGATGTCCTTTACAGAGGAGAGGGTAGAACCAGAAAATTAAGGCGTAGAGCCGGCTTTTTTGCAGGTGGAAAGACGATATTGGAGAATCTTGGATACAATATGGAAAAAACCTGATTTTACGGACCCTTTTTTGGAGGCGTCTGAACCACAAACCTACC
This sequence comes from uncultured Faecalibacterium sp., assembly GCA_900539945.1. Classification (GTDB taxonomy): domain Bacteria; phylum Bacillota; class Clostridia; order Oscillospirales; family Ruminococcaceae; genus Faecalibacterium. Next base: position 29,356 of record UQDV01000005.1, read on the forward strand.
GCAAAATCTTGTAACATAATGGGATTTATGGTAAAATAGTGGTTGTGATGAGAAAAAGATCCAAGGAGTCATGGCATCTTTTCCCACGGGGATGAAAGGTGCCCCCGGAGTTGCGGCTGGGGATAACCCGACGGTCTCTGCGATTGTACATAACCAGCAAGAAACCGCCTGATTGAACGCGATGGTACAATAACTTCCTGATTTTGGCTCGGGAGGGCTGGCTTGCAGCCTGAGCAGCGCAAGAAAGTGCCCCACGGGACCTCTAATGACACAGGAAGATGAAACCTGCTAAAACAGCGTGGCCGCATTGCATTTGAAATGACCCTGGACGAATCTGTCGCCCGGGGTTTTTATTTGCCTGGAAGTGGATAACGACGAAAATGTCGGGGCAAGCGGCTTCATGGTCCTCAAAATGGCTGTAAAAAGAGCCGGAAGCGTTGAATCGAGAACAAAGGAGTAGTTAGGGAATTATGACAAAAATTCGGCACGATGTAATGTTGAGACTCGTAAAGGTATTGGATGTGGTGATGATCACACTTCCGTTTGCGGCTTGCTGGGTCTGGTACTATGCGGCAAAAACACCGCTGGATGGAACTTGGCAGGGCCATGCAGTTATTTTGGGCCTATATGCGGTGCTGTTTATTCTGCTGGGCAAGACCTATGATGCATTCTGGATGTCCATGCAGCGAGTTTCCGAGCTGATGTACGGTCAGGTCCTGGCGGCGATGGCGACGGACGGGATCTTTTACATTGTGATCTGCCTGATGGCCACGAAGCTGTGCAATCTTCTGCCGGGAATCGCTGCCATTGCAGGACAGTTTGTGATGGCTGGCATCTGGTCTGCGGTTGCACATCGCTGGTATTACAAAGCATTCCCTCCGCAGCCTACCACCGTGGTCTATGATGTGCGCCGTGGTATGGAAAAGCTGATCCAAGACTACGGTCTGGACAGCAAGTACGAGGTGAAAAAAGTTCTGAGCGTAGAGGAGTGCCTGGAAGATCTGAGTGTTTTGGATGGTATGAAGACCGTATTCCTCAGCGGCGTCCACAGCCATGAACGTAACATCATCCTGAAGTATTGTGTGATGAACGACATCAATACGTTCATCATTCCTCGTGTGGGCGATGTTCTGATGAGTGGTGCCTGGCCGATGCACATGCTTCACCTTCCGGTGCTGCGAGTCGGTCGATACATGGCAAAGCCGGAGTTCCTCTTTGTCAAGCGTGCAATGGACATTGTGCTGTCCCTGGTGGCCCTGATCATTCTTAGCCCGATTTTCCTGATCACGGCGATTGCGGTGAAGTCGGATGGCGGCCCTGCATTCTATAAGCAGGTGCGTCTGACCAAGGATGGTAAGCCCTTCGAGATCCTGAAGTTCCGCTCCATGCGTGTGGATGCAGAAAAGGACGGTGTGGCTCGCCTTTCCACCGGTGACAAGGATGACCGTATCACCAAGGTCGGTCATATCATCCGTGCCTGCCGCCTGGATGAGCTGCCCCAGCTGCTGAATATCCTCAAGGGTGACCTGTCCATCGTTGGTCCCCGCCCGGAGCGCCCGGAGATTGCCGCACAGTACTGTGAAGAAATGCCGGAGTTTGCGCTGCGTCTGCAGGCGAAGGCTGGCCTCACCGGTTATGCACAGGTGTACGGAAAATATAACACCACACCGTATGATAAGCTGCAAATGGATCTGATGTATATTGCCCACCCCAGCCTGGTCGAGGACCTGAAGATCATACTGGCTACGGTGAAGATCCTGTTTATGCCAGAGTCCACAGAGGGTGTCAGCGAAGGGCAGACTACTGCCATGAGCGGCAAAAAATAATAAGCGGCTAGCTAAATTAAAAAGATTGATTAGAATGTTTGATGCGATTCGGATGGAAAGGACGATGAAATGTGGATTTTTTAAGCTTTCTGAAAAGAATCGAGTCGGAACGAAAATATGTGAATCAACGATTTTGTTTTGTGTTGGGTGCGGGTGCCTCATATAACTGCGGGATAGCGAAAGCCAGTGATTTGATTGATGAATGGTATGGTGAATTGCTTGAAGATTATTGTTCATCGGATCAGTGGAAGAAAATTTTGAGTAAAGGCAGAGACGAAGCCTTAAACGATACAATCAATGCTTTGAAAAATGACGAGGAACTCCTCAGACAAATTTTTTCTCCTACTGTATGGGAAACAAATACAAAACTGACAGTTGCTGATTTGATACGAATTAAATTTATAGAAAATGAATCTGAAAAGTATTCAAGACTCTTTTCGGTGGTTTACCCTACTGTAAGAATGCGTCAAGCATGTATAGAGAAATTCATTCAAGCAGGAACTCCGGGAAAAGGACATGAATCGTTAAGCCAATTGCTATGTGAAACAAATAATAACATTGTTATTACAACTAATTTTGATCGCCTTGTTGAAACTGCTATTCAGACTAGCGGACACAGTAAAGACTTAATTGTTTTATCGAACTGTAATGATATGAGTTGTTCGGCATTTGATGAAAATAGTAATTGCTTGAATTCAATCTTCCAACAACGGCAGAAAAATGCACCTCTTGTAATCAAAGCGCATGGAGATGTGGATCGGATAGAACAAAAAAATACAATTGAAGAGCTTCGACGATTGCCAGATAGCTTTTACTTGAGGTTAAAGTCTATCTTTACTCTTTATAAGCCAATTTTTATTGGTTATTCTGGAAATGATAGCGGACTGGTGGATCTCCTTTTGCGATATGCGAAAGAACAACGAATAAACCAGGATGAATATGGGTGCTATTGGTTAGTTTATGGGGACGATGTTTCTCATCCAGAAGATAAACTTCCAGAAAGGGTACGGACGTATTTAAGACAAGTAAATGGTCAATGTGTTACACACAAGGGATTTGAATCATCTATATGTGAGATAGTTGATGTGTTGCTACCGGAAACAGGAGGATCTGTGAATCCTTCCCAAAATATAAAAGAAATTCCGAAAGATGAGATAAGCATTACTGAACGAAACGAGAAAACCTATTTTCCACTTGAGGCTCCAAGTTTTCGCGATGAAATGATGTTGCGTAATGCATCTAGTCGCCGAGATACATGAGATCGCACGATTGACAAAGGAGGATATTTTATGGAATCTGAGAGAGAACAAGTTGTCCAGCTCGACTTTGTTACGGTATCTTCTGCTGAAGATATGGCAAGAAAACAAGAAATGTTGTACGAGTTGGATGAAATAGATTCTATAAGTCTTTTGAGAAAACTTACGGAAATTGGAGAAAATGCACTTTCTGCCAAAAAGCTGACTGGAGGAGTGGATGATTTCCATAATCTTGCGGTCACTTTTGCAAGAGTAGGCTTGCATGATATGTGTTGTGACATCCTTGAAAGAGGACTTAAATTACATCCGACTGCAATTGACCTTCTTGCTGATTTTTTATCGTATGGTCTTGAATGTGGTCGAGAAGAGAGATGTGAATATTATTACAATTTGCTAGTTTCCTTACCAGATGCCAAAATGACCTGGCGTGGATATGATTTTGCAATTGATTATCTTATGGAAAAAATCAAGGATTCTCATGATGAATCTGAAGTGTCCGAGCTTGTTATTCAAATTGAAGAAAGGCTGAAAAAATATAAAGCGCATTTTCCGAACAGTGAAGATCCCTATGTATCAGAATCGCAAGTTCTGTCTTTTCTTGGAAAAGAAAATGAGGCGATTGCAGTATTAAAAAGAGCAATGGATACTTTGGCAGCTCCCAAGTGCTACTTGCGATATGCAGATATCCTGGTTAAACAAGGAAAATATGAGGAAGTTGTTTCGGTGGCACAAAAAGCGGTAAGCGTGTCTGCTCAGGAACAGATGAGCGTAAATATTCCGTATCTGTTTTATCTGTCGGGTATGGCGAAGGATGCTTTGATTCATGCTGAGGGCGACTATAAAAACCGGGAACGAGTCCTGGATGCGTATTCTGATTACAAAGTTGCAGAGGAATTGTTCGATAGTACGCGGGCGGTATACATGAAAAATCTGAAAATGAGGGTCAGAATTCTGGAGCTGAAATCTCATATTCCCTACAATGAAAATTGGAAAGCGGAATAATTTGAATTCGGTTTATGCCTGAAAGTACCGAGGGAATTTCTGAGGGCCAAACCACAGCTATGAGTGGAGAAAAACACTAAATATCGATGGTTTTACATACTTTCAGCTGCTAAAAATTGGAAGAAATTCCAGAGTGGAGTCAGGCATAAATACACCTCTTACGGTGGCGTGGTGCTAGAAAGCCGGTAAATTGACCTGTATAAAGTTAAAATACTGCTTCTAGTAGTGCAAAATGCAGAGAGCGTGAGCGTGAGAGAGGGCAAAACGAGATCAATTCGAGGCTTTTACGCCCCGAAAAAGCACTTTTATGGATGCGACCGTAGCTCGTGGGTTTATGCCAGATGGCACTGCGATGATATTACCGACACTATGGTGACTTTCACACAGCGTTATCTGGGCTGAGCGATGATAACATCATTTGCGATTTCATCCCGGTCTTGGAGATAACAAGGCAGATGATGATAAACACATGGTCGCAGAGATGCTCATTCGTGTGTGGGGGGGGTAATCTGGCATAAGCAGGAGAGCTACTGTAGCATGGATGAGTGGAATCTGGAATAAACATATGAGCTACCGTAGCGTCAAAAATGGTGCAATTTAGAGCGTAGTGGAGACCCATTGTAGCGGTACAAGATAAGCGGCAGTGTGCCTCACATTGCTGAGGACGATTAGTAGAGCTTTATAAGGAATAAACGGCTCAGACTTTTGGAGAATGAGTCTGGGCTGTAATCTTTGATATGCGGAGAGGAAAAATACTTTATGAAGATTGCTGTAGTATCGATTGGTAGTTTTGATACACAATACTCGGACTATCATATCATGCGGGATATTATACTTGGTCTTTTGGAACGAGGCCATGAGGTGAACCTGATCCAGAAGCAGTATTTGAATATACCTCAATATCCGCAGCAGTTTGATAAGTATTTTGGAAAACAGCTTCAAGTACATAATATCAAGTTTGAGAAAAAGGCAAAGGCGGACTTGAAGGCTCGCTATCTGGCGGATTTGTCTTATTACAGACAGGCTTGCAAATGGATGAAAGAGAATAAACCGGACAAGGTTTTCCTCCAGTCATGCAACACGGCATTCTTCACAGTGTTTTATGCGAAGCACATTTTGAAGTGCCCGCTACTTTACAATGAACAGGATATCTTCCCGGAAAATGCCTACTTTGCTGGAATTCTTTCAGAAAGCAGCATGGTTTATAAGGTGGCTCATGCACTGCAAAAATATGCTTACAAAAATGCAACAGCGCTTAGTACGATTTCCGACGATATGAAGTCTACTATCGTTACTCGGTATGGCATTTCGGAGGATAAGGTGCAGGTGATTTACAACTGGGGGCATGAGGAATTGAAAGCCCACAGTGAGCAGGATAATGTGTTCTTAAAAAAATATCCGAAGAAGCCCGGGGAGTTCCGTGTGGTGTATGCGGGTAATCTGGGCAAGATGCAAAATGTGGAGCTTATTTTGGAAACCGCAGCTTTGATGAAAGATGATGCGGATATCAGCTTTTATATCGTTGGTGGCGGTGTAAACGAGGTACAGCTTAAGACATTTGCAAAAGAAAGGGACTTGAACAATGTGATATTCGTGGGGATGCAACCGCCTGAAGAAGTGGCAGATCTCTATGCTGCGGCTGATGTCAATGTGATACCTCTTCAAAAAGGGCTCATCTATGCAGCACTTCCGAGTAAAACGGCTGACTGTCTGATTGCTGGGAAACCAATTATTACCTGCGTGGATGAAGACTCTGAATTTGCAAAATTAGTGGAGACAGTGGGATTTCATAATGCGAAGCCTGAACATCCTGAAGACCTTGTTCGGTTGATAAAATGCCAAAGGGATGGTGATTTTAATCATCCTGCGGACACTACGGCCTGGGAGCAAATTTTCTCCAAAAGTATAAATGTATTACGGCATTGCAGCAGTATTGAATAAATATATGAAGAAATTGGAGTAAATAAGATGACTGATATAACTGCAATCATTCTAACAAAGAATGAAGAAGTAAATATTAAACGTTGCATTCAATCAATTAAAGGAATCGTAGATAGAATTTGTGTAGTCGATAGCGGGAGTACCGATAAAACAATTGAAATTGCTGAGTCGATGGGTGCAGAAATTTTCTATCATATTCCTTTTATAAACTATGCGGAACAGTTTAATTGGGCTGTCGATAATATTGATCTAACTACTACATGGGTCTATAGAATAGACGCCGATGAATGCGTTACGTCTGAACTTGCCACAGAAATTGTTGAACAGTGTGAAGCTCATCGAAGTGATGATGTGAACGGGTTTCTCATGAATCATAAGCTCTGTTTCCTTGGAAAGTGTCTCACACATGGAGGGGCATATCCATTTACTAAGATTACCATATATAAGCCCCAGTATGCGCGTTTTGAAGAACGTGCCATGGGAGAACATGTGGTCCTATCCCAAGGAAGATGTCTCACATTAAAAAATGATTGCTTGCACTATGATTGCAAGAGCTTGACAGCATATATTGATAAGCACAATTGGTATGCAACACGTGAAGTACAGGATTATTATGACCGACAAGAAAGAATTGCGCAACAGGCTGATTTGTATACAAAGGCTGAGGTAACAAAAAAATTGCGGGATGGATTCTATTATAAACTCCCGATGTTCTTTAGAGCAAAATTATATTATTGGTATAGATATTATGTACAATTGGGCTTCCTAGATGGAAAAGAAGGGAAAATCTATTGCATTATTCAAGCATATTTTTATCGGTTTATTATAGATGCAAAAATTTATGAACGCGAAATAAAAGGAAAAACAAAATGAAATATATTTTCATAAATTCGGTATATGGTGTACGCAGTACTGGGAAAATTATTGCATCGCAGTGTAAGACTTTGATGGAACAAGGAAATGAATGTCTGGTCGCGTATGCTAGGGAATCTATTGATGACGATGTACCAAAATTCAGAATTGGTTCTCCCATAGACTATAAAATCCATGCAATCGAATCTCGATTACTGGACAATCATGGGTTGGCATCGAAAAAAGCAACTATCGAATTTTTGAAGCAAGTTGATCAATATCAGCCAGATGTAATATGGATGCACAATATTCATGGATACTATCTAAATTATGAGATATTGTTTGATTGGCTTAGACAGCATCCTAGAATAATAAAAAAGTGGACGCTTCATGATTGTTGGGCGTTCACAGGACATTGTGCGTATTATACTATGGCAAATTGTGACAGATGGATGACTGGTTGCCATCATTGTTCGCAACTTAAAACATACCCCATAAGTATTGGATTTGATAATTCAGCGAACAATTACGCTAGAAAAAAGAAGGCCTTTGCCAATGTGAAAAATCTAACCCTGATTACGCCGTCACAATGGTTGGCTGACCAAACACGGAAGAGTTTTTTGTCAGAGTATGCAGTTAGCGTTGTTAATAACAGTATAGATATAGATGTATTCAAGCCGACGACGAGTGATATTCGGGAAAATTATGGCTTTGAAGGGAAATTTATTGTATTGGGTGTCGCTGTTGGTTGGGAAGAGACAAAAGGGTATCCAGACATGATGGAATTACGTAAATTACTTGACGATAAATACGTAATGGTTATGGTTGGATTAACTCAAAAACAAATCCATGAATTGCCAGATGGTATTATTGGAATCGAAAAAACAAAAGATCAAAAACAGTTAGCGGAACTGTATAGTGCTGCTGATGTATTCGTTAATCCAACCCATCAGGACAACTATCCGACTGTTAATTTGGAGGCGCGAGCATGTGGTACGCCGGTTGTTACCTATAATGCTGGCGGTAGCCCAGAAAGTGCGGGATATGAGCATGTAGTGCCGGTAGGGGATGTTTATGCACTTGCTGAAGAGATTGAGAAAATAAGGATGGAAGAAATTGGAAAACAAACGATTTAGTACAGTTGGGGCTCTGTTTCTTTATATAGCATTGGGATTAGGATTGATTTATCAGTATCAATCATCATACCATGGCGATACATTACTTTTATTTATTGTGCTCATTATTTCATATTTTTGGATTGGTGCCCTATTGGTGCATGCCAAGGCATATCATAATTTATACATTTTTGAGCCAATATTCTTTGTATCAATGCTCTATTTTGGAATTTTTATATTGAAACCCATTATTGATCTAAAAAATGGAGCAATGTATGAACATGGCGTTAATGTATTGGGAGGCGGATTAAAAGCAACCTCGTTGATCGTGCTCTCCTATACAGTCATGTTCCTAAGTTATTACAAACGCCATGTACGATTTGTCGTAGGTTCTTCTATAAAGGAAAGCCCAAGGAAGAATGAAACAGCCCAGAACACATCGTGTACTGCATTATATATAGGATGGGGAATTACATTCGGCCTATCGATCCTATGTATGTTATCTCAGGGATTATCACTGCAATATATTTTTTCTTTAGGAACAGCAGGCGAAAGGGTTATTGACGAAAGTAATACGGTGCTCTTGTTTCTCTCGAATTTTGGCATCACAACCGTAACACTATGGCTTATGATTCTGGTTAGATCAAACAATTTGCCCGCCAAGATTGTAGTATCAATACTCGAAGTCACCTATATACTCATAAGAAATGGGCGATGGTTGATACTGGTCCTTATACTTTCGCCCATTGTGTTTTATTATGTAAAAAGAAGGAAAAAGCCAAATCCTCTATATACAATAATTATCGCATTCTTATTACTTTTTGTGTTTGCATGGATGCAGGCAAATCGCTACTCAATAAGCACGGGCGGTGGATATTCTGGTTGGGGTGGTTCTGCATTTTCAATAGAACTTCTTTTGGCACCGTTTGAAAGTGATTTAAATACTTATCGTAGTTTTTATTCAATGGTACAGCGATTCCCTTCAAAATATCCGTATATGTTAGGCAAAACTTTTTTTTATGTGTTTGTTCTATTCATTCCTCGTGCAATATGGCCTGGAAAGCCTGACAATCCTGTTCGCGATATGATCGAGATGTCACTGAGTAGTTCTGCAAGGGCATCTGGGACTGCAACGTGCAATGTTGGCGAAATATATGCAAATTTTGGCTTTTTGGGTTGCATTTTTGGGATGTATATCGTCGGATGGGTACTGCAGGCCATTAAGTCGTGGTATGATATTGAGAAAAATATAGCGAATGAGGATGGTATCCAGCAAAATGAACGCCTATTCATGTATTCGATTATTTATCCACTTCTGTTCCAATGGATAGCGCGAGGCAATTTTAGCGGGAATTTTTATATGACGTTGTTTGCTTTGCTACCTTTCATAATGAAAGCAATACGACGGAAAGTGCGCTGGGGAGGAAAATAATATGAAGGTAATAGTTGCGCATCCTGCTCAACAGCATTCTTATAGACTGGCCACAGCATTGAAAAATGCGAATATGTTGGAAAAATATGCAACAACGGTTTATAACAAGAAAGGATCGTTGACAGCATTGTGCGCCCATCTATTGAGAGGAAAGTTTCGAGTAAAAGCAGAATCGCGCCATTGCGATAACTTGGATGATAATGATGTGATCCAGTTCTGTGAACTGGAAGGATTAATAAAGTTGGTTGCATTAAATACTAACTTCTTGAAAAGGCATTACTATCAGATTAAATACCATACTGCCGATTGCTTTGCGCGAAAAGTAGCACGATATGCAATAAAACATCATGTTGATGCTGTTATAACATACGATGATAGCTCTCCGTTACTTTTTGAAATTCTGGAAAGAGAAGCACCACACATTCTTAGAATAATGGATATGTCTTCTGCGAATTTGCTATACCTAAAAAATATTTATGAGCATGATATGGAGCTTGCACCGTCTTTTGCGGAAAGAATGAGAAGAGAAAGAAGCATATGTTGGGATCAAGATATTTTGGATAGAGCAGAAAGAGAGATTAAAGCAACCCAAAAATTCCTCGTCCCATCAGAATTCGTATCAAGATCATTAGCATATTCAGGGGTCAAATCTGAACAATTATTAAGATGTCCGTATGGCGTTGACATTGCGCAATTCTCTCCAAAAGAGTACAAAGATGATTTGTATATAAGAAACCGTGCAATTAGGTTTATCTATGTTGGAGGAGTTAAAGAATTAAAAGGTATATCATATTTATTAGAAGCTTTTCGAGATATACCTACAAATGACGCTGTCCTTACAGTAGTAGGACAGTATTGTCCAGATGATAAGGACATTCAAGAGTATAAGGATAAGGTTGAGTTTACAGGAACGGTTTTGCATAATGAAATACCGGACTTACTTCGGCAAGCAGATGTGTTTATCTTTCCGCCGCTAGGTGATAGTTATGCTTTGTCTGTCATGGAAGCTGCGGCTTGTGGGTTACCCGTTATTATTAGCGAGAATACAGGTGTTATAGACGAAATCCAGGACGGCGTGAACGGCTTTGTTGTTCCGGTACAATCTGTAACTACGCTGAAGAGTAGGATTGAATATTTCATAAATCACCCAGAAAAAATTGAAAGTATGGGCAGAGAAGCACGAAAAATGGCAGAACAAAATACTTGGTCAAAGTACTATGATTATACAGCTGAAATTATAAAGAATGTTGAGGGGGGCTGTGACTGGATTGAGATAAAAGACTATTCTAATAAGCCGTATAGACAACGCCCACTCCATTTCATTTATGTTGGTGGCGTAAAAGAATTGAAAGGAATATCCTACTTGCTAGAGGCGTTTAAAGAGATACCTGTGGAACTCGCGGATCTTACAGTGGTTGGTAATTATTGTGAAAATGACACGGATACGAGACCGTATCAAGGTATCGTTAAATTTACCGGTAGTATTCTTCATTCTTATGTTGCTGAAGAACTTAAGAAAGCGGACGTATTCGTGTTTGCATCCTTAGGTGAGGGTCTTTCGTTGTCTACACTTGAAGCAGCCGCATGTGGGCTTCCATTGATTGCGACAGAGAACTCAGGTGTCAATGATGAAATGACAGATGGAGTAGAGGGATTCGTTATTCCAATTCAGTCAAAGAAAGCAATTCAGGACAAAGTGTATTGGTTTATTGAACACCCTGAAATGATTCATAGGATGGGAGAAGCCGCAAAATTATTTGCCCAAAAATATACCTGGGAGGCATATTATAAAAAAGTCAAAGAAATTTTTGAAAATGAAATTTGTAGCGATTAAGCATAAAAAATGGCGATGGGGTTGTTTCAATGGGCAAAGAAGTAGTGCTACTTGGTGACAGTATAACACAGGGTCTCGGTAGTAAAAAAATTAATTTCACAGAGAATCTTAATTCACTACTAGGTGATGGGTTTCATGTTGATAATATGGCTCTTACAGGAACAACAATAAGCTATGCTCAAAAGATAGGCCAGAAAATAGATAATAACCTAAGAATCTTTTTTAGTTGGCTGATTTACAGGTTAGACGGATCAGAACAATGGGTAAGAGTAGAGACATTGAAGAAATATATCAAGATGTTGTGGAACAATTGATGGCGAATGGTATTAAAGTGATTGCTTGTTCGACTGTTTTTATTGATGAGAATAAGTTCAATGGTAGCAATGAACAGTACGTCAAATTTAATCAGACGATTAGGAAAATTGCCACAATTAACAATATAGAATATATCGATTTGTACACGATTCTTGATAAGGCGGTAAGCGACTATGGTTGGGATGAAATCTATTGCGCAGATCACTTTCATCCGAAAGCATGTGGATACCAAATAATGGCTAAAGTTTTGTCTGATGCAATAGGAAGGTGATTAACGTTGGGGAAACTTTGGAAAAACTACATTTATAATATTTGCTATCAAATTTTAGTTCTAATAGCGCCGATTATTACTGCGCCTTATCTCGCAAGAGTCCTCGGCGCAAATTACTTGGGAATCTCAAATTATGTTGTAACTGTGGCAGGCGTTTTCACAACGATAGGGCTGTTAGGCTCACAAAACTACGCTATAAGAGAAATTGCATATAAAAAAAGTGGCGATGAGCTGGAAAAAGTTTTTTATGAACTATATGCTACTAGGTTGATTCTTGGCGTTATAACTATTGCTATCTATATAGCGTATATTTCAATATCGAAATATCCAGATTTAATGTGGATTGAATTGATGTATGTTATAGCTCTTTTTATCGATCCATGCTGGTTCTATATTGGAATGGAGGATATGGGAAAAGCTGTGGCACGAAATTTTTTTGCGAAAGTTGCTAATGTTATTGGAATATTTGTTCTTGTTAGAAATCAGCAAGATTATGTAAAGTACATTTTTTTGCTTTCGTTTATGACGCTTGCGGCTTCATTGCTTGCCATTCCACATTTATGGAGCTATTTCCGAATTAGATTGTGTGTTATTCCATTAAGAGCAATAAAACGTCACTTGCTGGGCGCGATTCAACTTTTGTGGCCACAGGTTGCAACGATGATTTACTTGTCTGTTGATAAAATTCTCCTTGAAAATTTTATATCATCAAGTGCAGTGGCCTACTATGATCAGGCAGAGAAAATTGTTAAAATACCTTTGACATTTATTACAGTCTTAAGCACGGTAATGATGCCAAGACTTGCAAACCAGTTTGCAAGTGGCAATATAAAGAAAGTTCAAGATTACTTAATAACTACTATACGGTTTTCTTCTTTACTTGCATTTCCTATGATGTTTGGTGTGGCAGGAATTGCATCAAAACTGATTCCGTGGTATCTAGGAGAAGAATTTTCACCAGTCATTCAAGCTATATGGGTTCTTTCGCCAATAATAGTATTGATTTCGCTGGTTGGGATATCTGGGGATCAGTATTTGGTTGCCACAAAACAGACTAATGTAATGACACTATCATATTTTTGTGCTGCGGCATCAAATGTTTTAGTTGATCTGTTACTTATTCCGAAATATTCAATAGTAGGAGCTGCAATAGGAACAATTGTTGCATATGCGGTTAGTCTTTTAATTCAATATAGGACATTGTTGAAAAGAATGAAATTGCTGTATGAACTATTGATGTCTTGCCTGTACTTGGCAAAAGCAATTCCAATGGTAATTGTTGTTCTTACATTATCAAGATTTTTGCCAGCTAGTTGGATGACGACGGTAGTGCAAATATTAGCAGGTGGAATCATTTATTTTTTAACATTGATTGTCTTGAAAGATAAGATGTTAAAATCCCTATTTGCTAATGTGCAAAAATTGTTAAAACAGAAGGGCTAATGTGGCAAGAATATTGATGGAGTACAGGTACGGTTGAATGTTATTATATCTAGTTTCTAAAATATTGTAATAGGTGGTATGAACGGATGAAAAGGCTTAACGAAGAAAAGCTAAAAATTTATCAACTTGGTATTCTGAATACCGTCGCTGATTTTTGTGAGAAAAACCAAATTCAGTATTGGCTCGATTCTGGAACATTGCTTGGCGCAATTCGCCATAAAGGTTATATTCCTTGGGATGATGATATTGATATTGGCATGCTTCGTCCTGATTTTGACAGGTTTATGCACACATTCAATCAAGAAGGCAGTCGTTATAAATTTATCTGCAACGAACTTGACGCAGCTTGTGTCTATCCATATGGAAAAGTTTTGGATACATCGACGGTTTTATATGAGCCGGATGAAAAGGGAATAAAAAGCAGCATCAATATTGATGTTTTTGTTTATGATAATGCGCCAGACAACACTTCGGAATGCAAAAAAATGTATGACCGTAGAGATCGATATTCCATGCTGAATGCTCTTCAAAATCGAATGATTGGGACACATGGTATTGTGAAGGATATTGTGAAAACAGTTGGATTTGTGGTTTTGCAGCTTTATCCAAAAGGATATTTTTCCCAGAAAGTGGTTTCCAATTCAAAAAGATATGCCGAAATGTCTACAAAAGCAGTCGGAAATTTCACTTCCGTTTCCAGAATCGTTTGCGAGAAGGATGTTTTTTCTTCTTTCATAAAGGTTCCCTTTGAGGGAAGAGAATACAATGCACCGGTTGGATATGATAAGTGGTTGACCGCATTTTACGGCGATTATATGCAGCTTCCTCCCGAAGAGAAAAGAGTATCCCATCATATGTATAAAGCATACCAGAAGTAAAAGTGCAGTGGGTGTGAGAGAATGTCAGATTACATATTCCTATTTGATATGGATTCAACGATTACACGCAAGGAAGTTTCACCATAGATTTCAAAACGAATCGGAAGATTGGATGAAACGTGGCAATTGATGTAATCAATAAGTGAGGAATAAACAGATGAAAGATTTGGTAATTGGTGTTTTAGGCGGTATGGGAACATATGCCACTATCAACCTTTTCAAGCAGTATGCAGAGGTTTTTCCAGCGGAGAAAGAATGGGAGTGACCGCGTATCATCATTGATAACAGATGCACAATGCCAAGTCGAGTGCGGGCGTTTCTTTATCATGAAAACAGTGAAAAATTAATTGACGAAATGGCGGATTCTATTGCAGGACTTTTAAAAATGGGGGAGGAAAAAGAACAAGAATAATTCTTGCCTGTAATACATCTCATCTTTTCCTTCCTCAAATTTTCGAAAGATTTCCGGAGGCTGAAAGGGCTGTCGTGAGCATTATTGACTCCTGCGTGGAACGAATCGCTGCAGATGGAGTGAAGCATGTATACATATTGGGAACAGAGGGAACGCTAGAATCGCAAGTGTATCAGACAGCACTTGCCCACAAAAAAATTATATGTGATGCGCCGGAAAGAAAACAGTATGAGATGCTGCGTAAATGCATCGAGGCGGTAAAGCAGAACAAGTATTCGGAAGATGTGTGTGAATCGTTTATAAAGCTAATGAGCGAGAGTGACAAACCATACATTTTGGGGTGCACAGAATTACCGATACTTTACGAGAAATATCAAAAAAGTATTTGTGCCAGGGTCTATGACCCATTGCAAATTGCGTTAGAAAAATTAAAAGGAGAATATGACTGTGACTAAAGTATTAACATTTGGAGTATTTGACTATTTTCATTTGGGACATCTTCGACTGTTCGAAAACGCAAAAGCGTATGGCGACTATTTAATCGTTGCGGTTCAAGACGGTGACTTTATTCTAAAAACAAAACCAGATGCAAAAGTTATGTATACGACCGAACAAAGAAAAGAACTGGTCGGAGCACTCCGGGTTGTTGATGAAGTTGTTAGTTATACGGATGTAGATGTGACAATAAAAGATTTGGATTTTGACGTTTTTGCAATTGGCGAGGATCAAAATCATGCGGGATTTCAGAGGGCAGTTGAATGGTGTGAGAAACATGGGAAAAAAGTGGTTCGGATGAAGAGGACAAAAGGAATATGCTCTTCGGATATAAAGAATAGTTTGTCGAAATAAATAGGAGAAAATAAAAATGTCTGCATTTGATAACGCAACCCTTATGATCACTGGTGGTACTGGTTCTTTTGGCTCCACCGTTCTGAAGCACTTCCTGGATTCCGACCTGAAGGAAATCCGCATCTTCTCCCGTGACGAGAAGAAGCAGGACGATATGCGCCACGAGCTTCAGGCCAAGCATCCTGACACTGCCAAGAAGGTGAAGTTCTACATCGGTGATGTCCGCAACCCGCAGTCCATCAAGGATGCCATGCCCGGTGTTGACTACATCTTCCACGCTGCTGCTTTGAAGCAGGTTCCTTCCTGCGAGTTCTTCCCCATGCAGGCTGTCCAGACCAACATCATCGGTACTGATAACGTCCTGCATGCCGCTATTGACGCCGGTGTTAAGCGTGTCGTTTGCCTGTCCACCGATAAGGCAGCCTACCCCATCAATGCCATGGGCATCTCCAAGGCTATGATGGAGCACGTTATCTACGCCAACGCCCGTGTGGCCGCTGAGCGGGGCGGCACGACCATCTGCTGCACCCGTTATGGTAACGTCATGTGCAGCCGTGGTTCTGTCATTCCGCTGTTCATCGACCAAATCAAGGCAGGCAACCCCATCACTATCACCGACCCCAACATGACCCGCTTTCTGATGAACCTGGACGAGGCTGTGGATCTGGTCTTGTTCGCTTTCCAACATGCAAATCCCGGTGATTTGTTCATCCAGAAGTCTGATGCTTCCACCATCGGCGATTTGGCAAAGGCAGTCCAGCAGTTGTTTGGTGATACCGGTACGAACATCATCGGCACTCGTCATGGTGAGAAGCTGTTCGAGACCCTGATGACCCGTGAGGAGCGTCTGCGCAGCCAGGATATGGGTCACTACTTCCGTGTTGCCGCTGACAACCGTGACCTGAACTACGACAAGTTCGTGGTCAAGGGCGAGGTACATACCATGGCGGACGAGTCCTACACCAGCCACAACACCGAGCGACTGGATGTGGAAGGCACTGTGAAGAAGATTCTGACCACCGAATATGTCCAAAATGCACTGAAGGGCATCCCGAATGTCTAAAGAAAAGTTGCTGCTGGTTGGTGCCGGCGGCTTTGGGCGCATGGTGGCGGAACAGGCGATGCTCCAATATGACTGTGCCTTTGTGGACGATGGACAACCTATAGGTCCTGAGATCTGTGGCATTCCGGTGGTTGGCGGACTTGCTGATTTGCTGGAGTTGCGGAAGGTGTATGGTTTGCTGGTGGTGGGCATCGGCAATAACCGGTTTCGGGCACAGGTGTATGAGAAAGCAAAAGCACTTGACTATGGGTTCCCCAACATCATTGTTCCCAGTGCCTACATCAGTCCATACGCTAAGTTGGGATGCGGTTGTGTGGTATTGCAAAATGCCTGTGTCCAGAACGGTGCGTCCGTTGGCGACGGTGTTCTGCTGAATGCCGGAACAGAGGTCCACTGTGATGCGACGGTAGGGGACTACGCCCTGATTTACACCAACAGCGTCATTCGCACTGGTGCGACTGTGGGCAACTTTGCCCGCATCGGCAGCAACTGCACCATCTGTAATCATGCAACCGTGCCGGATGGCGCAGACATTCCGGACTGCACCGCAGTACATTCAGAGGTGAAACAATGAACATTCTAGTCACAGGTGCCAAGGGCATGGTGGGAACTGCCCTGTGCAACAATCTGAAAAACATCCGGGATGGGAAAAATAAGACCCGCCCGGCATTGAATATTGAAGAAATCTACGAGTACGATCTGGATTCTACCCCGACGGAGCTGGACGAGTACTGCCAGAAGGCGAACTTCGTGTTCAATCTGGCAGGGGTGAATCGTCCGGAAAATCCGGAGGATTTCATGAAGGGCAACTTCGGCTTTGCATCCGACCTGCTGAACTGCCTGAAGAAGCACAACAACAAGGCAACCATCATGCTGTCCTCCTCCATTCAAGCCACGTTGGCAGGCCGCTTTGGCAACAGCGAGTACGGCCGCAGCAAGAAGGCTGGCGAGGAGCTGTTCTTCCAGTATGCTCAGGAGACCGGAGCAAAGGTTGCCGTCTACCGTTTCGTGAACCTGATGGGACATAGCCGCCCCAAGTACAACAGTGCCGTCAGCACCTTCTGCTGGGCAGTTGCCAATGATGAGCCCTTCACCGTCAACGACAGCAGCACCGAGTTGGAGCTGCTGTACATCGACGATCTTGTAGAAGGAATGTTTGACCTGCTGGAAGGCAAAGAACAGCACTGTGAGTTTGACGGTGTGGAGACTGTCCTGAAAGAAGATGGCCGCTATTGTTGTGTTCCTGTGACCCACAAGGTCACGCTGGGCGAAATCGTTGACTTGCTGCAGGAGTTCAAGGCACAGCCCACTACGCTTATGATGCCGAAGATGCCGAATGGCTCCTTTGCAAAGAAGCTGTACTCCCTGTATCTGACCTATCTGCCGACGGACAGGTTCAAGTATGCCCTTAAGATGAATGTGGACAACCGCGGTTCCTTTACCGAGCTGGTTCATACCGCCGACTGTGGACAGGTGAGCATCAACATCAGCCGTCCCGGAATCACCAAGGGGCAGCACTGGCACAACTCCAAGTGGGAGCTTTTCATTGTGGTTGCTGGTCATGGCTTGATTCAGGAACGGAACATTAACACCGGGGAAACGGTAGAGTTTGAAGTTTCCGGGGACAAGATTGAGGCTGTCCACATGATTCCCGGCTGGACTCACAATATCATCAATCTGTCGGAAACGGAGAATCTTGTGACGGTGATGACCTGTAACGAGATCTTCAACCCGAACCACCCGGACACCTTTTTTGAGCCGGTGTAAGAAAAGAATACAGGTTGACGTTAGGAGATTTTTATGGAACACAATTTTACATGGAAAAACGATGGGCGTACCAAGGTCATGATTGGCTGTGGCACCCGTCCGGAAATCATTCGGCTGGCTGCCGTTATCAAGCGTTGCCGTGAATACTTTGACTGCTGCGTGGTCTATTACAATCAAAACTGGGACAGAAACCTTTCCACCGTTTTCTGGGAGGATTTCGAGCTGAAAAACACCTTCGGGGAGTATGGACCCGACATTCTGGTGCCCGTGGTGGGCGAGAATCTTGGCGTTACCTGCGGCAACATTATGGGCCGCAGCTATGAACTCCTCTCTGAATTGCAGCCGGAGGGCTATCTGGTGCTGGGCGATACCAACTCCTGCCTGTCCGCCATCTCTGCGAAGCGGCTGCACATCCCGCTGTTTCACATGGAGGCAGGCAACCGCTGTAAGGACGAGTGCCTGCCCGAGGAGACCAATCGCCGCATCGTGGATGTGATCTCCGACGTGAATATGTGCTATTCCGAATTCGCCCGGAAGTATCTGGCGGATACGGGTCTGCCCAAGGAGCGTACCTACCAGACAGGTTCTCCTATGGCAGAGGTGCTGCACATGAATCTGGAGAAGATTCAGAAAAGCGATGTGTTGGAGCGTCTGGGGCTGGAAAAGGATAAGTATATTCTGCTGTCCGCCCACCGTGAGGAGAACATCGATTCCGAAAAGAACTTCCTGAGCCTGTTTACTGCTATCAACGCACTGGCAGAGAAGTACGATATGCCCATCCTGTACTCCTGCCATCCCAGAAGCAAGCACCGTCTGGAAAAGAGTGGCTTTAAACTCGACCCTCGTGTCCGGGTCAATGAGCCGCTGGGCTTCAACGACTACAACAAGCTGCAAATGAATGCGCTGGCTATCGTCTCCGACTCCGGCACTCTGCCCGAGGAGAGCAGCTTCTACCTGTCCATTGGTCATCCCATCGCCGCCGTGTGCATCCGTACCAGTACGGAACGCCCTGAGGCGCTGGAAGCCGGTGACTTCATTCTGGCGGGCATCACCACCCGGGAACTTCTCAACGCCACCGATATGGCAATCGAGATGAAGCAGAAGGGCGTTCTGGGCAAGCCCTGCCCCGACTATGTGGACGAGACCGTGTCCATGAAGGTGGTTCGCATCATTCAGGGTTATGTGAACGTGGTCAATAAGATGGTGTGGAGAAAATACTGATTATCTACACAACGGCCATGCACTAGCATGGCTGCACTGCTCAGATGTGCTAACCTCTCCGTGGTGAGCAGCAGGCAACGGATAATTATCCGGCTAACGGCACATTTTATTCGTTAATTCACTCTTTAGATGAGGAAAAACTATAATGGGAAAGTATTTTGGAACCGATGGCTTCCGTGGCGAAGCTGGAATCACGTTGACCGCTGACCACGCCTACAAGGTTGGTCGTTTTCTGGGCTGGTACTACAACGCCCTGCGCGAGCGCAACGGCAACAACGAGCCTGCCCGCATCGTTATCGGCAAGGACACCCGCCGCAGCTCTTATATGTTCGAGTATAGTCTGGTCGCTGGTCTGACCGCTTCCGGCGCAGATGCCTACCTGCTGCACGTTACCACTACGCCGTCTGTGGCTTACATCGCCCGAGTGGACGACTTCGACTGCGGCATTATGATCTCTGCCAGCCACAATCCCTACTACGATAACGGCATCAAGCTGATTGACTGCTATGGCGAGAAGATGCCGGAGGAAATCTTGCTGTTAGTCGAGGATTACATTGACGGAAAGCTCCATGTGTTCGATAAGGACTGGCCGGAGCTGCCTTTCGCTCACCGGGAACACATTGGCTGCACGGTGGACTATGTGTCCGGCCGCAACCGCTACATGGGCTATCTGATCAGCCTTGGCATCTATTCCTTCAAGGGTGTCAAGGTTGGACTGGACTGCGCCAACGGCAGTTCCTGGAACATCGCTAAGTCTGTGTTTGATGCTCTGGGAGCCGATACCTACGTCATCAATGCACAGCCCAACGGTCTGAACATCAACAACAATGCTGGTTCTACCCACATTGAGGGTCTGCAGAAGTTCGTGGTAGAGAAGGGCCTGGACATCGGTTTTGCCTATGACGGCGATGCTGACCGTTGCCTGTGTGTGGATGAAAAGGGCAATGTCATCACTGGCGACCACATCCTGTACATCTATGGCTGCTATATGAAGGAACGTGGCAAACTGCTGACCAATACCGTCGTTACCACGGTCATGTCCAACTTTGGTCTGTATAAGGCTTTTGATGAGAAGGGCATCGGCTATGCCAAGACTGCAGTGGGCGACAAGTATGTCTACGAGTATATGGCGAAAAACGGCTGCCGTATCGGCGGTGAGCAGAGTGGTCATATTATCTTCAGCAAGTACGCCAGTACGGGTGATGGTATCCTGACCAGTCTGAAAATGATGGAAGTAATGCTTGCCAAGAAAATGCCCATGAGCAAGCTGGCTGAACCTCTGAAGATTTACCCGCAGGTTCTGGAGAATGTCCGTGTGACCGACAAGAAAGCTGCACAGGATGATGAAGCAGTGCAGGCAGCAGTCAAGGCCGTAGCCGAGGCACTGGGTGATACTGGCCGTATCCTTGTCCGTGAGTCGGGCACTGAGCCGGTCGTGCGTGTGATGGTGGAAGCCCCTGACCACGACACCTGCCAGAAGTATGTGTCTCAGGTCGTGGAGACTATCAAGAGCAGAGGCTACGGAGTTTGAGGGAGTTTGTCTACCAGATCCATTGCAGCACGAGTGCGAACCTGACAGTAGGCGAGGGTGTTATTTTAATAGTTCTTGGTTTACTGGCGTGGTTCAACCGAAGAGACAAGAAGTGGTTTCCTACTACCTATAGTGTATTTTTGATTTTTTATATCACATTGCTGCGCCGTGCGCCGGGATATAATGAGAACATCCGTCTGCACCTGAAATTGTGGCCCAATGCTGGTGTGTGGGCGGGCAATCTGTTGAATCTGATCCTATATGTTCCGTTCGGCTGGACAGGTCAGAGATGGAAAACGGACAGAAGGAGAATAGTCGTTGCGGCTTTTCTGCTCTCGGTGTGTTGTGAAGAACTGCAGTATTTTACAGGTAGGGGCGTGGCAGATGTGAATGATGTGCTATTCAATACACTTGGAGCTGTGATAGGGATATGGATTGCAAGCAAGAATCTCTTTTGAAAAACTGATAAAAGTAATAATTTGAGCTGTGGGAAATCCCTCACAGCTTTGCCGCTCGGAACTTTGCACACCTCTACGTGGTGGGCGGCAGGCAACACAGTGGGAAGCTGTGGCTAAGATGTAAAGAAATAACGGAGAGAGATGGAAGGCGAAAAAGTAGGGGCGTTGGAGAAGTTTCTCAACTACATGATTCAATGCGCTGACAGAAAGCGCATCAGGGAGATGCTGAGAGGGTAGTTCCGATTGATTATATTGCACTTATGCGGAAAGCGTTCATTTCATATTGAGGAGCGAATGAATTTTTTCTGCTTGAAATGAGCGCAATGATAATCCCATGAAGTTCATCCTTATATGATATGTTCCCCTAATGCTGGATGCCTGGTATTGGGGGATTTTTATGCGATAGAGTTATGTACACAGGAAGTGCGATGAATTGTATCAATGAAGGATACTCACCTAATGAAAATATGTGCTTCTTCTGACCTTTTTCAGAATACAAGGATAGTACTATGGAACCCTTCACGGAGCTGAGAATATGAGAAGCTGAATTTACATAAATGGAAGTGATATCGTGAAAAGACTTTTTTGGCTACTGTTTGGAATTGGAACATCTATTGCGTTGGTGGCATTCGGTCTATCAGATAATATACCGAACTATTTTTTCAATATTTTTTTGGGGTTGAGTACAAATATATTTGGCTTGATTATTACAATTTTCTTTGCACAAAAATATATTGATGAGAACGAAAGAAAAAATAGAAAAGTGTCTGAAAAGGATGAGATTATCCGGCGTGATAGAATTATGCGGCAACTTATTGAGCTTTATTTAGAAGGGTATGCAAGTATTGCAATTCCTAACAAACGGAGTGTGAGCGAAGTTCATATCAATGCGGCGGACGATGATGAATTTGCATTTGAAGATTTGGCTGGAATGTATGAGCCTTCTCTGATGATCCAGAAAAAGGGTGTTCGGCCGTCTATTGAGATCTTTTATGAAAATGAATATAAATTGGCAAAATATGTTATGGATGTCATAGAGAATGTTGATTTTGAGTTTTATCCAGAACTTTTGAATACCTTGATGGCGTTCTATGAGACATATATAAAGTCGGACGAAAAAGATATGGTTCTTTGGCCGCTTACAATTGATAACGCAGACAACAAAAAGCTTGTAATTGCGGCGATGAGCGAGATGATTAAGGATGAAAAGCAGGATTGGCTTGCGCAAGATGCACAAGGTGCGCTCGATGGTAATGTGATGAAGTCATACGTTGCGCTATATTCAAAGGTAAGAGCAGAAAGGAGATTGATTGCGAAATACATGCAGGAGATAAAAAATATGAAATGTGATATGCCATTATGAAATGGATCATAGAACTTATTCCATTGCTATGGTATACGGCTTAAGGGATTTCTATTGGGACAAGCAAAGTTCGATATCTTGTGCTCCATCTAAAAGACAGGAAAACCCGTAATGAACAATCATTGCACATACGCCTATCGCATGAATCGGTGTGCGAGAGGCATATTCGGACTACGGAGACAAAAACAATGATTATATATAATATTCTTTCAAAAAAAAGATGCGCAAAATACACTAGAAAGATTGACGGGAATCACTTGGTCGGAATGGAAGAGTATTCGAGACGGCTATGATGGAGACCGGTGGACATATGAAGACGATTATATCGAAGATGTTCTCAAAAACAGAAATGTGATACTGCCATCATTTTATGAACTGGAATTTGTCTTTAGCCATGTTACAACAAGTGCGAATGGCTGTATCGATATAAGAAAATATGGATTGATTACACACGCCTGTCAAAATAATAAGACAGAATTGTGTGCGTTTCTTCATGAAAACGGAGTTGCGATTGATCTGAGCAGGCGTGAACTTCAATATTTCGATAAGGTGTTTGACGTTAGTTATGATAGGTGTCCGCTTGAGTATATAGAAACTGAATATGCGGCGTGGTTAGTTGGACGTAAGCTGTATTATGACTACGGCATCTGTGGCTTTCTTTCGTACGGTAACACTGCCTACGGAGGCTATGTTCACAGACGTCCGGAGCTCCTAATGAACATTGATAGGCTGTTAAAAACTGATTTGGCAGATAAATGGGAGGATACCCATCAGCCATATGAAGTCATAGCACATATAGGAGCAAAAATGATAGTGTGTGACGGTGATGAGTGTTGTGATGATCAAAGAAAAGAAATGGATTATCTAATGAAAGCATATTGGTGTGCATTTTCGGATGACGAAAATATCGTTCTTCTTCGGAGTGAAGTTGAAGTGCCGCCGGAAAATATATGGAAAGTTCGCCCATTTGAGGCTTGGAAGTGATGGTATTGTCATTTCATGTCCTAGTCCTCAAAAATAGCAAAAGATGTCTCAAGCACATCGCTGATTAGGCATCCCAATTTGCAGAGAAGCGGTCTGCCATGGCCTCTTAAAAAGTATAGATACACCGTGTGGACAACTGAACCCTGGTAGTTCACACGGTGTTTTTAGAACAGAATATATAGTTTGTAACGTAAATAATAGGAAGGAGATGCATTATGACAGAAATACACAAGCCCGGCGGTGGGCGAAAGCCATCAAAACCGGGTTACTGTGCCGACAAGAATCTAGCCCAGCAGATGGAGGCAACGGTCGCACTTTATAAGGAAAATCACTCCCTCCAATCCATTGCCGATGCCTTGAATCTGAACCCGATCAAGGTTCGGAAGCTGCTCATCACAGCCGGGATCTATGAATCAGACGTAGCGGTGGTGTGGCGTACCTTTAGTAATTATAGAGAAACACAGGGTTACAAGGATGCAGTTCTCTCCACCGCATCATCCCTTAAGTTGTCCAGAGCCTCCGTCACCTCGTACCTGCCATACGAAAAGGGCGTGTACTTTCCAAAGGAGGCACCCGTGGAAAAAATCAGCGTGGGAGCAGAGCGGCAACGGAGATACAGAGCAGTAAGAAAACTGCGAACTGAGCCGACAGAGGAGCATTTGTGGGAAGTGGCTCTGCTTTATTCTGGAGTGCGGTTCAAAACCTACTCCGGTTTACCCTTTACCTATGAAATACGAAAAGGCCGGAATGGGCAATATACAAAAGAGCTTTGGATCGACCGCCGGGAGAACAGTAAAAGCCTGGCCTGGAGTTCGGTATTGCTGGCACTGCACAATATTAAAAAGGTAGGAGCAGTGGTGGACCGCCCGAAAGCTCTGGGCGACATCCGAGGCGTGACTTATATTTATGGAATGTTCTATCGGTTTGGACTGATCAATATGCCAGAAACGGCGAAGGAGAGGAGTAGGAATCGAGCTGCTGGGGGAGCTTCAGAGAACGAAAAAATAGTTGAAGGGTGAAAATCTCCGGCTGAAAAGGTGACGCAGCTGGCGGGATGTAGAAAAACTTCAGAATGACGTCGAGAAGCTGACAGAGGATAGCGAGATATTTGTGCGTTTTCCAAACGTATCAAGGCCTGACTATAAAAAGGTGTATTCTATGATGGCCCGTGTGCTAGGGGGACGATTGATGCCAGGGAAAATAAAGATCTCGCTGAGCCCGTCCTCGTTGGAAACAGAGACAGAATGAATGAAGGAATCACATAATTTGTCTCATATCAAACAAATATCCCCCTTCTCCCACTGTACCCTTCAAAAACACGTCCGGTGAAATTTCAATCCAAAAATCGCCGGGAAAAAGCTGCAAGGACCACAAACAACCTGCTACACAGCCATCTGGTACCTGCTCACCTCCATAAAATCCAGCCCAAGATCGCCCCTCAAAGCCGCAAGATCACGGACTGAGGAGAGTACCTGGGCAGGGCAGACGCCCCGGCGGAGGCCCCGGGCCCCGGGCTCTCCGGAGGATGATGAATGAGAACATGCGCTATCGTTCGCATAAATATACCACCTGAAAAAGAAGCAAGATAAACTTGAAAATAACGATGAAACGTGGTATAATGGTGATACGAACAAACTGTGTTTAGTACGACAACTGTGCGCTGTGGTACTGTAACTGTTGTTTCAAAATTAGGAACGACTACAAAAAGTGTGCGAAAAACTAGCGTAGCTACGACGACACCTACCAGGTCCAGGTCGTGTCTTGGTACGACAACGAGAACTCCTACACCGCTCAGATGGTCCGTACCATCAAGTACTTCGCTGAGAACTGCTGATCGTAGCTTCTCACTGGAAAGTGCCTGAGGTGAACGTACCGGGCTGTGCCGGTTCCGGCATGGCCATGTGAATACGTTGACTTGCACCCTTTTCTCTGCATTCCGTGGAGAAAAGGGTGCTTTTGTTTGTCCGGGTGTATTTTGATCGGGGCGTATACAGCAGGGGAAGCGTCTGTTCCTGCCGGTAAAAATGGTACGGCAGGAGAGAGATGCCGCCCGCAAAAACAGGGATGCATCGTGGTTTGTGCCCGGTTCGGTCAAAATAGACACATTTTGGAACAACCACAGGAAATGTTTGTTAAACAATTATCTATTCTGCGTCCTTGCATTGTACACAGTTTTTGTTTATAATAGTAACAGGCGGGGCAGGAATGCCCCCTGAAAAGCGAGCGAAACTCTAGTTCAGAAATCAAAGTTTGAGAGGAGTTTATTACCATGGGTTTAGGTAAGAAGACGATCGACGATCAGAACTACTGCGGCAAGAAGGTGCTTGTCCGCTGCGATTTCAACGTCCCGATGAAGGACGGTGTCATCACCAACGAGAACCGCATCAATGCGGCTCTGCCCACCATCCAGAAGCTGGTCAACGATGGCGCTAAGGTCATCCTGTGCAGCCACCTGGGCAAGCCCAAGAACGGCCCCGAGGCAAAGTTCAGCCTGGCACCCGTTGCTGTGGCTCTGAGCGCAAAGCTGGGCAAGACCGTTGTGTTTGCGGACGACGACACCGTCGTGGGCGACAACGCAAAGGCTGCTGTAGCTGCCATGAACAACGGCGACGTCGTTCTGCTGCAGAACACCCGTTTCCGCAAGGAAGAGACCAAGAACATGCCCGAGTTCAGCCAGGAGCTGGCTTCTCTGGCTGATGCATACGTTGACGATGCATTCGGCAGCTGCCACCGTGCACACTGCTCCACCGCAGGCGTCACCGACTACATCAAGGACACCGCTGTCGGCTACCTGATGGAGAAGGAGATCAAGTACCTGGGCAACGCCGTGAACGATCCCGTCCGTCCCTTCACCGCCATCCTGGGCGGCGCAAAGGTCGCTGACAAGCTGAACGTCATCTCCAACCTGCTGGAGAAGGTCGATACCCTGATCATCGGCGGCGGCATGGCTTACACCTTCGTCAAGGCTCAGGGCTACGAAGTGGGCAAGAGCCTGTGCGATGACTCCAAGCTGGACTACTGCAAGGAGATGATGGCCAAGGCTCAGGAGAAGGGCGTCAAGCTGCTGCTGCCCGTCGATGCTGTCTGCATCAAGGACTTCCCCGATCCCATCGACGCACCCGTCGAGACCACCGTTGTGCCCGTCACTGCGATCCCGGCAGACATGGAAGGCTGCGACATCGGCCCTGAGACCATGAAGCTGTTTGCTGACGCCGTCAAGGCTTCCAAGACCGTTGTCTGGAACGGACCCATGGGCGTGTTCGAGAACCCCACTCTGGCAGCCGGCACTCTGGCCGTTGCCAAGGCTATGGCTGAGAGCGACGCTACCACCGTCATCGGCGGCGGCGACAGCGCAGCAGCTGTGCAGCAGATGGGTCTGGGCGACAAGATGACCCACATCTCCACCGGCGGCGGCGCTTCTCTGGAGTATCTGGAGGGCAAGGAGCTGCCCGGCATCGCAGTCATTCAGAACGCATAATTTTTTCCGGCATCAGGATGGGTGCGGCGGCTGCAACGCCGCCGCACCTTTTTATGTTTTAAGGGTAAGTGGATTCGCCCTCTCAGGCCGCTTCGCGTCCAGCTCTCCCAAAGGGAGAGCCAAGGCCTGACTGCTGCGTTTCTTGCCTCTCCCTCTGGGAGAGGTGGCATTGCGAGAGCAATGACGGAGAGGGCGAGCATGGCAAGTAAAGGAGAATATAACAATGGATAAGGCAAAGCGCAAGGCTATTATTGCAGGCAACTGGAAGATGAACAAGACCGCCTCCGAGGCTGCTGTTCTGGTGGACGAGCTGGTGCCCGCCGTGCAGGACGCAGGCTGCGAGGTCGTCATCTGCACCCCCTACACCGACCTGGTCACCGCTGTGGAAAAGACCAAGGGCACCAACATCCATGTGGGTGCCGAGAACGTTCACTTCGAGAAGTCCGGTGCTTTCACTGGTGAGATCAGCGCCGACATGCTGGTGGATCTGGGCGTGGAGTATGTCATCGTGGGCCACTCCGAGCGCCGTCAGTATTTCGCAGAGACCGACCAGACCGTTAACAAGCGCGCTCTGGCAGCCCTGAACGCTGGCCTGAAGGTCATCATCTGCGTGGGCGAGAGCCTGCAGCAGCGCGAAGAGGGCGTGACCGAGGAGCTGGTGCGCATGCAGACCAAGATCGCTCTGCGTGACGTGACCGCTGAGCAGATGGCCAACGTGGTCATCGCTTACGAGCCCATCTGGGCCATCGGCACCGGTAAGACCGCTACTGCGGACCAGGCGGAGGAAGTCTGCGGCCAGATCCGCAAGGTCATCGGCGAGGTGTACGGTGAGGCTGTGGCTGAGGCTACCACCATCCAGTACGGCGGCAGCATGAACGCCAAGAACTGCGAAGAGCTGCTGAGCAAGAAGGACGTGGACGGCGGCCTGATCGGCGGCGCATCCCTGAAGGCTCCTGACTTTGCAGTCATCGTCAACGCAGCCACCAAGGGCTAAGGGCTGACGAAATTATGCTTTCCAGCGCCCGGCTGCGCCGTAATCCAGCGCTGAGCCGGGCGCTATTTGTTCAAATTAAAGGAGATTTCATTTTATGGCAAAGAAACCTGTTCTTCTGTGCATCATGGATGGCTTCGGCTGGGTGCCCAATGAGACCTACGGCAATGCCGTGGTGGCCGCCAAGACCCCCCATCTGGATACTCTGATGGCAAAATACCCCATGACCACCATTGAGGCTTCCGGCATGGCAGTCGGCCTGCCCGACGGCCAGATGGGCAACTCCGAGGTCGGTCACACCAACATGGGTGCCGGCCGCATCGTGTACCAGCAGCTGACCCTGATCACCAAGTCCATCAAGGACGGTGAGATGCTCAAGAACCCTATTCTGGTCAAGAACATGCAGGCTGCCATCGACGCCGGCAAGGCCATCCATCTGATGGGCCTGGTGGGCACCGGCGGCGTGCACAGCCACGCTGACCACTGGTTCGGCGTGCTGGAAATGGCCAAGCACATGGGTGCCAAGGACGTCTACCTGCACTGCATCACCGACGGCCGCGACACCGATCCCCATGACGGCAAGCGCTTCCTGGCCGACCTGCAGGCCAAGCTGGACGAGCTGGGCATCGGCAAGATCGCCAGCGTTTCCGGCCGTTACTACGCCATGGACCGCGACAACAACTGGGACCGTGAAGAGAAGGCCTATGCTGCCTTTGTCTACGGCGAGGGCAACCACGCCGCCAATGCCGCCGAGGCCATCGAGGCTTCCTACGCTGCCGACAAGACCGACGAGTTCGTTCTGCCCTGCGTCACCTGCGAGGGCGGCCGCGTGCAGGACGGCGACACCGTCATCTTCATGAACTTCCGCCCCGACCGTGCCCGTCAGATGACCCGCATCTTCTGCGACGATGACTTCAAGGGCTTCGAGCGCCGCGGCGGCCGCAAGCAGGTGCACTACGTCTGCATGGCCGAGTACGACGCCACCATGCCCAACTGCGAAGTGGCTTACCCGCCGGTGGAGCTGAAGAACGTTCTGGGCCAGTACCTGTCTGAGAACGGCAAGACCCAGCTGCGCATTGCCGAGACCGAGAAGTACGCACACGTCACCTTCTTCTTCAACGGCGGCGTCGAGGCTCCCTACGAGGGCGAGGACCGCTGCGTCATCCCCAGCCCGAAGGTGGCTACCTACGACCTGAAGCCGGAGATGAGCGCCCCCGAAGTGGCTGCCGAATGCGTCAAGCGCATTGAGAGCGGCAAGTATGACGTGGTCATCCTGAACTTCGCCAACTGCGACATGGTGGGCCACACCGGCGTGTTCGACGCTGCCGTCAAGGCCGTCGAGGCTGTGGACACTGCTGTGGACCAGGTGGTCTCTGCCGTGCTGAACGCCGGCGGCTGCGCCTTTATCACTGCGGACCACGGCAATGCCGAAAAGATGATGAACCCGGACGGCACCCCCTTCACCGCCCACACCACCAACGTGGTGCCCTTCGTGGCCGTTGGCTGCGGCGACGTGAAGCTGCGCGAGGGCGGCTGCCTGGCCGACATCGCACCCACCATGCTGCCCTACATCGGCCTGCCTGTCCCGGCAGAGATGACTGGCAAGAGCATCATCGTGGAGTAAATCAAATCCTTTTAAAAAGCGGAGTGACTGCGGTCGCTCCGCTTTTCTTTTTGCCCCGCCCGTGATACAATAAACAGGAATATGCATTGAGGGAGACTGAGCGGATGGAATCAACGCGCAAACAAATCGTACTGGGCATTCTGGCCCATGTGGACTCCGGCAAGACCACCCTGTCGGAAGCCATGCTCTACCGCGCCGGTGTGACCCGCCGCCTGGGCCGGGTGGATCACAAGGACGCCTTTCTGGACACCGACGCGCTGGAAAAAGCGCGTGGCATCACCATCTTTTCTAAACAGGCCCTGCTCACAGCGGGTGATACCGACATCACCCTGCTGGACACACCGGGCCATGTGGATTTTTCCACCGAGACGGAGCGCACCCTGCAGGTGCTGGATTACGCGGTGCTGGTGGTCAGCGGCACCGATGGTGTGCAGAGCCATACCGAGACGCTCTGGCGGCTGCTGCGGCGCTACCATGTGCCCACTTTTGTGTTCGTGAACAAGATGGACCTGCCCGGCATGGAGCGGCAGGAGCTTCTTGCCCAGCTGAACCGCCGCTTGGGCGAGGGCTTTGTGGATTTCGGGGCAGAACAGGCCGACCGGGACGAGGCGCTGGCCCTGTGCGACGAAAACCTGATGGACCGGATGCTGGATGCCGGACAGCTGCAGGACTCCGACCTCATCCCTGCCATTGCGCGGCGGCATGTGTTCCCGTGCTGGTTCGGGGCGGCCCTCAAGCTGGAGGGTGTGGATGCCCTGCTGGACGGGCTGGACCGTTACACCCGCCCGGCTCCGGCGCTGGAAGCCTTTGGAGCCAAGGTGTTCAAGGTGTCGCAGGACGAGCAGGGCGCGCGCCTGACCTGGCTGCGGGTCACCGGCGGGGAACTGAAGGTGAAAGCCCAGCTTACCGGCGAAGCGGACGGCGAGCCCTGGGCCGAAAAAGCCAACCAGCTGCGGCTGTATTCCGGTGCAAAATACACACTGACAGAGGCCATCGGTCCCGGGCAGGTGTGTGCCGTGACCGGCCTGACCAAGGCCCGCCCCGGCGAGGGACTGGGCGCAGAGCGGGACAGTGACCTGCCGGTGCTGGAACCGGTGCTGAGCTATCAGGTGCTGCTGCCGGAGGGGGCCGACGTGCATGCGGCACTGGGCAAGCTGCACCGGCTGGAAGAAGAGGAGCCCCAGCTCCATGTGGTATGGAACGAGACGCTGGGTGAGATCCATGTCCAGCTGATGGGCGAGATCCAGCTGGAGGTGCTGCGCAGCCTGCTGGCCGAGCGGTTCGGGCTGGAAGTGGAGTTCGGCCCCGGCGGCATCCTGTACAAGGAGACCATCACCGAACCCATGGAGGGGGTGGGCCACTACGAGCCGCTGCGCCATTACGCGGAAGTGCACCTGAAACTGGAACCCCTGCCCCGCGGCAGCGGCATGCAGTTTGCCGCTGATTGCCGGGAAGAGGTGCTGGACAAAAACTGGCAGCGGCTGGTGCTGACCCATCTGGAAGAAAAACAGCACCTTGGCGTGCTGACCGGGTCGCCCCTCACCGATGTAAAGATCACCCTCATTGCGGGCCGGGCCCACCTCAAGCACACCGAGGGCGGCGACTTCCGGCAGGCCACCTACCGCGCAGTACGGCAGGGCCTGATGCTGGCCAAAAGCCAGCTGCTGGAGCCGTGGTATGCTTTTCGGCTGGAGGTGCCCGCCGAGAACATCGGCCGCGCCATGAGCGATATCCAGCGCATGGAGGGCGCCTTTGACCCGCCGGAAAGCGGGGAGGAGACGGCGGTGCTCACCGGGTTTACGCCGGTGTCCACCATGCGCAGCTACCCCATGGAAGTGGTGAGCTACACCCGCGGCCGGGGCCATCTGAGCCTGACACTGGACGGCTACCGCCCCTGCCACAACGCGCAGGAGGTGATCGCGGCCATCGGCTATGAGCCGGAGCACGACCTCGACAACCCGGCAGATTCAGTGTTCTGCGCCCACGGAGCTGGTTTTGTGGTGCCTTGGGATCAGGTGCGCAGCCACATGCATGTGGACAGCGGCTGGGGCAAAAGCACCCGTCCGGAGCAGGAAGCGGCTGTGCCTCAGCGTCGGGCCATGGCCTACCGTGCCACGCTGGAAGAGGACGCCGAGCTGCTCAAAATTTTCGAGCGCACCTACGGCCCCATCAAGCGGGACCCGCTGGCAGCCTTCCGCCCGGTGCAGAAGCGGGAGCGCCCCGACTTTGCCGCCGAGCAGTGGGAGATCGCGCCGGAATACCTGCTGGTGGATGGCTACAACATCATCTTTGCGTGGGACGAGCTGAACGCCCTTTCCAAAGAGAGCCTGGACGCCGCCCGCCACAAGCTGATGGACATCCTGTGCAACTATCAGGGCTTCCAGAAGTGCGTGCTCATCCTGGTGTTCGATGCCTACCGGGTGCCCGGCAGCCCCGGCAGCATTGAGCAGTACCACAACATCCATGTGGTCTACACCAAGGAGGCCGAAACGGCGGACATGTTCATCGAGCGGGTCACCCATGAGATCGGCCGGAACCGCCGTGTCCGGGTGGCCACCTCCGACGGCATGGAGCAGATCATCATCCTGGGCCACGGTGCCCTGCGCGTTTCCGCCCGCATGTTCCACGAAGAAGTGCAGAACGTGGAAAAGCAGATCCGCGCCCTGGTGCAGGGGGAAGCGTGATGCTGCAATTTTCCGTTATGACCCACCCGTGAAAAAGCAATGAGAGCAGCCCGCAGGCTGCTCTCGTTGCGATAAAAAATAATTTTCCGCTGAGAATGCCCAGAGTGAAACGGAGGGCATTTCAAATCGTCCGGCCGGAGGTGGAATGATGGCTGTTGAAATTACCGAAGAATTTGTCTGGCAGAATATCCCCCGCCGCCCGCGGGACAGCCATAAGGGCACCTTTGGCAGTGTGCTGGCCGTGGCGGGCAGCGCATTCTACCGGGGCGCTGCACTGCTGGCCGCAGAGGGCGCATTGCGCACCGGGGCGGGCATCGTGACCCTTGCCAGTGTGGAACCGGTGGTGAGCGCCGCAGCAGCCCGCCTGCCGGAGTGCTGCCTGTGCCCCTGTAAGGCGGGGGCCGAGGGCGGTATTTCCCCGGAAAACGTGCCGCTGCTCCGGCGGCAGAAAGCAACCGCTCTGCTGCTTGGCCCCGGCCTTGGCGGCACCGCTCAGAGTGCGGCCCGCGCCGCCGAGACCCAGGCCCTTGTGCAGCAGCTTTTGCCCGGTTTTGCGGGCAGTGCCGTGCTGGACGCCGACGGCCTGAACGCCGCGGCCCGGCTGCTGGGGGAGGGCATGGCCTTCCCACACCCGGCGGGGGAGCTGATCGTCACGCCCCACCCCGGCGAGATGGCCCGGCTCACCGGCCTGTCGGCGGCGCAGATCAACGCCGACCGGGAGGGCACGGCCCTGCGGTATGCGCAGGCGTGGAACGCCGTGGTGGTGCTCAAAGGCGCCCGCACGGTGGTAGCGGCCCCGGACGGCCGGGTGTGCGTGAACCCCACCGGCAACCCCGGCCTTTCCCGTGGCGGCAGCGGGGACGTGCTGGCGGGCATGACCGCCGCCCTGCTGGCCTGCCGCCTGCCCGCCTATGAGGCTGCCGCCTGTGCGGTGTACCTGCATGGTGCCGCCGCCGACCGTGCCGCCGCCGTCCACGGCGAATACGGCATGCTGCCCCATGATATCCTGCCGGAACTGGGCAGGATGTTTGCGGAACATCAGCGATAAAAAAGCCTCCCCACTGTGGTGGGGAGGCTTTTGCACACTTAATCCTGCTCCAGCTCCAGCAGATACTCCTTTACCTCCAGCCCGTAGGCGTAGCCGGTGAGGGAGCCGTTGGCACCCACTACCCGGTGGCAGGGCTGGATGATGGCAATGGGGTTGCAGTGGCAGGCCCCGCCCACGGCGCGGGCGGCCTTTGGTTTGCCGAGGGCCGCGGCCAGCTGACCGTAGGTGCGCACCTCGCCGTAGGGAATCTTGTTCATCTCGGCCCAGACCGCTTTCTGGAAGGCGGTGCCTTTGGGGGCCAGCGGCAGGTCGAACTCCCGCCGTGCCCCGGCAAAGTATTCGTTGAGCTGCTCTTCGGTTTCCTGCAGCAGGGGCGTCTCGCAGACCTTGCGGGGCAGCGGCTCCAGGTCCGGCACGCCGTCCGGGCACAGCTGTACCCCGCACAGGGCGTCGTCCTCTTCCTCCAGCCGCAGGGTGCCCAGCATGCTGTTGATGTACCAGACGTTCAAAAAACCAACGCTTCCTTTCTGGCCAGAATGTGCTATACTGATGGTATCTTAACACAAAATCAGCCATGAGGAAAGGGGCGTTTGCGTTTATGGTACAGGCATTGGAAGAGATTCTGGCAAAGAGCAGCCGCATCGTCTTTTTTGGCGGGGCGGGAGTGTCCACCGAGAGCGGCATCCCGGATTTCCGCAGTGTGGATGGGTTGTATCACCAGAAATACGACTACCCGCCGGAGACCATTCTCAGCCACACCTTCTGGGAACAGAACCCGGAAGAGTTCTACCGGTTTTACCGCGATAAGCTCATTGTAAAGGGAGCCAAGCCCAACGCCGCACACCTGCGTCTGGCAAAGCTGGAAAAGCAGGGCAAGCTGAAGGCTGTGGTCACCCAGAACATCGACGGGCTGCATCAGGCCGCGGGCAGCAAGACCGTGTACGAGCTGCACGGCAGCACCCTGCGCAACTACTGCACCCGCTGTGGGGCTTTTTATGATGTGGACTACATCGCCAACAGCACCGGGGTGCCCCGCTGCGAAAAATGCGGCGGCATCGTCAAGCCGGATGTGGTGCTGTATGAGGAGGGTTTGGACGAGGAAGTGCTGTCCGGCGCGGTGAACGCCATCCGCCACGCGGACACCCTCATCATCGGCGGCACCAGTCTGGTGGTGTACCCGGCGGCCGGGCTCATCCGGTATTTCCGGGGCGACCATCTGGTGGTGATCAACATGCAGCCCACCGGGGCTGACGCCCAGGCAGACCTGTGCATTGCCAAGCCCATCGGGCAGGTCCTGAGTGAGGACGTCGTGCTGGAATAAGGCAGCGCGGTTTCGAGCCGGTTCGCACCCGCTTTTCGGTATGCTGAGAGCATTCCAGAAAAGAATGGGGGACCCAAAATGATCCAGGTTTGTGACCCGCCGCGGGTGCGGCCGGTGCGGCGGTTTTCCGCCGAGGAATTCTGTTTTCTGCTCCGGGGCGAGGCAGGCAGTCTTTACCGCCCCCGCAGCGAGGTGCTGCGGATGCTTACTGTAGGCGAGGTGTGCGGCGTGTGCGATGCCGCCGGGGCTCCGGCCGGAGCCGTACTGCTCCAACCGCTGAATGCTGACACCGCCCTTGCCGCTGCCCTGCGGGCCTGGGCAGGCTGGCGCGGTGTGGAGGGCGGGCAGTTCCTCACGCCGCCGGTGCTGCATCAGCCCGATGCCGCCGAACCGCTGCTCCGGGCGGCCTTTGCCCGGGCGGAGCGCCTTGCCCGGGGCGGGCGGGTGCTGGCGGTGCTGGAATGCACCGCGCAGTCCGACGCCCTGCTGCCGTTGTACATCCGGCAGGGGCTGGCGCTGCGGGCCCTGCGCCCGCTGAACAGTCTGGCACCCTGCTTTGTGCTGGCCGCCGGGTGCGCGGCCCGGGACCCGGTGCCGGTGTGGGTGCCGCTGCAGGACCGTGCCCGGCTGGCCCGATTGCTGGCAAGCGGGTATGCGGCACTGGACAGCCGACAGACCGCCGGGCAGGAGACCTTGCTGGCCATGTACCCGGCATAACAGCAAGCGTGTGAAAAAGAGAGGAAGAACCATGAAAGCAGTCATTCTGGAAAGCTATGTGATGGAGCCGGGCGACCTGGACTGGTCCGGTGTGAAGGCGCTGGTGCCCGACACCGTGAGCTATGTGCGCACCGCCTATGAGGAGATCGCGCCCCGCATCGGGGACGCCGATCTGGTGCTGTTGAACAAGTGCCGCATCGACGAAAACATTCTGGCCCAGTGCCCCAACCTGAAATGGGTGGGCATCATCGCCACAGGCACCGACAATCTGGACCTGGAAGCCTGCCGCCGCCATGGCGTGGCCGTGGCCAACGTGCCAGGCTACTCCACCTACAGTGTGGCGCAGATGACCTTCAGTCTGCTGCTGGCCATCTGCCAGTGCGCTGAGCGCTACAACCGCGCCATGAAAGCGGGTCATTGGCAGTTGGACATCCCGGCGGAATATGGCCTGCTGCCCCAGATGGAGCTGCTGGACAAAACCTTTGGCGTGTACGGCTACGGCAGCATCGGCCGCCAGACTGCCCGCATCGCCCGCGCCTTTGGCATGAAGGTGCTGGTGTGCACCCGCACCGTGCGCCCGGAGTACGCAGAGGACGGGGTGGAGTTCGTGGATGTTGACACCCTGCTGGCCCGCAGCGATGTGCTCAGCCTGCATTGTCCGGCCACGCCCGCTACCCGGGGGCTCATCAATGCCGGGGCACTGGCCAAGGCAAAGCCCGGCATGATCCTGCTGAACACCGCCCGCGGTGCGCTGGTGGACGAGGAAGCCGTGGCCGATGCCCTGCAGAGCGGGCAGCTGGCCTATTATGGGGCCGATGCCTTTGGCACCGAGCCGCTCCCGCAGGACAGCCGCCTGCGCAGCCTGCCCAATGCCATCCTCACGCCGCACATCGCCTGGACCACCAAAGAGGCCCTGCAGCGGCTGATGGACATCACCACCCGCAACCTGCGCACCTGGCTGGAGGGCAGCGGGGAGCACATTGTGAACGGCTGAATTTTATCCCGAAAAATGAGAAGCCCGGAGGCGTCTGATGCTTCCGGGCTTCTTTGCGCAAAAAATCAGTCGATGGTGGTCTTGGTACGACCCACGCCCAGCACGGCGGTGCTGATCTTTTTCCAGCTGTTGCAGCCGCACACCCCGTCCACCGAGAGACTGGTGCGCCGCTGGTAACCGCGCAGGGCTTCCTCGGTGCGGGCACCGAATACGCCGTCGATGCGGCTGCCGGTCTGGTAGCCCAGGGTGGAAAGAGCGTCCTGCAGGATCATCACATAGCAGCCCCGGCTGCCACGCCGGAGGGTGGGGTACCCGGCGGTGGTGCCCCTGCAGGCAGGGGTGCCGTAGCGGCGGTCAAAGTGCACCCAGGTGGGGGTCTGGCTCAAAGGCTCCACATAGCCCCAGGCCCCGGTGTTCCGGGCCGCGTTGTAAATGGCGGTGCGCTTGGTCTGGGTCAGGCTCTGGCCCACGTCGAGTGCCACGCCTGCATAGTGCTGGCTGCGGGTGCCGTGGCCGCCCTCCCAGATGCGCCGGAAAGCATACCCCACCGGGATGCTCTTGCCGTATTTGCGGCGGGTCAGGTTCCAGGCTTCCATGGCGGCAATGGTGGTCCACAGGGTGGGACTGGCCGATTTGCCCCGGAACTCTCGCACCCGCAGGGTGGTGCCGGTACTGTAGGGCATGGGGTCGTTCTCGTTGAGGTTGGCGTAGGTGTACACCTTGTTTTCGTAGGCGTCGTAGATTAGAAGCCGTGCCATGGCTCACTCCTCCTTGTCGCAATTGCAGCTCTGGGCCTGCAGGGCGGTCCAGGTCTCGCGGTTCACGATGCCGGTCACCAGCAGCCCCGCCTGCTGCTGGACAGCCCGCACGGCAGCGGCGTCTGCCGCGCCAAAGCGGTTATTGTCGGCCACATAGTCCTCACCGCAGGAAAGCTGCGCCCGGCGGTTGAGCCAGCGCTCCACCTGTCCAACCTCCTGCCCGGCGCTGCCCTCGGCGATGGCGCGCCCCGGGTAAGCGGTGCTGGGTGGGATGTCTCTATCGGGGTTCGGGGCGTGGGCGGCCAGCTGCAAACTCAGCGCTTCTACCGCCGTCCAGGTGTCGGCATCGGCAATGCCGGTCTGCTCCAGCCCAAGCAGTTGCTGGGCGCTGCGGGTGGCGGCGGCTGTCTCGTCGGTGTACTGGTCGGAGAGGGGCGGGTTTTCCACGCTGTCAAAATAGTAGGCGATGCGCTGCAGCAGGAGGGCGTAGTACAGCACGGCATTGCCGCTGCTGCCGACCGTGAGCGGGGTGCCAGGGTAGGGCAGACGCTTCAGCGTGACCACCGGCCCGGAACTGCGCAGCTGGCTGGCGCGGCCATAGAGGGAATTCCATGTGGTGCGCCCTACCACGCCGTCCACGGTAAGCCCCGCAAACCGCTGGTACGCCCGCACCGCGCGCTCAGTATCCGCGCCAAATTTGCCGTCAATGCTTACCGGTGGGATGCTGCTCTCGTAGGCGCTCATGAGGTAGAGATAAAATTGCAGCTCCCGCACCGCCGTGCCGGAGGAGCCATTGCGCAGCACGCCGGGGTACTCGCCGGGGCGCAGACTGGACGAAAGCAGCTTGTTGGCGATGTCGTTGTACACCTCATACAGCTTGTTCCAGGTGATACGGCCCACCACGCCGTCGCTGGTCAGGCCGAAATAGCTCTGGAACCGCCGCACGGCGGCTGCGGTGGCGGAGCCGAATTTTCCGTCCACCGTCACGTTGGCAAGGCTCGTGTACACGGTGCGGGCGATCTTGAGCCAGAACTGTACCAGCCGCACGTTCTGGCCGCTGGAACCCTCCCGCAGGGCGGTGCCGGGGTAGGCGTTGGGGGTGCCGTTGTCGGACTGGATGCTGCGGAACTGGTCGTATACCTCGGTCCAGGTGGTGCGGCCCACCACGCCGTCTACCGTAAGACCATATTTGCGCTGGAAGGCCCGCACCGCTGCGGCGGTGCCGCTGCCGAACACGCCATCCACTGTCACCGAGGGGATGGCGCTTTCGTACTGCGCCAGCGTGTTCAGCCAGAATTGCAGCTGCTCCACGGCGCTGCCGGTGGAGCCGGTGCGCAGGACCGTGCCGCCCCAGGTGCCGTCCGAGAGGGTGCCGCTGGAAGTCTCGCCCTCGCTGGTCAGCTCGGCCAGATCCTTGACCGACACATAGATATAGCTGATCTTATACCAGGTCTGGCGGCCCACCACGCCGTCGGCGGTCAGATTGAACTGCTTCTGGAATGCCCGTACCGTGGCGGCCATCCGGCTGCCGAATACCCCGTCCACAGTCAGTTTGCCAAGGAAGGGGTAGTCCTTGGTGATGCGGTTCAGCTGCCGCTGCAGGGTGAACACCGCCGTGCCGCTGTCTCCCTGCCGGAGGGGCGAACCGGGGTAGCTCTGGGGGATGGACTGGATGTTGCTGGTACGCACGATCTCGATATCGCTGCCGTAGTAGTAGCGCAGGATCTGTAAAGCGCTGCGCCCGTTGTTGGCCAGCGTCACCGTGCCCCACTGCTTGAGCCCCGGGCAGGTGACCGACTTGCCGTCGCAGTATTCGGAGTAATAGGGGTTCACGGTGCCGCGCTTGCGCAGATAGGTGTTGAAAATGTCATCGGTGATGCGCACCATCACCTCGAACACGGTGCGCCCGTGGACGTAGTACTGATCGTAACTGGTGGAGTTGGTGATGTTGAAGGTGTAGCCCTTGCTGGGGTACCATTCGGTGTAGATGCGGTTCAGCGCCAGCGAGATCTGGCAGTGGATGTTGGCCCGCAGGGCCTGCTCCGGCCACGGGGAGCAAAATAACCCAACTGGCCAAAGCTGCCTGCCCGGACTGCCGCAAGGCACGGAGCGAGATGTAGGAACTGGTCCGGGCGGCCTCCTCGACTGGCGCAAAGAAATCGGACATGCGCTGCTTTTATGGATCAATATATGAAATTTTATTGAAAATCCCTCATGGCGGTGGTAATATAATCCTATATCTCTGTCGTGCTGTACCTATGCTTTTTTGCGGTATTCGGGAGTGCAGAACGACAGCTGCCCAAGAGTTGTGAGGAGAACGATTTGATGAACAAAAGAACATTGCACCGCATGTTTTCCGTGCTTATGGCACTGGTGATGGCGGTCTCCCTGCTGACCGGATGCGGAACAAAAAGCGCAGAACAGGTACAGGAGCAGGAGGATGCCCAGACCATTCAAGTGTATCTGTGGACCACCGGCCTGTACGAAAACTATGCACCCTATATCCAGGCGCAGCTGCCGGATGTGAATATCGAGTTCATCGTCGGCAACAACGATCTGGATTTTTACAAGTTTTTGCAGCAGAACGGCGGTCTGCCGGATATCATCACCTGCTGCCGGTTCTCGCTGCACGATGCTGCTCCCCTGAAGGACAGCCTGATGAATCTTGCCTTAACCAATGAGGCAGGTGCTGTGTACAACACCTACCTCAACAGCTTCAAAAATGAGGATGGCAGCGTGAACTGGCTGCCGGTATGTGCCGACGCACACGGCTTTGTGGTCAATCGCAGCCTTTTTGAGCAGTACGATATCCCCCTGCCCACCGATTACGAGAGCTTCGTTTCGGCCTGTCAGGCGTTTGAGAAGGCAGGCATCCGGGGCTTTACCGCCGATTATGCCTACGACTACACCTGCATGGAAACGCTGCAGGGACTTTCCGCTGCCGAGCTTACCACGACCGAAGGGCGCAAGTGGCGCACCGCTTACAGCGACCCCGCCAGCACCGCACGGGTCGGTCTGGACAATGCCGTGTGGCCGGGGGCGTTTGAGCGGATGGCGCAGTTCATTCAGGATACTCATCTCACAGCAGACGACCTTGCGCAGACTTACGATGACGTGATGGACCTGTTCCGGAATGGGGAGGTTGCCATGTACTTTGGCAGCTCTGCCGGGGTCAAGAAGTTTCAGGACGAGGGCATCGACACGACCTTTTTGCCCTTCTTCAGCCAGAACGGCGAAAAGTGGATCATGACCACCCCGTATTTCCAGGTTGCGTTGAACCGTGAATTGGAGCAGGACACCGCGCGTCGCAGTAATGCCATGAAGGTGCTGAACGTCATGCTCTCCGAGGAGGCGCAGAACCGCATCGTTGCGGACGGGCAGGATGTGCTGAGCTACAGCCAGAACGTCCCCCTGCGCTTGACTGATTATATGAAGGATGTGCGCAGCGTAGTGGAAGAAAACCACATGTATATCCGCATCGCCTCCAACGATTTCTTTGCCATTTCCAAGGATGTGGTCTCCAAAATGATTGCAGGCGAGTACACGGCAAAACAGGCGTATCAGGCGTTCAATGCGCAGCTTCTTGCCGAAGAAGCACCCGCCGCGGACGAGATCGTGCTGACCTCCGGGAAGAGCTACTCCAATGTGTTCCACGCAGACGGCGGCAATGCCGCCTTCTCTGTTATGGCAAACACGCTGCGCGGCGTTTACGGCACGGATGTGCTGCTTGCCACTGCAAACAGCTTTACCGGCAGTGTGCTGCAGGCAGATTATAACAAGAAAATGGCCGCTTCCATGATCATGCCCAACGGTCTGATGTCCCGCCAGCGCACCATGACCGGCGCAGAGCTGAAGGAAACCGTCCGCGCCTTTGTGGAAGGCTGGGAGGGCGGCTTTGTGCCCTTCAACCGTGGTTCTCTGCCGGTGGTCAGCGGCATTGCCGTGGAGGTAGAAGAGGATAACGGCAGCTATACCCTGACCGGCATCACCCGCAACGGGCAGCCGCTGGGGGATGACGACACCGTTACCGTGACCTGTCTGGCAACGGAAAAGCAGATGGCAGCGCTGCCTGCGAGCGAAAGCGGAACGTCTGCGGGCGAAGATACATGGGTGAAAAACACATGGCGAGATCATGTTTCCGGCGGCGGCGCAGCGCTTGCAGAGCCGGAAAACTACATAACGTTGAGGTGAGCGGAATGGCAGACGAAAAGCGTAAACCCAAACGGAACTGCCATCCCTGGCAAAGGTGGCTGCCTGCCGCTGCCGCAATCCTTCTTCTGGTTTTGCTGGCAGTCGGTTTTGGCGTCCGGTACATCTCGTTTGTGTCCCAGACCATCTATCAGGAAAGCACCTCGCATCTGGAAGAGGTGCTGCATAAATCCAACAATATGCTGAAGGAGATGGTGCGCAAAAACCTGACCTATCTGCACTTGTACAACGACTTTTTGGAAAACACTTCCGATGAAGCCGAAATTCAGGCGTATATCGAGAAAGCGCAGCAGTCGACCGGATTTGTCGGCTTTTACTTTCTTACCTACGACGGCAACTACATGACCGTGACCGGGGAGACCGGCTACCTTGGCTTACAGACCAATCTGGACGAAAAGCTCTCCAAGGGCGAGG
Source organism: uncultured Faecalibacterium sp. (assembly GCA_900539945.1). GTDB lineage: Bacteria > Bacillota > Clostridia > Oscillospirales > Ruminococcaceae > Faecalibacterium. The sequence continues at coordinate 71,407 of UQDV01000005.1, forward strand.
ATATCGTCATGAACACGGCGCTGCCCGGCAAGCCCCAGATGCTTGCTTTCATCTGTCCCGAAACGCAGGGCAGCTACCGGGGCTTTGCCTATGATGCCATTGCCATCGCCTACTACAATGATGCGGTGCTGAAATTGCTGGACAACTCTGCCTTTGAGGGCAATGCCAGCAACTATGTCATCTACCCGGACGGCCGGGTGATCATCGATAATTCCGTAAACCGCAAGGAAACGGTCTACAACTTCATTGCCATGCTGCGCGAGCATTCCGACCTTTCTGAGAAACAGATCCTTGCTCTTTCGGATGCCTTTGCGCAGGGCAGCAGCGGAAACCTGAGGGTGACGCTGGGCGGCATCAGCTATTATCTGGTCTACGAGGGCACGGCGGTCCAGAACTGGACGATGCTGGGGCTTGTGCCGGTCAGGGTCGTCAATGCCGGTCTGGATAAGCTGTGGTTCTATACCATACAGATTGTGGCGGGCATCACCGTAGGCATTGCCGTGCTGGTCATTCTGATGATCGTGCGCAGGGGCCATGCGAACCTGCGCCGGAAGAATACCGAGATCTCGTACCGGGACGAGCTGTTCAAAAAGCTCTCGCTGAACGTGGACGACGTTTTCCTGATGCTGGATGCAGAGACCGCCAAGGTGGATTATGTCAGCCCGAACATCGAGCGGCTGCTGGGCATCCCATGGAAAGAAGTCCGGCAGGATGCCCGTGTTCTGGCAGCGTTGCACCCGAAGGACTCCCCGGATCGCGATAAAAACTATCTGGAAGGGCTTCTCAGCGGGCAGCAGCGCGAATGGGATGATGAGTATGTGCATCTGGAAACCGGGGAGCGGCGCTGGTTCCACATCGTTGCCATGGGCAGCGAGGTGGAGGGCAGAACCAAACACATCCTTGTCATGTCCGACCGCACCGCCGACAAACAGGTAAATCAGGCGCTTTCCGATGCCGTTGCTGCCGCCGAGACCGCCAACCGCGCCAAGAGCACCTTCCTTTCCAATATGTCCCACGATATCCGCACCCCCATGAACGCCATCATCGGCTTTACCACGCTGGCGATCAGCAATATCGACGATAAGAATCGGGTGAAGGATTATCTTACCAAGACCCTCGCATCCAGCAATCATCTGCTCTCCCTCATCAACGATGTGCTGGATATGAGCCGCATTGAAAGCGGAAAGATCCATCTGGAGGAAGTGGAGGTCAACCTTTCGGATGTGCTGCACGATCTGAAAACCATCGTCAGCGGGCAAATTTATGCAAAGCAGCTGGAGTTCTACATGGACGCCATGGATGTGACCGACGAGGATGTTTATTGCGACAAGACCCGGCTGAACCAGATCCTGCTGAACCTGCTGTCCAACGCCATCAAGTTTACCCCGGCGGGCGGCACGGTCTCGGTGCGGGTGCGGCAGCTTGCCGGTAAGGTGCGCGGTTGCGGGCAGTACGAGTTCCGAATCAAGGACAACGGCATTGGTATGAGCCAGGAGTTCGCGCAAAAGATCTTTGAACCCTTCGAGCGGGAGCGCACCTCCACGGTAAGCCGGATACAGGGTACCGGCCTTGGCATGGCCATTACCAAAAATATCGTGGATATGATGGGCGGCACCATCAAGGTGCAGACAGCGCAGGGCAAGGGCAGCGAGTTTATCATCTGCCTGCCCATGCGCACACAGGCAGAGCACCGCCCGGTGGAAAAGATCACCGAGCTGGAAGGCCTGAAGGCGCTGGTGGTGGATGATGACTTCAACACCTGCGACAGCGTGACAAAGATGCTGGTCAAGGTGGGGATGCGCGCCGAGTGGACCCTTTCCGGCAAGGAGGCGGTGCTGCGCGCGCGGCAGTCCATTGAGATGAGCGATGTCTACCACGCCTACATCATCGACTGGCGTCTGCCGGATATGAACGGCATTGAGGTCACCCGTCAGATCCGCAGCCTGCACGATGATACACCTATTATTATCCTGACCGCCTACGACTGGTCGGATATTGAGGTGGAGGCAAAGGCAGCCGGTGTGACCGCCTTCTGCTCCAAGCCTATGTTCATGTCTGACCTGCGCGAGACCCTGATGAGCGCCCTCGGGCAGAACCAGACAGATGCGGCGCAGGAGCTTTTGCCCCAAAAGAATGCCGACTTCAAGGGCAGGCATATCCTGCTGGTGGAGGACAACGAGCTGAACCGCGAGATCGCGCAGGAAATTCTGCGCGAGTACGGCTTCCGGGTCGATACGGCAGAAAACGGTGCAGTGGCGGTGGAAAAGGTCTGCACGGCAGCGCCGGACAGCTATGATCTGGTGCTGATGGATGTGCAGATGCCGGTGATGGATGGCTATACTGCCACCCGGAAGATCCGTGCACTGGACGACCCGGCTCGGGCAAAGATCCCGATCCTTGCCATGACCGCCAACGCATTCGACGAGGATCGCTGCAACGCGCTGGAAAGCGGCATGAATGGCTTTTTGTCCAAACCCATCGTGATCAGCGACCTGGTGCAGGAGCTGCACAAGATCCTGTGAGCCAAACGCCTGTCATGCAAAACAAATAAAGCACCCGCAGCATTTGCTTCCTGAGGTCAAGAGCCTCTGCGAAGCCTGCTGCGGGTGCTTTTGCTTTTGTCGGATGGTGTTATGTTTTCAGTACATCTGCAAGAACCTGCAGCAGGTGCGGAATATCCAACGGCTTTGCAATGTGGCCGTCCATCCCGGCCTTCAATGCACTCTGGCGGTCTTCTTCAAAGGCATTTGCTGTCATTGCAAAAATGGGAATGCCTGCCTTTGCAGCATCCGGCAGGGCACGGATCTGCCGTGTCGCCTCGTAGCCGTCCATCTTGGGCATCTGGATATCCATTAAAATCAGGTCGTACTGCCAGGGGGCCGCCTGCTTCATCTTCCGGACGGCGATCTCGCCATCCTCAGCAGTGTCCACCGCAAAGCCCGCTTCCTTCAGGATCTCCTGCGCAAGCTCACGGTTCAAGGCATTGTCCTCCACCAGCAAAAGTTTCTTTCCCTTGAAACCGGAGGCATTTGGCTGCGATGGTTCGTGGATAGGCTCTGCACCAAACGGTTCTGCCAGCACTCTGCGCAATTGGGAAAGGAATAGCGGCTTTTCGCAGAAAGCGGTCACGCCGGCAGCGCGGGCTTCCTCTTCGATATCTGCCCAGTCGTAGGCCGTCAGAATGATGATGGGGCAGCTTTTCCCAATCACCTTGCGGATCTGCCGCACGACCTCGATGCCGTTCATATCGGGAATCAGCCAGTCGATAATGTAGACGCTGAATTCATCGCCCTGTTCCATGGCGTACCGGGTGCGGATCACCGCTTCCCGGCCGGAGATCGTCCACTCCGGCCGCATCCCGATCTTAGACAGCATGGTGCTGACGCTCAGGCAGGTGTCGGTATCGTCATCCGCTACCAATGCGCGCAGCCCTTCCAGCTGCGGGATCTGCTTCTGCTCCACCTTTCGTCCGCTGAGTGCGAAACAGAGATCTACGATGAATTCGCTGCCCTTGCCCGGCTCGCTCTCAATGGCAATGGTGCCGCCCATCAAGTCCACAATGTTCTTGGTGATGGACATGCCCAGGCCGGTGCCCTGAATGCCGCTGACAGTGGAGCTTTCCTCTCGGCTGAACGCCTCAAAGATGTGTTTCTGGAACTCTTCGCTCATACCAATGCCATTGTCCTTGATGCGGAACTCATAGCAGCCACGGCCCTTGGGCGCACCGTTCTTCTGGGCAATGCGGATGCTGATCGTGCCGCCTGTGGGAGTGAACTTGATGGCGTTGGACAAAATGTTCAGCAAGATCTGGTTCAGCCGCAGCGGGTCGGTGATGATGTCCTCATTTTCCACATCTATGGTATCGATGAAAAGCGACAGCCGCTTTGCCGAAACATTGGGTTGAATGATGGAGCGAACATCGTGGACGAGGTCCGGCAGATGCACCGCTTTTTCATCGATCTTTACTTTTCCGCTCTCGATGCGGCTCATATCCAGCACATCATTGATGAGGGAAAGCAGATGCTGGCTGGAGGTCGAGATCTTTTTCAGGTAGTCCAGTACCTGTTCTTTATTATCAATATGGGTCGCAGCCAGCGAGGTGAAGCCAATGATGGCGTTCATGGGAGTACGGATATCGTGGCTCATGTTGAACAGGAACTCCCGCTTGGCGCGGTTTGCCGCCCCTTCGTGCTGGAGTGCGATCTCCAGTTTGCGATTCTGTTCCTCCAGCTGAGCCTGATACTTCCTCTCCTGTTCTTTTTTCTGCTGCTCCATCTCCTGCACGGAGCGTCTGCGCAGCACCTGAAGGATCATTACAAGCAGGATATAACTGACCAGTGCCATCAGAATCAATGGAATGGATTCACGGAAGACCGATTTTTCGTCTGCATACGCATAGAGATCAAAAGATCTTCCATGGCAGTACATTCCAAAATAGCAGCCGGAGCCGTTCCAATCGTGGGTATGGGTCAGCGTTTCGGCGGTCCCGATTTTGCGGATTCCCTGCACCAGCGGACTGTCCGCAGCCCCTTGCCCGATCAGCTCCGGGCGGTTAGAGGCAATGACCTGATCGTTCTGCACGATGAACAATGTGCCGCTGGTCTCAGCTGAGTAGCCGTCCAGTACGCTCTGAATGGACAGAGCTGTTCCCTCTACGAATTTTGCCGGGGTATAACGGTAGGCAAGCAGGATCACATCGTTGTCTTCTGCCCGATATGCCGCAACATCCACGGCAGACCCATCTTCCAGCAGGACCCGCTTCAGGTAGGTCTTTTGCAGGTAAGAGAAAACGTCCAGAACGGTATCATTTTTGAGCTGTTCTCCAAACCGGGCATAGCCGATGCCGTTCGTTGTGGATTCGCACAGGAGCGTACCGTCCGGGGCCAGAACCGAGATCCCTGTGAGCCAAAGCGTCTCCACCTGCTTATTCAGGCACTGCGGATCGGAAAAATCGAGCGCAGGGTCCTGTGCCAGCTGATGCACCGCTATCGCTGCGCGGCGGAGCGCTTTGGCAACAACGGTATCATTGTACTTTTCAAAGCTGGTGGACTGCGATTTGACAAAATCAAGAGTCTGGCAGAAATGTTCCTCTGTTGCGCGCAGTGCCCGCCAACCCGAGAAGAAAACGATGCCGACCATAAAAAGCACGCCGATGATCAGATGGATTCCCCATCTCCATGTATCCGGAAGGATTCTGTTTTTATGTGTCAATGGTGTCTACCTCCAGATACTGCGAAGCATGCTCAAGATATCGGCCAAGGATCTGCTCCAGTGTGCCGTCTGTGCGCATCTGCGCAAGAACAGCGTTTAGCTGGCTGTCCAGCCCACGGCTGTCATTTTTTGCAAAGGCGATGCCCAGGCCGGTGACCAGCAGCGGTTCTTCGAGGATGCGGAACTCCACAAAATTGTCCTTCATGTATTGCAGGATGGCCGTTTCATGGGCAGCGATGGCATCCACGTAGCCGCAGGCCAGCATCGCATACTGCACGCTGCGGTCTTCGATGCTGAACACATCGACCACTTGCGGGATGCGCGGATCAGAGCCGCTGAGGAAGATCTCCTCCGGCTTGCCGGTGCTCTGCACGGCGACGGTCTTTCCGGCAAGGTCACCGAGTGTCCGGATGCTGCTGTTGGCATCCACTGCAACCACCTGACGGCTCACCATGTAGGGCCCCGCCCAGCGGTATATCTCCTCGCGTCCATCCATGGAAAAGCAGCCCCAGATACAGTCGATGGTGCCGCTTTCCACCAGATTTGTTTTTTGCTCCCAATCGATCGGTTCAAACCGGGCAGCATACCCCATGCGGCGGAATGCTTCGGTGGCGATCTCCACGTCGATCCCGGCGGGAATGCCGTCATTGTTCAGATAAATATAGGGCGGATAGGTATCACTTCCCACAAGGATCTGCGGAAGATCACTGTCCGTTGCGTCCGTTCCGCCGCAGGAAGTCAGACTGCCAACGGCAGCAGATGCCGCCAGCAGCGTGCAGCCGCGCAGAAATGCACGGCGTGAGATTCTGTGCTTCATTCGGGCTTTTCGTTCTCCTGTCTTTATTGCATCCGCTGCTCAGTTGTGCTGCTGTAATTCTTCTTTCAGGTCGGCCTGGATATCCGTCAGACATTGCAGCAGCAGCGGGTTGAACGCTCCACACTCGCCGTTCAGAATCATCTGCATAGCTTTTTCGTGGGAGAAGGATTTTTTATAGCAGCGCTCGCTGGTCAGTGCATCATACACATCTGCCAGCGAGACCAGTTGTGCACTGATGGGGATCTCATCGCCCTTCAGTCCATCCGGGTAGCCGCGCCCATCCCAGCGTTCGTGGTGCCAGCGGGCGATCTCATAGGCGGTTTGCAGCAAAGGCTGCTCGCCAAAATTATCCAGATTTTGCAGCATCTCGGCTCCCAGCAGGCTGTGGGTCTTGATGACTTCAAATTCCTCCGGGGTCAGTTTGCCGGGCTTGTTGAGGATCTTGTCGGCAATGCCGATCTTGCCGATGTCGTGCAGGGCAGAGGCCAGCGGGATCAAATCCTGCTGTTCGGCGGAGATCGAGTACTTGTCACTGACCTCCAATAGACAGTGGAGCAGCGTTTCTGTGATGATACGGATGTGCCGCACATGGAGACCGCTTTCACCGTTGCGGAATTCTACGATATGACTCAGAACACCCACCAGCATATCCGTATTGTTTTCACGGGCACGGATCTGGTCAGAAACCATCTGCACCAGCCGCCGCTGCTTGGCGTACAGCTTGATGGTATTGGTCGCGCGGCGGTACACGATGCGCGCATCAAAGGGGCGATTGACATAATCACTTGCACCCAGTTCGTAGGAACGCCGGATCGCCGCATCAGAGTCCTCGCTGGAGATCATAATGACCGGGGTATCCTCGATGGTGTGGTTGGCATTCATGGCTTTCAGCACTTCAAATCCGTCCATAACGGGCATATTGATGTCCAGCAGAACCAGTGCAATGTTTCCGGCTTCCTCCTGCAATTTTTCAATGCATTCTTTTCCGTTTTCTGCTTCCAGAACGTGGTAACGATCTCCTAAAATCTCTGCCAGCATCATGCGGTTCATTTTAGAGTCGTCCACAAGCAGGACCCGGGATTTTTCCTGCAAAAGCGTTTCCGGTGCGGCCAGGCTGCGCCCCGGAATCTCCACCATAACGGCATTCTTGCGGCACTTTGCCTGATACATCAGCCAATCTGCACGGCGAACAATGTTTTCCATGGGGTCGGCAATGGCCTGTATCGTTCCGCCGATGCTCAGCGAGATGCGGAAATGCGAATAGCCGGGTACAGATGCCATCTGTGCGGCCGTGTGGATCTGTTCCAGTTTGGTCTGCAAAAAATCTCCCGGAATGCCGGGTAAGACCAGCAGAAACTCGTCTCCTCCGTAACGGATGAGCAGATCCGACTCCCGGATACAGGATTGAATGGCTTTTGTCGCCGTTTTCAGTGCCATATCTCCTGCGTAATGCCCGTATGCATCGTTGCATATCTTGAAATCATCCACATCCAGCAGTGCGATTCCTGCCGGGCCGATGGACTTACGGACAACTTCTTCGTAATAGCGGCGGTTGTAAGCACCTGTCAGAGAATCTCGATAAAGTTCTTCTTTGAATGCCCGTTCCTGTGTGGCATGCAGCTGGTTTGTTTCGTCCAGCTGTGCTTTCTGATTTTTGATCAACTGTTTCAGCGTTTGCTCCGCTACAGTAAGGGCGGCTTCCTGTTGATGCAGTTTTTCCAACAGCCGCTGCTCGCGCTCCTGGTAGTAGTGTTCCACTTCGGAAAGTGTCGTTGGATGATCGTTCAAGTTCTGACCTTCTTCCATATCATGCGTGTTTTAACTGTCTGCGAAAGCGTGATGTACCGCTATTTGTTTCGGGGGGGTGACACGGAAGCGCTTCACCGTCTGCTCCAGAGCGCTGATGTCCACGGGCTTGGACAGATGCTCGTCCATGCCGGCTTCCCTGCTCTTCTGCATATCCTCAAGGAAGGCGTTGGCGGTCATGGCAAGGATGGGGATGGTGCGTCCCAGCGGGTTTTCGCCATTGCGGATGCGGCGGGTGGCTTCCAAACCGTCCATCACCGGCATCTGCACGTCCATCAAAATCATGTCATAATCGCCGGGCTTTACGCTGGCAAAGGCATCCACGATCTCCTGACCGTTGGAGCAGATGGTGCAGCTTGCGCCCTTGGTCTCCAGCAGCATCTGCAAAATTTCGGCGTTGAGGGCGTTATCCTCGGCGCAGAGGAACTTCATCCCGGACAGGGGAGAAACGGCGTCCTCTTCCTCCGGGAGCGCCTGCGCCTTTTGTGCCGTGTCTGTCTCGATATCAATCGGCAATTCCAGCACCACCTCAAAGCGGGTGCCTTTGCCGGAGGCACTCTCCACGCTGATGGAACCGCCCATCAGGTCTACGATGCTCCTGGTGATGGCCATGCCAAGGCCGGTGCCCTGCACCTTGTTGGTGCCGGATTTTTCCTCCCGGGTAAAGGGGTCAAAAAGGGTCTTTTGAAAGTCCTCGCTCATGCCGATGCCGTCATCCTGCACCACAAAGCGGTATTTGGCGTAATGCTCGGTATGGGTAAGCTCATCTACCTCCAGCCGGATGTGCCCACCGGTGGGCGTGTACTTGACCGCATTGGAGAGGATGTTCATCAGCACCTGATTCAGGCGGTTGGGGTCGGCTAGCACGTTTTCGTGCTGCACAAGGGTGTTTACCGTAAAGGTCTGGCGGCGCTGGCCTGCCTGCTGGTGGATGATGCTATCCAGCTGGCTGATCTGCTGGGGCAGGTTCATCTTTTCCACATTCAGGGTAGTCTTGCCGCTCTCGATCCGGCTCATATCCAAAATATCGTTGATGATGCCCAGCAGCAGCTGCCCGGAGGTTTCCAGCTTGGCCAGATGCTCGGCCAGTTTTTCCGGCTGGTGCAGCTCGTTTTTCATCAGGGTGGTAATGCCGATGATGGCGTTCATGGGGGTGCGGATGTCGTGGCTCATGTTGGAAAGGAAGTCCGTCTTGGCCTTGCTGGCCTTTTCGGCTACTTCCAGTGCGGCTTCCACCGCCAGCATGGTCTGGTGCTCGCCTGTGCGGTCAGACAGATCCACGATGCACTTTTTTGCACCCTGCGCATCATTGATAAAGCCGGTCACATGGATATAGCGCGGCTCGCCGGTCTCCTGATGGATAAACTCCCGATTCCATTCCTGCTGCGTGCCCGGCTCCATCTGCATCAAATCGTCCAGCCGTGATCTGCAATGATAGCCCCCGGCAGAACACAGAACGTGGAAATCCTCCTGCACCGCTTCAGTGGAGATGCCCAGAATGCGCCGGACGTTGGGGCTGATGTATTCCACCTTGCCGGTGCCGGTGTCGATCATCAAAAACACATCGTCCACGTTGCGGGAAAGGCTTGAGAACAGCTCCTCGCGCGCCAGCAGCTGCTGATCCTTTTTCCGCAGCTTTTGCCGGTTGCTCTGTACCACCAGCAGCAAAACGGCAACGGCCAGCATTCCCACGATGCTGCTCATCACGGCCATGGTGGTGTATTGCAGCCGGTTCATATTGGCGTTCACAACGCTTTTGGGAGCAATGCCAAGGATCGTCCAGTTCTGGAAGGCGGCAGAACCATAAACCATGTAATAGCTGACGCCATGGATGGAAAACTCAAGGCTGCCGCTCTTCCCGGCGGCAAAAGCCTTTTGCAGGGCAGTGATCTGTTCTGCCGTAAAACCAGCCGAATTCTTGAGCATGGCAAGGATGTTGTGCACGCCGCGCATATCTTCACTGCTGCTGTCCAGCACCACACGGCCATCCGGCAGCACGGCAAAGGTGCTGCCGTGCCCCTCAAAAGCAGAGATCTTCAGCGAGTCCACCAGATCTTTGTTGTTGTAGGTGACGGCAATGGCCTCGTACGCAAAGCCCTGATAGCTGCCTTTTTCCGTGGGGACTGCAAACACCATGATCTCCGGCTTGTCCGGTACGACCGAGTTTGCCACGATAGGCTGCTGCTCCAGAACCAGCTGCGACAGCATTCGTCCCAGATCGAGATAGCCTTGTTCTCCGTCCAGCGTGATATAGGAGCCATCCCGTGAGACGAAGAAAAAATCTGTAAACTGGTATTCTTCTTTTGCTTGTGCAAGGAAAGAGCGGACATCGGCGTCGCTTTGCGCATGTTCCAGATAAGGTGTCCACATCCGCATGACGCCCCAGTTGAGGGATACCTTATTGTAAAGAGTCTGGTTTGCCTGATGGTAGATCTCCGTAAGGTGTGCAGTGCTTTCCTCGTAGATGATGTGCGACATAAAATCCGTAAAGACAACGCAGCTTGTCAAAATACCGACGCCGAGCAGCAGCACTGCCAAAACTGCGAGGATACGGTTTTTTATCGCAGGCCGCATCTTAGTTTCATTTTTCAAGAGTTTATTCTCCCTGTACAATGGTCAGATACTCGGAGGGGGCGGGGAACTGCTTGCTGACCGCCAGCGAATCCTTCAGGCAGGAGCGGCTTTCTGCCCCTTCAATGGCGTATTCCGTCCGCTTGGCTTTCAGGTTCTCCGGCATGGGGCAGTTGCAGTAGACCTCGTTTTCTATCCACACATCAATGCCCGCCACAAATACGGTATAGGTGGCGGTATCGTCCAGCGGTGCACCGTTGATGGTAAGCTCTTCCAGACGGAACTTGCCCTGCTCGTATTCGGTCACCTTGTATTCCATGCCGCTGGTCACGGGCATATAATTCCGGTGACGGATGGGGTTTGCACCGTTGTCCTTCACGTTTACCAGCCACTCCATCATCTGCCGCAGCTCTGCACCGGTATATTCACCCTGCGAGACAGCGTAGTTGCCAGCCATCACCCACAAAATCTGCTGCTTGCTGTACTCGCCGCAGTAGATGGAGGTGGACACCAGCGGCGAATAACCGACTGCAATAGACGCATCATAGGTGGCGCGCAGGGCGTTCATCAGCGAGGAAGCCGCAGCGCTGCCGTGGTCGGTCATGTCGATGGAGTATGCGGTATTCTGGGTGAACAGCACCTCGGCTTCGGAATCCGCTCTGGGGGTGACCAGCTGCTCATTGAACGCATCGTATGCGGCCTTGGCATCGTATTCGCCGGTGATCATCTTGTGTCCTACATCTTCCGAAATGCGGAAGATCTCGGTGGAAGCCAGACGCATATACAGATGATTTGCGCTGATGATATCCGCAACCTGTTCCAGAGAAGTGGAGGAGGTAATATTGATCTCCTTGTTATAAGACAGTACAGCAGCACCGCCAGCCATCTTGCTCTGACCCTCTGCACTGTACACAGCCTCAAGTACCTTCAGCACGGCAGCCAGCTTTGCTTCGTCCTGCGCTACTGTGTTGGAAACTGCTGCCTGACACATGGGGTAGGTCAGCAGCCAGCTATCGTTGGCAGTCTCGCCGAAATAGGGCAGAATCGATGCATGAAAGCCGTACTGGTCAGGCATTACATCCGCTATGCCTGCGGTGGTGCGGATCATGGCGGTCTGCCGCGCATAGAAAGGCTCGGCAATGGGATTCAACTCCAACCGATCGTCACCGGGCTGCACCCGCACATCCTTGAGGAACTGCTCGTATTTTTCAAAGACCTTCGGCCATACCACATCGTCCAGACCGGTGGAGCCGTCCTCGGTCTCGCTCTCGTAGTTCCTGCGCCATGTGGTGCCCTCCAGGCTCATCAGCTCCGGGATAGCGCTGCCCTGCATGGTTTCCAGACAGGTGTAGTCATACCTCCAGTCTGCCTGATAGCCTTTGATGCCGACAGCCTCAAAGGCATTGATGGCCGCCACGAACTCAGCGTAGTTGGTGGGCAGGGGGATGTTGTACTGAGCAAACAAGTCGACATTTGCAGCCGTGCCGTCCACCTCGGCGCACATGGGCAGCCAGCGGATCGCACCGTCCGGCTCCTGATTGTTGTTCAGGTAGCTGGAATAGAAGGTGCCTGCAACCTCGGTCGTGCTCAGGTCCATCAGGTGCTCTGCCAGAGGAGCCGCATCGTTCAGGGAGAAGCGGCGGCAGGTGATGATATCCGGCAGCTGCTCCGCACGGTTCAGCAGATCGCGGTAGTAGTCCATGGTGTTGAAGCCCTGAATGAAGTTGAACTCATACTCCGGGAATTTTTCTTCCAGCCACGGAGTAAGCGCTTTCATCATGGAACGATCCCACAGATAAAAAGTGATCTGGATCTTGCCGTTCTGGCTGCTGCTCTTGCCGCCCTCGGCCTTACCGCTGCCGCAGGCGGTCAGTGCTGCCGTTGCCGCAGTAATGCCGCAGACCTGCAAAAACGAGCGGCGGGAGATCTTTTTCATCATGCAAATATACCTTCCTCACAGTATCGGAGGGCAGCACTGCGCAGGTGCAGTAGCGCAGTGCTGCCGTAGCGATTCTTACACACCCCACAGGAATCCCCGCGCTCGCGGCCTGTCCGCACTGGGCTTTGCGCTGATTTTCCCATAATATGACAATATTATTGTACCATTGCAACAAAAGTGTTTCAAGCTGATTTTGAACGTCTTGCAATATTTTGCATGAAAAATCTGGAAGGTTCTGAATTTCGCTGACTGGAAATAGACTGAAGTGACACATATCACAACCAAGTGGACCGAAAAGGGGGATTCAATGAAAAAAACTCCTTTTATTCTGCACGAAAAATTTCGTTCGGACAACAACGAACAGCGCAAAGAAGATTTCCAAAAGGAATTTGAGCGATATATCATCAATGGATTGTTAAATGCCGTTCCTTCAAGAGCCTGCACCTGATGTGGCATCCCTGAATTTGAAGGAGAGATGCGTTATGCTGCGCATGGATGCTCGTGTACAAAAAGAAGGGGGAAAATCATGAAAGCAGCAATTTATTGCCGCCTGAGCAAAGAAGATGAAGATAAAATTGGCGAATCGGAGAGCATTCAGAATCAAAAGTCGATGCTGCTCCAGTACGCCATTGAGAAAGGATTTGATATTTACCAGATCTATACGGATGAGGATTATTCCGGCATCGACCGGAACCGTCCGGCATTCAATTCGATGCTGCAAGCCGCAAGCGAACATCAGTTTGATGTGGTACTGGCCAAAACGCAATCCCGTTTTACCCGTGATATGGAACTCGTGGAAAAATATCTGCACGGAAAGTTCATGGAGTGGGGAATCCGCTTCATTGCGGTGGTAGACCATGTGGATACCAACGATACCGCGAACAAAAAATCTCGCCAGATCAACGGCTTGATCAACGAATGGTATCTGGAAGATCTGTCCACCAATGTGCGCTCAGTCCTCGACCACAAGCGGAAAGAGGGACTGTTCATCGGCTCTTTTGCACTTTACGGCTATTGCAAAGATCCGGAGGCAAAGGGAAAGCTCGTAGTTGACCCGGAAGCGGCAGAAATTGTAAAGCGGATTTTCTCAATGGCTCTCAGCGGGATAGGAGCACATAAAATCGCGCGCATCCTCAACGATGAGAAGGTCCCAAGCCCGACAGCCTATAAGCAGATGAACGGCATTCACTATCACATTGCTGCGAAAAACAGGAATGTAGGACTTTGGAGCAGCCCGACGGTGTACCAGATGCTCCATAATCAGACCTACGCAGGAAATCTGGTGCAGGGGAGACATAAGAAGATCAGCTACAAGACGGAAAAGACGATGTGGCTCCCGAAATCGCAGTGGATCGTGGTCGAAAATACCCATGAACCGATTATTGACATGGAAACCTTTGAGACTGTCCAGATGATGCTGAAAGAGCGCACCCGAAGCGCTGCCGGCGGTATGATCCATCCTTTGGCACGGAAAGTAGTGTGCAGCTGCTGCGGCTGTATCATGGAGCAGACTGGACGTCCTCCCCGGGCAGACGGCACCCGGATACGTTATGTCCGCTGCCGGATGCATCAAAGGGCACCGGAAGTGTGCGGCAACAAGACCTGTACAGAGATGAACGCATTGGAGAATGCTGTACTGGAACGTATCCGGGCGTATGCGGCAGACTATTTTGACCCTGAAAAAGTTACCTTTCCAGAACAGGATGACCCCATCCAGCAGCGAGAGCAGGCCAAGCGCGACGAGTTGAAACGGTTGAAAAGCGAAGCAGACCGGCGGCGCAAGGCCGTGCAGGAACTGTATTTGGATAAGGTGTCAGGTTTAATTGATGCCGTTCAGTTTTCTGAAATGAACCAGACCTTTCTGGAAGAAGTGAAAAAGGCAGAGACCCGGATCGATACATTGGAAGCGGAACTGGAACAACAGCAGGAGGAGACCAGTATGATCAAGACGCAGAGGCAGCGTGTCAGTGAACTGGCACAGGTTTCACAGCTGACCCGTGAACTTGTTGTACGGTTGGTCCATCGGGTCATTGTCAGCCCAAAAGATCCGATTACCGGAGAGCAAAAAATCACGATTGAATGGAATTTCTGAGCCGGCAGGCAGTTTGGCTGCCTCGCTGGGCTGTTTTCGTCCGCCCAGGTGGGGTATACCTCGCTGGAGGCGACATTGGCAATATAATCCCGGAAGGACACGGTCACGTTGCGGGCAGAAGCTGCCGGTTTGCCCAGATGCACCGTGATGTTTTTGGGGATGATCACCTTGTCCAGCACACGGGGCGTGCAGTTTTCCACCGGCTGTGCACCGCTGCCGCCGCTGCCCGCAAACAAAGGGTGCGGCGGGATGACGATGGGCGCGTTCGGGATGTCCTTGCCTTCCTCCGTGACCGGAATCATCGCAGGCTGTGCCAGCGTGATCTGCCCGGCAAAGATCTGGATGCCCTCGATGCGCACGGTGCGGTAGCCGGATTTTGCGGCGGTCAGGCTGACAACGGCGTAAGGGCGGGTGGTGTTGTCCTCGTCCAGCGAGAGGGTGCAGGCGGGGGCTTCAACGGGGATGTCGGCGGCGCTGCCGGTCGCATCGGTGATGCAGTGCAGGGTAAAGCCGTCCCCCTGCACCGCAACGGTCACCCCCTCCATGGGGGCAGACTGGCGGGCCGCAAAGGTCTGGATGCGGAGAGTTCCGGTGTTTTTCATGGAGATACGCTCCTTTGCTGGTAAAAGTATGCTTCTGCCCCAGCGTATTCCGTCCGGCACCCGGGCGTGCATGGCAATGCACACCGCAAATAAAAAAGCCGCCCGAAGGCGGCAGGGGAGAAAGGTTTATTTGGCGCTGTCCTTGGCAAGGGCGGCGTCGATATTTTTTTGCAGAGCGGCAAGGTTTTCTTCCTTGTCGATGCCGCCAAGCAGGGGCTGCCCCACAACGTTGCCGTCCCGGTCAAAAACGTAGGTGGTGGGGAAGGCCATGATGTTCAGTGCAAACTTGCCGGCCTCACTGCCGGAGGCAAAGTAGATGTTGCGGTAGCTTGCGCCCGTTGTCTCCAGCAGCTTTTTGGCGGCATCAATGCCCTGCTGGTTGCCGTCCAGCGTCTCGGTGTTGATGCCGATGACCTCACCGCCCTGTGCCTTGACCTTCTCGTTCAGGGCGTTCAGGTCGTCCAGTTCCTCCACGCAGGGCTTGCAGCCGTTGAACCAGAAATTCACCACCGTAAAGGCGTTGCCCGCAAACAGGCTGTTGTCCACCGGGTTGCCCTCTAAATCGCTGCCCTCAAACTTGGGGAAGGCGTTGCCCTGTGCGGCGGCACCGGAAGCAGCATCCTCTGCGGGGGCAAGGGCGGCGATCTGCTGTTCGATGGCACGAATCTTTTCGGCATCTGCGGTCAGGGTCTTGTACTCCTCGTCCGAGAACTGGTCTTTTGCCTTTTCCACAGCGCTGAGCAGAAAATCGCCGTAGTTGGCGCTGATCGTGGTTTCGGTCACGTTCTTGTCCATAGAGGCGAATACCTTCTCCCACAGGGCATCGTTTGCGGAAAGGATCTCGTTTTCCTCGGCCAGCAGCTGCTCCTCGGTCTTGCTTTCCGCTGCCGCAGAGGAAGCGGAAGAAGAGGATGCAGAAGATGCAGAGGATGCGCCCTGCCCGCAGGCGGCAAGGCTGAAAGCCAGCACAAGGCTGAGCAAAAGTGCGGCAATACGATGGATATTCATGGTTTTACTCCTTTGTTGTTTCGGTATTTGATTGGTCCCCCAGCCCGAACTTGTACTGAATGGCGTCCGTGGGGCAGGCTTTCATGCACATCCCGCAGCGGATGCATTCGGCGTGGTTGGGGGTCTTGGTAATGTCTACGTCCATCTTGCAGGCCTTTGCACAGGCTCCGCAGGAGACGCATTTGTGGGTGTCTACGCGCATCTGGAACAGCGAGACCTTGTTCAGCAGCGCATAGAACGCGCCCAGCGGGCACAGCCACTTGCAGAAGGGGCGGTAGAACACCACGCTGCCCACGATGACCGCCAGCAGGATGCAGGCCTTCCATGTGAACAGCTTGCCCAGCGCAGCGCGGATGCCCGCATTGGTCAGGGAGAGGGGAATGGCACCCTCCAGCACGCCCTGCGGGCAGAGATACTTGCAGAAGAAGGGGTCGCCCATGCCCAGCTCATTGACCGCCAGCAAAGGCAGCAGCACCACCATGACCAGCAGCACCGCATACTTTAAATAGCGCAGCGGCTTTAACTTTTTGGTGGAGAGCTTGGGGGATGGGATCTTGTGCAAAAGCTCCTGAAACCACCCGAATGGGCAGAGGAAACCGCAGATGAACCGCCCCAGCAGCACCCCAAAGAGGATGAGGATGCCGGTAATGTAGTAGGAAAAGCGGAACTTGGAAGAGCCCACCACCGCCTGGAATGCTCCCACCGGACAGGCACCGGCCGCGCCCGGGCAGGAATAGCAGTTCAGCCCCGGGACGCAGACGTATTTTCCGCCGCCCTGATACAGCGCTCCTTTTGCAAAATTGGGCAGGTGAATGTTGGTCAGCAGGGTAGCCCCGGCTTGTATAAAGCCCCGGAAGCGGGCAAGGGGAGAAAGCTTTTTCTTTTTCTTATCCAATGCCCACACACTCCATACACAGCCGGATGGCTTTTGAAAATACGGTGTCCGCCTCGCCCCGCCATAAGCCGAACAGCAGCATCAGCACCCCGGCGGCAAGCAAAAGCAGCTGCGCCTGTTTTTTTGTCATGAACATCACATAGCCTCCTGTTGTTTGATGGCATCAGTATACACCATGCGGGATAAAATCTTTGCTAAGAAAATCTTAACACGAATCTTAACACTGTCTGCTATAATCTGCTATAATGAAGAAAAAAGTAATTTTTATGGGAAAGGTGGAAAACAAAGATGCGCCTTTTGGTGGTAGAGGACGAGCACTCCCTGCGGGAGGATATTGCCCGAAAGCTGCGGCTGTCCGGGTACGAGGTGGATGCCTGTGCAGACGGCGAAGCCGCGCTGGAAGCACTGGCGGCAGAGCGGTACGACCTTGTACTGCTGGACCTCAACCTGCCCAAGGTGGACGGAATGCAGGTGCTGCGCACCCTGCGCCGGCAGGACCTTGAGACCTGTGTGCTGATCTTGTCGGCACGCAGTGAAATTGCAGATAAAGTGGAGGGGCTGGATGCCGGGGCGAACGATTACCTTTCCAAGCCCTTTCACCTTGCAGAGCTGGAAGCCCGGGTGCGCAGCCTGACCCGGCGCAAATTTATTCAGCAGGACGTCTGTCTGTGCTGCGGACGGCTGAGCTTCAACACCCGCAGCCGCGTTGCTGCTGTGGACGGTCAGACCCTTGCGCTGACGCGGAAGGAGAGCGGCGTACTGGAATATCTGCTGCTGCATCAGGGACGCCCGGTCAGTCAGGAGGAGCTCATCGAGCACGTCTGGGATGGCAGCGTAGACAGTTTTAGCAACTCCATCCGGGTACATATCTCTGCCCTGCGCAAAAAACTGCGGGCGGCGCTGGGCTACGACCCCATCCGCAACCGCATCGGGGAAGGCTACGAGATCGGAGGCGAGGTACAATGAAACATTTGTCCCTGCAATGGCGCATCACCCTGCTGACCGCGCTGCTCATCGCCTGCGCCTGCGTGTGCATGAACCTGCTTTTATACCGCACCGGCGTTACCGGCATGGATGCCCTCAACGGCTTTATGATGCAGTACCAGCCCGGCAGCGCGGATCCGTTGACCATCGAGATCCCGCAGGAGGAAATGTCCAGTCTGCTGGCGCATTTTTCGCAGGAAGTCTACGATGCAAAGGTGGTCTTTGGCCGCAAGGGCTGGTGCATCACCGCCGTGGTCACCATCGTCAGCGCTGCCATCGCTTATTTTGTCAGCGGCAGAGCGCTGAAACCGTTACAGCAGCTTGCGCAGCAGGCGCAGCGGGTCGATCAGGACAGCATTGCCACCACCCGTCTGGACGAAAACACTGTGCAGGAATTCGGGCAGTTGAGCCGGTCGGTGAACCGGATGCTGGATGGTCTGGCGCAGTCCTTTGAGTTGCAGCGGCAGTTTGCGGGCAATGCCGCCCACGAGCTGCGCACCCCGCTGGCTATTTTGCAGACGAAGCTGGAACTGTTTGCAGAGGAGCACCCGGCCATGGATGCCGAAACTGCCGGGCTGATCCGCTCTCTGCGGGAGCAGCTGGACCGGCTAACCGCTCTTGTGCGCACTTTATTAGAGATGAGCAATCTGCAATCCGTCTCCCGCACCGACCAGATCGCCCTTGCGCCGCTGGTGGAAGAGATCCTGACCGACCTGACCCCTCTTGCCCAGAAAAACAATATCTCTTTGCAGCAGGACTGCGAGGAACTTGGCATGGTGGGCAGCGATGCGCTGATCTACCGGCTGGTGTTCAATCTGGTGGAAAACGGCATCAAGTATAACCGCCCCGGCGGTGCGGTGCGCGTCACCCTGCAACAGGAAAAGCAGACCGCTGTACTGCGCATTACGGATACCGGCCCGGGCATCCCCGCAGACTGTCGGGACAGCGTCTTCCAGCCCTTTTTCCGGGTGGATAAATCCCGCAGCCGGGAGATGGGCGGCGTGGGGCTTGGCCTTGCCCTTGTGCGGGAAATCGCCGTGCTGCACGGCGGCAGCGTGACTGTGGAGAGCAGCAGCGAAAACGGCACCACCTTTTCCGTCACCCTGCCGCTGGCACAGCGGTGCTGAAGCCCGGCAGACTGGGGCTTTCTTTTTGCGGGCGGGGAGAGTATACTGGAAGCAGGAAATTTCATAAAAAGGAGATATAGCAATGCAGGCAACCATTTACAATGAATTTCTGACCCTGACCGTGGATACCCACGGTGCCGAGGCTGTCAGCCTGAAAAACGCAGCAGGCGAAGAGCTGCTGTGGCAGGCAGACCCGGCGGTGTGGAAGCGCCACGCCCCCATCCTGTTCCCCTGGACGGGCAAGCTGCCCGGCGGCACCTTTGAGGCAAAGGGCAAGACCTACAAGGGCGGCCAGCATGGCTTTGCCCGCGATGTGGAGCATACCCTGCTCAAGGCCGAGGGCGATACCATCCAGCTGGAGCTGCGCGCGGATGAAGCCATAAAAGCCGAGCGCTTCCCCTTTGACTTTGTGCTCACCAGCACCTTCCGGCTGGACGGCAAGACCGTGCACCACACCCTGAGCGTGCGCAACCCTGGTACCGAGGAACTGCGCTTTGGCATCGGCTACCACCCGGCCTTCAACATCCCCTTTGATGCCGCGCACACCACTACGGATTATGAGTTCCGCTTTGACCAGCCGGAAAGCCCGGTCATTCTGGACGCTTACCCCAACGGCCTGCTGACCGGCAAAAACCATTACCAGTGGAAGAACCGGCAGGCCATCCCGCTGACGGATGACCTGTTTGCCAACGACAGCTTCTGCATGGCGGGCCTGCGCACCAAAACGGTCGGCATCTACGAAAAGGACACCGGCCGCCACATTGTGTGCAACGTGGAAGGCTATCCCTACTCGCTGATCTGGTCGGCCCCGGCAAAGCCCGTGCGCTTTGTGTGCATCGAGCCGTGGCAGAGCCTGCCCGGTGCTGAGGACGACCCGCAGGACTGGAACCAGCGTGCTGCTGCGGCCTGCCTTGCTCCCGGCGAGGAGTGGTCCACGACCTTGAGCACCACCTTTGAACGGTAACCACAGAAACGAAAAAAGCTGCTGTGCAAACGCACAGCAGCTTTTTTGTTGGGGGTTATCAGATTTTAGTAGGCGATGCCCCAGTAGACCATGGTCTTGGCGGGCTTGCCGCAGCAGGGGCACACGTCGCTCAGGTGCTCCTGCTCGAAGGGCATGCAGCGGCTGGACAGGCCAGCTTCTTCCTTCATCTTCAGCTCGCAGTCCAGGTCACCGCACCACATGGTCTTGATGTAGCCGGTGTTGGCCTTGGCCAGCTCCTTGACTTCATCCATGGTGGTGGCAGCCCAGGTGCGCTTCTCGCGGTTCTCGAGGGCACGCTGGTACAGGTCCTTGCGCAGGGCCTCCAGCTGGGCGGGAATGGCGGTCTCCAGCTCGTCCAGGCTCACGAACACCTTCTCGCGGGTGTCGCGGCGCACCAGCACGCACTGGTTCTTCTCCAGATCCTTGGGGCCGATCTCCAGGCGCAGAGGCACGCCCTTCATTTCCCACTGGGAGAACTTCCAGCCGGGGGCGTTGTCGCTGTCATCCAGCTTCACGCGGGCGTACTTGCTGATCTTCTCGGCCAGCTCGGCAGCCTTCTCGGAGACGCCGGGCTTGTGGGCGGCGATGGGCACCACGACCACCTGGATGGGGGCGATGGCCGGGGGCAGGATCAGGCCGTCGTCGTCGCCGTGGGTCATGATGATGGCACCCACCAGACGGGTGGAAACGCCCCAGCTGGTCTGGTAGGGGTGATGCAGCTGGTTGTCGCGGCCGGTGAAGGTCACGTCATAAGCCTTGCTGAACTTGTCGCCGAAGTAATGGCTGGTGCCGCTCTGCAGGGCCTTGCCGTCCTTCATCATGGCCTCGATGGTGTAGGTAGCCTCAGCACCGGCAAACTTTTCCTTGTCGGTCTTGCGGCCCTTCACCACGGGGATGGCCAGATCCTGCTCGCACACATCGGCGTAGCAGTTCAGCTGCTGCTGAGTCTCAGCCTCCGCCTCGGCGGCGGTCTCGTGGATGGTGTGGCCTTCCTGCCACCAGAACTCACGGCTGCGCAGGAAGGG
The DNA here is from genome assembly GCA_900539945.1 of uncultured Faecalibacterium sp. Lineage (GTDB taxonomy): Bacteria > Bacillota > Clostridia > Oscillospirales > Ruminococcaceae > Faecalibacterium. The sequence continues at coordinate 92,469 of UQDV01000005.1, forward strand.
ACGGGTGGTCTTTTCCCAGCGGATGACGCTGCACCACTGGTTGTACTTCATGGGAAGCTCGCGGTAGCTGTGCAGCACACGGGACCAGTGATCGCAGAACAGGGTCTCGCTGGTGGGGCGGACTGCCAGACGCTCTTCCAGCTTTTCGGAACCGCCCATCGTGACCCACGCCACCTCCGGCGCGAAGCCATTGACCAGTTCGCCCTCTTTCTTCAGCAGGCTTTCCGGCATCAGCACAGGCATGGCCACGTTTTCATGGCCGGTGGCCTTGAACCGGGCGTCCAGATCCTTCTGGATCAGCTCCCAGATGGCCTGGCCGTAGGGGCGCAGGATGATGAAACCCTTCACGCTGGAGTACTCCACCAGCTCTGCCTTCACGCAGATGTCGGTGTACCACTGTGCAAAGTTTTCTTCCTGGCTGGTGATCGCCTGCACGAGCTTCTTGTTGTCTTTTGCCATTTTGTTTTATCCTCCCAAGGCCGTGCGCCAAACGCTGCGCGTTCCGCACGAACCAAAATAAAGCCCCGTCTGCAGCAGCAGCCGGGTGCCGCGCTGCAAGGGGCGGGGCTTTTTACCAAAATCAGTTGTTCTGCGTGTGGCTGTCCACAAACTTTACCACATCGCCCACGGTACGCAGAGACTCAATGGCGTCGTCCGGCACCTCGATGCCAAACTCGTCCTCCAGCGTCATCACCATGTCCACAATGTCCAGGCTGTCGGCCTCAAAATCGCTCATGATGTCGCTGTCCGGGGTGATCTTTTCCGGGTCAATGTCCAGCTGCTCCGCCAGCAATGCGCGGATTTTTTCAAAAGTATCCATTCCTGTGGTCTCCTTTTTGCAGTTGTTTTGCATACGCGCACAGCGGGGTCTCTCTGCGGTGCCGCGCGGCACGGCCCGCTGTACAAAAGCGCTCTCTTTTTTTATATCCCATGCCATGCATATTGTCAAGCCCTGTTTTCCGGTTCGGGGACAACTCTTTGCGAAAAATTGCCCCGAAACCGGCTTTTCTGCTTGACAGATGCGCCCCGGGTTCTTATCATTATAAGAGAACAGTTTTCGGGGACTGACTGCCAGCCCCTTGAAAGGAGTTTTGAGCATGGAGCTTTCATTTACCAAAATGCAGGGCTGCGCCAACGATTATATCTATCTGGACTGCCGCACAGCCGGTGTGCCGGAGAACATCGCGGCCCTTTCGGAAAAGCTGTCCCGGCGGCATTTTTCCATCGGGGCAGACGGCATCATCTGCATCTGCGCACCGCGTACCGCCGGGGCGGATGCCATGATGCGCATCTTCAACGCCGACGGCAGCGAGGGCAGGATGTGCGGCAACGGCATCCGCTGCGTGGCCGAGTGGCTGTACACCCACGGTGTGCAGAAGGAGCAGCTGGCCATTGATACCCTCAGCGGCCTCAAGACCGTCACCCGCAGGGGCGAGGGACTGTGGCAGGTGGAGATGGGGGCCTACAGCACGCTGCCCGCCGACCTGCCCGCTGTGAACATGGGAGGTGCACCTCTGGTGGATGTCCCACTGGAAGTGGACGATAACCTCTGGCGGGTCACCTGCATCAATGTGGGCAACCCCCACTGTGTGACCGTTGTGCCGGATGTGGATGCCCTGAGGCTGGAGGAGATCGGCCCGGCCTTTGAGCATCATGCCAACTTCCCGGAGCGCATCAACACCGAGTTCGTGCAGGTGGTGGATGCCACCCACCTGAAGATGCGGGTGTGGGAGCGCGGCAGCGGCGAGACCTGGGCCTGCGGCACCGGCACCTGCGCCACGGTGGCAGCCATGACCGAGCTGGGCATCTGCCCCGCCGGTGAGGATGTGCATGTCCAGCTGCGCGGCGGCGAGCTGACCATCCGGGTGCTGCCGGGCAACGAACTGCGCATGACCGGCGCGGCCGAGACCGTGTGCCAGGGCACTGCCGAAGTGTAAGAGAAACGTCCTCGCCCTCTCCGTCGCGGCTTTGCCGTGCCACCTCTCCCAAAGGGAGAGGCCTTGGCAAAACTGCGGACTTTGCCGCACTGCCAAAGGCTCCCCCTTTGGGGGAGCTGACGCCCGTGGGCGGCTGAGAGGGCGAGCAACCTATAAAGCAAAGAGAGGGAAAGTACTATGAAAATGAACAAACACTACAACGAGCTGAAGGCAAGCTATCTGTTTGTGGACATTGCCCACAAAGTGGCTGCTTATCAGGAGGCACACCCGGAAAAGGAGATCATCCGTCTGGGCATCGGCGATGTGACCCAGCCGCTGGCCAAGTGCGTGGTCAAGGCCATGCATGACGCTGCCGACGAGATGGGCACCAAGGCAGGCTTCCACGGCTATGGCCCGGAGCAGGGCTACCCCTTCCTGAAGCAGGCCATCCAGGGCTACTACGCCGGCCGCGGCACCAAGATCGCTGAGGATGAGATCTTCATCTCCGACGGTGCCAAGAGCGACCTGGCCAACGTGCTGGGCCTGTTCGATGTGGACAACACCGTGCTGGTGCCGGACCCTGTGTACCCCACCTATGTGGATGACAACGTCACCGACGGCCGCAAGATCATCTACAGCCGTACCAGTCAGGAAAACGGTTTCCTGGGGATGCCGGACGAGAATGTGAAGGCAGACATCATCTATATCTGCAGCCCCAACAACCCCACCGGTGCCGCCTACACCCGCGACCAGCTGAAGGTCTGGGTGGACTACGCCCGCAAGAACGATGCCATCATCCTGTACGATGCCGCCTATGAGTGCTTCATCTCGGACGGGGACCTGGCCCGCAGCATCTTCGAGATCGAGGGGGCCCGCGAGTGCGCCATTGAGATCTGCTCCTTCTCCAAGATCGCAGGCTTCACCGGCACCCGCTGCGGCTACACCGTGGTGCCCCATGAGCTGGAGCGCGAGGGCATGAACATCAACAAGCTGTGGCTCCGCCGCCAGACCACCAAGTTCAACGGTGTGCCCTACGTTGTGCAGCGCGCAGCCGCTGCCGTGTTCACCGAAAGCGGCATGGCAGAGATCCAGTCCAACCTGGACTACTACCGCCGCAACGCCAAGGTCATCGCCGACGCACTGGACGAGTGCGGCGTGTGGTACTGCGGCGGCAAGAACAGCCCCTACATCTGGCTGCGCTGCCCTGGCAACATGAAGAGCTGGGAGTTCTTCGACTGGCTGCTGGAGAACTGCGGCGTGGTCGGCACCCCGGGCGTGGGCTTCGGTGAGTGCGGCGAGGGCTACTTCCGCCTGACCGCGTTCGGCGACGCCGAAAAGACCAAGCTGGCTGCCCAGCGCATCAAGGACGCCATCAAGGCACTGTAAAAAGGAAAACTCCCTCAGTCATCGCTGCGCGATGCCAGCTCCCTCTGAGAGGGAGCCTTCAGGTGCGGCCCGGAAAGCTGCCCGCTGCGAAAAAAAGCCTCCCTCTATGAGGGAGGTGGCACGGCGTAAGCCGTGACGGAAGGAGTTCTCAAAAGCTCTGTTGCACAAACTGTGCAGCGGAGCTTTTTTGTTTGCCCAACTTTTCTCGTACCCCTTGACAACTATGTATCTACTGTATATACTGTACATGTACAGATGAACGGGAGGAACTGCCGATGGATCTGTTTATTGACAACAAGAGCGGCGCGCCCATCTATGACCAGATCTACACCCAGATCAAGGATCAGATCATACAGGGCGCACTGCAGCCGGATGAGGCCATGCCCTCCATCCGGGGGCTGGCGCGGGACTTGCGCATCAGCGTGATCACCACCAAGCGCGCCTACGACGAACTGGAAAAAGAGGGCTTTCTCTACGCAGTACCGGCCAAGGGCTTTTTTGTGGCCCCCAAGAACACCGAGCTGCTGCGGGAAGAGAACCTGAAAAAGATCGAAGCGCATCTCACCGAGGCCGTCCGCCTGTCCGCATCCTGCGGGCTGAGCAGGGAAGAGCTGCGGGAGATGCTGGAACTGCTATGGGAGGGCTGAATATGAACGCACTGGAATTGCAGGGGCTTACAAAACACTATAAGGACTTTACCCTTGGACCGCTGGACCTGACCCTGCCCGGCGGCACCATCTGTGGGCTGATCGGCGAGAACGGCGCGGGCAAAAGCACCACCATCCGGCTGATCTTAGATATGGTGCAGCGGGACGGCGGTACGGTGACGATCCTTGGCAGGGACAGCCGCACCGCTTCTGTCCGCAGCAAGGAGGAGATCGGCGTGGTGCTGGGCAGCGATGGCATTCCCCTGTGCCTGAACGCTGTGGAGGTGGGCAAGGTGATGGCGGGCATCTACCGCAACTGGGACGCTGGTGACTACACGGCGTTTTGCCGGAAATTTGACCTGCCGCCGGACAAAAAGTATAAGGATTACTCCGCTGGAATGCAGAGGAAGCTGTGCATTGCGGTGGCGCTTTCCCACCACGCAAAGCTGCTGCTGCTGGATGAAGCCACCAATGGGCTGGACCCGGTGGTGCGGGATGAAGTGGTGGATATCCTGCTGGATTTTGCCCGGGACGAGGAGCACTCCATCCTCATTTCCTCCCACATTGTCAGCGACCTGGAAAAGCTGTGCGATACCATCGCCTTCCTGCACAAGGGCAGGCTGCTGCTCTGTGAGGAAAAGGACGCCCTGCGAGAGGAATACGCCTTGTGGCACGGCACGGCGGCGCAGCTGGCGGCACTGGATGTACGGGTGTACGGCAAGCGGGTCACCCCCTACGGGGCAGAGGCGCTTGTGCGCCGGGACGCAATGCCCGCCGGAGCAGAGCTTGCCCCGGTAAGCATTGAGGAACTGTTTGTGTTGATGGTGAAAGGGGAGGATGTGCAATGAAGGGTCTGCTGTTAAAGGATGTCTATCAGATGTGGTACTATACCAGAATGCTCATTCTGGCAGCGGTGGTCATGATGCTGGTGGGAGTGTTTGGCATGAAGGAAGGCTCTAATTTCTTTATGCTGTACGGTGGGTTTTTGCTGGGGATATTCCCCATGACATTGCTGGCCTACGACCAGAACAGCCGGTTCAGTGCTTACAGTGCCGCCCTGCCGGTGACAAAAGAGCAGCTGGTGGGCAGCAAATACCTGATCGGCTTGGGTGCTATGGCACTGTCGGAGCTGCTGAGCATGGCAGCGCTGGCAGCAGCACAGCTGCTCTGGGGCACGGTGACCGTGCAGATCACCGTGGCGACCCTGCTGCAGGTGGCCATGCTGACCCTGCTGGGCAACATGATCCTGCTGCCTCTGACCTACCGCTTTGGCTACGAGAAGGCAAGGTATGTGTATTATCTTTGCATCGGCGTGCTGGCCAGCTTGATGGGCATTGCGGTGTCCTCCGATGAAATCCTGCTGAACAGCATCCTGCCTGCCCATGGCTCGCTGTTGTTGCTGGTGGTCGTGCTGGCAGCGGTGCTGGTGCTGTACGCTGCCTCCTGGCGGCTGTCCGTTGCATGGTACGGAAAGGCAGAGCAGTAAAATGAAGAAAAGTCAAATCGCGGGCATCCTGTTCGGTGTTGCTATGGGCGTTTTGTTCAGTGTGTCGCTGGGAACAGTCGGTTTTGCGCTGGGAGCAAGCCTTGCAAACTTGGGCATGGTGATGTTTGAAGGGCTGGATGACCCACCGGATAAAAAGTAAGGCATAAAAAATGCGCCGCCCTTACCGGAGAAGATTTTCCGGTAAGGGCGGCGCTGTATTTATTTCTCGGACTTTTCGGCGGTTTTCTGCGCGGCTTCCAGTTCATCCACCCGCTTTTGCAAGGCGGTGATCTTGTCATCCATTTTCAGGAATGCCCAGACCAGAACAGCCAGCACCACTGCGGGTGGAACGATCATCCACAGGGACTGCTGACACCAGAGCAGCAGCGAATAGCCGCCGAACACAGTAAAAAGAAACACGGCAAACAGGCTTGCAGCCAGTACAGCAAAAAATCCCATGCAGAAGGTCTCCTTTCGGTTATTCTTCCGTCTCATCCTCGTCCGGGTCCAGCTCAATGCTGAACACGGCTTTTTTCAGCTTGCCGCAGCCCTGGGCCTTCAGGCCGGATTTGTAGGGCTCCCCGGCCAGATACAGGGCAAACCGGCCCTCGCACAGCATCCCGGCGATGCTGGTGCCGGCGGTGCCCACGGTGGTGTCGGCGGCTTCGTCGGTGGGCTTGGTGGGGGCCAGCTCGGCCAGGCTCACCTCAAACAGCTCGCTGCCCTCCAGGTCGGTCTCCAGCACGATGTGGGCATCGTGGCGCTGGAACAGGGCCTTGTCGGAGCTCTGCGGGGTGACGGTGCTCACAGTGACCACGGCCTTTTCGCCGTCGATGCGGGTGCGCCCGGCGGGCAGGGTGGTGATATCCCGGGCCATGATGTACTCGATGACGGTGTCCAGGTTATCGCTGACGCCCAGGTAGTTGGGCAGGTTGTTGAGGGTATCGTAGATCATGGAAAAGCTCCTCCATCTATAAGTTTCGGTTACCTGTATGGTATCACAGGTCAGGGGCAGATGCAATATGCACAAAACAAAGAGCCGGGCAGACACGGCGGTCCACCCGGCTCTGGGGGTCAGCTTACTCGGCGTCCTTGGGGTCGGTCAGCAGTTCCTTGATGCTGGGCACCACGCCGCCCAGATTCTGCAGTTCCGAGGGGATGATGATCTTGGTGGCCTTGCCGTTGGCCACCTTGGCCAGTGCCTCCAGGCTGCGGATGGCCAGCACCTTGTCGGTGGGCATGGCCTCGTTCAGCAGACGGATGGCGTCGGCATTGGCCTTCTGCACGGCCAGGATGGCCTGTGCCTCGCCCTCGGCCTCCAGAATGCGCTGCTGCTTGACGGCGTCGGCGCGGAGGATGGCGGCTTCCTTTTCGCCCTCGGCAGCGGTGATGGCGGCCTGCTTTTCACCGTCGGCTTTCAGGATGACGGCGCGCTTTTCGCGCTCGGCCTTCATCTGCTTTTCCATGGCTTCCTGGATCTCACGCGGGGGAATGATGTTCTTCACTTCCACGCGGTTGACCTTGATGCCCCACTTGTCGGTGGCTTCGTCCAGAATGGCCGTGATCTTGCCGTTGATGACGTCACGGCTGGTGAGGGTGTGGTCCAGTTCCATCTCACCGATGATGTTGCGCAGGGTGGTGGCGGACAGGCTCTCGATGGCGGCAATGGGCTGGTTGACACCGTAGGTGTACAGCTTTGCGTCCATGACCTGGAAGAACACCACCGTGTCGATCTGCATGGTCACGTTGTCGCGGGTGATGACGGGCTGAGGGGGAAAGTCAGCTACCTGCTCCTTCAGGCTCACCTTTTTGGCAATGCGCTCAATGAACGGGATCTTGACGTGCAGGCCGGCAGACCAGGTGTCGGAGTAGCTGCCCAGCCGCTCGATGACGTAGACCTTGGACTGCGGCACGATGACGATGTTGGTGATGATCACCAGAAGGACAACAAATACCAGCGCGAGGATCACAAAAAACAGAACCATAGTGCATCTCCTTTGTTGATGGGGTGGTCAGGCCTTGCGGCTTTCGGTGAGAATGGGCTCCACCAGGAGCAGGGTGCTGTGGATCTCGGTGACGCGGCAGTGGTCGCCGGGGTTCAGGATGTCGCCGGGGGTCACGCAGCGGGCGTTCCAGTCCACGCCGTCCAGCCGGACGCGGCCGGGTTCCTCGGCGGTGACGGGGGTCAGCACGGTAGCTTCCCGGCCAAGGTTGCGGTCGCCGTTGGTGGCTGTAGGGTTTTTGCGCAGCTTTGCGGCCAGCGGCCGGAAGGCCAGCAGGCACAGCACGCTCACCACGATGAACAGCAGCGCCTGCACCCGGAACAGTTCGGTGAACAGACAGCTGATCAACGCAGCGGCCGCGCCGATGGCAAACCAGATGGAGGTCATATTAAAGGTACAACCCTCCAGCACCAGAAAGCCGACCGCGGCAATGAGCCAGAAAAATGGGGCGGTGTTCATGGGCAATTCCCTCCTTATGGCCCTATTATAGGGCATCCCCTTGGGGGAAGGTCAAGTGTTTTTTACTAGAACGTTGCGCAGAAAACAAAGTTTGGACAAAAATGCCAAAGAAAAATCGGAAATCCCACGGCAGGGGGGTGCCCGAGAAGCTGCCTGTCTGCCGCTGCGCCCCTCTCTGTGAAAAAGTAAGCTGGGAAGATCCGCAGATCTTCCCAGCTTACAGATCAAAATCAAATTTCGCTAAGGATGCTCAGAGCGCAAGCGGAGAGCATTTTATCGCAAGTCAAGAAATTAGCGCAACATTCAAACAGCATATTTGCGATATGCAATTCAACGTTGTTGCTGTTGCATTAAAAAGTTGAATTGCTATAAATCGTTGCAGCCTACAGGCATTACTGGATGTCGTAGTAGCTGTGGTTGGGGTTGTGGCCGTTTTCTTCTACCACGATGGTAAAGCCCATGGGGTTCACCTCGGTGTGTTTGCCGCTGGCCAGCGGCTCCACGATGATGTGCTCCGAGCGGTTCACGATGATCTCGGCGGTCTCGGTGGCTCCCACACGCTGGTAGTGCAGCACGCCGCCCTCGGCCCGCAGTACCCGCAGCGCACCGGTGCGGAAGGCCTCGCAGCTGTGGCGCAGCTGGGCCAGCTGCGCCAGCACCGGCTTGAGCCGCTCTTCGTGGCTGTCCCAGCAGTAGTACCCGCGGTTGAAGGGGTCCCGGTAGCCCTGCATGCCGATCTCGTCGCCGTAGTACAGGCATGGCAGACCGGGCAGGGTGTAGATGATGGCATAGGCCATGCGCAGCCGCAGCATGCCTTCCTCGTAGGCTTCGCCGGACACGTTGCGGCCGCTCTGCCACTCGCGGCCCCGGCCGTTGGCGGGCTCGTCCGCAATGACGGTGAGGGCGCGCTCGGTGTCGTGGGTGGACAAAAAGTTCAGGGCCGTGTTCAGGGCCGGGGCAGGGTAGTGCTCACAGATGGACAGGATCTCTCCGGCGGCCTGCTCGGCGGGCTTGCCCTTGACAAAGTCCAGCACGGCGTTCTTGAAGGGGTAGTTCATCACGCTGTCCAGCCCCTTGCCCAGCAGATAGGTGCGGCGGTGGCCGAAGCCATACTTGGTGGTGGCGTCCTCCCACACTTCGCCCAACAGGAATTTTTCCGGGCTGACCCGCTTGACGGCGGCGCGGATCTTCTCAATGAAGGCGTCCGGCAGCTCGTCGGCCACGTCCAGACGGAAACCCGCCGCACCCCGGCGCAGCCAGGTGTCGATGACGCCGCCCTTGCCGGTGATGAACTCCACATAGGACGGGTTCTCCTCGTTGACCTCCGGCAGGGTCTCGAAACCCCACCAGCTGCGGTAGCCGCCCTTGTACTTAGGGTCAAAGTCGTACCAGCTGCGGTAGGGGGAGTTGGGGTCGCGGTAAGCGCCGCCCTCGCCGTAGCGGCCCTCGCGGTTGAAGTAGCGGCTGTCGGAACCGGTGTGGCTGAACACGCCGTCCAGCACGATGCCGATGCCATACTTAGCAGCTTCCTTGCACAGGGTCTCAAAGTCCTCGTTGGTGCCCAGCAGCGGGTCCACGTTGAGGTAGTCGGCGGTGTTGTAGCGGTGGTTGGAGTGGGCCTCGAAGATGGGGTTCAGGTAGAGGTAATCCACGCCCATCTCGTGCAGGTAGGGCAGCTTGAGCTGGATGCCCTTCAGGTCACCGCCGAAGTAGTCCTCGTTCAGGTGGCCGCCCGTCTCGTTGGGCTGCCAGAAGGGCTCGGCGTGCTTGTCGGCCTGATACAGTCGGTCCGGGAAGGGCATGGGCTTGTTCTCCACACCCTCGCAGAAGCGGTCCGGGAAGATCTGGTAGAACACCTTGCCCTTGAAGGTCTCCGGGGTGCGGAAGTCTGCCTCATACACGGTGATCTGCCATTTTTCGCCGTCCTGCCAGCTGACCACGCCGCAGTTGTCCGGCCCGCGCACGATGCGGCGGAAGTCGGTATACAGGTCAAAGTAATAGAAGTACAGGCCCACATCGTTCAGGGTCAAATCCACCGAAAAGTGGTTCTGTTTGGGGGTCTGACCGTCAAACTTCATGCGGTAATGCACCGGTACGTCGTATTTGCCCTCCTTCTGGATCACCAGATGGGGGTCCACATAGCCCAGCTCTTCCGGGATGCGGAGGGTCAGGTGCACGGACTGCCCGGCCCGCACTGCACCAAAGGGCTGCTTGAAATAGGGGTCGTAGCTATTGAACAGACAAGACAAAACTGAGTCGTCCTTTCTCAAAAAAGCCCCGGCGGGCGAAATGCCACCGGGGCTTTGGATTTTTAGCAAACCCTCTCAGGCTGCCTTCGGCATCCAGCTCCCCCGAGGGGGGAGCTTTTTACAAGAGAGGGAAACATTCAGGGAAGATGACGGAGAGGGTTCTTACTTGCCCATGGGCACAGTGGAAGCGTGCCAGATGTCGCGTGCGTAGTCCAGCACGGCGCGGTCGGCGCTGAAGATGCCGCTGTTGGCGGTGTTCTTCAGGCTCATCTGTGCCCACTTCTCACGGTCGCCATACAGCTTCTGCAGGTCGGCCTGTGCACGGCGGTAATCCTTGAAGTCGGCCATGACCATGTACGGGTCGCTGGTGCGCAGGTTCTCGGTGACCTCGTGGAAGCTCTCACCGTTCCAGCCACGCTCCAGGAAGTTCAGGGTGTAGTTGGCCACGTCGTCGCCCGTGATAAAGGCGTTGGGGTGGTAGCCCACCTGCTTCAGGTTGTTCACCTCGGGGGTCAGCATACCGAAGATCAGCTCGTTCTCCTTGCCGGCAGCATCAGCGATCTCCACGTTGGCACCGTCCAGGGTGCCCAGAGTGATGGCACCGTTCAGCATGAACTTCATATTGCCGGTGCCGGAAGCCTCGGTGCCTGCCAGAGAGATCTGCTCAGAAACTTCGGCAGCGGGCATCAGGTGCTCGCTCAGGGACACGCAGTACTCTTCCAGATAGACCACGCGCAGCTTGTCGCGCACGGCGGGATCGTTGTTGATCAGGTCGCCCAGCTTGCAGATCATGCGGATCATCTGCTTGGCCATGTAGTAGCCGGGGGCAGCCTTTGCGCCGAAGATGTAGGTCTTGGGGATGAAGTTGGCGTTGGGGTTCTCCTTCAGGTACAGGTACTGGGCAGCGATGTTCAGGGCGTTCAGGTGCTGACGCTTGTACTCGTGCATGCGCTTGACCTGGCAGTCAAAGATGGAGCCCGGGTCAATGACCTGACCGGTGCTCTTGGACAGGTAGTTGGCAAAATTCTGCTTGTTGGCCAGCTTGATCTCGTTCAGGCGCTTGAGCACGGTCTTGTCGTTCTCATACTTGTTCAGCTTGGTCAGGTCGGAAGCATCGTGCTTGTAGCCGTCACCGATGGTCTCATCCAGCAGCTTGCACAGCTCCGGGTTGGAGGCCAGCAGCCAGCGGCGGTAAGCAATGCCGTTGGTCACGTTCTTGAAAGCCTTGGGCTTGAACAGGTAGTAGTCGTGGAACACGCTGTCCTTGATGATCTCGCTGTGCAGCTTGGAAACACCGTTGATGCTGTTGGCGGTGTAGGCGCAGATGTTGGCCATGCGCACCTGATTGTCGCCGATCAGTGCCATGTAGTCGATCTTGCCCTGGTCGCCGGGGAAAGCCTTGGCCAGCTCTTCGCGGGCGCGGCGGTCCATCTCGACCACGATCTGGTAGATGCGGGGCAGGGTCATCTTGAAGATGTCCACGTTCCACTTCTCCAGAGCCTCGGCCATGACGGTGTGGTTGGTGTAGGAGAACACCTTCTGGCAGATGTCGAAGGCCTTGTCCCAGCCAAAGCCGCACTCATCCAGCAGGATGCGCATCATCTCGGGGATGGCCAAGGTGGGGTGGGTATCGTTCAGCTGGATGGCCACCTTGTCCGGCAGGTTCTCCAGCGTGGCGTAGCTCGACAGGTGGTTCTGCACGATGTCGCCGATGGAGGCAGCAGACAGGAAGTACTGCTGACGCAGGCGCAGAATCTTACCTTCCACATGGTTGTCGTTGGGGTACAGCACCTTAGAGATGAGCTCGGCGTTGGCGTTCTTGCTCATGGCGGTGTTGTAGTTGCCCAGAGAGAAGCTGGACATATCAAAATCGGGGGCCTTTGCCTGCCACAGACGCAGCTTGGCAACGCCCTTGCCGTCGTAGCCCTGCACATACATGTCGGAGGGAATGGCCATGACGCTGTTGTAGTTGGTGTGCTGGATGTAGTGGAAGCCGTTGTCCCAGTTCTCACGGATCTCGCCGTCAAAACGGACCTCCACGGCCTGATCCGGGTGGCTCTTCAGCCACACCTGACCGCCGGGCAGCCAGTTGTCGGCACGCTCCTGCTGCCAGCCGTCCACGATCTTCTGCTTGAAGATGCCGTACTCGTACAGGATGGAGTAGCCGGTGCCGCACACGCCGGTGGTGGCCATGCCGTCCAGATAGCAGGCAGCCAGACGGCCCAGACCGCCGTTGCCCAGGCCTGCATCGGGCTCTTCCTCAAAGATGCTGTCCAGGGTGATGTCAGCATCGGCCAGCGCCTTCTTGGCAACCTCGTCGAGGCCCAGATTGAACAGGCTCATCTTCAGGCTGCGGCCCATCAGGAACTCCATGCAGAGGTAATACACCTGCTTGGTGCCGGTGCCGATGGCCTTGGACTGGAACTTCTTGTAGTTCTCGCTCATCATCTGACGGCAGATCAGTGCAAGAGAACGGTAGATCTGCTGCTTGGAAGCAACGTTCAGCTCCACGCCGTACTCGCTGGTCAGCTTGTCCTGAAGAATTTTGCCAAATTCTTTCGATGTCATAACTGTACTCCTATCCGCATTCGTGCATAAAATGCTAAAAATCTTGCGTAATGTGCGGCCTCTGGTGCTTTCCCTCTACCCCGCGTGCCGTCAACATAACAACGTTATTATAATATGAACACTTGGCAAATGCAAGAAATCAATGGATTTTTTCTGTAACTGCCATTTTTTTAACCAACTTTCTGATAAATATGCCGAAAATTCAAAAAATACACTTTTTCTTGCTGCTTATTTATATTATAATAAAAGGAGCAGTCAGGGGCCCAGGGGCCTTTGCAAGGGGTAACTCGGCCAGAAATGTGCCGGGAAACTCCCAGCAGCCGGCCTTCGGGAGCGAGATGGTTCCCGGGAACGGTCCCGCTGCACCGGGAAAACCGAAAAAAAAACAGACAAAACTGCCCAAGAGGGGCAGATCACAGATAAAAGGGGAATGGATACATGGTCAACAAAGTACGGGTGAACATTGCGGGGACGCCGTATGCCATTGCAACGACGGATTCGGAAAAATACATTCAGTCTCTGGCCAAAAAGCTGGACGAGGACATCACAAAGCTGCTGGACGAGAACGAGAATCTCTCGGTGACCAAGGCGGCGGTGTTCTGCGCCATGGATTATCTGGACGAGTACCGCAAGAGCACCGGCAGCGCCGAGAACATGCGCAGCCAGATCCAGGACTACATTGCAGATGCCGCCCGCGCCAAGCTGGCCGAGGACAAGGCCAAGGCAGAGAACGAAGTGCTGCGCCGGGAAGCCGCTGCCCTGCGGGAACAGCTGGCCAAGGAGCGCCGCCGTGAAAGCCGCCGCGAGGAGCGGGCAGAGCAGGCTGCCGCCGACGAAAAACAGGGCTGAACACTACCTTATATAAATGGAATGGAGAATTATGTCGAAGATTGAGATCCTTGCCCCTGTGGGCAGTGAAGAAATGCTGCGTGCCGCCGTGTTCAGCGGGGCGGATGCGGTCTACTTGGGCTTTTCGGGCTTCAATGCCCGCACCGGAGCCGGCAATTTTGACGCCGACAGCCTGAAAGAGGCGGTGCGGTTCTGCCATGCCCGCGGCGTGGCGGTGCATGTGGCGCTGAACACCACCGTGTACGGCACCGAGTTGCCTGCGCTGGAACAGGCCATCCGGTCGGTGGCTGCCAGCGGAGCCGATGCCGTGATCTGCCAGGATCTGGCGGTGGCCACCCTGATCGGAAAGATCGCCCCGCAGCTGCCGCGCCACGGCTCCACCCAGATGAGCGTGCACACCCTGCAGGGCGCACTGGAGCTGAAGGAGCTGGGCTTTACCCGGGTCGTGTTGGCCCGTGAACTGAGCCTGCCCGAGGTGGAGCACATCACGAAGCACTGCGGCATCGAGACCGAGTGCTTCGTGCACGGTGCGCTGTGCATGAGCATGAGCGGACAGTGTTATATGTCGGCCTTTCTGGGCGGGCGCAGCGGCAACCGGGGCTCCTGCGCCGGGCCCTGCCGCCTGCCTTTTGAGGCCAACACCCTGCCGGAAGGCAAGCCGGGCCGCCTGCACCACCTGTCGCTGAAGGACAACTCGGTCATCGACCAGTTGGACAGGCTGCAGGCGCTGGGCGTGGCCTCGGCCAAGATCGAGGGCCGTCTGCGCACGCCGGAATATGTGGCGGCGGCGGTCAGCGCCTGTCTGGCGGGCCGCGAGGGCCGCGCCTACGACCGCGACCTGCTGAAGAACGCCTTCAGCCGCTCCGGCTTCACTTCCGGCTACCTGAACGGAAAAATCGACGGCAGCATGTTCGGCGTGCGCAGCGAAGCGGACGCCGAGCTGACCAAAAAGACCCTGCCCATGCTGCGGGAGCTCTACCGCCGGGAGCGCTCCCGGGTGCCGGTGACCATGCGGCTGGAGATCGAAGAGGGCGGTGAGAAGCTCACCGTGACCGATGCGGACGGCAATAAAGCGTTTGCCTACGGCGATTTTGAGCCGCAGCCCGCCCGCACCGACCCCACCGAGAGCCTGCGCCGCAGTCTGGCCAAGACCGGCGGCACCCCCTTTGAAGCGGCGGACATCGCCGTGGAGATGGACGGCGGGCCGTGGTTCGTGCCCGGCAGCACAGTGAATGAGCTGCGCCGGGAAGCGCTGGACGCCCTGCTCAAAAAGCGGGAAGTGCTGCGCCCCTGGCCCACCACCGAGGAGCATGTGCCTGCCCTGCCGCAGCGCACCCTGCCGCCGCACCGCACCCTGCGTGCCCGGTTCGAGCGCTGGGATCAGGTGCCGGAACAGGCCCTGAGCGGAGTGGAGTATCTCATCCTGCCCATTGCACAGGCCGACCGGGTGCCCCGCGAGTGGCGCAGCAAGACCATTCTGGAGCTGCCCCGGGCCATGTTCGGTGCACTGGAGCAGGACACCGCCCGCCGCATTGCGGCCACCCAGGATGCCGGCTTTGCCGGGTACGAGGCAAGCAACATCGCCCACCTGCGGCTGTGCCGGGGCCTGCCGCTGTCCGGCGGTTTTGGCCTGAACATCACAAACAACGCAGCAGCGCAGTTCTATGCGGAGCAGGGACTGAACAGCCTGCTCATCCTGCCCGAGGTCAAGGACAGTGACATCGCGTCCATTGCCCCGGTGCGGGACGGCAAGCCGGTGCCCACGGGCGTGATGGTCTACGGCCACATGCCGCTGATGCTCACCCGAGCCTGCCCGCTGCAGAACATCCACGACTGCGCCCACTGCGACAAGACCGGCACGCTGACCGACCGCAAGGCCAAAAAGTTCCCGGTGCGGTGCAGCCTGGGCATGCGCACCGTCTACAACCCGGTGCCCATCTACATGGGCGACAAGCCCGGTGCGCTGGCCGTGGACTACGGCGTGGCCTATTTCACGCTGGAGACTCGCGAGGAAGCCGCCGCAATTCTGGATAGGATCCGCACCCATGCGCCTTTTGAAGGCGATTTCACCCGCGGACTGTATTTCAAGGGAACCAATTGACCCTCTCACTGGCCTTGTCCGCCTGCGGCGGTGCAATGTCGGAGCTCTCCCGAAGGGTGAGCTGGATCGAGGAATGACAAAATAAACGAGGTATACTATGGAACCGATCACCGTAAACTATAAAGTTCTGGATGCGCGGGCAAAGGTGCCCGTCTATGCGACCCCCGGCTCTGCCGCCGCCGACCTGTGCGCCGTGCTGGATGAGCCGCTGACCGTACAGCCCATGGAGCGGGTGCTGGTGCCCACCGGCCTTGCCATTGAGCTGCCCGGTGCCCACAGCGTAGCGCTGGTGTATGCCCGCAGCGGCCTGTCCATCAAGCACGGCCTGTGCATGGCCAACGGTGTGGGCGTGGTGGACAGTGACTACCGCGGCGAGCTGAAGGTGCCCATGATCAACCTGGGCAAGGAGGCCTACACCATCCAGCCCGGGGAGCGGGTGGCACAGCTGTGCATTGCCCCGGTGTACACGGCAGCCTTTGTGCCGGTGCAGGAGCTGGGCGACACCACCCGCGGCGCGGGCGGTTTTGGCTCCACCGGCAAATGAGAGAAAAGGAACGCGATATGGAACTGATCTTAGCCTCCGGCAGCCCGCGCCGCCGGGAACTGCTTTCCCTGTATACGACCGACTTCACGGTCTGTGTCAGCGACTTTGACGAGAGCACCGTGACCGCCGACACCCCGGCCCATCTGGTGGAACAGCTGGCCCGGGGCAAGTGCCTGGCGGTGGCAAAGGACCACCCGGACGCCGTGGTCATCGGCTGCGACACGGTGGTGGACGTGAACGGGGAAGTGTTCGGCAAGCCCCACGGCGTGGAGGACGCAAAACGGATGCTGCGGGCCCTGTCCGGTTCCGCCCATCAGGTGCACACCGGCGTGTGCGTGAGCCGCGGCGGCCGCACCGAGAGCTTTGTGGACAGCTGCAAGGTGACCTTCTTCCCGCTGAGCGAGGAGGAGAT
The DNA here is from genome assembly GCA_900539945.1 of uncultured Faecalibacterium sp. Lineage (GTDB taxonomy): Bacteria > Bacillota > Clostridia > Oscillospirales > Ruminococcaceae > Faecalibacterium. Next base: position 109,089 of record UQDV01000005.1, read on the forward strand.
CGACTTCTATGCTTCCACAAAGGAGCCCTACGACAAGGCCGGTGCCTATGCCATCCAGGGCCGGGCAGCCCTCTGGCTGGACCGCATCGAGGGCGATTATTACACCATTATGGGCCTGCCGGTCAGCCGTACTGTACAGCTGGTAGAGCGTTTTGTGTGAGAAAAATGGAAAAATGTAAGAAAACGAACGGAAACGCTTGAGAAAACAGCAGCTTGGGGCTATAATATAACCGTGTTATTCTGCGAAGGACGGCGCAAAACGGCCGTCAGACGCTATGGGATAGATCTACTGGAAACGATGAAGGAGAGACTTTACAATGGGTTTTCTGTCGAAGGACGTTGGCATTGACCTGGGTACCGCCAATACTCTGGTCTATATGAAGGGCAAGGGCATCATTATGCGGGAGCCGTCGGTGGTGGCTGTGGACACCAAGACCGACGAGGTGCGCTGTGTGGGCGGCGAGGCAAAGGCCGTCATCGGCCGTACCCCCGGCAGCATCGTGGCAGTGCGCCCCCTGAAGGACGGCGTCATTGCCGATTTTGACATCACCACCAATATGCTGGAGAACTTCCTGAAGAAGGCCTGCGGCAACAGCATGTTCTCCCGCCCCCGCGTAGTCATCTGCATTCCCTCCGGCGTGACCGAGGTGGAGCGCCGCGCCGTGCGGGAAGCTACCCTGAAGGCTGGTGCCCGTCAGGTGTCGGTGATCGAGGAGCCCATGGCCGCTGCCATCGGTGCGGGCCTGCCCATCAGCGAGCCCACCGGCAGCATGATCGTGGACATCGGCGGCGGCACGGCCGAGATCGCCGTGATCTCGCTGGGCGGCATCGTGGCCTCCCGCAGTGTGCGCATGGCCGGTGACATGTTCGATCAGGCCATCATCGCCTTTATCAAGCGCAAGTACAACCTGCTCATCGGTGAGCGTACCGCCGAGCAGATCAAGATCGAGATCGGTTCCGCCTACGTTCTGGACCCGGAGCTGACCATGGAGATCAAGGGCCGCAACCTGGTGGACGGCCTGCCCAAGAACATCGTGGTGCACTCTGAGGACGTGCGTGCCGCCCTGCTGGAGTGCCTGGAGAAGATCACCAGCGCCATCAAGGAGACGCTGGAGCGTACCCCGCCGGAACTGAGCGCCGATATCATCGACCGCGGCATCACCCTGACCGGCGGCGGCGCCCTGCTGCGCGGTCTGGATCAGCTGATCCAGAGCGAGACCGGCATTGACGTGCATGTTGCCGAGGACCCGCTGGACTGTGTGGCCAAGGGTGCCGGTGCAGTGCTGGATCATGTGGATGTGCTGCACGACGTGCTGGACACCGACGGCGGTCATATGTAATCAGCGGCCCGGAAGCGGGCTGCCGGATCTCTTGCGGAAAAGCTATTGACGTTGCACCTGCGCTGTTTTCCGCTGCAAACAGGACCCTTGCGCGGATGGCACGGCTGTCCGCGCTTTTTTTGTGAACGCGCAGGTTTGCTCCGAATGGGAGGACAGACCCCTTGAAAGATTTTTTTGACACCTGGAAATTCAAGATCCTGGTCATCGTGGCGGTGTTCCTGGTGGGCATCATGGCGTATGCCGGTGCCAACGGCCGCCTGACGGCAGCCCCGCAGGAGCTGCTGAGCGTGGTGCTCACCCCCCTCCAGAAGGTCACGTCGGCCCTCAGCGGCGGTGCGGCCTCGGTGTGGGAAAAATACACCAGCATCGACGATGTGATGGACCGGAACGAGCAGCTGGAAGCCGAAAATGCAGAGCTGCGCCAGCAGATGGTGGACTACGACCGCATCAAGGCCGAGAACGACGCCTACAAGGCACTGGCCCGCATCCAGGACACAAATTCGGAAGCGAGCTATGTGTCGGCCTTTGTCATCGGCCGTGACCCGCTGGATGAATTTGGCGGTTTTACGCTGGATCAGGGCAGCACGGACGGCGTGGCGGTGAACGATGCCATCATCAGTGACCGGGGCTATCTGCTGGGCGTGGTGGTGGAAGTGGACGCCACCAGCTGCAAGGTGATGACCATCCTGCACCCCAGCTTCAACGCAGCGGGCGTGATCTCCCGCACGCGGGAAAACGGCATCATCACCGGCAGCGCCGACTATGCCGCCGACGGTCAGTGCGTGCTGACCAATCTGGACCGCACCACCGAGGCCCGCAGGGGCGATCAGGTGATCACCACCGGTCTGGGCGGGGTGTTCCCGGCAAACCTGCTGGTGGGCACTGTGCAGGACGTGGTGCCGGAGCAGAGCGGCAAGTCCTCCAGTGCGGTCATCCTGCCGGGTGCCGACCCGCGCACGGTCAAGCATGTGTTCATCGTTACCGAATATTAAGGAGGCAGATGTATGGAATCTCGCCGCAAGCGCAGCCGCAGCCAGATCCTGAAGTGGTGCTGCTATGTGCTGGGCCTGTTTGTGTGTGCGGCGCTGCAGACCACGCCGGGGCTGTTCCAGCTGGGTCAGGCAAAGCCGCTGCTGCTGCTGCCGCTCTGTCTGGCCGTGTCGGTGTGTGAGGGCGAATTTGCCGGAGCACTGTTCGGCATGGTGTGCGGCCTGCTGTGGGATTACACCGCCGGGCGCACCGTGGGTATGCTGGCACTGGAAATGATGCTGCTCTGCTTTGCCGTGGGCGTGCTGGTGCAGCTGTACCTGCAGAGCGCTCCGGGCAACTTTGCGGTCATCTCGGCCGCAGCGGCTTTGCTGGTGCTCTCCTGCGACTGGCTGTTCTTTTACCGGATGCCCGGCTACAGCGGCTCGGCACAGCGCTACCTGTGGTTCGTGCTGCCCTCGGCGGCCCTTACCATTCCGGCGTCGCTGGTGGAGTTTGCCATCGTGCGGCACATTTACAACAAGTTCAAGATCGACAACGGCGTGGTCTGACCGCCGGAGGAACTACGGATGAACCAAAACGAACGCAAGACCGTCATGCGGCGCATGGTGCTGCTGATCGCTGTGGCGGCACTGGTCATGGGCCTGTACGCCCTGCGGCTGATCTTTCTGCAATTGGTCAACGACGACGAGTACAAGTCCCGGGCCACCAACACGACGGACTATAACTTTACGGTCACCGCTGCCCGCGGCGACATCGTGGACAGCACCGGCAAGCGCATTGCCACCACGACCACCAGCTACAACGTGGTGCTCAACAAGCTGCAGATGGGTGACGAGGATCTGGACAGCCTGCTGCAGCGGTTGGTGGAGCTGTTTGAGAAAAACGGCGAAAGCTGGACCGATACCCTGCTCATCAGCCAGCCGGACGCGGCGGGCAACTATACCTTTACAGCCCGGGATGACAGCAGCAGCGACCAGCGGCAGCTGACCACGATGAAGGAGAACCTGGGCCTGCAGCAGTATGCCACCGCCAACGACGTGATGGAAATGCTGGTGGAGAAAAACAACCTGCAGGATCTGCCGCTGCGCTGGCAGCGCACCCTGGCCGGCATCCACTATGAGATGGAACTGCAGGCATTTTCCAACGTGAACAACTTTGTGATGGCGGAAAACGTCAGCGACGTGACCGTGGCCACCATCAAGGAGAACAGCCTGTCGCTGCCCGGCGTGGAGATCGTGCAGACCAGCACCCGCAGCTACGAGCAGGGCGATATCGTCCCGGCGGTGCTGGGCCGTGTGGGCAAGATCACCGCCGAAAAGTGGAAGGTGACCGACGAGAACGGCCAGGTGACCTACCCCCTGCGGGACAAGGGCTACAACATGAACGATGTGCTGGGCATCTCGGGCCTGGAGTCGGCCTATGAGGATGAACTGCGCGGCAAGGACGGTGTGGAGACCATCACCCGCAATTCCGACGGTGTGATCGTGAACACGCAGCTCACCACTGTGCCGGAACCGGGCCACACGGTGCAGCTGACCATCAACAGCGACTTCCAGCGGGCGGTGAACAAGGCATTGGCCAACAACATTGACATGATCAACCGCACCTACAACACCGGCAACATGAAAGCGGCAGCCGGTGCGGCGGTGGTCATTGATGTGAAGAATGGCGGCGTGCTGGCGGCCTCCAACTACCCCAGCTTTGACCAGAACCTGTATGCCACTCAGTACGACGAATACAGCGCCGACCCCAGTCTGCCGCTGTTCAACCGCAGCCTGCAGGGTCTGTACACGCCCGGCTCCACCTTTAAGCCGGCCGTGGCCGTGGCCGCACTGGACAGCGGCCTGATCAACCAGTATTCCACCGTGAACTGTACAGGTGTGTATACCTATTACAAGGACTACCGTCCCCGCTGCACCCAGCACGGCCACAGAGGCAACATCAGCGTGGTGGATGCCATCAAGTGGAGCTGCAATATCTTCTTCTACGATGTGGGCCGCCGCCTGACCAGTGACGTCTACGACGCCTATGCCTACAAGCTGGGTCTGGCTCAGCGCACCGGCGTGGAGGTGAGCGAGAGCCTGGGCCGTCTGACCACCAAGAACGACAGCAACTACAACACCTCGCTGGACATTCAGGCGGCCATCGGTCAGGGCAATACGGTGGTCACCCCCATTCAGCTGGCCACTTATGCGGCTACGCTGGCCAACAACGGTGTGCGCTACCGCACCCACTTCGTCAAGGCCATCCTCGACACGAATACCGGCGAGGTGATCCATGAGACCCAGCCCGAAGTGATGGATGTGGTGGAGGACAACGGCACCACCTTTGCACTGGTGCGGCAGGGCATGAAACTGGTGCCCAGTACCATCACCGGCAAGATCTCCAGCTACCCGATCGCCATTGCCTGCAAGACTGGCACCCCCCAGCGCAGTGAGACCTACGCCCCCGGCAAGCACTACCTGAACGCGATGATGATCGCCTACCTGCCGGCCGACGACCCGGAGATCGCCATCGGCATCACGGTGGAGTACGGCGGCTACGGTGCCCGCACCGGTGATCTGGTGGTGGACATCGCCAATGCCTACTTTGCCATGAAGGATGGCACGCTGGAGGTGGATCCCTATGTGAACCCTGCTCTGAGCGCGGATCCTTCGGATGACACGACCGGCACGGCCGATACCACGGACACTGCCGGTGCCGCACAGGATGAGACACAGCCGGAGCAGGGAAGTGCAGACTAACGTCGTTTTGCGGTGCACACTCTGAAAATTTAAGACAAAATTGAATATTCTGTATAAAAACCGGTTGTAAATGATTGGATTTTGTGATATCATTTTGTACAAAGGGAAATTTCCGCAAATGACACGACAGAGGAGAGATAACAGATGACGATTGCACTGATTGCGCATGACTCCAAAAAGGAGTTGATGGTTCAGTTTTGTACGGCGTACTGCCGCATCCTGAGCCAGCATAAGTTGGTGGCGACCGGCACAACCGGCAAGCTCATCGCCGAGGCGACGGGCCTGCAGGTGCAGCGTTTTCTGGCCGGTGTGCAGGGCGGCGACCAGCAGATCGCGTCCCGCATTGCCTGCAATGAGATCGACCTGCTGTTGTTTTTCCGCGATCCCATCAATGCAAAGCCCAGCGAGCCCAACGAGATGACTCTGCTGCGCCTGTGCGATGTGCACAACATCCCCATGGCCACCAACATCGCCACCGCCGAGGTGCTGATCCACGGCCTGGAGCGCGGCGATCTGGACTGGCGTGACATCGTGCACCCCCAGAACGACTGAGGCACGAAACCTTTATCCACAACAAAAGGCACCGCAGAAGCGGTGCCTTTTTTGCGTCCCGGAACGGGGAACTATGAAAAAAGTTGTCTTACAACTGAAGCTCCTGCGCCAGCTCAGCCAGATCTCCGGCGTCGAATTCGCCCAGAGGCAGCAGCAGACGGGCCAGCGTCTCCTGCGGCAGGGCAGCCAGTGCGGTGCTGTCATCGCGGGCAGCGTCCACCGGGGGCAGCACGGTGTGCACGCCGTCGGTGCCCACCTCCAGCCGGGCGCGGCTGCTGCTGCCGATGTACTGGATGCCCAGCTTGTCGGCGGCGGTGAGCAGGGCGGCGAACTGCGGCCAGGCCCCGGAGGCTTCCGGCTGCTGGGCCAGCGCTTCGGCGTTCAGCAGGATGCACTCGATCCCCAGCGCCTCGGCGGCTTTTTTGGCTCTCTGTGCGGCTTCGGCCTGCTCCGGGGCAAGGCGCACCACGGCACCCACCACGGCAAACCCCTGCTGCTGCAGGATGCGCACCGCCACGGCTGCCTCGGTGCTGCCGTCCATCTGCATCAGGACCTTGTCCTGGCTCTCGTAGGTGTCAAACCCGCTGCCGGGCAAAAATGTGTCGTTCATGTTCCCTGCCTCCCGCCGTGTGCTTTGCTTTGGGCTACGGCCAGCTGGTCGCAGCGTTCGTTTTCCGGATGGCCTGCGTGGCCCTTGACCCAGACGTATGTGATGGTGTGTCTTGCTTCCTGCTCCAGCGCCTGCGCCCAGAGGTCCGGGTTCAGGGCAGGAGAGCCGTCCGATTTCTTCCAGCCGCGGCGCTTCCAGCCTTTGGCCCAGCCCTTCTGCAGCCCGTTGATGACATATTGGCTGTCGGAGCAGTAGCGCACCTCGCAGGGCTCCTTGAGCTGGCGCAGGGCCTCGATGAAAGCAGTGAGCTCCATGCGGTTGTTGGTGGTGCTGGCGTCGCCGCCGCTCAATTCCTTTTCGTAAACTTTGCCGTTGAAACGGTAGCGCAGCACAGCGCCCCAGCCGCCCGGGCCGGGGTTGCCGCTGCAGGCACCGTCGGTGTACACTTCGACCTGCTTCATGCGGGTTCTCCTTTATAAAGTAGTATCTCTATTTAGCGCTATTTTGGCCGGGATGTCAAGGGGCAATGCATAAAGACGGCACCCTTTGCCAAACCTTGGAATTGACAAAACCGGTGCGAAATACTATACTAAGCGTAACAAAATGCGTATAGGGGCGCACCGAAGGCGTGCGCTCAGACGTTCCTGCAGAAAAGCCGCGGTCGCATCGAACAGATGGACTGTACGGGCTGAGGGATTCTTGTGGAACGACCAGCGGTGCCAAAAGCACGCTGACAGGACAATTCTATACGGTGCATCCAACGGAAGCCGATGCAAAGATCCGGTGCTTCCCCATGCAGCGCACGGCTGTCTCCCTTGTGGAGACGGTCCGCGCCGCCATTATTTTTGGAGGTCAAGAATGGCTCAGACGAAAGAAAAAGAAAACACGGTCCCGGCTGCCCGCGCAAAGCAGAACGCAGCCGCAGCCCCGGCAGCGGCCGGGGAAAAGCGCCCCCGCACCACCCGGCGGCCCTACTACAACCGCCGCCCCCGCCGCCCGCAGCAGCCCAAGGAGGCTGCAACGCCCATCCACATCTACCCGCTGGGCGGTCTGGGCGAAGTGGGCAAGAACATGACCGTGTATGAGTGCAACGGTGACATGATCATCGTAGACTGCGGTCTGGTGTTCCCGGACAGCGAGATGTACGGCGTGGACATGGTGATCCCGGACTTTACCTTTGTGGTGCAGAACAAGGACCGCATCAAGGGCCTGCTCATCACCCACGGCCACGAGGACCACATCGGCAGCATCCCGTATCTGCTGCAGAAGTTCGACCTGCCCATCTACGGCACCCGCCTGACCTGCGGCCTGATCCGGAACAAGCTGGAGGAGTTCGGCCTGGCCGGCAAGACCAAGTTCGTGGAGATCACCCCCAAGCAGAAGATCAAGCTGGGCTGCTTCACCGTGGAGCCCATCCATGTGAACCACTCCATCCCGGATGCCGTGGCCTTTGCCATCGACAGCCCCGCCGGCACCATCATCCAGACCGGCGACTTCAAGATCGACTACACCCCGCTGGCCTGCGGTGTGACCGACCTGTCCACCCTGGCCGAGTATGGCCAGCGCGGTGTGCTGGCCTTGCTGAGCGACTCCACCAACGCGGAGCGCCCGGGCTTTACCGCCACCGAGCAGAAGGTGGCCGCCGGTGTGCGCAGTTTGTTTGCCCGCGCCCGCAACAAGCGCATCATCATTGCGACCTTTGCGTCCAACATCTACCGCGTGCAGCAGATCATTGATCTGGCCGTGGAGGATGGCCGCAAGGTGGCCTTCAGCGGCCGCAGCATGGTCAACAATACCGCCATGGCACAGGAGCTGGGCTATATGCACATCCCGGAGGGGACGCTGATCAGCGTGGACGAGCTGAACCAGTACCCGCCGGAGCAGGTGGTGCTGATCACCACCGGCAGCCAGGGCGAACCCCTGAGCGCACTGTCCCGCATGGCCTCCTGCAGCCACCGTCAGGTGCGTGTGGGTCCCGGCGACTTCATCATCATCTCCGCCAACCCCATCCCCGGCAACGAGAAGAGCGTGACCAAGATCGTGAACGGTCTGCTGCTGCTGGGCGCAGAGGTCATCTACGAGAGCATGTACGACGTGCACGTTTCCGGCCACGCCTGCCAGGAGGAGCAGAAACTGATGCTCACCCTGACCAAGCCCAAATATTTCCTGCCGGTGCACGGCGAGTACAAGCAGCTCAAGAAGCACGCCCTCACGGCGGCCAGTCTGGGCATCCCCACCAGCAACATCCTGATCGCGGAGAATGGTTCCAACGTTATCCTCAGCCAGGACGAGATGAAGCTGGGCGAGCCGGTGACCGCCGGTGCCGTCATGGTGGACGGCCTGGGCGTGGGCGATGTGGGCAACGTGGTCCTGCGGGACCGCAAGCACCTTTCTGAGGACGGCCTGGTGATCATCGTGGCTACGGTGGACAGCAAGACCGGCAAGGTGCTGGCCGGGCCGGACCTCGTGAGCCGCGGCTTCGTGTATGTGCGCGAGAACGAGAGCCTGATGGACGGTGCCCAGAGCATCGTGGAAAACGCACTGGAACGCTGCGTGGACGAGCATGTGCGCGACTGGAACAGCGTCAAGACCCGCGTGCGGGAGGCGTTGAGCAGCTATATTTACCGGCGCACCAAGCGCAGCCCCATGATCCTGCCCATCCTGATGGAGGTATGAGCAGGGCGCGCCGCCGGGCGGCACAGCATATGACCGGGAGGCAGAAAAGCAGATGAAACAGAAACCGAGATGGACCATGGAGATGCTGACCGCAGCGCTGGCGGTGCTTTGCGCCCTGCTCACGCTGGTCCTGCTGATCCAGCGGCCCAGCATCTGGCCGGTACTGCTGGCACTGGTGGTGGCGTGGGGCATCTGCATGGCGGCGTTCCGCTACCAGCTGCGCCGCTGGCTGTCCCGCTGGGTGCGCGGCGACAACTTTGAAAAATCCAAAACAAAATTCAGTCTGGAGCAGCTCTCACAGCCGACGGCTCTGCTGTCCGGCGAAACGGTGCTGTGGTACAACGAGCAGTTCCGTGCCCGTCTGCTGGGCGGGCAGGATATGCTGACCAGCCGGGTGCAGAAGGTACTGCCCGGGCTGGACCTGCAGCAGTGCCGCACCCAGCAGGGCCAGCTGCTGACGCTGGCGGACGGCTTCTGGAGCGTGCACAGCTCCACGGTGCCCGGCGGGGCCGAGTGCATGACCCTGCTGGTGCTGAACGAGGAGACCGCCCTGCGCAAGATCGAAGCGGAGTACAAGGCCAGCCGCCCGGGCTATCTGGTGTTTCTGGTGGACGGCTATGACGATGTGTTCGGCGACATGCTGGACAGTGAGCGCGCCCGCCTGCTGGAGGGCATCAACCGCATCCTGGAAGATATGATCGGCCGGGGCAGCGGTTTTCTGCGCCGGGTGGCCAGCGGCCGTTACATCGCCGTGGTGGAAGAACGCCAGATGGAGCAGTTTTCCAAGCGCGGCTATGACGTGCTGGACAAGATCCGGGCCCTGGACCCCAGTGTGAACCTGTCACTGTCCATCGGCATCGGCCGCGGGGCCAAGACCCTGCGGGAAGCCCAGGACATGGCCGTGCAGGCGCTGGACATGGCGCAGGGGCGCGGCGGTGATCAGGCCGCCGAGATGACGCCGGACGGCTTTACCTTTTACGGCGGCGTGAGCCATGGTGTAGAAAAGCGCAGCAAGGTGCGCAGCCGCATCGTGGCCGACCAGCTGGTCAAACTCATCAAGGAAGCGGACCATGTGGTCATCATGGGCCACCGCATGAGCGATCTGGACGCCATTGGTGCCGCCGAGGGCGTATTGCGCATCTGCAAGATCTGCGACGTCCCGGCGGTGATCGCCGTGAAGCGGGACGCCACGCTGGCGGGCAGCCTGATCGACGCGCTGTGCAGGGCGGGCCAGAAGGATGACTTCATCGACCCGAAGGACGCACTGCCCATCATCTCCAAGCGCACCCTGTGCGTGGTGGTGGATACATACCAGGTGGGCCTTGTGGAAAGCAAGGAGATCCTGGAAAAATGCGGCAAGGTGGCTGTCATCGACCACCACCGCAAGGGTGTGGGCTACATCCAGAACCCGGATCTGGTCTGCCATGAGCCCTATTCCTCCTCGGCCAGTGAGCTGGTCACCGAGCTTTTGCAGTATGTGGGCGACCGCGACGACAAGCCCAACCGGGTGGAAGCCGAGGGCCTGCTCTCCGGCATCCTGCTGGACACGCAGGACTTTACCCTGCACACCGGCGTGCGTACCTTTGAAGCCGCTGCGGCCCTGCGCCGTTACGGTGCCGAGACGGAGCGGGTACGTCAGCTGTTTGACGTGACCATGGTGGAATATGCGGCCAAGGCCGAACTGGTGGAGCGGGCACGGATGTACAAGAACTGCGCCATCTCGGTGGGCGGCGAGATCGCCCCGGAGGCCCGTGTGGCCATCGCGCAGGCCGCCAACGACCTGCTGCGCATCCAGGGCGTGGACGCCAGCTTTGTGGCGGTGCAGGTGGGCACCGGGGTGAACATCTCGGCCCGCAGCCTGGGTGCCGTGAACGTGCAGGTGATCATGGAAGCACTGGGCGGCGGCGGCCACCAGACCATGGCAGCGGCACAGCTCAAGCACATCACCCCGGAGGCGGCCCGCTCCCGCATCGAGACGGCCATTGACAACTACTGGGCATCCCAGAAAAAGAGCGGTGCCGAAGAAAAATGAGAGTGAGAGGTTCTTCCCATGAAACAGTATGATTACCTGATCGTCGGTGCGGGCCTGTATGGTGCCGTGTTTGCCCACGAGGCAAAGAAGGCCGGCAAGAAGTGCCTTGTCATCGACAAGCGCAGCCACATTGCGGGCAACATCTACACCGAGCCGGTGGAGGGCATCAATGTGCACCGCTACGGTGCCCACATCTTCCACACCAACAACAAGACCGTGTGGCAGTATGTGAACCAGTTTGCGGAGTTCAACCGCTACACCAACAGCCCGGTGGCCAACTACCATGGCGAGATCTACAATCTGCCCTTCAACATGAACACCTTCAACAAGATGTGGGGTGTGGTGACCCCCGCCGAGGCAAAGGCCAGGATCGAGCAGCAGAAGGCGGAGGCAGGCATCACCGACCCGCAGAATCTGGAAGAGCAGGCCATCAGCTTGGTGGGCACCGACATCTACGAAAAGCTCATCAAGGGCTACACCGGCAAGCAGTGGGGCCGCCCCTGCACCGAGCTGCCGGCCTTTATCATCAAGCGTCTGCCGGTGCGTTTTACCTACGACAACAACTATTTCAACGCCCTGTATCAGGGCATCCCCAACGGCGGCTACACTGCCATGGTGGAAAACATGCTGGAGGGCACCGAGGTGCGCCTGAATGTGGACTATCTGGCTGACCGTGAGGCGCTGAACGCGCTGGCCGACAAGGTGGTGTACACCGGTCCGGTGGATGCCTACTTTGGCTACCGTCTGGGGGCTTTGCAGTACCGCAGCGTCCGCTTTGAGACCGAGGTGCTGGACACCGACAACTATCAGGGCAACGCCGTGGTGAACTACACCGATGCCGAGACCCCCTACACCCGCATCATCGAGCACAAGCACTTCGAGTTCGGCACCCAGCCCAAAACGGTCATCAGCCGGGAGTACAGCGCCGAGTGGAACAAGGGCGACGAGCCGTACTACCCGGTCAACGACGCCAAGAACGGTGCGCTGTACGCCGAATACAAGCAGCTGGCCGACGCCGAGCCGGGTGTGATCTTCGGCGGCCGCCTGGGCGAATACAAGTACTACGACATGGACAAGGTCATCGAGGCGGCACTCGATGTGGTGCAGAAGGAACTGGCATAAGAGCCTGACCGTTTAGAATGGCCGCCGCGTGTGCT
>UQDV01000006.1 GCA_900539945.1 uncultured Faecalibacterium sp.
CAGGCGCTGGCGCTGCCCCTTGCGGGGGCGTTCTGGCCCCGGCTGGCGGCATTGGGCGCGGGCGGATGTGCCACGGCGGGGGTGTTTTTGCTGGCGGCATGGCCGCTGGGGCTGGGGGAGGAGCTGGCGAGGATGCGGGGGTAGGGAACTCCCTCCACAAATTTCTGGACAGAGCACCGCATTCTGTGTATAATATATAGGATAAGGCCGCCGGGACTGCCGCGGCCTGCAAAATGGCGGCGGGCACTGCCCGCTCCCCGGAACAAAAGAGGAACCATTCGTGAACGAGAAACCCAAAGAGACCAGAGCGCGGGTCTACCTGCGCCGCGCTGTGCTGGCGGCACTGGATGCCGCCATCGTGGCGTTCAGTTTTTATTTTGCGCTGCTGCTGCGGGCCGACGGTGCGGTGGAAGCCGCCTGGTGGCCCCACAACCTTGCCATCCTGTACCAGAACCTGCCCTGGATCGTGGCGGTGTATGTGGCCAGCTTTTTGCTGGGCGGGCTGTACTCGGTGCTGTGGAAGTACGCGGGCGAGCGCGACCTGCTGCGCCTTGCGGTCATGGTGGCGGTGCCCACCGGCATCGTGTATGCGGTCAACCGCCGGTGCATCCACGGTGTGCTGTTCAACTCGGCCAACTGCATGGCGGCGGTGCTCATCCTGCTGCTGGTGGGCGGCAGCCGTCTGGCATGGCGGCTGTTTTTGAACCACCCGCTGGGCGAGCGCCTGCGCGGCGCGGCCAGCCGCGACCCCAACCGCCCCGTGATGATCGTGGGCGCGGGCGAGGCCGGGGCCTGGGCCATCAACGTGTGCAAGACCAACAAGCAGTACGGCCGCCCGGTGCTGGCCGTGGACGATGACCCCGCCAAGCTCCACCAGACCATCCACGGCGTGCCGGTCAAGGGCACGCTGGAGCAGATCCCGGAGCTGTGCAAGCGCTACGGCATCCACACCATCCTGGTGGCCATCCCCACCCTGCGGGGCAGCCGCCTGAACCACGTCATCGACCTGTGCGTGAGCACCCACTGCGCGGTGCAGATGCTCAGTGACCCCCAGCTGGTGGGCACCGGTGCGCCCCAGCAGGGGGCTTTCCGGGAGCTGAACCCGGCGGACTTTTTGTCCCGCGACGAGGTGACGCTGGACATGGAGAAGATCTCCGGCTACCTCACCGGCAAAACGGTGCTGGTGACGGGCGGCGGCGGCTCCATCGGCTCGGAGCTGTGCCGGCAGGTGATGCGCTTCCACCCGGGCAAGCTGCTCATCTTTGACATCTACGAGAACTGCGCCTACGAGCTGCAGATGGAACTGCAGCAGAAGTATGGCCGGGATATCCCGGTGACCGTGCTCATCGGCTCCATCCGGGACAAAAAGCGGCTGGACGAGGTGTTTGAGACCTACCACCCCACGGTGGTGTTCCACGCGGCGGCCCACAAGCATGTGCCGCTGATGGAGGTCAGCCCCGCCGAGGCGGTCAAGAACAACGTGCTGGGCACCAAGAACCTGCTGGTGAGCGCCAGCGAGCACGGGGTGGAGCGGTTCGTGCAGCTGTCCACCGACAAGGCCGTCAACCCCACCAGCGTCATGGGCTGCACCAAGCGCATCTGCGAGATGCTCATCCAGACCTTTGCGGGCAACACCGACATGAAGTGTGTGGCGGTGCGGTTCGGCAACGTGCTGGGCAGCCACGGCAGCGTCATCCCGCTGTTTGAAGCCCAGATCAAAAAGGGCGGCCCGGTCACCCTGACCGACCCCAACATCGAGCGCTACTTCATGACCATCCCGGAGGCGGCCCAGCTGGTGCTGCAGGCCGGTGCCCTGGCCGAAAGCGGCAACATCTATGTGCTGGACATGGGGGAGCCGGTCAAGATCATGGACCTTGCCAAGCAGCTCATCCGCTTTTACGGCTACGAGCCGGGCGTGAACATGGAGATCAAGGTGGTGGGCCTGCGCCCCGGCGAAAAGCTCTACGAAGAGCTGATGATGGACGAGGAGCAGGACAAGATGCGCCGCACCCAGCACAACAAAATTTTTGTGGCAAGCCCCCGCACCATCGACCTGGCGCAGTTCTACGAGCAGCTGCAGGCACTGGAAGCCGCCGCCGCCCACAACGACGAGGGCGTGGTGAAGCAGCTTGCCGCCATGATCCCCACCTTTACCCCCACCCGCGAGAACCTGAAGCTGTAAGGCTGGCTGGGGTCTGGATGCGATGCACGGCCTCGCCCTCTCCGTCACGCCTACGGCGTGCCACCTCTCCCAAAGGGAGAGGCCTTGGCAGTGCGGCAGAGCTTCTGGTTGCGCCAGGGGCTCTCCCTTTGGGAGAGCTGGCAAACCCGCAAGGGTTTGACTGAGAGGGCGAGGCTGCTGATGTGAGAGGGCGAGCCAGTGACCCAAATCGCTCAGACCTTATGATATAAAAACTAGAGAGGGATGTAACTATGGAAAAGAAACCGTTCCTGACCGAGGCCATGGCACAGGAGATCATTCAGGATGTGCCCACGCCCTTCCACGTTTACGACGAAAAGGGCATCCGCGAGAATGCCCGCCGCATCAACAAGGCGTTCAGCTGGAACAAGGGCTTCAAGGAGTATTTTGCCGTCAAGGCCCTGCCCAACCCCGTCATCCTGCAAATTCTGCAGGAAGAGGGCTGCGGCGTGGACTGCTCGTCCCTGACCGAGCTGATGCTCAGCGAGGTGTGCGGCTTTACCGGCAGTGATATCATGTTCTCGTCCAACCAGACCCCCGTGGAGGACATGCAAAAGGCCTATGAGCTGGGTGCCTACATCAACCTGGACGACGCCACCATGGTGGACTTCCTGGACCGGGTGGCCGGTGTGCCGGAGACAGTGTTCTGCCGCTACAATCCGGGCGGCACCTTCAGCCTGGGCGAGAGCGAAGAGGGCTTCCAGGTGATGGACAAGCCCGGCGATGCCAAATACGGCATGACCGAAGAGCAGATGATCGACAGCTACAAAAAGCTGATGGCCAAGGGCGCCAAGCACTTCGGCATCCACGCCTTCCTGGCGTCCAACACCATCTCGGATGCCTATTACCCGGAGCTGGCCGCCATCCTGTTCCGGCTGGCGGTGCGGGTGCACGAGGCCACCGGTGCCCACATCGGCTACATCAACCTGTCCGGCGGCGTGGGCATCCCCTACCGCCCGGAGCAGACCGAGAACGACATCCTGGCCATCGGCGAGGGCGTGCGCAAGAAGTTTGAGGAGATCCTGGTGCCGGCCGGCATGGGCGACGTGGCCATCTTTACCGAGATGGGCCGCTTCACCACCGGCCCCTACGGCGCACTGGTGGCAACCGCCATCCACGAAAAGCACATCTACAAGGAGTACATCGGTCTGGACGCCTGCGCGGCCAACCTGATGCGCCCGGCCATGTACGGGGCCTATCATCACATCACCGTGCTGGGCAAGGAGGACGCCCCCTGCGACCACATGTACGACGTGGTGGGCGGCCTGTGCGAGAACAACGACAAGTTTGCCATCGACCGGATGCTGCCCAAGATCGACATCGGGGACGTGCTCTACATCCACGATACCGGTGCCCACGGCTCGGCCATGGGCTACAACTACAACGGCAAGCTGCGCAGCGCCGAAGTGCTGCTGTGCGAGGACGGCTCCCACCGGCTCATCCGCCGCGCCGAGACCCCCCGCGACTACTTTGCAACGCTGGACTTCCTGCCCCTGATGAAGCCCCTGTTTGAGGACTGAGGGCACGATTTGAAATAGCCGCCGCTGACGAGTTGCGGCACCCAGCGTCTGCGGCGGCCCTTGGGCGGGCCTTGCATCCTGCTGGCCGCTGCCCCAACTTCGCCTCCCTGTTTCCGCCGCAGGCGGCGGTCGGCTCCGTTGCACTCTGGCTATATTTAGCGGAAATACAATTTTATATTGGCAGTTCAGAAACGCCTGCGGGCGTTTCTGAACTGCATTTTCACAGGAAGGGCCGTTCCGGTTGATTGCATTTGCTGCTGCTTGCCGCTGCGACCCCTTCCGTGAAGAGGCGTTTGGAGCGGCCCGCAGGCCGCGACAAACGCGAATTAAAATAAAATTACCTCTGCGATTGCCAGAGCGCAAGCGGAGGCAATTCTAAATCATTCCCTGCCCGAAACGACAACGACCAAACGAGGTACAAGCCATGTTTTTTGGATTTCAGCTCACCTGCGGCCTGATGATGGTGTTCTACGGTTACTCGGTCATGAAAAACCCCCGCGTGTGGGGCGACCAGGGCCGCCGCGCCGTCAAGCCCGAACATTTTGAAGAATACGGCCGCCAGAACGGGCTGTTCTTCCTCAAGGCAGGCTGCGTGATGGCGGTCATCGGCGCACTGGATGCGCTGGTCACGCTGGACGCGCTGCTGTATCTGCTGCTGTATGTGTTCGGCTTTGCGTTCGCGTTCTATCCGCTCACCCGCTGGTGCAAGGCCAATGAAGGTTTCAGCTGGCCGTGGCCCCATGTCAAGAGCGAGAAAAAGCGCATCCGGGAGCTGCGCAAGGAGCAGGAACAGCAGAAGAAAAAGTAAACCGGAACCGAGAAGGGCCGCCCGCGTACCGCACGCAGGCGGTCTTTTTTTGCCCCTGTGCAGCGCGGGGGGAGAGCGGCATGATCTGATAAAATTCGGCTTTTTAAACGAAACAACGCCGAAAAAGTAACTTTATCAACGTGCGAAAGTTCGGCGGTGCGGATAAAGTTGGAACTTTATCAATGAGAGTAACTTTATCAAACTGATAAACTTCAATAAAATAACGTAGGTAAAATATTAAATTTGAACTTTATCACTTGTTTCACTACAGTAGAGGGAAGAATACCATTTGTTCCGACCGTCTCGCTGCCGGATGATGTGTTTGGTCACCTTGCCTGATTTCACAAGTTCACCGTAGGCTCGGTTATAGGTTCCCTCGCTGCACCCGATCTCCCGCATCACCTCGCTTTTCAGCTGCGGGCTTGCCATGCTGCCCAACCGGCTCTCGGCCAGCACGTTGAGGATGGCGTCCCGCGTGTCCTCCTTGGTCTGGGCCTGCCGCACCCGCGGCTCCTTGATGAAGTCGGCGTCTTTCTTGTCGGTATAGCCGTCAAACACGGCCTGCGCCGTCCGGACGCCGTCCAGCTCCACGTCCTCGATGTGCAGCAGCACCGTCTGCCGGGGGCGGCTGTAGCTGCTCTTTTCGTGGCTGAGGTAAATTTTGCCGTCGCTGTTGCTGCGGCCCATCATCAGCACGCTGCGGGCCATGTCCCAGATGTCGGAGCTGTCGGCCAGACGGGCCCGGCCGGACACACCCATCTTTTTGTTGGAGTGCATCACCAGCAGCACGGCGCACCGCTGGGCGGCGGCAATGGCCTTGAGGGGCAGCAGGATGCTGCGCATCTGGTTGCGGCTGGCCATTTCCACCCCGGCGGGCAGAAAGCTCTGCAGCGGGTCCACGATGAGCAGCAGCGGCCCGGCCTTGGCGGCAAATTTGGCCAGTGCCTCGTCCTTGAGGGTCAGGGGCTGGCCGGTGCGCTGGAAGTAGTCGTCGGCGGTGAGGCAGAGCACCCGGTTCATGTCGGCTCCGGCGGCCAGCAGGCGGGCCTTGAGCACCTTGCCGGGGTCGTCCTCGCCCGCAAGGATGAGCACCTTGCCGGTCTGGGCAGGCGGCACGGGAAAGAACCCGCTGGTTTTGCCTGTGGTGACGCAGGCGATCAACTGCGCCTGCCAGAGGCCTTTGCCGGTGCCGCCGTCGGCACCCAGCAGGGAAAGTTCGCCCCGGGGCAGCAGGTCCGGGACCAGCCAGTCCACGTTTTGCAGGGGCACGTCGGCCAGCACGCCCGGCCCGACAGGGGTCTGCTCGGCCCGCATCTTGTCGTTTTCGCGCTTGGCCTCGGCGTTGGCGGCGGCCAGAAAGGCGTCGCGGTCGGTGTCGATGGCGTCCTGACACCGGTGGAGCCACTGGTCGGTCTTGTACTCCACGGCGGGCAGACGCAGGCTGTAGGCGGCGCCCCGCACATCGTCCAGCAGCTCCGGGCGCTGGGCTTCGTCGTACTGGGCCAGACATGCAAAGGTCAGGCGGCTGAACAGCTGCTCTTCGGTATGGCAGCGCCGCAGGGTGCGCAGGAAGGCTGCGCGGTCAAGGGGTGGTTGATTCAAGGGTGGTCAGGCTCCTTTCGTTGGTTGGGTGAACGATTTGAAATTGCCTCCGCTTTGCTCTGGCAATCGCAGCGGAAATAAAATTTTTAGATTTGCAACTCTGGAAAATCTGCGGATTTTCCAGAGTTGCTTTTTCACGGGAGGGGTCGTTCCGGGAAGCTGCATCCGCTGCTGTTGGCCTGCGGCCAAATCGCAGCATTTCAGCGTGCCAGCTTGCGACATCAAAACGTTTTGTTGTTATATTTAGTATAACACGGAACTGGACGCTGTCAACAACTGCTTTCCAACGAAAAATCAACCGAAAATCACGCAAAAAATTGCAGAAAAAGAAGATACGGAGGGTGGGAAAGCAGGGGAGCGGGTTCCGTGAGATGGTGGCTGCCCGTAACGGCCCCTCCCGGTGAGATGCAACTTCAGCGTCAGATGCAATTTACCGTAACGGCCCCTCCCGTGAAAATGCAATTCAGAAACGCCCGCAGGCGTTTCTGAACTGCCAATTAAAAATTTTATTTCCGCTAAATATGCCCAGAGCAACGCGGAGGGCATTCTAAATCGTCCGCCCTGCCCGGAACAGGCCAACAAAAAAGCCAGTGCGAAAAAACTCGCACTGGCTCGTTTGTGATTGGCTTACAGGTGCATCAGGCTGCGCTGGGCACTGGTGCGGAACTTGAGCGCCGCCGCGATGAAGCCCTTGAACAGGGGATGGGCGCGGTTGGGGCGGCTCTTGAACTCCGGGTGGAACTGGGCACCCAGATGGAAGGCGCGGCCGGGCAGCTCCACCGTCTCCACCAGACGGCCGTCCGGGCTGGTGCCGGAGATGACCAGACCGGCGTCCTGCATCTCCTGCCGGAAGTCGTTGTTGAACTCGTAGCGGTGGCGGTGACGCTCCCAGATCTCGGTCTGGCCGTAGCACTCGGCCATCTTGGTGCCGGGGGCCACGGTGCAGGGGTACTTGCCCAGACGCATGGTGCCGCCCTTGGGGATGTTGCCCTGCTGGTCGGCCATGAGGGCGATGACGTTGTGCTTGCCGTCCGGGGTGAACTCGCTGGAATTGGCGTCGGCGTAGCCCAGCACGCCCCGGGCAAACTCCATCACCATGATCTGCATGCCCAGGCAGATGCCAAAGTAGGGCACGTTGTTCTCGCGGGCGTACTGGGCGGCCTGGATCATGCCCTCGATGCCGCGGTCACCGAAGCCGCCGGGCACGATGATGCCGTCCACGTCCGCAAAGAGCTCCTTGCAGGCGTTCTGGTCGGTCAGGTCCTCGCTTTCCACCCACTTGATCTCCACCTGGCTGTCATTCTCGAAGCCTGCGTGGTACAGGCTCTCCATCACAGAGAGATAGGCGTCGTGGAGCTTGACGTACTTGCCCACCAGCGCGATGGTGCAGGTCTTGCTGCGGGTGGCGATGCGGCTCACCACCTGCTTCCACTCGGTCAGGTCGGCGGGGGGCACGTCCAGCTTGAGCTTGTTCACCACCACGTCATCCAGACCATTGGTGTGCAGCATCAGCGGGCACTGGTACAGGCTGGGCATGGTCAGGTTCTCGATGACACACTCCGGCTTGACGTTGCAGAAGGTGCTGATCTTGCGGCGGATGTCGGTGCCCACGCTGCCGTCGGCACGCAGGATGATGATGTCCGGGTTGACGCCCATGCCCTGCAGCTCCTTGACCGAGTGCTGGGCAGGCTTGGACTTGTACTCGTTGGAGCCGGAGATGTAGGGCACCAGCACCACATGGATGAAGCAGCAGTTGTCGCGGCCCTGCTCCAGGCCCACCTGCCGGATGGCCTCCAGGAAGGGCTGGCTCTCGATGTCGCCGGTGGTGCCGCCGATCTCGGTGATGACCACATCGGCCCCGGTGGAGGAAGCCATGTTGTAGATGTAGCTCTTGATCTCGTTGGTGATGTGGGGGATGATCTGGACGGTCTGGCCCAGATAGGCACCCTGACGCTCCTTGTTCAGCACGTTCCAGTACACCTTGCCGGTGGTCAGGTTGGAGTACTTGTTCAGGTTCTCGTCGATGAAGCGCTCGTAGTGGCCCAGGTCCAGGTCGGTCTCGGTGCCGTCGTCGGTGACGAACACCTCACCGTGCTGCAGGGGGCTCATGGTGCCGGGGTCCACGTTGACGTAGGGGTCCAGCTTCTGGCTGGCCACCTTCAGGCCGCGGCACTTGAGCAGGCGGCCCAGCGAGGCGGCGGTGATGCCCTTGCCCAGGCCGGACACGACACCGCCGGTGACGAAGATATACTTGGTTTGCTTTTCTGCCATAAAAATACTTCCTCCTCTATCAAAATCAAGTCAAATCAGATTCAGAATACGTTTTCCCAATCCAGTATTATACACCCACATCCTCATAAGAATCAAGGATTTCCTGCGCGATCTCGGTGCGGTCGCGGCGGGTGTCCATGGCCAGCTTTTCAATGCGGCGGTGGGCCTCGGCCTCGGTGAGGTGCGCGTGCTCCACCAGGCAGCACTTGGCCCGGCTCACCAGACGGATCTGGGAAATTTTGTCCTGCAGGCGGGCGTTCTCCTGCCGCAGGCGCTGCAGGCGGTGGTTGCTGGCGGCGGCCATGTGCATGGCCTGCACAAATAAGGTGTTGCTGAAGGGCTTGCTCAGCAGCAGCACCCCCTGCTCGTTCAGGGGGGCCAGCAGCTGTTCGGCCTGTGCGGCCTTGACCAGAAACACCACGCCCGCGTCGGTGCCGGCCACGGCATCCATGCACAGCTCGTGCCCGAACTCGTCGGGCAGGGGGGCGTTGACCACGATCAGGTCAAAGTCGGCGTCCGGCATCCTGCGCCGGGCCTCGGCCCCGCTGGGCAGGATCACCGGCCGGGCATAGCCCATCTCGGCCAGCCGGGCGGCGATGTACTCGTTGGAGCTGGCACCGGCGCTTACAATGAGTGCGCGTCCCATACGTTCCGCTCCTTTCTCCTACGCATGTTCCTGCAGGGGTCAGATGGCGTTGAAGTAGTGGATGCGCTCGTACTCCGCCGGGTCGGCGGCGGCGCGCAGGGCCTCGCACCGGGCACGCTCCTCGGCAAAGTAGCGGCGGCTCAGCTCCTCCGGCAGCACCTTGTGCAAAAAGTCGCTTTCCTCCGCGATGGCCACGGCCTCTTCCAGCGTGGCGGGCAGCATTTCCAGCCCAAGGCCCTCGGCCTCGCCGGGGCGGAACAGGTTCTTGTTGACCGGCGGGGGCAGCACCATGCGGCGTTCGATGCCGTCCAGACCGGCGGCCAGCACCAGACCGATGGCCAGATACGGGTTGCAGGCGGGGTCCGGGCTGCGCAGCTCCATGCGGCAGTTGTCGCCCTTTACCATAGGGATCCGCACCAGCTGGCTGCGGTTCTGGCGGCTCCAGCTCACATAGCGGGGGGCCTCGTCGCAGCCAAAGCGCTGGTAGCTGTTGGGCAGGGGATTGGTGAACACGGTCAGCTCCCGGCTGTGGGCCAGCACGCCCGCCATAAAGCTGCCTGCGGTGCTGTCCGGGGCAATGTCGCCCTCAAACAGGTTCTTGCCGTCCAGGTACAGCGACAGGTTGATGTGCAGCCCGCTGCCCGCCTGGTCCGGCAGGGGCTTGGGCAGGAAACTGGCGTGGATGCCGCTGCGCATGGCAATGGCCCGCACGATCTGCTTGAACATCATCACGTTGTCGGCGGTCTTGAGGGGGCCTGCATGGTGGCAGTCGATCTCGTTCTGGCCGTGGCCGCTCTCGTGGTGGCTGTGCTGGGGGGCCAGCCCCATCTGCTCCATGGTCAGGCAGATGTCCCGGCGCAGGTTCTCGCCCGCGTCCAGCGGGGCCACGTCGAAGTAGCCGCCAACGTCGATGGGGATGCGGGTGGGGCGGCCCCGGTCGTCGTTCTCAAACAGATAGAACTCGCACTCGGCACCCACGTTGCAGGTAAGGCCCAGCTTGCGGAAGCGGCGGTTCATCTCCCGCAGAAAGCCCCGGCAGTTGCCGCCAAAGGGGGCGCCGTCCGGCTTTTCCACGTCGCAGAAGAACTGCATCACCCGGCCCTCGGTGGGCCGCCAGGGCAGGATGGTCACGGTGGGCAGGTCGGGGCGCAATACCAGGTCGCTTTCCTCCACCTTCATGAAACCGGCAATGGAGCTGCCGTCGAAGCACACGCCGTCCTCCAGGGCCTTGGGCAGGTCGCTGGCCAGCACGGCGATGTTCTTCTGGGTGCCAAAGATATCGCAGAAGGCAAAGCGCACGAATTTGACGTTGTTGTCCTCCACGAAGTCCAGCACGTCCTGTTGGGTCGAATAACGCATAAAGATCTCCTTTCAAATAAAACGCCCAAAGGCCTGCCCCCTTGCGGAGGCAGGTCTTCAGGCTGGTGTAAGAAATAGGAAAAGGAGAATGTCAGATTCAGGTTCCGCAGCCTACGGATGATGCTGTTTTACGCGATGCGATCAGACGTAATAGAGCATCTTGCTGTAGCTGGGCAGCGGCCAGTAGTCCTCGCCGCACACAGTCTCGGCGTCGTCGGCGGCGGCACGCAGGGCGTCCATGGCGGGCAGCACGTTGTCGTGGAACGCAACGGCCTTCTCGCTCTCGGAGGGCAGAGCCTTGGCGGCATCCACGGCATCCTGCAGGGTGTCGATGGCGTCGCTCATGGCGTCGGCGTCGGCGGACAGACGGTTCAGGGTCTTGGTCTCGCTGCGCACGCTGATGCTCTCGCTGACGGCCAGCTTGGAAGCGGCGGTGTTGGCCACCTCGCTCATGTAGGCGTTGACGGCGGGCAGCAGCTGCTTGCGGGCCATTTCCAGCATGGTCAGGGCCTCGATGTTGATGACCTTGGCGTAGTGCTCCATCTCGACTTCGTAGCGGCTCTCCATCTCCACCTTGGTCAGCACGCCGAACTCTTCCATCAGGGCGATGTTCTTGGGGTCGATGAGGGCCGGCAGGGCGGCAGGAGTGTTCTTCTTGTTGGGCAGACCACGCTTGGCAGCCTCGGCCTCCCACTCGGCGGTGTAGCCGTTGCCGTTAAAGATGACCCGGCGATGGTCCCGGATGGTGCGCTTGACCAGGGCGATGGCGGCACTGGTAAAGTCCTCAGCACCTTCCAGCTCGTCGGCGTAGCCCTTCAGCTCCTTGGCCACAGCGGTGTTCAGGATGGTATCGCAGTCGCTGAGGTTCTGAGAAGAACCGGGCATCCGGAACTCGAACTTGTTGCCGGTAAAGGCAAAGGGGGAGGTGCGGTTGCGGTCGGTGGTGTCCTTGCTGAACTTGGGCAGCACGTCCACGCCCAGGTCCATCTTCATCTTGACGGGGCCTGCGTAGGGAGAATCGGACGCGATGGCGTCAATGACAGCCTCCAGCTCTTCGCCCACGAAGATGGAGATGATGGCCGGAGGTGCCTCGTTGGCACCCAGACGGTGATCGTTGCCGGGAGTGGCCACAGAGGTCCGCAGCAGGTCGGCGTACTCGTCCACGGCCTTGATGACAGCTGCCAGGAACACCAGGAACTGCAGGTTCTCCATGGGGGTGTCACCGGGATCCAGCAGGTTCTCCTCGGTGGTGGACAGGGACCAGTTGTTGTGCTTGCCGCTGCCGTTCACGCCTTCAAAGGGCTTTTCATGCTGCAGGCAGACCAGACCGTACTTGGGAGCGATCTTCTTCATCATCTCCATGGTCAGCAGGTTGTGGTCGATAGCCACGTTGGTGGTGTCGTAGATGGGGGCCAGCTCATGCTGGCAGGGGGCTACCTCGTTGTGCTTGGTCTTGGCGGGCACGCCCAGCTTCCACAGCTCCTCGTCCAGTTCCTTCATGAACGCGGACACCTCGGGGCGGATGACGCCGAAGTAGTGCTCTTCCAGCTCCTGGCCCTTGGCAGAGGGTGCACCGAACAGGGTGCGGCCGGTAAGGATCAGGTCCTGCCGGGCCTCGTAGTCCTCCTTCTTAACAAGGAAGTACTCCTGCTCCGGGCCGACTGTGGTGGAAACGTAGTCCACATCCTTGCCGAACAGCTTCAGGATGCGGATAGCCTGGCCGGACAGGGCGTTCATGGAGCGCAGCAGGGGGGTCTTTTTGTCCAGTGCCTCGCCGGTGTAGCTGACAAAGGCGGTGGGGATGCACAGCACGTCATCCTTGACGAAGGCGTAGCTGGTGGGGTCCCATGCGGTGTAGCCGCGGGCCTCGCAGGTGGCGCGCAGGCCGCCGGAGGGGAAGGAGGAAGCGTCGGGCTCGCCGCGCACCAGCTCCTTGCCGGAAAACTCCATGATGGCGGTGCCGTCGCCCACGGGGGAGACGAAGCCGTCGTGCTTCTCACTGGTGATGCCGGTCAGCGGCTGGAACCAGTGGGTGTAGTGGGTGGCACCCAGCTCCATGGCCCAGCGCTTCATGACGCTGGCCACGACGTTGGCCACCTCGATGTCCAGCGGAGCACCCTTGTGCAGGGTGTTCTTGAGGCTCTTATACGTAGCGCTCGGCAGGCGCTCCTTCATCACATGCTCGTTAAAGACCTTGCTGCCGTAGATCTCCATAACATTTGCTGCCATAAATCCTACTCCTTACATGTCTCAGTTGGCTTTCCCTTATGCTTAACAAAAACGGCGCTGCGAGTCAGGAGGTGACCCACAGCGCCGTTGCTGTCTATGGTTTGATTATAGCCCCGGCGGGTCAAAAAGGCAATTGACAAATCTGACGATTCTGCACAAACGCTCTCTGCGAATTTTGGCATAACTGAGCTTGGTATGACTTTTGAGGAAGAAGAGACCATTTGAAATGGCCGCCGTTTCACTCTGGCCATATTCAGAGGAATCTTTCTTTTTTATTTTGAGGTTCAAGAAAAATCTGCGGATTTTTCTGAACCTCTTTTTCACAAGAAAGGTCGAAGCGAAAAAATGCATTTCTCCGCAAGGGCCCTTCTCGTGAAAATGTGTTTGGAGCGTCCCGCGGTTGTGCAACAATGAAAGCCCCAGTGGGGCTTTCAAGTGGCAGAGCGGTCTGCGTTAGCAGATGGAGGGGTCTAAACCCCGACAAGCTCCGCAGGACGTGCAACGGCGACGACCGCCGCCTGTGGCGGAAACAGGGAGGAGCTGTTGGGGCAGCGGCCAGCAGGATGCAAGGCCCGCTCAAGGGCCGCGGCAGACGCTGGGAGCCGCAACCCGTCCAAACGCCAATATAAAAATAATATTTCCTTTCAATATGCCCAGAGCGAAGCGGAGCAATTTTTAAATCGTCGTCAAATAACCTGAAAGAGGAAGAACTTCAGGTAGTTGGTCTCCGGCACGCCCCACAGGATGGGGTGGTCCGGAGCCTGCTGCTTCACCTCGATCTGCCGCAGCTGCCGGTGGGCGTCCTTCGCCGCTGCTTTCAGCATCTTGATGAACAGCTCCTCGGTGGCAAAGTGGGAGCAGCTGGCCGTGGCCAGATAGCCGCCCCGGGGCAGCAGCTTCATGGCCCGGTAGTTGATCTCCTTGTACCCGCGCATGGCGTTCTCCACCGTGCGGCGTGCCTTGGTAAAGGCGGGCGGGTCCAGGATGATAAAGTCGTAGGGGTGGCCCTCTTTTTCCAGCCGGGGCAGCAGCGCGAAGGTGTCCTCGCACAAAAAGTCCATGTTGGTCAGGCCGTTGCGCTGGGCGTTGCGCTTTGCCATGGCGATGGCGTCGGCGCTGATGTCGGCAGCGGTGACCCGGGCGGCCCCGCCCTTGGCAGCGTTCAGCGCAAAGCTGCCGGTATGGGTGAAGCAGTCCAGCACCGTGTGGCCTGCTGCCAGCCGTGCCACGGCCCGGCGGTTGTACTTCTGGTCCAGGAAAAAGCCGGTTTTTTGGCCGTTCTCAAAGTCCACATGGTAGAACACGCCGTTCTCGCAGATCTCGGTCTGGGTGCTGGCGGGGTGGGTCTCGCCGGGCAGGTCGAACCAGCCCTTGTTCTGCTCCAGCCCTTCCTTGGCGCGCAGGGCCTCGTCGTTTCGCTCGTAGATGCCGGCAATGGTCTGGCCGTCGGCCCGCAGCACCTCGGCCAGCAGGGGGAACAGCACCGGCTTGAGCTTTTCCATGCCCACGCTGAGGGTCTGGGTGACCAGGATATCGTGAAAGCGGTCCACGGTCAGGCCAGGAAACTGGTCGGCCTCGCCAAAGATCACCCGGCAGGCGGTCAGGTCGGCGGGCTCCAGCACGGTCTTACGGTAGGCCCAGGCGTACTCCACCCGACGGCGCCAGAAAGCGGCGTCAAAGGTGTCGTTGGCGTTGCGGCTGATGAGCCGCACCCGGATCTTGCTGTGCAGCGACACGAAGCCGGTGCCCAGGTACGCCCCCTTGGGGCTGACCACATCGGCCAGGGCGCCGTTTTCGGGCTCGGTGTCCGGGGCGTGGAGGATGTCGTTTTCGTACACCCAGGGGTGGCCGCCCACCAGCAGGCCCTCGGCGTGTTTGTTGACGGTGTATACAGGATAAGCGCGTTCTTTCATGGAGATCTCCTTGGTTGCTCTTTTCAAATTCACCCCTTTATAATACCATAGATCCATGGTATTATAAATAAGAAATTTCCAAAAAAAGACCGGAAAGAGGGGATCTGCAATGGAGATCGAACGCAAATGGATGGTGACCGGCTGGCCGGAGGGCCTGCCCATGGAGGAAGAATTTGCCATGCGGCAGGGCTACATCAGTGTGCGGCCCACGGTGCGCATCCGGGAGGAAGCCCTTGCGGGCGGCAAGACCGACTATGTGCTCTGCTTCAAGAGCGAGGGCGGCCTTGCCCGGGAGGAGATCGAGCGCAGCATCGACAAAGAACTGTTTGAGGAGCTGGAACACAAGATCATCGGCAAATCCCTCATCCCCAAGACCCGCCGCACCTACCGCCTGCCGGACGGCAGCGCGCTGGAAGTGAACCATGTGGACGCAGGCCAGCCCACCGCGTTCTGGTATGCGGAGGTGGAGTACCCCACCGTGGAGGCCGCCAACGCCTGGCAGCCTGCCGCCTGGGGCCTTGCCGATTACCTGAGCGACGAGGTGACCGGCCAGCCCGGCCAGAGCATGGGCGCCTACTGGCTGCAGACCCGCGGCTGATCCCCCCCCTATAGACCCGCGGCTGACCCCCCTATATTATAAGAGAGAAAGGATCGTATCGTTACGAAAAAGGCAAGATTCAAGCTGGAGCTGCAGTATAACTCCCCGGTGATCCTCACCTTTTTTCTGCTGTCGCTTCTGGTGCTGTTCCTCGACGACTGGACCGGCGGCTGGACCACCATGCACCTGTTCTGCGTCTACCGCTCGTCGCTCAAGGACCCGCTGTTCTACATCCGGCTGTTCGGCCATGTGCTGGGCCACGCCGGGTGGGAGCACTTCCTGAACAACATGCTGCTGCTGCTGGTGGTGGGCCCGCCCATGGAGGAAAAATACGGCAGCAAGGCCCTGCTGGGCGGCATCGTGTTTACGGCGCTGGTCACCGGCGTGCTGCAATGCGTGCTGTTCCCCCGCACCGGGCTGCTGGGGGCGTCGGGCATCGTGTTCATGCTCATCATGCTGTCGTCGCTGGCGGGCTTTTCCGGCGGCATCCCGGTCACCATGCTGCTGGTGGCGGCGCTGTACTTCGGCCAGCAGGTGTACGACATCATCCTTGTGCACGACAACGTGGCCAACTTCATGCACATCGTGGGCGGGCTGTGCGGCACGGCCTTCGGCTACTATTTCGCGCTGCCCCGCCGCAAACGCCGCCGCTGACGCATCCAGCGAGGCCGCTTCTTCCGAGGCTGCTTCCAGCGAAGCCGCAGCATGGTAAAGCATCATTGCATCAACCAGGCAGGAGAGGGCAGGACCTTTCCTGCCTTTTTTGTGCGCCCGATTGCACCCGGGGCACGAATGTGCTATACTGAAAGAAAAAACGACAGGGAGGGACAACGCATGAAATTGACATCCGCAGGCGCAAATAAAATGATCAAAGCATGGAACGAAGACCTGGAGGGGCTGCTGAAAAAAGAAGAAGCGGAAAGCAGAACGACCTATGGAATCAATGAGGAACCGCTGCCCGCAAACTACGACTTTGCTCGGATGCAGCAGCAGATGGATGCGCTGAACCAGAAGATCGCTGTGCTGCGTCATGCAGTGAACGTGTTTAATACCACCACTATGTTGGAGGGATTTGGGTTTACCATCGACGAGGCACTGGTGCGCATGGCAATGCTGACAAAAAAGAAGCAGCGTCTGGCACAGATGAAGCAGGTGCCGTTGCTGGTGCGCACATCCCCCGGCTATGGCAGCAACACTCCGGAAATGACCTGCCGCAACTACGATGCAGAACAGGTGGAACAGGAATACCGCCGTGTCAGTGATCAGCTGACGGCTTTGCAGCTGACGCTGGACCGCGCCAATCTGCTTTTGGAATTTGAAGTGGAGCTGGAGGGGTGACCGTGATATTCCGGGGTGAATGCGTTTTTATTTGAATCTGGGAGAGCCATAAGGTTCTGGTACAAGGTTACAAATTTGGGTTGTTTTGTTATTTGATCAAGGTTATGGATGAGGTTAAGGCTTTGATAAAATGCAGCAATGCAATCGCGCATGCATCTAAAAGCCTCCGTATCGGCTTTTGTCGGTACGGGCGGGGAGGCACGGTTTCAGCCGCATCTAAGAGCAACAGGGCAGGCAGGGGCAAAACCTTTGCCTGCCCTTTTTGTGCGCCCGATTGCACCCGGGGCACGAACGTGCTATACTGGAACAAAAAACAACCAAGGTTGTACAAAAGCGAGGAAATGACCATGAAGCGGGCGTATATCAATGGCATTCTGCTGGACGGCACCCAGCATATGGAGCCGCAGGCACACAAGGTGCTGCTGTGCGAGGACGGCGTCATCACCGCCATTGCGGACGAGGGCACCGACCTGGACGGCTATGAGGTCATCGACCTCCACGGCGGCTATGCGATGCCGGGCCTCATCAACCTGCATGTGCATCTGGCCGGCAACGGCAAGCCCAGCGCAAAGCCGCGGGATAATGCGGCGCTGGTGCGTAAAATCCTGAGCAACGGCCTGACCCGCGCGGTGGCCTACCGCATGGTGTGCAGCTATGCAAAGCTGGAGCTGCTGGGCGGCGTGACCACCATCCGCACCGTGGGCGGCATCGCGG
Source organism: uncultured Faecalibacterium sp. (assembly GCA_900539945.1). Lineage (GTDB taxonomy): Bacteria > Bacillota > Clostridia > Oscillospirales > Ruminococcaceae > Faecalibacterium. The sequence continues at coordinate 17,199 of UQDV01000006.1, forward strand.
ATTTTGACACCCGCTGCCGGGACGATGCCCAGGCCGGGAAGATTCTGGCCCCGCGCATTCTGGCCGCCAACGAGGGCATCTCGGTGCCGGGCGGCCACATGGCAGGCTCGGTGGCCGTGGCGGCCCACAACAACGGCGAGGCCCTGACCCAGCTCACCAAGGTCAGCACCCAGCGGGTGGACCTTGTCAAACTGATGATCACCGGCGGCGTGCTGGATGCCGCCGAAAAGGGCACCCCCGGCGAGCTGAAGATGCCGCCGGAGATGGTAAAGGCCGTGTGCGATCAGGCCCACGCCATGGGCTATCCCGTGGCGGCCCACACCGAATCGCCCGAAGGGGTGAAGGTGGCGCTGGAAAACGGCGTGGACTCCATCGAGCACGGCGCAAAAATGGACGAAGAAACGGTAAAACTGTACAAAGAGCACGGCGCGTTCCTGTGCACCACCATTTCCCCGGCGCTGCCGTATGCGCTGTTTGACACGGCGGTGTCCGGTGCGTCGGAAAAAGACCAGTACAACGGCAGGATCGTGTTTGACGGCATCGTGGAAAGCGCCAAAACGGCGCTGGCCAACGGCATCCCGGTGGGCCTTGGCAACGACGTGGGCTGCCCTTACATCACCCAGTACGACTTCTGGCGGGAGCTGTGCTACTTCCACAAGTATTGCGGTGTGAGCAACCAGTTTGCCCTGTACACCGCCACCCTGCGCAACGCCCGGCTGGCCGGGGTAGGGGACGTGACCGGCTCGCTGGAAGTGGGCAAGAGCGAGGACCTCATCGTCACCCGTCAGAACCCGCTGGAGGACCTGCGGGCGCTGCAGCATCTGGAGCTGGTGGCCTGCCGGGGCCGCGTGGTGAAAAAGCCCGCGCCCAAGCGCAGCCAGACCGTGGACAAGCTGCTGGACCCCTATCTGGAATAAGAATTTATCATAGAAAGGCTCTCCCGCAAGGGGGAGCCTTTTTACATGCTCGCCATCACGGCCAGAATGCTCTGCCAGCTTTTGGTGCGGGCGCAGGTGGGGGCCGGGCGTGCCGGACGGCTCACCGGCGGGGTCTGGGGCTGCGTCTGCAGCTGAGCGGCAGCCGGTACGGCCGGGTGAAAGAACATCTCCACCGTGCCGCTCTGCCACTGTGCGGCCAGCTGGGCGGCCTCCGGGTCGGCCTGCAGGGTGCGGCGCTCGGCTCCGGCCAGGCTGTCGGCCAGCCAGTACAGGATGGCGGCCACCGGCAGGCAGGGGGCCTTGCTCAGGGTGCTGTAGCTCCAGTGGGCACCCCGGCCCACAAAGCTGTCCACCGTGATGACGGCCCCGGTGCGGGCGTCACGGGGCAAAGGCAGATCGCAGTCCGTGCCCGCCAGCGTTTCCAGCTCCTGCACCATGCGGTCGGTGCGGGCAGCGTCCAGCCGGTCCTCGCGGCAGCAGGCGTGGAAGTCGGTGTCCTCCAGCAGGCTCTCGGCCTTGGCGGGGAACTGCCCGGTGAGCTGGCCGCTCTCGTTGTGGCAGAGCATCCACCCCTTGCGGAACAGCTGGAAGTTCAGCCCTCTGCGGCCCATCGTGGAGTAACACACGGTGGCGCAGTGCTCCCCGGGCATCCGCCGGACTTCCAGGTAAGCGTCGTTGCCGCAGAGATCCTGCAGGCGCACGGCGGCCAGAAGCTGCGCCCCCGGCAGACGGGATGACATGGCGTTGTGCATGGCGGTAAAGTAGCGGTTGGCATCCATGATACGTTCCTCCCTGAATGGTTCGACGGACAGCAAAGTGTTGTATTCAAAGAACTTCCAACGCGGGCCGCCGCCGTGCACTGCGGGGACATCGCGTGTTTCTGTGGTTCGTCTGAACATAGTATAGCATAAACTACGACAAAAAACAACTAAAAGTTTGCAAAAACAACCAGATTTTTGCGAACACCCCGGAACTGCTCCAAAATACAACGCGACGGTTGGTTGTAAAATGCCCGAAGCGGTTGTGCGACGGACAACAAAAAAGCCTTCCCCCAAAAGGGGAAGGCAATCTCTCAATCTCCCAGCTCCCGGATCTCGTTCTGGATCAGGCGGCCGGCGGCGCGGGCCAGCTGGTCCATGCCGCGGATGCGGGCCATATTTTTACCATAGATGCGGGCAGCGTCGGCGGCGGAGCGGTCCTCGCCCATGAACACTGCCGACACCCGGATGCCCTTGCGCTGCAGCACGCGCACCTGGGCGGCCGCGTCGGCCACACCGGCGGCGTCCTCGTAGCCGCAGCCCAGCGGGTTTTCCGGGCTGGGCGGGATGCGGCGGCTGTCGTTGGGGGAAGCGTCGGTCAGCAGGATGAGCAGGTGCCGCGGGGCGGGGCCGGGAGCAAAGTCCAGCAGATCGCCCGCCGCCAGCAGGGCCAGGCCGTCGCGGTTCCAGCCGGAGGCAAAATACCGGTTGATGTTCTGGCGGTTCTTGTCGGCAAAGTCCTTGAGCACCCGCAGCACGGTGTAGCCCCGCAGGCTGCTGAAGGCGCTCACCCGCACCGGGATGCCGCAGTTGGCCAGGCTCTCGGCCAGGATGGACCCCTGCGCCGCGATGACCTCCTGACAGTGCAGGCGGGAGGCGGAAGCGTCCAGCAGCAGGTCCACCGTAAAGGCGGGGTGATTTTCCTCTTCGGCGCACAAAAACACCCGGTCATCGTTCAAAAGCGGGGCGCGCCACACCCGCCCGGGGTCCACATTGCCGCTGCGGGCCACCCGCGCGTTGGGCTGCTGATGCACCAGGATGCAGTTGCGGATCTGCTCGGTGAGCCGCAGCACCACGCTGCGGTGCAGCTCCTGATTTTTGGCGTAGTAGGCGCGGTTGCGGTCGGCCTGCAGCTCGGCCTGTTCGGCCAGATGCCGGGCCTCCGGGGTGGGAGCCTGTTCCGGGCTGGGCACGCCCGCGCTGAACCACAAATGGCACCCCAGATGCACCCCGGTGCACAGCTCCTGTTCGGCCTTGCGCAGCCGCTCCGGCGGGTAGAGGGAGCGGCCGAAGCAGCTCTCGATGTAGGCGCGGTCCTGCGCGGCGTTCTGCTTCAGGGTGATGTGGGCCTGCCGTTTGTCCACGCTGGGGCCGCTGCCGGCGGCGTCCACGGCGTTGGAGTGCTCCACGGTCACCCGGTCGGTCTTGATCATCTGGGTGGGCAGGGCCTTGGTGGCAAGGGTGGCCAGCAGGCCGTCCAGATGCAGGTGCAGCGCCGCTTTCGGATGCACGGTGCCGTCGAAGAGGTCAAACGTTGCGTACACGGCCAGCAGGGCGTCCTGCAATTGGTCCGGCTGCGGGGCGGTGTCCGGGGCCAGCGCCCGGAACAACCCGCTCTCGTAGGGGGTCATCACGGGCAGATTGCGCCCCAGCACGCTGCGCCAGCGGGCCGCCTGCATGGTGTACACCAGCTGGTTCCTGGCCATCCACTCCTGCCGGGAAAGTTTGTACTGGATGGCAAAAAAGTAGTCGGCGTGAGAATAGCGCAGCGCTTCCAGCACCGGGCGGTGGGGCAGCTCCAGCCGGTAGGCCGCGTTTTCGAGGTAGAGCCACGCCAGATCGTCCAGCATGGCCTGCCGCAGATCGCCCGCCCAGCGGTCGAAGATGCTGTTGATCAACTTGTCACCGTAATATTTGTGCACAAGGCCCACGATGGTGTTCATATAGAAGTCCACCGTGCCGTCGGTGTTGTGGGCCAGAAACAGCGGCTCAAAGCCATAGGCGCCCGCAGCCGCCCAGACCTGATTGGCCGCCCGCCGCTCCTGTGCGGTGTAGCTCTGGGCTTCCATCAGGCAAACAGCCTGGCCGCATCCAGTTTGGCCGGGATGCGGGCCGCGATCACGTCGCGGATCAGGCCCTGCTCGTAGCTGTCAAAGGCCTTGTTGGTGATGCCCATGTCCAGCGCGGCCCCTGCGGGGATGCCGCGGCGGATCAGGCGCAGCGCGTCCAGCATGCCGCGCAGGTCCAGTGCCTTGGTGGAAATTTCCGCACTGTCGCACTTTTTCTGCAAGTCGAGGAACAGCAGGGCGAACTGGTGGGCGTACTTCGCAGCAAGATCCGGGAACTGTGCCCGCAGCAGCTTTTCCAGGTTGTCCTGGGTGATGGTGGGCATCTGGATGACCACGAAGCGGGAGGTCAGGGCCTCGTTCAGCTCCCGGGTACCGGCGTAGCCGTAGTTCATGGTGGCGATGAAGCGGGTCTCCTCGGCCAGCGGGATGCGGTCGTAGCCGGGCACGTCAATGGCGCGGCGGAAGTCCAGCACTGCGTGCAGCACGGCCAGCGCCTCGTTCTTGGCCATGTTGATCTCGTCCAGCACGCCAAAGCCGCCGCACTGGGCGCAGCGATACACCGGTCCGGGGCGGAACTCCACCCGTCCGTCGGCAAAGGTGTCCATGCCGATGAGGGAGGCCGCGTCCATGTTCACATGGAACGAGATGTCCCACGCGGGGCGGCCGAAGGCGGCGGAGAGGTTCTCGGCCAGCACGTTCTTGCCGGTGGCCTTGCCGCCCGCCAGCAGCAGGTTTTCGCCGCAGAGCAGGGCGGCCAGCGCCTGCTCCCACACCCCTTTGCCGTAGTAGGTAAAGGCCGGGGCCGGGATGCGGGGCCGCAGCGCAGCGTCCAGCGGATGGGCGGCACGATATTCCTCTACCGCAGAAAGCAGGGCCGGGTCCACGCCCTCCTGCCGCAGCGTCTCAAGAAGTTCAGACATTGTACAATACACCTCGATGCTTTGCCGGTTGCTTGCAGCAAACCGGCTGCTCAGCCCTATCATAGCACAATTGCGGGCATTTGTGTAGGGGGCGTGCGGGGCAAAACAGCAAAGAGGGGCAGCCCCGACCGGGACCGCCCCTCTTCACATGAAAAAGAAGAAAAGAAGGAATGTTGGATTTATGCAGGAGAACTGCGCCTTATCAGGCGTTCTCCAGGCCTGCCATCTGCTTGATGGATTTAATGGCAAAGGTCATGGTACGACCGCAGGCAGTACCGCCCATGACGCAGGGATAGTTGTTCTGGAAGAAGCTGCCGGACATATCACCGGTGATGTACAGACCGGGGATCGGCTCATTGTTGCTGTCCTTGGCCTGGCAGTTCTCGGTGATGGAGATGCCCTGCATACTGCACAGCAGAGAGGCACCCAGCCAGCAGCCGTAGAAGGGAGCGGTGCGGATGGCGCTCAAACGGCTTGCAGGCTTGCCGAAGTCCTCGTCGTTCTGCTTGTCGTACAGCTCGTTGTAGCGGGCAACGGTGGCTACAAAGTTGTCCTTGTCGGCACCGGTAAAGCCCATCTTGTCGGCGAGCTCTTCAATGGTGTCCGCCTTCATGATCAGGCCTTCTTCGGCGTACTGTTCCAGCTTCTTTTCCATGCCGCCGGGAACCAGACGGGTGATGGCAGAGCAGCCGATGGTGTGGAAGCGGGTAACATCCTCAAAGTAGTTTGCATCGTGGATCATGGCATAAACATGACCCGGCTGCTGGAAGGAAGCGTGAGAAGCGTTGTCGTACTCCTGACTCTCATTCATAAAGCGTTCGCCATGGCGGTTGACCTTCAGGAAGGGCTGGCTGCCGGGGTTGTACTGACCCACAGTGCCGGGGAAGGCCTTGCCGCCAAAGGCAGAGGGGGCATCCACATAGCCGGCATCCACGCCGGGGGCCACAAGGCCGCGGTCGAACAGGACGGGAGCGGGCTCTGCATCCAGATGTGCACCTGCCCAGATCGCGGCACGGATGCCGTAACCCTTGTCGGCAGGCGTATAGGAGCAGGCAGTGGTCACACTGGTGCCCAGCGGGTCCAGCTGCTCCATCATGTAGGGGTTGCCGGCATAGCCGCCGCAGGCCAGCAGAACGCCCTTGGCTGCATGGATGCGGATGAAGTGACCATCCTCAGTATTCTGTGCGATCACACCGGTAATGCGGCCGTCTGCGTCCTTTTCCAGCTTAGCCAGACCGGTGTTGAAGTCCACGCCGTAGCCGAGGCTCTCAATGTACTCCTGGAACACCACGTTGCGGGGCTTTTCACCGGCGCGGTAGTCTACCTGCTGCACGGGGAACATAAATTTGGTCTGGCTCACCTGGGTGTCATCCGGCCACTTGGCTTCATCGCCGGAGGTCAGGTTGCACACATAGTTATAAGGTTCGTTTTCCAGGATGCTGGCAACGAAGTCATGCATGGCAGCGGATTCGTTGATCCAGGTCTTGACCACACGCTGGTCGCAGCGGCCGCCCATAGAACGGGAGATCTCGCTCAGCAGCTCGGCACGGTCCACCGGGGGAACGCCCTGCTTCTGTGCTTCGCTGCTGTCGATGGCGCCGTACCAGTGGCGGGTGTCCATGACGGCGGCATTCTGCTCGATGATGCGGAAATTCAGGCCGTTCTTGGCGGCAAAAGCAGCGGCACACATGCCGCCGTTGCCTGCGCCAACAATGACGATGTCGGTGTCCCAGGTCTCGGTGATGGCAGCCTCGTCGATGTCGGGCTCGGTGCCCAGCCAGTCGTTCTCGTCGCCGGTGGGCAGCTGCACGCTCGCAACCACGGCTTCGCCCTTGGCCTGTGCGTAGCAGCTCTTGGCAGCCTTCATCACGGCATTGGAGGTGATGGTGGAGCCGGAAACGCCGTCGATCTCGGCAGAACCTGCAGCGATCAACTGCTCGCGCAGCTCATCGGCAGCGGCAGCACCGTAGGATGCGGTCTCACCAGAGGTGTCAACTACAACGTCGGTGACAGCGTTCTCAGAGAAGGTCATGGTGACCTTGACGGTGGAGGAGATGCCCTCGGCAGTGCCCTCGTAGGTGCCGGGGGTGTAGGTGCCGGCAGTGGAGGCGGCAGCGCTGCCGGAAGCAGCGGTGGAGGTGGAGCCGGAGGCGGCATTGCAGGCGGACAGAGCGCCGGCGGTCACACCGCTCATGGCGGCGGCAGCGGCGATCTTCAGAAAGCCTTTACGAGAGATCTTGTTCATGATTTACTCCTGTTTCGTTCTTTTTCTTCGTTGTTTCGTGTATCCCGTAGCCGGTATAGATTGCGGAATCTTTAACAATTATAGCGCGGTCGAAAAGAATTTACAATTCATTTATTTTATATTATAATTAAGAAAAACTTATTATAAAAACAGGGGAGGAGCAGAGCCGATGAACGAGAATGCGTTGCAGAGCTTTGTAAAGATCGTGGAGCTGGAAAGTTTTTCCGAAGCAGCGGAGGCGTTGTTCGTGTCGCAGTCGGCGCTGTCGCAGCAGATCCGGGCACTGGAAAAGCAGCTGAAGGTGGAGTTGTTCCGCCATACCCGGCGGCAGGTGATCCTGACCCCGGCAGGGCAGGAGTTTTATCCGCAGGCCAAACAGGTACTGGCCCTTTACCAGAAGGCTGTCTGCCGTGCGCAGGCGGTGCAGCAGCATACAGATCCTCCGGAGCGGCATATCCTGATCGCATACTGCCATGAGGCGCTGCGGATGTTCGGTTACGATCTGTTTGCACTGACCGGAGAACTGTGCATCCGTTTTTCGCCGGTGCTCCGACGTTGTGTGCGCCGCAGTGACGTCTGGAACGCTTTGCAAAAGGGGGATGCAGATCTTTCCTTTCAGCTGGACTGTACAGAGATCCACGCACAGGGGCTGGCATTTACGCCGGTTTTTTATGTGCCGGAGTTCTGTATCCCATTTCATGCACCGGAAGATATGCCAAAAGGCCGGCTCACGCTGGAGCAGGTGCTGCAATACCGTTGGATGCCGGCCGATAACATGGATCAGAGCATCTATGAATCGGCGCTGTTCCGGGAGGGAACCCGTCGGGGCGCGGAGATCATCCGGGTGGGGATGTCACGGAGCGCACAGTATCCGGTGACATCGCTGAAGATGATCCCGGGCGTGTACTACCGCAGGCCGGACATGGATTTTGTCCGGATACTGGACTGGGACCGGGGCCATCGCTTTGGCATCGTGACCCGGGCCGACCCGGACCCGGTGGTGCAGGAGTACGTGCAGGAGCTGCAGCAGGTTCTGCCGCCGCTGACAAAGCAGCTGTTCGGGGTGGAGCTGGAAAAATAGAGGTGTGAAAAAACCGGGAACATCCGCAGATGCTCCCGGTTTTTAAAATATCGGTGTTTACTCCACCACATCCTCGAACTGGCTGTTGTACAGGTCGGCGTAGAAGCCGCCTGCGGCCAGCAGCTGGTCGTGGGTGCCCTGCTCCACGATGTCGCCGTCCCGCATCACAAGGATGAGGTCGGCGTCCTTGATGGTGGACAGGCGGTGGGCGATGACAAAGCTGGTGCGGCCCTCCATCAGGCGGTCCATGGCGGTCTGGATGCGCTGCTCGGTGCGGGTGTCCACACTGCTGGTGGCCTCATCCAGAATCAGGATGCGGTTGTCGGCCAGGATGGTGCGGGCGATGGTGAGCAGCTGCTTCTGGCCTTGGCTCACGTTGGAGGCGTCCTCGTTCAGCTCCATCTGGTAGCCGCCGGGCAGGGTGCGGATGAAGTGGTCGGCGTTGGCAGCCTTGGCGGCGGCAATGACCTCCTCGTCGGTGGCGTCCAGACGGCCGTAGCGGATGTTCTCCAGGATGGTGCCCTTGAACAGCCAGGTGTCCTGCAGCACCATGCCGAAGCCCTCGCGCAGAGCGCTGCGGTCAAAGTCGCGCACGTCGTGGCCGTTCAGGGTGATGGAACCGGCGTCCACGTCGTAGAAGCGCATGAGCAGCTTGACCATGGTGGTCTTGCCCGCGCCGGTGGGGCCGACGATGGCCACCTTCTGGCCGGGCTTCACCGTACAGCTGAAGTCGTGGATGATGGTCTTGTCCGGGGTGTAGCCAAAGCGCACATGGTCGAAGGTCACCTGACCGTCGATGCAGGCGGGGTCTGCCCGGCGGGCCGGGTCGGCGGTCTGGTCCTCTTCCGGCTCGTTCAAAAACTCGAACACCCGCTCGGCGGCAGCGGCCATGCTCTGCAGCATGTTGGACACCTGCGACAGCTGCTGGATGGGCTGGGTGAAGTTCTTGACGTACTGGATGAAGGCCTGGATGTCGCCGATGGTGATGGTGCCGTTGGCGGCAAAGATGCTGCCCACGATGGCCACCGCCACATAGCCCAGGTTGCCCACAAAGTTCATGATGGGCATCATCAGGCCCGAGAGGAACTGGCTCTTCCAGGCGGATTCGTACAGCTTGTCGTTGGCGGCGTTGAAGTCGTTCAGCACCACGGCCTCGCGGTTGAAGGCCTTGACCACGTTGTGGCCGGCGTAGATCTCTTCCACCTGGCCGTTCACCACGCCCAGGGTGGCCTGCTGGGCCTTGAAGTACTTCTGGCTGAACCTGACCACCAGCAGCACCAGTGCCAGCGACACCGGCAAAATCAGGATGGCGATCAGGGTCATGCGGGGGCTGATGGACAGCATCATGATCAGCACGCCGATCATGGTGGTCACGCTGGTGATGAGCTGGGTGATGCTCTGGTTCAGGCTCTGGCCCAGGGTGTCCACGTCGTTGGTGATGCGGGACAGCACCTCGCCTACGGTGCGCTTTTCAAAGTAGGCCAGGGGCAGGCGGTTGATCTTTTCGCTGATCTGGCGGCGGAAGTCGTAGCAGACCTTCTGGGAAAGGCCGGTCATCAGCCAGCCCTGGATAAAGCTGAAGGCGCTGCTCAGCAGGTACATGCCCAGCAAAAACAGCAGCACCCGGCCAATATAAACAAAGTCGATGCTGCCGGTGCCCCGCAGCTTGGCGACCCAGCCGGTGGCAAGGGCCGTGGTGGCTTTGGCCAGCACCTTGGGGCCGGCAATGTTGAAGATGGTGGACAGAATGGCAAAGACAATGGCCGTGATGAGCGGCAGTTTGTAGTGGCTCATGGTCTGGAGAAGCTGCCGCAGCGTGCCCTTGAAGTCCTTGGCGCGCTCGGTGGTCATGCGTCCGGGTCTTGGCATATCACACACCCTCCTTTTCCGTATTCAGAATGCCCAGGTCAAGCTCTTTCTGGCTCAGCTGGCTGCGGGCGATCTCCTGATACTCCGGGCAGCTGGCCATGAGCTGGGCATGGGTGCCCTTGCCCACCAGACGGCCCTCGTCCAGCACCAGGATCTGGTTTGCGTGCAGCACGGTGGAGATGCGCTGTGCCACGATGATGACGGTGGCGTTGTCGGTCTGGGCCTTCAGGGCGCGGCGCAGGGCCACGTCGGTCTTGTAGTCCAGGGCCGAGAAACTGTCGTCGAACAGATAAATTTTGGGGTCCTTGGCAATGGCACGGGCGATGGACAGGCGCTGCTTCTGGCCGCCGGACACGTTGGAACCACCCTGTGCGATGGGGCTCTGGTAACCCTCCGGCTTTGCGTCGATGAACTCGGTGGCCTGTGCGATGGCAGCGGCCTTTTTCACGGCGGCGTCGGTGATGTGGTCCCCGCCGAACTTCAGGTTGCTGTCGATGGTGCCGCTGAACAGCACGCCCTTCTGGGGCACATAGCCCAGCAGGTCGTGCAGCTGTGCCTGGGGCATCTGGCGCACGTCGATGCCGTCCACGGTCACGCTGCCGCCGGTCACGTCGTAGAAGCGGGGGATCAGGTTGAGCAGGGTGCTCTTGCCGCAGCCGGTGGAGCCGATGATGGCAGTGGTCTCGCCGGGCTTTGCGGTAAAGCTGATGTGCTCCAGGGCGTCGCTGTCGGCACCGGGGAAGCGGAAGCTCACGTCGTGGAACTCCACCACGCCCTGCCAGTTCTTGTGCTCCTTTGCGGCCTTGGCGTCGGCTTCGTCCGGGTCGTGGATGGTAGCCTTGGCGCGGATGACCTCGTCGATGCGGTCTGCGGCCACACCGGCACGGGGCAGCATGACGGCCACCATGGCCAGCATCAGGAAGGACATGACGATCTGCATGGTGTAGGTGATGAAGGCGATCATCTCGCCCACCTGCATGGTGCCGTTGTCCATGGCCTTGCCGCCGAACCACACGATGAGCAGGCTGGTGCCGTTCATGATCAGGGTCATAAAGGGCATCATGGCCACCATGGCGCGGTTGGTGAACAGCTGGGTGCCCATCAGGTCCCGGTTGGCCTTGTCGAAACGAGCCTCCTCAAAGGCCTCCCGGCTGAAGGCACGCACCGGCATGATGCCGGTGAGGAGCTCGCGGCTGACGAGGTTCAGCCGGTCCACCAGCGTCTGCATGATCTTGAACTTGGGCATGGCTACGCTCATCAGGAAGAGGATGAGCAGCAGCAGCGCAGCCACGTCCAGCACCACGATCCAGGAAAGGCCCGAAGAGCTGCCGATGACGTGCAGCACACCGCCGATGCCCAGAATGGGCGCATAGGCCACCATGCGCAACAGCATGACGCAGACGAACTGCACCTGCTGGATGTCGTTGGTGGTGCGGGTGATGAGGGACGCGGTGGAGAAGTTCTCGATCTCCGCATTGGAGAAGTGGATGACGGCGGAGAAGGTCTCGCGGCGCAGGTCGCGGCCGATGGCGGCGGACACCCGGGAGGCCAGGAAGCCTACCGCGATGGACACGGCCACCATCAGCAGGGTCAGGGCCAGCATCTGGCCGCCTACCTTATATAAATAGTGCATCTGCACAGCGTGGGCAATGCCCTGGGCCTCGTACTCCAGCCCCACCAGCAGCAGAGCCTGGCTCTTCAGGTTCTCCACCACGGTGTCGTCCAGCTGGCCGATGGCACCGGTCAGCTGCTGCTGCACGGCGTCGCGGCGGAAGCCGGGCATCTGGCTCATGGCGGCAAACTGGCCGCACACGGTGTCCAGGTCCTCCGCCGTGGGGGCCGCAGTCTCGGTTTCCGTGTCGGGATTGCGGTCGGCACCGGAGGCCTGCAGGTCCGCAAGGCCGGTCATGCCCATGCCGGTCTGCCCGGCGGGGGTGTTGGCTGCCTGGGCGGCCGCCAGATACAGCACGATATCCGGCGTGGTCACAGCATCTTCCAGCGCAGTGCGCTCGTCGGCGGTCAGGTCGGTGCGCAGGCGCAGCACATCGCCGTCGGCGGTGTAGGCGTTCTGGAAGGCAGCGGCGTCCTCCTCGCGCATCAGCAGCGAGAGGGCATCCAGCGTGCTCTGCCGCACGGTGTCGGGCAGGGGGCTTTCGATGCCGCCCTGCTGGATGCCGGTGTCCACGATCTTGCTGGTGTAGTCCGGCAGCGACAGATCGCAGTACGCCTGCACGAACAGCAGTGCGAACACCACGAGGCAGACGGCCCAGTGACGGGCCAGCTGCTTAAAGATCTTTGTCATGGTTTGGTTCTCCCTTCGGTTTGGTGGTACGCGCAGCATTTTCCGCAAGAATGGCTTCCATCAGCGCGCCGCGCAGCGCTTCCATCTGGGCCAGCTGTTCCGGCTCCAGCCGGGCCATGACACTGGAAAAGTAGTCCCCAAGAGCAGCCTCGCACTGTCGGCAGGCCTCGTATCCCTTGGGCGTGAAACGCACCAGCGTCTTGCGGCGGTCGGCAGGGTCGGCAAAGCGTTCCACAAGGCCGTCCTGCTCCATCTGCCGCACCGTGCGGGAAATGGCAGGAAGCGGTTGATGAAGCTCCTGAACAAGGTCGGAGATATAAACGGCACCGTCCTGTCCATGGAGACGAATGCAGCCCAGCAGCCCTTCCAGCATGGGAAAGTGGCGCTTGGGGCAGTCGGCCAGAGCGGCCTTCATGCCGGCCTTGGATGCTTTGCTCAGCCGGTGGATGTAGCGGCAAAGCCCACGGAAACTCAACGTGGATTCCTCAGACACGCGATCCCTCCTCTCAAAAATTACTTAACAGCTGTTAACTGTTAACGCTTGACAATAATAGCCTTTTGCAGGCCGGATTGCAACCCCCTGCAGGGATTGTTTCACAAAAGTTCACAAACGTTTGTGTCCCGCATACACATAAAGCAAAGGGGGCATCGGGCATGGAACAGCGTTTGTGGATGATCCTGCAATTGTTCGGCGGGGCGGCACTTTTCTTATACAGCATGGACACCCTCACGGACGCTTTGCAGCAGGCGGCGGGGGACACCCTGCGGCAGGCCCTTGCCCGGCTCACGGCCCACCCGCTGGCCGGGGTGCTCACGGGGGCGGCGGTCACGGCGGTGGTGCAGAGCAGCTCGGCGGTCACGGTGCTGGTGCTGGGCCTTGTGGGGGCCGGGCTGCTGACCCTGCAGCGGGCCGTGCCGGTGGTGTTCGGGGCCAACATCGGCACCACGGTCACCGCGCAATTGCTGGCCTTCCGGCTGGAGGATGCCCGGTATCTGCTGCTGGTGACGGGGCTGCTGCTCTGGTTCGCGGGGCGCGGGCGTCTGCACGCAGCCGGGCAGGCGCTGTTTGCGTTCGGCCTGCTGTTTGAGGGCATCGCGGTCATGGCCGAGGCCATGGAGCCGTTGGCAGCAGGGCCGGTGTTCCGGCAGTGGATGGCCCAGGTGCGGCACCGCCCCGGCCTGGGCCTGCTGGCAGGGCTGGGCATGACCCTTGCCGTGCAGAGCAGCTCCGCCACCATTGCGGTGCTGCAGCAGGCGGCCGCCCGCCCCGGGCCGGACGGCGGGTGCCTGCTGGGCCTTGCGGGAGCCATCCCGGTGCTGTTGGGGGACAACATCGGCACCACCGTCACGGCGGTGCTGGCATCGGTGGGGCAGAGCCGGGACGCCAAGCGTCTGGCGGCGGCCCACGCCCTGTTCAACCTGTCCGGGGCGGCGGTGTGCTGGCTGCTGCTGCCCCAGTTCACCGCGCTGGTGCGGCTGGTCTCGCCCCACGGGCCGGAGAGCGCCGTGCTGGCCCGGCAGATCGCCAACGCCCACACCCTGTTCAATCTGGGCTGCACGGTGCTGTGGCTGCCCCTGACCCCTTGCATGGTGCGCATCGTGTGCATTCTATTGCCGGAAAAGCACGCCCCTGAGTTGAAACGAACGCCCTAAAATGGTATAATGACAGTGTATCGAAAATTTTGTGACGCTTTTGTTGCACAAACGATGAACTGACTCTTCTGTGGGCCTGCGGCGGTGTGCGGCTGCCAGGGCACAGAGCGAACCAAGAGGACGTGTTACTATGAAGGATATCATCAACGGGTTGATCGAGCGGTTCCGCAGGCAGCATGTACAGGCCCGGCGCTATGTGGCCATGATGCTGGTGCTGGCCCTGCTCACCACCCTGTTCGTCAACTGGCAGCTCCATGGGGTGGGCATCTCCATGACGGCCGACTACCACTGCGGCTACGAGGAGCACCAGCACACGGCGGCCTGCTACGAAAAAGTGCTCACCTGCGGTTACGAGGAGGGCGAGCCGGAAACGCCCGTCACCTCTTCGGACAGCAGCGCCGATCCGGTGTCCGCCTACAGCGCGGCCGAGCCGGAAGAGCCGGAAGAGCCGGTGCAGACCGAGCCGGAGACCATCTGGGTGCCCCATGAGCACACCGATGCCTGCTACGAGGAGCACCGGGTGCTGACCTGCTATCAGGAAGAGCACGAGCACACCGACGACTGCTTTGACGAGTACGGTGCGCTCATCTGCGGCGAGTTCGAGCATATCCACGACGACAGCTGCTACACCACCGAGTATGAGCTGGTGTGCGGCCTGGACGAAGGCGAACTGGTGGAAGAACCCAACCCCGCCTATCAGGAAATGCCTGCCAGCCGCCCCGTGGTGGACTTGCCCCCTGAGCCGGCCGAGACCACCCCGGACGAGCCGGTGCTGCATCACCACACCGACGCCTGCTACACCGAGGAACTGGTGTGCACCATCCCGGAGCACCACCACACCGTGGAGTGCCTGGCCGATACCCAGGCCGACGTGGAGACTGCCGAGGAATGGCAGGCCGCGGCCAACGTGGCCCTGAACGGCAACTGGGCCGAGGACCTGCTCACCGTGGCAAAGTCCCAGCTGGACTACCAGCAGAGCGACAAGAACTTCAAGCTGGATGTGGAGGACCAGCAGGTGCTGCGCGGCTACTCCCGCTATGGTGCCTGGTACGGCAACCCCTACGGCGCCTGGGACGTGATGTTCCTGTCCTACTGCCTGCACTTTGCGGGTGTGCCCCAGACGGTGGTGCCCCAGCGTGCGGGCGTGATGGCCCTGCACAGTGACCTGCGCGGCTCCCAGTGGCTCACCGACGCCGACGGCTCCACCGCAAGGCCCGGCGATATCGTCATCTACAACACCCTCACCACCGAGCAGGTGGCCGTGGACGAGAGCTCCTATGGCATCGCCCTGCTGGACCTGGACGAGGACCCCGACACCGCCGCCCAGCTCACGGCTTCCGAGCCGCAGGTGGACACCCGCACCGTGACCACCGAGACGGTGGGCGTCGTGTCCGCCGTGGACCCCGACGCCGGGACCCTGACCGTGATCTCCGGCAACGTGGACGGCAAGGTGGCCGAGGTGCCCGTTGCCATGTCCGACGTGACCAGTGTCATCTCGGTGACCGGTGCCTATGCCGCCGAGACCACCGCTGTGGCCCCGGAGGACCCGGACCCGGCAGGCTCCCAGGAGGAGCTGGACGGCAGCTATGCGCTGCTGGAAGATGAGGATGGCTTTGGGGCTACGGTGGAATGGGTCGGCGAGGCCCGGCAGCAGGACCCCGATGCCCCGGCCCTGCTGGCAGAAACTGCCGATACGGAGGTGAACCTGGACCCCGCCTGGATCACTAAGACAGAGTTCGAGAAGGAGGTCAATGGCTCCTGGGAGCCCCTGGTGGGGAATGAAGTGGAAAGCGGTACCAACGTGCAGGTCACCGTGACCTACAAGCTGCCTGCGAGCACCCTGAAGCCGGACCGGCGGACCCTGTGCTACCAGCTGATTGATGCCATGAAGCCCAAGCAGCCCACCTCCGGCAAGATCCTGGACGAGACCGACAACAACAAGGTCATTGGCACCTATACCATCGACACCAACGGCCTGGCAAAGCTGACCTTTGACAAAAGTGAGAAGTTCACCGGTTTGGATGCCAGCGGCAACCGGGAGTTTACCGGAACCTTCAAGTTCTCCCGGAAAGTATGGGCAGATGATTTTGAGAATAACAAAACCATCACCTTTGAAAAGGGCTACACCCTGACCATCAAGAAGAAAACGGCAGATATAAAGATCAGTAAAGGGTACACCGGCTATTGGAGTGCCTTTGAGAATCATCCGGAAAGTGGCACCTTCATAAACCATTATATGGTGACGGTGGAGACCACCAACGGTACCAAAGACAAGGTGACCCTTACGGATACCCTGAACACGAATCAGTGGGGCATCAGTGCTGGTGATTACCTGAAGGGCGGCACCTACCTGAAAAACTCCTTTAAACTTTACAAGGTGGATGCTTCGGGTACACAAACGGAGATCCTGCCGTTCCCCGACTGCAAGATCCAGGAGGACAGCAACGGCAACCCCCAGGTGGTCATTAAGGACCTGGAAGCATTGGGGATTGAAGAAAAGTACATCTGGTACTATGACGTTCAGCGGAACTATGCGGACTTTGACGAAATGCCCGACGGTGTCGGTATGATCTTCAATACGGCAACAGCGAAGGCAGGCTCCCAGGAGGAAAAGAAGGCTGAAGCATACTACACATGTAAAACCCCTCGCATTGAGAAGAAAGGCGAGTACGACCCCAAAACAGGCCGCATCCAGTGGACGATCACTGTAAAGATACCGCATTCTTTTCTGGGGACCAAGCTGGGGTCCTATATGCTGCAGGGCTGCAAGATCACGGATAGCCTGCCGGACGGTGTGAAGATCGTAGGAGATGTAAAAGTAGGCAACACCACGATATCGGCAGAGGAATTCCAGAAAAACGGCTATACCATCCCGGCGGATTTCACGGGGACGGAGCTGACCATCACCTTTGAGACCACCACCCCCCTGGGCGGCGGCACGGTGACCAATACTGCAAAGGTGGAAACCAAGAGCGGCCATACCTTTGAGGCCTCGGCGACCAAGAACATCGGGCAGGGCGATTGGACCCTGAGCAAGGAGCTGTCCAGCAGCAGCAAGGGCCTGGCCAAATGGAATATCTCTGCCGCCAATGCGGCTGGCGAAAGCAGCTTTACCCTGGTGGAGACCCTCAAGGACGCTGTGAACGAAAGCGGCCAGACCCAGAGTGACACCCACTACGCCTACGCCGCAGAGCTGGAGAAGGCTTTGGAAAATGGCCTGACCCTGACCCTCCACGACGGCGGCACCATGACCTATGCTGATGCTAAGGCCGCCGGGGTCATTGCCGTCACCTACTACAGCGGTGCCGACGGCACCGGCGGCACGGTGACTGCCAACGACCCCTCCGCCTGGGTGCGGAGCTTTACCATCCAGATAAACAAGGCAGGTGACAACCCGGTGCGGCGTGTGGAGGTAAAGGACCTCCCTACCCACGAGAATCAGAGCAATGTGCCCACCGGAGAGAAATGGACTTACAAAAACAGCGTCAGCATCCAAGGCAGCTCTCAGAGGGCTGAGGCAGAGGACACCTACCACAGCTACAAGAGCTTTGAAAAACGGGTGTCGGCGAACAGCGATCAGGACGAATCTGGTTACCAAAGCGGAGACCAGACCTACCAGTACAGTAAACTCGACGGCAAAAACCTCCACTATCAGCTGGTGGTGCAGACCGCTGCCGAGGATGATGCCGACATCGTTATCACCGATACCCTGCCGGAAAACACTGAGTTCAAGACCGACTGGGTAACGATCGGCATGGACGAAGGGGCCCCGGATAAGATTAGCGAGTTGAAGGGTGCCGCTGCCACGGTGGCCTACGAGAAAGCCACCCGGCAGCTGACCATTACCATCCGCGACTACAACCGGAGCAAGAACAAACAACACAAGTTCCGCATTCTGTACAAGGTGAGCGTGGACGACGATCCCCGCTGGAAGAACCCCTCGGTGGGCGAGGTGATCTACACCAACACGGCCCAGTGGGGCGAGCTGACCGAGACCCTCCACACCACGGTGGAAAAGACTGTGGACCCCCTGAAAAAGACCGGAAAGCTGGTGGAGGTGGATGGCAAAACCGACCGCATCGAGTACCAGGTGGTGGTGAACCCGGCCCGGAAGGACCTGTCGGTGGGAACCACCGAGGCCCCGACCATTGAGCTGTGGGACGACGTAAAGGCCCAGAACGGTGCCATTGTCCGGGGAGACCCGGAGTCTGTAAAGCTGTATTACTTCCAGTATGACGAAGCCAACAACGCCGTGACCCGAGGGAAAGAGGTGCCTCGCAACCTGTACCAGGTGCTGCCGGCAGATGACAATGGCTGGCTCCACATGGTGATCCCCAACCAGACCGCCATGATCCTGGTGTACCAATGTGATGTAAAGCAGGGCAGTGCTGCTGCGGATTACAACGTGGACAACACCGTCAAGCTGGGCAATGGGGACTCCACCGAATCGGATTCCATCAAGTTTACCTATGCATCTGCCGCCACGGCCTCCACCGGACAGTTCCTGCTCCACAAGGTGGACGAGTACTCCGGCGTTGCATTGCCGGGGGCAGAGTTTACCATCTGGCAGTATGATCTGCAAACCAAGGACTGGAAGCCCTGGAGCGGCGGCGTAAACGGCACCGTCACCACCGGCGAAAATGGCCAGGTGAGCCTGACGGTGCTGGAAAACGGCGGGCCCCAGACTCTGAAGCCGGACGTGCTGTATAAGATCGTGGAGACCAAAGCCCCCCAGAACTACCAGAAGGACGATACCTCCCACTATGTGCTGTTCCACAAGAGCAGCGAGACCCCCGAGACGGCCTTTGAAACGGCAACAGACAAGGGGACGGCGATGGATGAGAGAAAAACCATCCTGTTCACGGACGTCCAGGTGGGCAATGCCGCCCAGACCACCACGGCCCGGTATACCAACCGCTACAGCAACCTGACCGTCAGCAAGCTCTGGCTGGACCAGGATACCAAAAAGCCGGTGGAACCGGCGGTGGACAGCATCCACATCAAGGTCTGGCAGTACACCGACAATGACAAGGACAGAACGTTGTTTGCCGAAGCCGACCTGACCGCAGATAACAATTGGACCTGGTCCGAGTCGGGGGACAAGCTCCCGCTGACGGATGCGCAGGGCAATGCGTACCACTACCTGGTGGAGGAAGAGACCACCGGCAACTGGAACGTTTACATTGACAACAATGGAGTCCAGACCGGCAATATCACGGTGCAGAACTACGTTTACACCGGCTACGAGCTGCCGTCCACCGGCGGCATGGGCACGGCACCCTTCGGGGTGCTGGGCGGCGCACTGGCCGCTGCAGCAGCCCTGCTGCTGGTCCGCAAACGGAAACAGAACGAGGAGGAGTGAGCAGCCATGAAACAAAACAAAAACAACCGGTTTGCCGCTCTTCTGCTGGCGCTGTGCATGGCCGTGTGCTGTGCACTGCCCGCGCTGGCAGCCCCCGCGGCCAGCGCCAACATCGACCTGAGCCGCACCGGCAGCATGGACGTGACCCTGTACGACCACCAGAACGACGTCCCCCTGCGGGGCGGCGCACTCACCGTGTACAAGGTGGCGGACGTGGCCCGCACCAACGGCGACCTGCACTTTGTGTACACCGCCGACTTTACGGGCTGCGGCATCGCGCTGGGCGACCTGACGGACAGCACGCTGGCTTCCAGGCTGGAAGCCAAGCTGCCCGCCCGCGCCGCCGGCACCACCCATAAGATCAGCGAGCAGGGCATCGTCTCCTTTGACGCGCTGCCGCTGGGCCTGTACCTCGTGGTGCAGACCGAGAACTCCAAGGGCTACGAGGCCATCAATTCCTTCCTGGTGTCGCTGCCCATGGCGGACGAAAGCGGCTGGCTCTACACCGTGGACGCCACCCCCAAGGTGGGCGCGCCCACGCAGGAGGTGACCCCGCCCGAACCGGAAACTCCCAGCAAGCCTTCGGAACCGGGCAAACCGTCCGAGCCGGAGAAGCCCTCGGAACCGGACAAGCCCACCCAGCCCGGCACCCCGGACAACCCGGACATGCCGGATATGCCGGTGGACCCCAACGACCCCAACCGCCCGGTGTCGCCCGGTACGCCGGATAACCCGGTGAACCCCGGCAACCCGGACAACCCCGTGGCTCCCGGCACGCCGGATAACCCGGTGGCGCCGGGCCGCCCGGACGGCAATGCACTGCCCCAGAGCGGCCAGCTGAACTGGCCCATCCCGTTCATGGCCTGCAGCGGCGTGCTGCTGTTTGCCGTCGGCTGGGTGCTGGACCGGAAGGAGACGCTGGCATGAACACAAAGCAGAAGATTGGCCGCGCCTGCATGATCGTGGGCATCCTGCTCATTCTGGGCGCACTGGCCCTGCTGGGCTATAACCAGTGGGACGCCAACCGCGCCGACAAGGCTTCGCAGGACGCCCTGGGCAAGCTGGAAGAGACCCTGACCGAGACCATGGAGGACAAGACGAAGGACGAAGAGCCGGTGGTCCAGCCGGAGCTGGACCCGGAGCAGGAGATGACCGTCACCGACATCGACGGATGGGGCTACATCGGCTACCTGTCCATCCCGTCCATCGGGTTGGAACTGCCCGTGATGAGCGAGTGGAGCTACGCCGGCCTCAAGGTGGCCCCGGGCCGTTACAGCGGCTCCACCTACGCCGACAACATGGTGGTCTGCGCCCACAACTACGCCAAGCACTTCAGCCCCATCAAGTGGCTGGCCCTGGGCAGTGAGGTGTACTTTACCGACATGGACGGCCAGCGCTGGAGCTATGAGGTGTCCAACGTGGAGACCATCCAGCCCACGGATATCGACAAGATGATCACGGCCAGCGACGAGGACGCCTGGGACCTGACCCTGTTCACCTGCACCACCGGCGGCCGCGCCCGCTGTGCTGTGCGCTGCACCCGCACCGGTTACCCGGTCTTGGAGACCAGCGCGGCAGGGCGGATCACGGAGTAAGCAGGACGATTTGGAATTGCCTCCGCTTTGCTCTGGCAATATCAGCGGAAAATTATTTTTAAAGATATGCAATCCCGGAAAATCTGCGGATTTTCCGGGATTGTTTTTTCACGGATGGGCGTTAAGGAAAGTGGCCTGTTCTCTGGAAGGCAAACGATTTAGAATGCCCTCCGCTTTGCTCTGGGCATGAATAGCGGAAAAATTATTTTAGATTTTGCAAATCCGGCAGGGCTGCGGCCCCGCCGGATTTGCTTTTTCACGGGAAGGGTCGTTACGGGAAGTGGCATCGGCTGCTGTTGGCCTGCGGCCAAAGCGCAGCAAATCAAATGCCTTTTACGGCAACGCTCCCCACCGGGGAGCTGTCGCGCAGCGACTGAGGGGCGTTCCAATCGGTGGAAGCTGAAAATACGGTGAAAAGATCTTCACGCCGAATGGCGTGAATCTTCAGTATTTTCGGTTGGAGCCTACTTCTTTGGGGTCTGAAAGGGGCGAGTAGCCCCTTTCTCGTTGCGGGGAGAGGGGTGTCCAGAGGGAGAGAGGGGGGAGTCGAAACACCCCTCTCACCCTCTGGCCCAGCGGAGCGACCCCGGCGGCGATGCCGCTTGCAAAAGCCATCGGGCCTGCCCCACGCGATTGCACTCTGCATGAGAAACATTACAAAAAGGCACCCGCCATGCGGATGCACAGCGGGTGCCTTGAAGGGCTTTGCGGGGATGCTCAGTGGGTGGTGCCCATGTCCACAGCCAGGTCGGCGTCGTTCTTCACAACGGCCTCCACGGCCTTCTCCAGGCCGCGGGCAATCTGGTGCAGGTCCATGCTGGGGGTGCCCAGGGGCTTGTTGACCACCTGCTCCATGGCGTAAGGCACATGGATGAAGCCGCCCCGGATGTTGGGGTACTTCTTGTCGATGAGGTACAGCAGGGTGTACATCAGGTAGTTGCACACATAGGAGCCTGCAGTGTAGGACAGGGCGGAGGGGATGCCTGCATCCTTGATGCTCTGCACCATGGCCTTCACGGGCAGGGAAGTGAAGTAGGCGGTCTCGCCGTCCTCCTGGATGGTCACGTCGATGGGCTGATAACCGGCGTTGTCGGCGATGCGGCCGTCCATCAGGTTGATGGCCACCTTTTCCGGGGTGATGGCGGAGCGGCCGCCGGCCTGACCGATGCAGATGACCACATCGGGCTGGTTTGCCTGAATGGCAGCTTCCAGCACCTCACCGGCACGGATGAACTCGGTGGGCACTTCCTGCTTGACGATCTCGGCACCGGCGATGGTGTCGGGCAGCAGCTTCACCGCCTCAAAAGCGGGGTTGACGGTCTCGCCGCCAAAGGGGTCGAAACCAGTGAGCAGAATCTTCATAGTAAAAAGCCTCGATTCTCAGATATAAATGGACGGCTCCAGAACGGTGAGCTGTCCGTGATCCATGATCATGCGGTTGTCCACATAGATGCAGGGAGCGTGGGTGACCAGATCGTAATGGCCGGAAGCATCCTGCACACCGCCCAGCGCAATGTTGCGCCCGAACCCGATATGGAAGGTGCCATAGGTGGATTCGTCCTCGATGTAGCAGTTGCCTGCACAGCGGGAGTGGGTGTTGAGCCCGATGCCGAACTCCGCCGCCACCACCATGTTCTCCGGGTCGTGGAAGCGGGCCAGAAACTGCTTGAGCCGCCTGCCGCTGGCATTGTCCTCGATCTCCACGATGCGGCCGCCGCGCAGCTCCACCCGCACGGGGCTGTCCACGATGCCGATATAGCCCATGGAACCGTCCAGGATCAGGGTGCCGTTGGTGTCGCTCTCCACCGGTGCCACATACACTTCCACGCTGGCAGAGGAAAGGCCCTTGCCGTCGTGGCAGCAGCCGTTGAAGAAGCCGGGCACACGCCCCTCGATGTTGAAATCCAGGTTCGTGCCAAGCTCCGTGGTCACATGGATGTGTCTGGCGTTCTGGTAGCAGGCCATGATGATGCTGGCCATGATCCTGCTTTTGGGCAGGCTCATGTTCAGGAAGTCGTAGCTCAACAGTGACTGCCCGTTGCTGGTGCTCAGCGGCAGCGACAAAAACCGGTTGCGGCGGGCGATGACCCGCTTGACGGCCCGTGTGGTGATGAGGGAATACTCGGCAGCACCGATCACGGCGTTGTAGGGGTCAAAGGCGTCCTCGCGGTCATCGAAATACTGGCCCACCTGCTCGTGCAGGTCGTCCAGCATCAACACATCCGCCACGCTGCCCACCGCCTGTGCGGCTTGCTGCATGGCCGCCACCTCGACAGCATACTTCTGGCTGGATACGATCAAGATGCGTTCGCCTGCACGGAGCCGGACCCAGTCGCGAATAATGATATCGGCTCCGTGCTGAATTGCTTGTTCCATTGAATCACTCGATCTAACAAAAAAATCACTTCAGGAGGATCATCATCACGATCTGGACCACCATCATGATGATGGCGACAGGAACCTGATTCTTGATGACGCCCATGGGCTTCTTCATATCCAGCAGTGCCACGGGCACGGTGTTGAAGTTTGCAGCCATGGGGGTGCACAGGGTGCCGCAGAAGCCGCAGGTCAAAGCCAGCATGCCGATGACCACCGGGTTTGCGCCGTGGGCCAGCACGAACGGGTAGCCGATGCCCACGGTCATCACGGTGATGGCGGCGTAGGCGTTGCCCATGATCATGGTGAACAGCATCATGCCGATGGCGTACACCACGATACCGGCGTTCACATTGCCCTCGGGGATGATGTGGCTGACCAGGTCAGAGATCACATCGCCGACACCGGCAGCGGTGAAGACGGAGCCAAGGCAGGCCAGCAGCATGGGCAGCATGGACAGGGGGCCCACGGTGGACAGCATGCGCTCGGAATCGTTCAGGAAGGTGGAGGGCTTGTTGTCGCGGTTCATGATCATCAGCAGGATGATGGCCACGAGAACGCCCAGAGCCACGCCGTTCAGGGCGGACAGGCCGATGCCCATGCCGGTGATGGCGCAGAGGACGGCCAGCATGCCGATGCTCAGGGTGGGGACAAAGATCTTCATGCCGATCTTCTCATAGGTAGCCTCGGTCTCGGCCTTGGTGGCAGCAGAGACAGCGCCCTTCTTGACCTTCTTGAGGATGGCGGGGATGCACATCACCACCACCAGGATGCCGCTCACCAGAGAGGGCAGCCAGCGGCCCAGGGCAAGCACGACGCCCAGCACGGCCCAGAAGATAAAGGTGCCCACGGGTTCCGGGTTCTCCTTATCCTTCAGGTTCTTCACGCCGCAGTAGATGCACAGCAGGCCGATGATAAAGTAGATGATCTCCATCACCTTGGTGGACAGGCTGTAATCAGCACTCATAAAAAAGCTCATTCTTCTGTCCTCCCTTACTTATAGTACTTCTGGATCATCTTGCGATCCTTGATCACATAGAATACGATGGCGACCACAGTGGCAATGATGCACACGGGGATCTCGATGGCAGCCAGCTGGGCCAGCTCCACCTCGATGCCCAGGCCGGCCAAAGTGCTCTGCACCAGCAGGCCGCCGGAACCGCCCACGAACAGGACCTGACCGAAGAACCAGGTGATGTTCTCCATGCCGGAAGCCATACCCTTCAGCTCCTCGACATGCTCCTCATTGGGCTCATAGCCCTGTGCCACAATGGCACCTTCGGCCATGGGCATGATGACGGGGCGCACGAAACCGGCCACGCCGCCAAAGCCCACGTTGAAGGCTGCAAAGACCGAGCGCATCACGCCGTAGATGCCGATGACCAGGCCGGAGGTGGCACCCTTGAACTTGCCAATCAGGGCAGCAGCTGCTTCACGCAGGCCGTTGCGCTCCAGCGTGCCGGTGACCAGCATCACGATGATGAAGATGGCCATGCTGCGGTTTGCCACAAAGGTGCTGCCCAGCGTTTCCAGCAGAGTGACCGGGCCCAGACCGCCAACCAGTGCAGTCACAACGGCTGCCACCAGAATGACCAGAATGGAGTCCAGCTTCAGTGCAAAGCCAGCGATGACGATGACAATGCCAAGTAGTTTCAGTAGTTCCATAATTGCCTTCCTTTATACTTATATTTTCCCGGCATCGTACCGCGCCCCGGCAGCCTGTGGGTCAGAGGGCCGCAGGGGAAAAGCCGTGTGCCGAAAAGACGAGAAGGGGGAAGAGCCTGCTCAGAGGCGGACGAAAGCCGCCAGCAGAGCCGAGAATGCGGCCGCCGTGATCCACAGCGGGACAAGGCGGCGGCGCAGGTGGGCGGCGATGTCGCACTGCTCCAGCACACCGGAGGCCTTGAGGGGCACCACGGTGGTGGAAGCGGGCACGGCGGCCTCGCTGCCATAGGGATTTGAAGAGGTGAACTCGCCGGTGCCGTCCTTGGCCGGGCAGGCGTACACGCCGTACCAGGAAGCCAGGATGCCGCCCTTCCCGGCGGCGGCCTTCTGCACCCGTACCCGCTGCACGGTCAGTGCCTCGGCCCTGCGCTCCTCCACCATCAGGTTGACGCGCATCATGTTCACAAGGTTCAGCACCGAGGACACGGCGATGAGCAGATCAAAGACCAGTACCAGAATGAGCAGCGGGTGCATGGGCAGTTCCCTCCAAAAGCGGTGCCGCAGCCCGCAGGCGGTGCAGTACCTTACAACGTTAAACTTATTATATCATAAAACCATCACAAAAGTAAATGAATCGCCCCAGATTCGCGTTTGCGAAGTGCAGCGGAGCAATGAAAGCCCCAGTGGGGCTTTTAAGCGACAGAGCGGTCTTGCGCCAGCAAGATGGAGGGGCCTCGCCCCGACAAGCTCCGGACGATAAGCACAAAAAAATCCCCCGTTTCCCGAAAGAAACAGGGGAAGTGTGCCGGTTAGTTTAAAAGAAGAGCAAACAGAACGATCTCGGCCGCACAGCGCTTTATCGTAAGGCTAAAAAAGCGCAGATGTAACAGCATATCTGTGATATGCAAACCAACGCGGTTGCTGTTGCATTAAAAAAGTTGGTTTGCTATAAATTTTCAGAGGCTCCCACGGCATTTTCTCCAATTCCGGTGTTGGCATTTTGGTTATAGCTACGAACTTATTTGTTGTAAGTACTATTTGTAGAACAATATATTGACAGATATGATCAGCTCTGCTACGTTAAGTACAGGGTGACCACCATTTTTATTCTATTCAAAAAAGGAGGCTTGACCATGAAACGACTTCGCTTAGGCATACAACTGGCTATATGCCTGCTTGTTTCTCTGATGTTGCTTCTGTGCGGCTGCAGTCGGACAGAAACCAGAGAGATTCCGGCCAGTTCTGTACCGGAAACCGTCCAGGCAACACCGGAATCCGTAAAAAAGAACACCTCCCTTACCCCGCAGGAAGAATTGGAAAAGCTTTCTTTGACACCGCAGACCACACAGTGCCCTATTTGCGGAGGAACCGATCTGAAGGTAACACTTGCAAGTTCTGAAGTGCAAAAAGGGAGCATGCGTGCACAGAAGTGTATCCACTATCTCTATGGGGAAGATTATGTCAGCCCGCTGAACCTTCGTGTATGTGACGTTTGCTTATCGTGCACTTATCCCGAAGACCCCTGGCACGGAGATTGCTATGATGTCCCGCTTGGTTCCAGCACCGTCTGTCATGGCTATCAGTGAGATTCCCGTTTTAAACTGTGATCATTTGACAAAACAGAGCAAATATGCCATCACAAAAAGGCAGAACTTCGCAGGAGGTTCTGCTTTTTTTATCGCAAGGCTAGAAATTAGCGTAACCGTAACAGCATATCTGCGATATGCAAACCAACGTTGTTGCAGTCGCATTAAAAAGTTGGTTTGCTATAGTTGGAACAAAACCTTCGCCTTGTTATTGCAGCCCTCCGGAATGGCACAAAAAAATCCCCCGTTTCCCGGAGGAAACAGGGGAGGGGACTGCCTTGCGGCAGCAATTACTTGTTCTGGATGTACTCGTGGATGGCCTTGGCGGCAGCCTTGCCGGCACCCATGGC
Source organism: uncultured Faecalibacterium sp. (assembly GCA_900539945.1). Taxonomy (GTDB): domain Bacteria; phylum Bacillota; class Clostridia; order Oscillospirales; family Ruminococcaceae; genus Faecalibacterium. Next base: position 43,968 of record UQDV01000006.1, read on the forward strand.
CTTGATGACGGTAGCGGCACCGGTCACGGCGTCGCCGCCGGCGTACACGCCGTCACGGCTGGTCTTGCCGTCGTCGCCGTCGGTGACGATGCAGCCGTGCTTGTTGGTCTCCAGACCCGGGGTGGTGGAGCGGATCAGCGGGTTGGGGCTGGTGCCCAGGCTCATGATCACGGTGTCCACGTCCAGCTCAAACTCGCTGCCCTTCTTCTCGATGGGGCGGCGGCGGCCGGAAGCATCGGGCTCGCCCAGCTCCATCTCCACGCAGGTGATGGACTGGACGAAGCCTTCGTCGTTGGCGTGGATCTCCACGGGGTTGCACAGGGTCTTGAAGATGATGCCCTCTTCCTCGGCGTGCTCCACCTCTTCCTTACGGGCAGGCAGCTCGGCCATGCCGCGGCGGTAGACGATGTACACGGTCTCGGCACCCAGACGCATGGCGCTGCGGGCAGCATCCATGGCCACGTTGCCGCCGCCCACGACGGCGACCTTCTTGCCGGTGCGGATGGGGGTCTTGCTGGTGGGCAGGTAAGCCTTCATCAGGTTGGAGCGGGTCAGGAACTCGTTGGCGGAGTACACGCCCTTCAGGCTCTCGCCGGGGATGCCCATGAAGCGGGGCAGACCGGCACCGGAGCCCACGAACACGGCCTCGTAGCCGTACTCGCCCATCAGCTCGTCGATGGTCAGCACCTTGCCGATGACCATGTTGCACTCAAAATCCACGCCCATCTTCTTCAGGCCGTCGATCTCCTGCTGCACGATGGCCTTGGGCAGACGGAACTCGGGGATGCCGTACATCAGCACGCCGCCGGCCACATGCAGGGCCTCGTACACGGTCACCTTGTAGCCCAGCTTGGCCAGGTCGCCTGCAGCGGTCAGGCCGGCAGGGCCTGCACCGATGATGGCCACCTTGTGGCCGTTCCACTCGGGCACGACGGGTGCGGTGTGCACGTTCTCGCGGTGCCAATCGGCCACAAAGCGCTCCAGGCGGCCGATGCCCACGGGCTCGTTCTTGATGCCGCGGGTGCACTTGCCCTCGCACTGGCTCTCCTGCGGGCAGACACGGCCGCAGACAGCGGGCAGGGAAGAGGAGCGGTTGATGACCTGATAAGCGGCCTCAAAGTCGCCCTCGGCCACATGCGCGATGAACTCCGGGATGTCGATGCCCACCGGGCAGCCGGTCTGGCAGGGCTTGTTCTTGCAGTGGATGCAGCGCTTGGCCTCGTTGATGGCCATTTCTTCGGTGTAGCCCAGAGCAACTTCCTTGAAGTTCTTGTTGCGGACGTTGGGGTCCTGCGTGGGCATGGGGCACTTTTTGGGATCCATATTGAAAGCCATCTTACATTCCCTCCTGAGTCTTGAACAGATTGCAGGCTGCCTCACGGGCGTGTGCCTCAAAGGGGCGGTACATGGTGCCGCGGGCCATGGCCTCGTCAAAGTCCACCAGGTCGCCGTCAAAGTCGGGGCCGTCCACGCAGGCAAACTTGGTCTGGCCGCCTACGGTCAGGCGGCAGCCGCCGCACATGCCGGTGCCGTCGATCATGATGGGGTTCATGGAAACGATGCTCTTCAGGCCGTGCTTCTGGCAGGTCTTGACCACGAACTTCATCATGATCAGCGGGCCGATGGTGATGACCAGGTCATACTGGTTGCCGGCTGCCACCAGCTCGTCCAGCGCAGCGGTGACCACGCCCTTGGTGCCGTAGCTGCCGTCATCGGTCATGATGCGCAGCTCGTCGCTGCAGGCCTTGAACTCGTCCTCCAGAATCAGCAGATCCTTGTTGCGGAAGCCGATGACGCTGTGCACCACACAGCCCTGATCGTGCAGTTCCTTGGCAATGGGCAGGGCAATGGCGCAGCCCACGCCGCCGCCGACCACGCACACCTTCTTCAGGCCTTCCACCTCGGTGGCACGGCCCAGCGGGCCCACAAAGTCGTGGACGCTGTCGCCCACGTTCAGGCTGTTCAGCTCCATGGTAGTGCCGCCGACGATCTGGAAGATGATCTCCACGGTACCGGCCTCGCGGTCGTAACCGGCGACCGTCAGGGGGATGCGCTCGCTGTCCTCAAACGGGCGGACAATGATGAACTGACCCGGCTTTGCCTTTTTGGCGATCAGCGGGGCTTCAATGACCATCTTTGTCACGGTGGGGTTCAGCGCGACCTTTTCAGTGATCTTATACATCGTGTATGCTCCTTTATGCTGACATTTCCATCTCCGCGCACAAAAACGCGCGCCGGCCTGCAAGGGGTGGGCGCAGCGTTCCTGTACGACCTATTGACACGCTCTATTATAATAGTTCCCGGTGTGGAATGCAAATAAATTTTCTTCGCATCAGCGGGGTAGAACCTGAACGAAATTGAATAGTCATCGGACGTCCGATGACGTGATGCAGAGATGTCTGAAATTGCAAATTGCACGATGCAGGGCCGAATGTCGGTCTTTTGCCCCAAAAATTGCAAAAAATGCAGATTGGGTGTTGACAACGGCCCCGGCTTGCGGTATAATAATCGACGTCGCCGGGAGCAACACCCCGGGACGCCACATGGAGTATGCGGCCGTAGCTCATCTGGTAGAGCGCCACCTTGCCAAGGTGGAGGTAGCGAGTTCGAGCCTCGTCGGCCGCTCCATTTATGTGGAAGTTTAGCTCAGCTGGGAGAGCATCTGCCTTACAAGCAGAGGGTCAGCGGTTCGAGCCCGTTAACTTCCACCATGTGGCCCGGTAGCTCAGTTGGTTAGAGCACCAGCCTGTCACGCTGGGGGTCGTCGGTTCGAGCCCGATCCGGGTCGCTTCGTCGGAAATCCTGCTGTTCATCGGCAATCCTTGCAAGCAAGGCTTGCGTGATGAACGCCAGATTTCCTCCTCTTCCCCACAAATCTTTGCTGCGCAAACATTTGCGGGGGCCCCGATTCATGAGAGTTCGGGAGGGTGCAGGGACAAATGCACCGGTTATGCCTCTGTAGCTCAGTCGGTAGAGCAGGGGACTGAAAATCCCCGTGTCATTGGTTCGATTCCGATCGGAGGCACCACGTCGAAAATCCTGTCATTCATCGGGAAGTCTTGTAAGCAAGACTTCTGTGATGAATACCAGATTTTCTCCTTCTCCCCACAAACCTTTGCTTTGCAAATCTTTGCGGGGGCCCCGATAACGCAAAAAAACGTTATCAGTATGCGGCCGTAGCTCATCTGGTAGAGCGCCACCTTGCCAAGGTGGAGGTAGCGAGTTCGAGCCTCGTCGGCCGCTCCAACATGAAGCCATCGTTGATGCAGAAATGCAAAGACGATGGCTTTTTTGTGTTTCTTTTTTGCACAGAACTGCCAAAAACACCCTTTTGCAGGCGGACGGAACCGTCAGATTGCAAAAATTGTGCATTTCCTCTTGCCAAACGGCCCGGAATGAGGTATTCTATAGCCACAGTTTAACGCTTTAGCACTGCAAAGTGATAAACGAGAGGGAGCCGCCGGAGCACAGCCCGGTGGAACATTGAGGGAGGAACCTGTATATGAAACGCATTTCTCGTCGCAGCTTTCTGATGGCCGCCGGTCTCGGCGTGGCCGCTCTGGGTCTTGCCGCCTGTGGCGGTGCCGCATCCGCTTCCACCGCCGCTTCTGCATCCTCTGCCGCGTCCGGCAGCACCGCCGCAGCACAGAGCGACCTGGACGAGATCAAGGGCAAGGGCAAGATGGTCATTGGCTACACCGTCTACGAGCCCATGAACTACACCGACGCCGACGGCAGCTTTACCGGGTTTGACACCGAGCTTGCCACCGCCGTGTGCGAGAAGCTGGGCGTGGAGCCGGAGTTCGTGGAGATCAACTGGGACACCAAGGTGGTGGAGCTGGACGCCAAGAGCATCGACTGCATCTGGAACGGCATGACCCTCACCGAGGACATCATGGCCAACACCGCCACCACCAAGGCCTACGCCAAGAACGCACAGGTCGTTGTGGTGAAGGACGGCACCGACTACACCTCCACCGCCGATCTGGCGGACAAGACCGTGGTGGCCGAGGCCGGTTCCGCCGGTGAAGCCGCCATTCAGGGCGACGAGAACCTGTCCAAGGCCGACTACGTCTCCAAGAGCGTGCAGACCGACTGCCTGATGGAAGTGGCCGCCGGCACCGCCGATGCCGCTGTGCTGGACCTGACCCTGGCCAATGCCATGATCGGCGCGGGCACCGACTACGCTAGCCTGAAGATCGTGGACGAGCTGAACGCCGAAGAGTACGGCGTGGCCTTCCGCAAGGGCAGCGACGCGGCCGCCGCCGTGGATGCCGCCTTTGACGAGCTGAAGGCGGACGGCACCATGCAGGCCCTGGCCGACAAGTACGATCTGGCCCTGGCCGAGTGAGACCGCAAAATCGGATGGAATGGGTGTGTTGTTGTGTCTGTGATCCTTGAGCGCCTTTCCGGCGCGTTCCTGCTCAACTGTGAGCTGTTTGCCCTGACCCTGCTGTTTGCGCTGCCGCTGGGGCTTGTGGTGGCCTTTGGCTCCATGAGCCGCTGCAGGGTGCTGTCCGGCGCGGTCAAGACCTTTGTGTGGGTCATCCGCGGCACGCCGCTCATGCTGCAGATCATCGTCATCTATCTGGGCCCCGGCCTGCTGGGCATGGCGAACCCCTGGCCCTCCGGCTCCGGCGGCCGCATGGTGGCGGCGGTGGTGGCCTTTGCCATCAACTATGCCTGCTACTTCTCCGAGATCTACCGCGGCGGCATCGAGGCAGTGCCCAAGGGCCAGACCGAGGCCGGGCAGGTGCTGGGCATGACCAAGACCCAGATCTTCTTCAAGGTGACGCTGCTGCAGGTGATCAAGCGCATCCTGCCGCCCATGGGCAACGAGATCATCACCCTGGTCAAGGACACCTCGCTGGCCAACACCATCGCCAACAAGGAGATCATCATGATGGCCAAGGAGTACAGCGCAAAGGGCCTGATCTGGCCGCTGTTCTCCACGGCGATCTTCTTCCTGGTGTTCGTGGGAGCTCTCACCCTGCTGTTTGGCTGGCTTGAGAAAAAGCTGGACTATTTCCGCTGCTGAGGAGGTTTTGAATCATGGCATTATTGGAAGCCTCCGGCATCGGGAAGGATTTCGGAGAGACACACGTTTTAAAGGATATCTCGCTGACCCTGGAACAGGGCGAGGCGCTGGCCATCATCGGTTCGTCCGGTTCCGGCAAGACCACCCTGCTGCGCTGCCTGAACTTTCTGGAGCGGCCGGACACCGGTGTCATCAAGGTGAACGGCGAGACCATGTGGGACGCCGCCGACCCCGCCACCCAGCGGGAGAGCGAGGTGCGCAAAAAGCGCCTGCACTTCGGTCTGGTGTTCCAGAACTTCAACCTGTTCCCGCAGTATACGGCATTGCAGAACGTGATGCTGGCCGGGGAGCTGCTGGCCAAGGAGCGCCCGGACTACAAGGTCAACAAAAAAGCCATCCATCAGCAGCTGGAGCAGCAGGCCCGGGAACTTCTGGCCCAGATGGGCCTGTCGGAGCGGGCGGGCCACTACCCGCATCAGCTGTCCGGCGGCCAGCAGCAGCGCGTGGCCATTGCCCGGGCCCTGGCCCTGCACCCGGATATCCTCTGCTTCGACGAGCCTACCAGCGCGCTGGACCCGGAGCTGACCGGCGAGGTGCTGCGCGTTCTGCGGGACCTTGCCGACCGCAAGACCACCATGATCATCGTGACCCACGAGATGAACTTTGCCCGTGACGTGGCCGACCGCATCCTGTTCATGGACGGCGGCGTGGTGGTGGAGCAGGGCCCGGCCCGGCAGCTCATCGAGCACCCGCAGGAAGAGCGCACCCGCCGCTTCCTGGCTCACTATTCCGAATAAAAAAGCGCAGACCCGCACCGCAGGCCTGCGTCCCGGCTCCTCCGCAAGGGGGAGCCTTTTTTGTTTTGATTTACTGTGCTTCGGTCAGCACGAAGGTCAGCTCTGCGGTGGCGGCACATTTGCCGTCCACATAGGCCGAGGCCTTGCCCACGCCCACCGGGCCGCGCTGTTCCACCAGCTCGCAGTGCAGGGTGAGCACGTCGCCGGGGGTGACCTGCTTGCGGAAGCGGGCATTTTTGATGCCGCCGAACAGGGCCAGCTTGCCCTTGTTTTCGGGCAGACTGAGGGCGGCCACGGCACCGGTCTGGGCCAGCGCTTCCAGAATGAGCACGCCGGGCATCACCGGCTGGCCGGGAAAGTGCCCGCAGAAAAATTCCTCATTGCGGCTCACGCACTTGCGGCCGATGGCCCACTGGCCCGGCTCGTAGTCCAGGATGCGGTCCACGAGGGCAAAGGGGTAGCGGTGGGGCAGGATCGCCGCGATCTGTTCGCTGGTCAGGGCGTTGGGCGTTTCACGCACGGTACGGGGTTCTGCCATGGGTCAGCCCTCCCATCTGCGCAGGGCGATGCAGGCATTGTGCCCGCCAAAGCCCAGACTGTTGCTCAGTGCGTAGGTCATGTTCTGGGCGCGGCCCACGTTCGGCACATAGTCCAGGTCGCACTCCGGGTCGGGTTGCGCGTAATGGATGGTGGGCGGGGCAAACTGGTCCCGCAGGGCCAGTGCCGTGAACACGGCTTCCACGCCGCCCGCGCCGCCCAGCAGGTGGCCGGTCATGCTCTTGGTGCTCACGACGGTCAGCTCCTTGGCGTGCTCCCCGAACACCGCGTGGATGGCAGCGGTCTCGCAGGAGTCGTTCATATGGGTGCCGGTGCCGTGGGCGTTGATGTGGTCCACCTGTTCCGGGGCGATGCCGGCGTCGGCCAGGGTCTGCTTCATGCAGTCGATGGCACCCGCGCCGCCGGGAGCCGGGGCGGTGAAGTGGTAGGCGTCGCAGTTGGCACCGTAGCCCACCACCTCGGCGTAGATGTGTGCGCCCCGGGCTCGGGCGTGCTCCAGCTCTTCCAGCACCAGCACACCGCTGCCTTCGCCCATCACGAAGCCGCCGCGCCGTGCGTCAAAGGGCAGGCTGGCCGCATCCGGGTCGGTGGCGGTGGAAAGGGCCTTCATGCTGGTAAAGCCGCCGATGCCCAGCGGGCTGATGCAGCTTTCGGCACCGCCGCAGACCATGGCGGTCTCGTAGCCGTCGCGGATGCGGTGGAAGGCATCGCCCACGGCGTTGGTGCCGCCGGCGCAGGCTGTGACCGGGCAGGTACACATGCCCTTCAGGCCGAAGCGGATGGCCACCTGGGCCGCCGCCATGTTGGCAATGGACATGGGCACGAAGTAGGGGCTGACCTTCTCCATGCCTTTTTCCTCGCCGCGGGTGTGCTGCTCCTCGATGGTGGGCAGCCCGCCGATGCCGCTGGACAGGATGACGCCGGTGGTTTTGGCGTTGGCTTCGGGATCAAGGCCGCTGTCCTGGATGGCTTCGGTTGCGGCAGCCAGTGCCAGCAGGGTAAAGCGAGCCATCTTGCGGGCCTCTTTTTTGTCCACGACAGCTTCCGGGTCAAAGCCCTTCACCTCAGCCGCCAGTTTGCACTTGAACCCAGCGGTATCGAACTGGGTGATGGGGGCAATGCCGCACTGTCCGGCCTTTGCGGCGGCCCAGCTCTCGGCCACGGTGTTGCCCAGCGGGTTCACAGTGCCCAGACCGGTAACGACCACTCTGCGTTTTTCCATGAAAACGTTCTCCTTTACATTGCCATGCCGCCGTCCACACAGAGCACCTGCCCGGTGAGATAGCTGCTTTGTTCTGCGGCAAAAAATGCCGCGGCGTTTGCCACGTCCTCCGGCTTTCCGGCCCGGCCCGCCGGGATGCTGTGCAGCATTCCGGTGCGGACGGCTTCCGGCAGAGCGGCGGTCATATCGGTCTCGATCAGGCCGGGGGCCACGGCATTCACCGTGATGTTCCGGCCTGCCAGCTCCTTGGCCAGGCTCTTGGTCAGGCCGATGAGCCCCGCCTTGCTGGCGGCGTAGTTGGCCTGCCCGGCGTTGCCCCGCAGGGCCACCACGCTGGACAGGTTGATGATGCGGCCATGCCGCTGGCGCACCATGCGGCGGGCGGCCTCCTTGCAGCAGAGGAATGCGCCCTTGAGGTTTGCGTTCAGCACGGCGTCAAAATCGGCCTCAGACATGCGCAGGAGCAGGCCGTCACGGGTGATGCCTGCGTTGTTCACCAGCACATCCACCCGGCCAAAGGCGTTGACCGCCGCGTCAAACAGCGTTTTGCAGCCCTCAGCGGTGGAAACATCGGCCTGTACGGCCACGGCGTCCACGCCCTCGGCGCGGCAGAGCGCTGCCGTCTGCTCCGCAGGCTCTGCGCCGTGGCAGTAGTTGACCACCACGTTGCAGCCCTGCTTTGCCAGTGCCACACACACCGCCCGGCCGATCCCCCGGCTGCCGCCGGTGACCACCGCCGCGCGGGTCACAGTCTCTTCGCTCATGCTTCGTCCCTCCATGCGGCCAGCGCGGCGTCCAGCTGCTCCGGTGTCTCCACCGAAGCGCACGGCACGCCGGGCAGGGTCTTTTTCACAAAGCCGGACAGGGCACTGCCGGGGCCGACTTCCAGGATGTGGTCCACACCCAGTTCGCCCAGACGGCGGAGGGTGTCCTCCATATACACGCTGCTCTGCACCTGCTTCACCAGCAGGTCCGGGATGGTGTCCGCGTCGGCCTTTTCGCGGCCCAGACAGTTGAACAGCACCGGGATCTGCATCTCACGGAACCGCTCGGTCTTGAACCGCTCGGCAAGGGCGTCCCCGGCGGGGGCCATCAGCCGGGTGTGGAAGGGGCCGCTCACCTTCAGCAGAAGGCAGCGGCGGGCACCGGCGGCTTTGGCCAGTTCGGCGGCCTTATCCACAGCGGCTTTCTCGCCGCCAATGACCAGCTGGCCGGGGCAGTTGTAGTTGCAGATCTGCACACAGCCCAGCGCCGAAGCCTCTTCGCAGCAGGCGGAAAGCGCAGTGCGGTCCAGGCCCAGCACGGCGGTCATGCCGCAGTCGATGCCCTTGGCCGCATCGGCCATGGCTTTGCCCCGGTAGGCGGCCAGCTCAATGGCCTGCTTGGCGGTGAACACCCCGGCAGCTTCCAGCGCGGAGTATTCGCCCAGCGAAAGCCCGGCAGCGTAAGCGGGCTGCACGTCCTGCTCGGCCAGCACGGCGGTGACGCCGCAGGCAAAGGCCACCATGCAGGGCTGGGTGTATTCGGTCTGATTCAGAACGCCGTCCGGGTCCTCAAAGCAGACGCGGTGCAGGTCAAAATCCAGCGCCGCGCTGTCGAAGGCGGCCCGGAAGGCGGGGGAGCTTTCGTAAAATTCTTTGCCCATGCCGGGGTGCTGGGCACCCTGACCGGCATACAGAACAGCAAGTTTCATAGGTCATGCCTCCATTCGGCGGTCAATTCGTCCATCAGTTCCCGGACGGTGTACATCCGGTCCAGTCGGCCCACGTTGGCCCCGCAGAAGAACAGCCCCTCTTCCACATTGCCCTTCACCGCCTCGATGAGGGCGTGGGTGATGCAGTAGGGCACCTTTGCGGGGTCGCAGGTCTTTAAACAGCGGGCGCAGTGCCGGGGCGCAAAGCGTTTGCCCTTGGCCAGTGCCTGCACCAGCGGGGTGTTCAGCGCCCGGCCCGGCATGCCCACCGGGCTGTGGATGATGCGCACATCCTCCAGCTTTGCGGCCAGGAGCACGTCCTTGTAGGTCTGGCTGGCATCGCACTCGTAGGTGGGGATGAACCGGGTGGCCAGCTGCACCCCGGCGGCCCCCAGCTTTGTATAGTGGGCCATGTCGGCCCCGGTGTAGATGCCGCCCGCCACGAATACCGGGATGGCATGGCCGAATTGCGCCTCATAGGGCTGTACCTCGGCCAGCACTTCCGGCAGAATCTCGTCCAGAGACTGGCAGTGGTCTGCCAGCAGGTCGGCCTCGGCAAAGCCCAGATGCCCGCCTGCCTTGCAGCCCTCGATGACCACAAAGTCGGCGGTGCGGGCAAACTCCTTGGCCCAGCGGCGCAGGATGAGCTTAGCGGCCCGTGCGCTGGACACGATGGGCGCAATGGCCACCTCCTGCGTGCCCACAAGGCCGGGCAGCTCCAGCGGCAGGCCCGCGCCGGACACCACCGCGTCCACGCCCGCTTCTACCGCGGTGCGGATGGCGGCGGCATAGTCCTGGGTGGCCACCATCGCATTGATGGCCACCAGTCCCGCGCCCTTGGCAAGGGCTTTGGCTTTCTGGATCTCAGCGGTCAGGGCGCGGTGGTTGGCGCTTGCCGGGTCGCGGGCAAAATCCGGCTCCCGGTAGCCCGCATCGGCGGTGGAGATGCACCCCATGCCGCCGCAGGCCGCCACGGCCCCGGCCAGCCCGCCGAGGGACACGCCCACGCCCATGCCGCCCTGCAGGATGGGCACGGGCAGGGCCTTTCCGGCAAGGGTCAGCATAGCTCGTTCAGCGCGGCGATGCGCTGCCTCCCGCCTTCCCACAGGTCGTTCAGGATGTCGGCCACGGGGCGCACCTCGTGGAGCATCCCGGCCACCTGACCGGCCATCAGGCTGCCGGTGGTGGTGTCGCCCTCAAACACGGCCCGGCGCAGGCTGCCGAGGGTGTATTTTTCCAGTTCCATCTTGTCGGCCCCGGCCTTTTCCTGCCGGACGTACTCGCGGCTCATGCGGTTTTTCAGCACACGCACCGGTGCGCCGACGCTGCGGCCGGTGACGATGGTGTCACTGTCCTTGGCCTTGAGCAGGGCGGCTTTATAGTTCTCATGGATGGGGCACTCCTCGCTTGCCAGCAGGCAGGTGCCCACCTGTACGCCGCAGGCGCCCAGGGCCAGCGCAGCAGCCAGCTGGCGGCCGTCGGCGATGCCGCCCGCCGCAATGACGGGCACGCTCACCGCATCCACCACCTGCGGCACCAGCGCCATGGTGGTCATTTCGCCCACATGGCCGCCGCTCTCGGTGCCCTCGGCAATGACGGCGTCGATGCCCAGCGGCTCCAGATGCTTTGCCAGTACGGCGGCCACCACGGGAATGACCTTGATGCCGGCGGCTTTCCACATGGGAACATACTTGCCGGGGTTGCCGGCGCCGGTGGTGACCACCTGCACGCCTTCTTCCACCACGATCTTGGCAAACTCGTCGGCCTGCGGGTGCATCAGCATGATGTTCACGCCGAAGGGCTTGGCCGTCAATTGCTTGCAGCGGCGGATGTTCTCGCGCAGGGTGTCGGCGTTCATGCCGCCCGCGCCGATGATACCCAGCGCTCCCGCGTTGGAGCAGGCGGCGGCAAACTCGCCGGTGGCGATGTTGGCCATGCCGCCCTGGATGATGGGATATCTGGTCCCTAAAATTTCATTTAAAAGTTTCATAAAGTTTTCCTGCGAAAGGCTTCCCCCTCGGGGGAAGCCTTTATTTCTTATACTCCACGATCATGCCGCCCCAGGTCAGGCCGCCGCCAAAGCCGATGCAGGCGATCGTCTGCCCCGGCTGCAGCTGCCCGGTCTCGGCCAGCTCGTTCAGGGCTACCGGGATGCTGGCGGCGCTGGTGTTGCCGTGGCGGTCCATGTTCTTGTAGAATTTGGCCGGGTCGGCGTGCAGAGCCCGCACACAGTGGTCGATGATGCGGCTGTTGGCCTGATGACAGACCACCCAGTCTACCTCGTCCAGCGTCTTGCCGGTCTCGTCCAGCACCGTGTGCAGGCAGCGGGGCAGGGCATCCACCGCAAAGCGGAACACTGCTTTGCCGTCCATGGTGATGGGGGCAGAACCGTTCCGGTCCGGCCCACCGGCGTGCAGGACGTCGCTGCCCCGGGCCCCCAGCGTGAGGGCAAAGGGGGTGTCGGCCAGCCGGAAGATGGCCGCCCCGGCTCCGTCCCCGAAGAGGACGCAGGTGGAGCGGTCGGCGGGGTCCATCAGGCGGGAAAGGGCTTCGCACCCGATGACCAGGGCGTACTGCCCGCCCAGCGTGGCCAGCAGGCCCCGCGCCACAGCAGTGCCGTACAAAAAGCCGGAGCAGGCCGCGTTGACGTCCAGCGCAGGCCGGTTTTCCGGCAGGCCCAGCGCCGCCTGTACCTGACAGGCCACACTGGGGGTGGCGTCCGGGGCCGACAGGGTGGCGCACACGCAGCAGGCGATGTCTGCCGGGGCAAGGCCGCTGCGCTGCAGCGCCTGTTTTGCGGCGGCAATGGCCAGCGTGGCGGCGGATTCGTCCGCGGTGCACCAGTGCCGGGTACGGATGCCGGTGCGGGAGGTGATCCACGCGTCACTGGTGTCCACGGTGCGGCTGAGCTCTTCGTTCGTGACCGTCCGGCCGGGCAGCGCCCCGCCGGTGGCTATCAGCTGGAAGCCCTTCATGCGTTCCTCATTTCTCCGATCTGGCGGTATTTCTTGTAGCGCTGGTCGGCAAGGGCCCGGCCGTTCATGCGGCACAGCTCTTTCAGGTGTGCCCGCAGGGCGGCGTCCAGATGCTCGAACAGAGCTGCGTGCCCGCGCTGGGCACCGCCCACCGGCTCCGGGATCACTTCCTCCACGATGCCGTCCTGGTACAGGTCCTGTGCGGTCAGCTTCATCATCTCGCAGGCTTCGCCGCTGCGGGAGGCGTCCTTCCACAGGATGCTGGCAAAGCCCTCGGGGCTCAGCACCGAATAGACGGCGTTTTCCAGCATGAGGATGTGGTTTGCCACACCCAGCGCCAGCGCACCGCCGGAGGAACCCTCGCCGGTGACCACGGCAACGACCGGCACGGTCAGGCCGCTCATCTCCATCAGGTTGCGGGCGATGGCCTCGCCCTGGCCGCGCTCCTCGGCGTCCTTGCCGGGGTAAGCGCCCGGCGTGTCGATGAACGTGATAATGGGCCGACCGAACTTCTCGGCCTGCTTCATCAGGCGCAGGGCCTTGCGGTAGCCCTCCGGCCCCGGCATGCCGAAGTTGCAGGCCAGATTCTCCTCCAGCGAGGAGCCCTTGCGGTGACCGATGACGGTCACCGGCATGCCGTGGAAGCGGGCCACACCGCCCAGGATGGCGGGGTCCTCCTTGCACTGGCGGTCACCCCGCTGCTCAAAGAAGTCGGTGAACAGGGCGGAGATGGTCTCGTCAATGTGGGGGCGGTCCGGGTGCCGGGCCAGAAAGACCCGGTCCTCGGCGGTCAGCGGGCCGCAGGCACGCAGGATCTCGTCCTCCTCTACGGCAAGCTCTGCCAGCTCGGCGGCGTGGGCCGTGATGGCGTCCATGTCGTCGCCGCTGCCCTTCAGGGCGTTGATCTGTGCATCCAGCGGAGCCAGCTGCTCCAGAATTTCCTTGATCATTCGTGTTTTCCTCCCACATGAAGCTGCAGCACCCGGATCAGGGTGTCGCGCAGCTGGTCGCGGGGCACCACCTGATCCACAAAGCCGTGCTCCAACTGGAACTCGCTGCGCTGGAACCCGGCGGGCAGCTTTTCGCCGATGGTCTGCTCAATGACGCGGGGCCCGGCAAAGCCGATCAGCGCCCCCGGCTCGGCCAGCATGATGTCGCCCAGGCTTGCAAAGCTGGCGGTCACGCCGCCGGTGGTGGGGTGGGTGAGCACGCTGACGTACAGCCCGCCTCTGGCGGAAAAGCGCTGGATGGCGGCGCTGGTCTTGGCCATCTGCATCAGGCTGAAAATGCCCTCCTGCATGCGGGCACCGCCGCTGGCCGAGAAGATGACCAGCGGCAGGCGTTTGGCTGCGGCGTACTCCACCGCGCGGGTGATCTTTTCGCCCACGGCGGTGCTCATGCTGCCCATGAAAAACCGGCTGTCCAGCACGGCAGCCACACAGGCCACCCCGCCGATGCGGCCGGTCGCCGTGACGGCGGCTTCGCGCAGGCCGGTCTTGTTCTGGGCGGCGGTCAGCTTTTCCGGGTAGCCGGGGAACCGGAGCACATCCTGCGGAGGCAGGTCGGCGTCCAGCTCCCGGAAGCTGCCGTGGTCCAGCACCAGACTAAGCCGGTAGTAGCCGCCGATGGGCATGTGATAGCCGCAGTTGGGGCAGACGTAAAGGCTGCGGGTCCAGATGGTGCGGGTGGCGCGGCGGCCGCACTGTTTGCACTCCACGAACTGGGGTTCATGCCAGACGGCCCCGGCATCCCGCCGGGCTTTCAGCTGGAACGTGCGTTCCCGCATCCGGCCGGGGAACAGGTCTCGGATCTCGTTCATGGTGTTCTGCCTCAGACGTGTGCGGTGATGTAGTTGTAGATGTCGCCCACGGTCTTGAGCTTTGCCAGCTCCTCGTCGGGCACGGACACGCCGCAGGCATCCTCCAGGGCCATGTTCAGCTCCACGGCATCCAGGCTGTCGGCCTCCAGATCCTCGGTCAGGCTGGCCTCCATAGTCACCTTGTCCTCATCGCAGTTCAGGGTATCGACAACGATCTTCTTCATTTCTTCAAACGTCATGGTAGTGTTCTCCTTTTGTATGTTGGATGTTTTTAAATAGCTAAAATGTTTGAGTAATTCGGAACACGACCATTATAGCCGAATCGTTGGATAAGTCAACAAAAATAACTAAAATAATTTATCTTTTACAGTTCTGACACACTTTCCTTCCTTTTTATAATGCACGGTACAGGCGGCGGTCTGCGCACAAAACCCATTGACACGATGTGGTGGCGCTGGCCATCGCGGTCATGATCGGTGACGGCTGCTGTGCCTTCGGCAGCATCAGCCTTGGGCAGGACGAAGTGCACCGCGCAAAGCAGAGCGTGGGCAACGCGGTGGTGCTGTGCGCAGAATGACCAATTCTTCCGGCAAAAAACTGGAAATGTTGATGCAATGCAAATCTTGTAAAATGCGCTTGCCTCGGCTATAATATCTTTCATGTATGTACACAACGTCCTGCCTCTTTCCGGCAGGGCGTTTTTCACGGCAAAAATGCAGAGCAACGGCTCTTTTTTGCATGGATGGGAGGAAACCTATGACCAAGGATATGACGCAGGGCAGCCCGCTGAAGCTGATCCTTGCCTTTGCAGTGCCGCTGATGCTGGGCAGCCTGTTCCAGCAGTTCTACAACCTGGCCGACACCATCATCGTGGGCCGCTTTGTGGGCGTGGAAGCGCTGGCGGCCGTGGGCAGCGTGGGCGGCCTGAACTATCTGGTGCTGGGCTTTGTCAACGGCATTGCCTGCGGCTTTTCCATCCCCATCTCCTGGACCTTCGGTGCCAAGGACTATAAAGAGATGCGCCGCTACACGGCCAACACCGTGTGGCTGTCGCTGCTGTTTGCGGCGGTGCTCACGGTGGTCACCGTGGCGCTCACCCGCGCCGTGCTGGTGTGGACCAACACCCCTGCCAACATCATCGACCTGGCCGATGTCTACATCCGCACCATTTTTGCGGGCATCCCCCTCACCTTATTATATAATGTCACCAGTGCCCTGATGCGCGCGCTGGGCGACAGCAAGCGCCCGCTGTTCTTCCTGCTGGTGGCCAGCTTTCTGAACATCGGGCTGGACCTTGCCTGCATCATCGTGTTTGATATGGGCGTGTTCGGCGCGGCCTTTGCCACCGTGTTCAGTCAGGGCGTGGCCGGTGTGGGCAGCCTGCTGTACATCCTGCGCCACTACCATGAGCTGCGCTGGAGCAAGGACGAAGGCGCGTTCAGCCTGCCCCACTGTGCAAAGCTGTGCAGCATGGGCATCCCCATGGGCCTGCAGTGCAGCATCACGGCCATTGGCAGCGTGGTGCTGCAGGGTGCCGTGAACGGTCTGGGCAGCGACATCGTGGCCGCACAGACCGCCGGCAGCAAGGCGGCGCAGTTCCTCAGCGTGCCGCTGGAGAGCATCGGCACCGCCATGACCACCTACGCCAGCCAGAACATGGGCGCCAACGACCTCAAGCGGGTGGACCGGGGCGTGCACACCGCCCTGGGCATTGGCTGCGTGTACAGTGTGGCCTCCTTTTTGATCCTCCGGGTGCTGGATAAGGCCCTCATCGGCCTGTTCCTGGAGCCGGGAGAGACTGCCATCATGGCCAACGCCCAGAGTTTTATTTTCTGGAACAGCGTGTTCTACATCCCGCTGGCGGTGCTCATCATCTATCGCTACACCATCCAGGGGCTGGGCCATTCGGGCCTTGCCATGTTCGCCGGGGTGGCCGAGATGGTGGCCCGCGCCATGGTGGGCTTCTGGTTCGTGCCGCTGTGGGGTTACTTTGCGGCCTGCATCGCAAGCCCGGTGGCATGGTTCTTTGCCTGCTTCTTCCTGATCCCGGCCTACATCGTGGTGCGCAAGCGCCTGCAGAACGAAAAACAGGCCGATGCGCAGCAGGCGGCAAGGGCCTGAGCGTTTCCGATTTAAAACAAAAGGGCTGCTGCACAGCATTTGTGCAGCAGCCCTTTTTCGATGCAAGTTGGTTGAGACTTAGTTCTCCGGTGCAGCGAAGGCGATGGGGGTAGCGCCTGCAGCGGCGTCCACGCTCTTCAGAGAGAGCGGGGTGGTCTCGTAGTGCAGGGTCTCGAAGGTCTGGGTCTGGCCGTCCTCGGTGGTAAACTCCAGCACATAGGTCACGTCAGCCTGCTTGTCGGCCTCCACGTCGCGGGTGATGACCACGCTGTCGCCGTCAGCCAGGCCCTCACCGGCCAGGTTGTCGCCCTTGTCCTCGGCGCCGACTTCGTACAGGTACAGGTCGGTGACGGTGGAACCGGTGGTGTTGTACACGGTGTACTCGGCAGTGGTGGGCTCAGCGGCCTCGCTGGAAGCAGCCTCAGAGCTTGCAGCCTCGCTGGATGCGGCAGCAGAAGATGCCACAGAAGAGGAAGCAGCGGTGGAAGAGGAGCTGCCGCAGGCGGTCATGCCCACAGCCAGTGCCAGAGCGGCAGCAACGATAGCAACATTCTTGAGTTTCATGCGAAATACTCCTTTGATCTTTTTTCGTTCTTCTCATTTCAACCCAACCAACCGGGTGGGCGGGTTGTTGAGGTTGATTATACGCAAGATTCGACAAAAAATCAAGTCTCATGTCGGCATTTTTCACGATGAAACAGGAACTGTTACCATTTTGACATGAATTTGCCACAATTTAGCAGAGACTAACTTGAAGTTCCGTCCTGCTGCACCGGCGCATCCGGGACGCAGCACCGCCGTGGCGGGTGCCGCATTTTTGCCCCATCTCCCGATTTACAAATCTGCCGAAAAAGGCTATACTATAAATAATTATGCAAACAGGGAGGTGAGCAGATGGCAGAACAGGAGCTGGAACAGCTGGAAGGCACGGTGGAAGATATCATCTACGAGAACGCCGACAACGGCTACACCGTGTTCGAAGTGTCCGGCGGCGGGGTCATCACCGTGGTGTGCGGCGTCGTGGGGGAGCTGCACGCCGGGGAGAGCGTCATCTGCCGCGGCCGGTACGAGAACCACGCCACCTACGGCCGGCAGTTCCACGCCCAGGAGTGCGAGACGGACATGCCCAAGGATCTGGAAGCCGTGTACGCCTTCCTTGCCAGCCGGTCGCTGCCCTACATCGGGGCCAAGACGGCGGACAAGATCATCGACCTGTTCGGGGCCGAGGCGCTGGAGGTCATTGCCAACGACCCCGCCCGGCTCACGCAGGTGCCCGGCATCTCGCCGGACAAGGCCGACCGCATCCAGCAGGAGTTCAAGCGGATGTTCGGCATGCGGGAGCTCATCGCCTATCTGGCACAGTTCGAGATCGGCCCCCGCAAGGCCATGGAGGTGTTCCGGGCGTTCGGGCCGGGGGCCATGCAGGCGATTTCGGCCAACCCCTACCTGCTGTGCGGGGAGCCGCTGCAGCTGGACTTCCGCCACGCCGACAGCATCGCCCAGTATTACCACATGGAGGGCGACTGCGCCCAGCGGCTGGAAGCCGCTCTGCTGCGCACTTTGCGCCACAACGCGGGCAACGGCCACACCTGCCTGCCCCGGGCCCAGCTGCTGGAAACCGCCTCCAACTTCATCCACCAGCCGCCGGAAAAGCTGGCCCGTGCGCTGGACAAGTGCATCGAGACCGAAGAACTCTGCGTGAAGATGTTCGACGGCGTGCCCTACATCTACCTGCCGGACCTTCTGGCCGCCGAGCAGGACATTGCCCACCGGCTGGCCATTCTGGCCCGGCGGGGCAAGAACACCGCCCGTGACCTGGACCGGAACCTGCAGGTGCTGGAACTGACCCAGGGCTTTGCCTATGCGCCGCTGCAGCGGGAAGCCATCCGCAAGGCCATGACCGAGAACTGTTTGGTGCTCACCGGCGGCCCCGGCACCGGCAAGACCACCACCGTGAACGCCATCCTGCAATTGCTGGAAAATCAGGCCGAGCGGGTGGCCCTGTGTGCCCCCACGGGCCGGGCCGCCAAACGGCTGAGCGAGCTCACCGGCCGCAAGGCCAGCACCATCCACCGCCTGTTGGAGGTGGACTATACCGGCGGCGTGGTCAGCTTCATCCACAACGACAAGAACCTGCTCAAGTGCGATGTGGTCATTCTGGACGAGATGAGCATGGTGGACGTCAAGCTGTTTCAGGCGCTGGTCACCGCCCTGCGTTACAGCTGCCGCATCATTATGGTGGGCGACGCCGACCAGCTGCCCAGCGTGGGCCCCGGCAACCTGCTGGGCGAGATCATCCGCTCCGGGTGCGTGCCCACCGTCTGCCTCAACGAGATCTTCCGGCAGGCCAAACGCAGCCTCATCGTGGAAAATGCCCACCACATCATCTGCGGCGAGCCGCTGCAGAAGGGCGGCAAAACGGACGATTTCTTCTTCCTCGAAGCGGACGGCGACGCCGCCCAGAAGCTGGTGTGCGACCTGGTCACCACCCGGCTGCCCCGCAGCTATGGGTTCGACCCCGTGCGGGACATTCAGGTGCTTTGCCCCACAAAGCTGGGCCCCACCGGCACCCAGGCGCTGAACGTGGAGCTGCAGAACCTGCTCAATCCGGAGCAGAAGGGCAAACCCCAGCTGCAGAGCGCGGCCCGGGTGTTCCGGGTGGGCGACAAGGTGATGCAGGTGCGCAACAACTACGAGATCGTCTGGCAGCGCATCGGCGGGGAACAGGGCGTGGGAGCCTACAACGGCGACATCGGCATCGTGGAGAGCATCAACACCAGGGAGCGCTCCATGGTGGTGCGCATGGACGACCGGCGGCTGGTGTACCCGGCCGAGAACCTCAACGAACTGGAGATCGCCTACGCCATCACGGTGCACAAGAGCCAGGGCAGCGAGTTCCCGGCGGTGATTTTGCCGGTGGCGCAGGTGCCGCCCCGCCTGTGTTACCGCAACCTGTTCTACACCGGCGTCACCCGCGCACGCAAGCTGTGCATCGTGGCGGGCCGGCGGGACGTGGCCAACCGCATGATGAGCAATGTGCGCCAGAACCTGCGTTACAGCGGCCTGTGCGCCCTGCTGCAGGCGGAGCTGCCGCCGGAGCAGGTGCGTGTGGAGGAATGAAGGCTGCAAAACTTGTATACTTTTTGCCGCAACTATGTTATACTGAACTCTGATCTGATTTTTGCCCGCCCGGCGGGCTTTTTACGATAGAGGCACAAGAGAAAGGAACGAACGACTTATGGCACAGAACGATATCGGCATCGACCTGGGTACGACTACCATCATCATCGCGCAGGAGGGCAAGGGCGTGGTGCTCAACCAGCCCAGCGTGGTGGCCATGGACACCCGCAAGAACTCCGTGCTGGAGGCGGGCGACAAGGCCCTGGCCATGGTAGGCCGCACCCCCAACTACATTTCCGCCATCTTCCCGCTGAAGGACGGCGTCATCAGCGACCACACCATGACCCGGGAGCTGATCTGCCGCTTTGTCAAGCAGGTGTACAGCTCCCATATGGTCAAGCCCCGGGTGGCCGTGTGCGTGCCCGCCGCCATCACCGGCATTGAGAGCGACGCCGTGGTGGAGGCCGTGGTGGCCGCCGGTGCCCGTCAGGTGTACCTGATCGACGAGCCCATCGCCGCCGCCCTCGGCTCCGGCATCGACATCACCCAGCCGGACGGCCGCATGATCATCGACATCGGCGGCGGCACCACCGACATCGCCGTGCTGAGCCTGGGCGGCAAGGTCAAGGCCACCAGCGTGCGGGTGGCCGGCAACCACTACGATGAGGAGATCCTCAAGCATGTGCGCAACAAGTACAGCATCGCCATCGGCCAGCGCACCGCCGAGGAGCTGAAAAAGCATGTGGCCTGCTGCCCGCAAAAGACCGATTTCCACGAGACCATGGAGATCAAGGGCCGCAGCCTGCTCACCGGCCTGCCGGTGCGTGTGAACGTGTCCACCGATGACCTGTACGAGCCGGTGATGATGCTCAGCGAGCAGATCGGCACCGCGGCTCACCAGGTGCTGGAAAAGACCCCTCCGGAGCTGGCCGGTGACATCTACCGCAACGGCGTCATGCTCACCGGCGGCGGTGCCCAGCTGCACGGCCTGACCGAGTATCTGGCCCAGGAGCTGAAGGTGGAAGTGACCGTCTCGCCCGACCCCGTCAACTGCGTGGCCCTGGGCACGGCCATGAGCCTTGGCATCGGCGACAAGCTGGAGACCGGCTTCACCGACGCCACCCCGCGCATCGGCCGCCGGTAAGAATGTTGCGGAAAAAAAAGAAAATTTGTCCATTTTTGTTGAATTAAATGGGAAAATAAGGTATACTATTCCCAAATCGTGTTTTCGCGGCCGGTGCCTGCACCGGCTGCGAATCGTTGAGAAACAGGAGGAAAAACCATGGATTTAGGTTTTGACGTCGTCGTTACCGTTACCGGTATCGTGCTGGTGTTCTTGATCCTCGTGCTGCTGATGGCGATCATCACGCTGGAGGGCAAGATCTTCGACGGTCTGGGCAAGAAGAAGGTTGCCGCAAAGGCTGCTGCCTCCAAGCCCGCCGCCCCTGCAAAGCCCGCTGCCCCGGTGCAGCAGGCCGCTGCTCCGGCTCCCCAGGTGGAGGAAGGCATTCCCGGTGATGTGGTGGCTGCCATCATGGCCGCCATCCACGCAATGGGCAATGGCAAGTACACCCTCAAGGCGGTGCGCCGCGGCACCAACGGCTGGGGCAAGGCCGGTGTGAACGACACCACGGCCCCGTTTTAACACAGGAGGAAGAACATGACACAGTTTATTGATACTCTGGTCGGTATTTTCCAAAGTTCCGGCTTTGCACGGTTCGGTGAGCCCGGCGGCTACCTGTACGCGATCATGATCTGCGTGGGCTGCTTTTTGCTGTACCTCGCCATCGTGAAGGAATTCGAGCCCCTGATCCTGCTGCCTATGGCATTCGGCATGATCCTGGCAAACCTGCCGGGCAGCGGCGTCATCCACATGGAATATTTTGTCGGTGACGGTCTGGAACACCCCCTGTGGGTCCAGATCCTGAACAACGGCGGCCTTGCCGATATGCTTTACATGGGCGTCAAGCTGGGCATTTATCCGCCGCTGATCTTCCTGGGCATCGGCACCATGACCGACTTTGCTCCGCTGATCTCCAACCCCAAGAGTCTGCTGCTGGGCGCTGCCGCACAGTTCGGCATCTTTGGTACTTACATGGGTGCCCGCCTGCTGGCCGCTACCGGTCTGGTGGACTTCACCCAGAAGCAGTCCGCTGCCATCTCCATCATCGGCGGTGCCGACGGCCCCACCGCCATCTTCGTTACCTCCCGTCTGGCTCCTGAGCTGCTGGGCTCCATCGCTGTGGCGGCCTACAGTTACATGGCGCTGGTGCCCGTCATCCAGCCGCCCATCATGAAGGCACTGACCACCAAGAAGGAACGTACCGTCGTGATGAAGCAGCTGCGCACCGTCTCCAAGACCGAGAGGATCATCTTCCCCATCATGGTCACCATCATCGTGTCCCTGATCGTCCCGGATGCCGCCGTTCTGGTGGGTATGCTGATGCTGGGCAACCTGATGAAGGAGTGCGGCGTGACGGATCGCATCCAGAAGACTGCCGGCAATGAGCTGATGAACATCATCACCATCTTCCTGGCCCTGTCTGTTGGCTGCACCACCAGTGCAAACACCTTCCTGAACACCCGCACCCTGTTCATCATCGTGCTGGGCCTGATCGCCTTCTCCTTCGGCACCGCAGCCGGTGTGCTGTGCGGCAAGGTGATGTACGCCGTGACCGGCGGCCAGGTCAACCCGCTGATCGGTTCCGCAGGCGTTTCCGCTGTGCCGATGGCCGCCCGTGTGTCCCAGAAGGTGGGCCAGAGCGAGAACCCGCAGAACTTCCTGCTGATGCACGCCATGGGCCCCAACGTGGCCGGTGTTATCGGTTCTGCCGTTGCTGCTGGTATTCTGATCAACATCTTCGGCTAAGCATTCCCTGAAAAAACAAACGTTCCCGTCCGGTGGTCCTGTACTGCCGGGCGGGTTTTGTTTTGTCACTGTGCAAGCTCTGATAGAGAAGCGTTATCTGATAAAGTGACTGATTTCAGACGACACATCGATAAAAAACTTACTTTATCAGCATGATAAACTGACAGGGGGCTGATAAAGTGACCTCACTTTATCAATCGGGTCACTTTCGCAAGTTGATAAACTGACAAAATTAAACGATAATAAATTAAATATTTGTCACTTTATCATCTGTTCTACTACAGTAGTCAAGCCGTGTGAACCAACCACGGACAGCGCCCTCCCGGCCTGCCGGTAAAAGCAATTGCACAGCCGGAACCGGGCGGAGGTGGTTCCAGCCCTCCGCGCAGAAAATGGGCCGCAAAATTTCCGCGCAAATGCCGCCTGCAATCGCACCGGCTATTCTCAATTTCCTGAAAATGTGGTATACTGTTCTTTGACAATAAAAGGAGACAGGGGAACCCATGGCAACAGATCTGACACAAGAATTCTGCGCTCTGCGCGATACCTATATTGAAAAGCAGTTCGGCCGCCTGAACGAGATGCAGCGGCAGGCTGTGTTTACCACCGACGGCCCGCTGCTCATCCTAGCAGGTGCCGGCAGCGGCAAGACCACCGTGCTGGTCAACCGCATTGCCAACCTCATCCGGTTTGGCGCGGCCCACGGCTCAAAACAGCTGCCCCGCCCCGCCACCGAAGAGGACGTCAAGGCCCTGCGCAGTGCCATCATGACCGGCACCGCCGCGCCCGGCTGGCTGGACGGTATGCTGCGGCAGAACGCCGTGCGCAGCTGGAACGTGATGGCCATCACCTTTACCAACAAGGCGGCCGGGGAGATGAAGGAGCGCCTGCGCCGGATGCTGGGCGGGGAAGAGGGCGACGAGGTGTTTGCCTCCACCTTCCACTCGGCCTGTGTGCGCATCCTGCGCCGCTGGGCGGAGGAGATCGGCTACCCCCGCAGCTTTACCATCTACGACACCGACGACGCCCAGCGGGTGATGAAGGCGGTGTACAAGGACCTGAACGTGGATGACAAGTTCTTCCCCATCAAGAGCGCCATCAACCAGATGAGCCGCTGGAAGGATCAGCTGGTCAGCCCGGAACAGGCCCTTGCCAACCCCGCCAAGGACACCAAGGGCGCACTGGCGGCCCGCATCTACGCCGCCTACGAAAAGCGGCTGAAGGAGGCCGGTGCCTTCGACTTCGACGACCTCATCTACCAGACCGTGCAGCTGCTGGCAGAGCACCCGGACGTGCGGGACTTCTACCAGACCAAATACAAATACCTGCTGGTGGACGAGTATCAGGACACCAGTGTGGCGCAGTTCCGTCTGGTGAGCCTGCTCACCGGCCCGGAGCGCAACATCTGCGTGGTGGGCGACGATGACCAGAGCATCTACCGCTTCCGCGGGGCTACCATTGAAAACATCCTCAACTTTGAAAAGTGCTACCCCGGGGCAAAGACCATCCGGCTGGAGCAGAACTACCGCTCCACCTCCAACATCCTGAACGCCGCCAACTGCGTCATCCAGCACAACACGGAGCGCAAGGGCAAGACCCTGTGGACCGATAACGGCGAGGGTGACAAGGTGCAGGTGTACACCGCCGAGAACGAGCAGGACGAAGCGATGCACATTGCGGACGTCATCGGCCAGCACCTCAAGGCGGGCGGTCATCTGGCCGACCACGCCATCCTCTACCGCATGAACGCCCAGTCGGCCCCCATCGAAAGCTACTTCACCCGCGCGGGCATCCCCCACAAAATCGTGGGCGGCCAGCGCTTCAACGACCGCAAAGAGGTCAAGGACATCCACTCCTATATGTCCATCGTGGCCAACCCCCGCGATGACGTGCGCCTGCGCCGCATCATCAACGAGCCTGCCCGCAAGATCGGCAACACCACGGTGGAGGTCATTGCAGACCTTGCCGCCCAGCAGGGGGTGAGCATGCTGGAGATCATCGGCCACGCCGACCAGTACGCCAAGCTCAGCCGGGCTGTGATGCCCTTGCTGAAATTCTGGCAGATCTACCAGAACCTGCAGGATTCGCTGGAGACCAAGACGCTGGACGCCTTTGCCGCCGACGTCATCGAGCGGACCGGCTACAAGGCCATGCTGGAAGCCGACGCCGCCAAGGGCCACGAGGACGCCGCCGACCGCCTGCAGAACCTGGGCCAGCTGGTGAACAACGTCAAGAACTACTGCGACCAGCACGGCGAGGACGCCACGCTGGAGGGCTATCTGGAAGATATCGCCCTCATCAGCGACATCGACAGCTACAACGAGAGCGCCGACCAGGTGGTGCTGATGACCATCCATTCGGCCAAGGGGCTGGAGTTCCCCTATGTGTTCCTCATCGGTATGGAAGAGGGCGTGTTCCCCAGCGAGATGAGCAAGTATTCCGAGGCGGACCTGGAAGAAGAGCGCCGCCTTGCCTACGTCGGCATCACCCGCGCCAAAAAGGAACTGTACATCTCCAACAGCGTCACCCGCATGCTCTACGGCCGCACCCAGCGCAACGAGCCCAGCCGCTTTTTGCGCGAGATCGAGCCGGAGTACATCGAAGAGACCCGCAGCCCGGTGCTGGAACAGCGTTCCCGTCTGGGCGGCTGGGGCAGCAGCTACAGCGACACCGTGCCCGGCGGCGCGTCCGGGTACTCCGGGCCTTCCGGCTGGGGCCGCAGCGCCGGGGGCTACGGTTCCGGCGGCTATGGTTCCCGCTCCGGCGGCGGTTACCTGAACCGCGAGTACAACGCCGGGGAGCGCAGCGGGTTCGGCTCCGGTTATGCCGGGCGGGGCACTTCCTCTTCCGGCTACGGTGCCGCCTACGGCAACAGTTCCACCCAGCCCAAGGTGCGTTCGGGCGGGTTCGGTGCCGGGTATTCCGGCGCGGGCGCAAAGACCCCGGCCGCAAAGATCAGCTTTACCGGTGCACCGGCTGCTAAGGCAGCGCCCGCAGGCTCCAAGCATTACGAGCCGGGCGACATCGTGGAGCACAAGGTCTTTGGCCGGGGCACCGTGCTCAAGGTCAAGCCTGCGGCCGGAGACCAGATCGTGGAGATCAACTTTGAAAAGGTCGGCATCAAAAAGACCATGGCCAATTTTGCGCCGCTGACCAAAATCACAACGGAGGAATGACACAAAATGATGACAGTTCGTTTGATCGCCCATACCCCGGAGCCGGAAAAGGTGGTGGCGGCTGCCGCCAAGCTGTGCTACTCCGACGCCCACATCACCGACCTGCTGGACGGCTTGACCGAGGAAAAGACGGCAAAGTTCCTGACCATGCTCAGCGACCTGGGCCACGCCAGCCCCATCGAGCACGCCAGCTTCACCTTTGGCATCGAGGGGGTCAGCCGTACCTTGCTGGCCCAGATCACCCGCCACCGCATCGCATCCTTCAGCGTGCAGAGCCAGCGCTATGTGCGCCTGGACGATTTCCGCTATGTGGTGCCGCCGGAGATCGAAGCCATCCCGGAGGCAAAGGCGGCTTTCCTTGAGAGCATGAACGAGGACGCCAAACGCTACCTTGACCTTGCCCACAAGCTGGAAGAGGGCCACGCCGCCCGCCTGATGGCCGAGGGCATGCCGGAAAAGGCAGCCCGCGCCAAGGCCGGCAAGCAGGCCAATGAGGACGCCCGCTTTGTGCTGCCCAACGCCTGCGAGACGAAAATGGTGGTCACAATGAACGCCCGCAGCCTGCAGAACTTTTTCCACCTGCGCTGCTGCAGCCGCGCCCAGTGGGAGATCCGCCAGCTTGCCGAGGAAATGTTCAAACTGGTGTACCCGGTGGCACCCCACATCTTTGCAAAGTCCGGCCCGGCCTGCGTGAGCGGCCCCTGCCCGGAGGGCAAGATGTGCTGCGGCAAAACCGCCGAGGTGCGTGCAAAATATGCCGCCATCAAGGAAGGTGTTGCCGTATGAGCAAGGGCAAGCTGATCGTCATCGAGGGGCTGGACGGCAGCGGCAAGGCCACACAGGCAAAGCTGCTGGCCCAGCACCTGGCCAGCCAGGGCCTGCCGGTGCGGGAGGTCACCTTCCCGGATTACGCCAGCGATTCCAGCGCCCTGATCAAAATGTATCTGGCCGGGCAGTTCGGCTCAAAACCGGACGATGTGAACGCCTACGCGGCCTCCAGCTTTTTTGCGGTGGACCGCTATGCCAGCTACAAGACCGATTGGGGCCGCTTCTACGAGGAGGGCGGCGTGGTCATTGCCGACCGCTACACCACCTCCAACGCGGTGCACCAGTGTTCCAAGCTCCCGCCGGAGCAGTGGGAGGCGTTTTTGCACTGGCTGTTCGATTACGAGTTCCATCTGCTGGGCCTGCCCGCACCGGACAGCGTCATCTACCTGCAGGTGGACCCGGCGGTCAGCCAGCGGCTGATGACCGCCCGCTACCACGGTGACGAGAGCAAAAAGGACGTGCACGAGAAAGATACCGAGTATCTGGCCCGCAGCCGCCGCGCCGCCGAGTATTGCGCGGAGCATCTGGGCTGGACCACGGTGCACTGCACCCACAGCGACGCCATGCGCAGCATCGAGGACATCCAGGCCGAGGTGCAGGGCATCGTGCTGGGCCAGCTGAAATAATTCAAAGCAAAGGCAGGTGCATCGGGAGTTTCTCTGAGGCAACTTCGCCCTCTCCGTCATTGCTTCGCAATGCCACCTCTCCCAAAGGGAGAGGCAAGAAACGTTGCGGTCAGGTTCTTGGCTCCCCCTTTGGGGGAGCTGTCACCGCAGGTGACTGAGAGGGCGAGCCTGCTGACCGATCATACGCCCGGCTGACAGGCCGGACACGCACATAAAATACGATAAGAGGGGGCATCCTGACAGATGTATCGTTTGATGCAGCCATCCGACAAGGCGGCTGTGCTGGCGCTGTGGCAGCGCGAGCGCGGCGAGTCGGAAGAATTTGCGGCCAACGCCGTGGAGCGTTTTGCAGGGCAGCAGAATGTCTATGTGGCCGAGGAAAATGACGCCATTGCCGCTGTGGCACTGGCGGTACCGGTCACGCTGCAGGGGCGGCAGGGCAGTTACCTCTACGGCCTGTGCGGGCAGGGCAGTTTGATCCTGGCCGGCCTGCTGGACTACCTGTGCGCGCAGCAGAAGCTGCGGGGCGCAGGCTTTACCGTGGCCGTGCCCGCCACCCCGGAGCAGGCCGCTCTGCTGCAGGACAAGGGCTTTGCCCGCGCCTTTGCATTGCGCTGCCTGCCGCGGGAGGTGGCCCGCAACCTGTGGAGCCAGGCCGAGTTTGACAGCGTTACCGCCAAGAAGCTGTGCGAGCTGCGGGAGAAGTTCTGGCCCGATACGGTGCAGTTCACCCCGGAGCGCATGGCCGTGGTGCTGGGGGACCTGTATTCCCGCGGGGCCACCATCGTGGCCAACGAGCGGGGCTACGGCGTGTACTTCCGCAAGGAGGACACCCTGTATTTCGTGGAGCTCATGGCCGAGGACGACCGCGCCGCCGAGGTGCTCATGGAAGCCGCCCGCGAGAAGGAAGTCATCGTGGAAAAGGCCGTCATCACGGTGGGTGCCGCCCAGTCTCTGTTCCTGGGGGAGGGCACCCGGCAGGAGTACGGCATGATCCGTTTTGACGGGGAGCCCTTTGACGTATCGGAAAGCTATATGCGCCTGATGCTGGAAGGCTGAGACGCAGAAAAACAACAAAGGAAGGTGCGTATGGCACACAAGGAGAGACACACCGCCCCGAAGAAAAAAGGCGGTGCCGTGAAGATTTTGCTGGCAGTGGTACTGCTGCTGGTGCTGGCCGCCGGAGCAGCAGGGGTGTTTGCCTACAACGAGATCCACGGCAATGGAAAGCCCGGCACCGAGGTCACCGTCAGCATCCCCCAGGGCAGCGGCGTTGCCGCCATCGCGCAGGAGCTCAAGGACGCGGGCGTCATCCGCTCGGCCTATCTGTTCCGCTGGTATGTGGGGCACAAAGGTGCTGCGGCAAAGCTGCAGTACGGCGATTTTACCCTGCAGACCGGGGCCAACGCCTACGATGCCATCATTGCGGCCCTTTCCACCTATGCCAAGGCAGATACCGTGCGGATCACCATCCCGGAGGGCACCACAGCCATCGCCATTGCCCGGAAAATGGAGGAAGCCGGTCTGTGCAGCGCCGAGGACTTTCTGAAGGAAGCCAACGAGGGCGATTTCAGCGCGTACACCTTCTGGCAGTACGTTCCGGAGGATAAGGACGCCCCGGACCGCTTCATGAAGTGCGAGGGCTATCTCTTCCCGGAGACCTACGAGTTCTTGAAGGACGACACCGTGCACAACTATGTGGCAACGTTCTATGCGCAGTTCGACGCGCAGATCACCGATGCGATGTATGCGAAGCTCAAGGAGCAGGGCATGACCCTGAACGAGCTGGTCACGCTGGCCTCCTTTGTGCAGGAGGAAGCGGGCAACAGCCAGGACTCCAACGTGGCGCAGGTGTTCCGCAACCGTCTGGCCGAGGGCTCGCCCTATCCGCGCCTGCAGAGCAACACGTCCAGCCACATCCAGAGCGACGCCGACAACAACTACCTCTGGAACTGGGTGGCCCCCTACTACGGCGGGTGGGACAATATCCCGGAAAACATCGTCTCTGCGTATGATACCTATCATACGGCGGGCCTGACCCCCGGCCCCATCTCCAACCCCGGCATCGCTGCCATCCGGGCAGCGCTGAGCCCGGAGCCGGACGAGGAAGCAAAGGACGCCTATTTCTTCGTCACCGACCTCAAGGGCAGCTACTACTATGCCCGCACCCTCAGCGAACACAACGCCAACTGCCAGACCGCAGCGGACGTGAACAAAACGGTGAAATAAGAGGGTAAGTTGTCCGTTACGGCTGAAGCTGCCCGTTACGACCCTTCCTGTGAAAATGCGTTTGGAGCGCTCCGCAGAGCGCGACAAACGCGAATCTAAAAATAATTCTTCCGCTAAATATGTCCAGAGCGAAGTGGCGGACATTTCAAATCGTATTTTCTGAAAAAAGAGAGGAATATCAACTATGCTGCAAATCCCGGAACTGCTCGCCCCGGCGGGCGATCTGGAGCGCCTGCGCTATGCCATCAACTACGGTGCCGATGCCGTTTACTGCAGCCTGCCGGAGTTCGGCATGCGGTCTGCACCGGCCAATTTTACGCCGGAGCAGCTCACCGAGGGCGTCATCTATGCCCATGCCCGGGGCCGCAAGGTCTACCTGACCATGAACACCCTGCCCACCAATGAGGAAGCCGACCGCCTGCCGGACGCCATCAAGGAGGCCGCCAAGGCCGGTGTGGATGCCTTCATCGTGGCCGACCTGGGCGTGCTGGATGCCTGCAAGACCGTTGCCCCGGACATCGACGTGCACATGTCCACCCAGACCGGCATCACCAACTGGGCCGCCGCCCGCGCCGCCTATAACCTGGGTGCCAAGCGCGTGGTGCTGGCCCGCGAGATGTCCCTGCAGGACATCGCCATCCTGCGCGACAAGACCCCGCCGGAACTGGAGATCGAGGCCTTTGTGCACGGTGCCATGTGCATGAGCGTGTCCGGCCGGTGCCTGCTGTCCAATTACATGGCAGGCCGCGACGCCAACCGGGGCCAGTGCGCCCAGCCCTGCCGCTGGAAGTACTACCTGAGCGAGGAGACCCGCCCCGGCCAGCTGTACGAGATCGGCGAGAACGAGAACGGCAGCTACATCCTCAACGCCAACGACCTGTGCACCGCGCCCTTCATCGACCTGATCTGCAAGGCCGGTGTGGACAGCCTGAAGATCGAGGGCCGCGCCAAGACCTTCTATTATGTGGCCAGCGTGACCGCCGCCTACCGCAAGGCGCTGGATGCCTATCTGGCCGACCCCGCCAACGACAACTTTGAGCTGCCGGCTGAGGTCTACGAGGAGCTCACCCGCACCAGCCACCGCCACTACTCGCCGGGCTTCTACTTTGGCCGCGAGCAGGCCAAACAGGCCACCGACAGCGCCACCTACATCCGCGAGTGGGAGTTCGTGGGTACGGTGGACCGCTGGGAGAACGGCGTGGCCCACTGCCAGCAGCGCGGCAAGTGGAGCCTGGGCGATACGCTGGAAGCCCTCTGCCCGGACGGCCGCAGCATCCCGCTGACGCCGGAGTGGATCGAGAACGAGGCCGGGGAACGGGTGGACAGCACCCCTCACGCCATGGAAAAATACACCATGCCCACCCCGGAGCTGCCGCCCATGAGTCTGCTGCGCCGCAAAACGGCAGAATAAGCAGCCGCACCCCGCAAACCATGCCAACCGGCACCGCCTGCAAAGGCTTTGCCGGCTGGCTTTTTTTACATCCCTTGCAAAACCGCACAAACCGCGCTATACTGACGTATATTATCATGCAGAGCGAAAGGAGGGAGCCTGATGTTCCGGCTGCCGATCGTAAAATTTTTCAGCCGCATCCTCAATCGGATCACCATCACGGTGGTGCTGGTGGCCCTGCAGGTGGCATGGCTGCTGTGGGCGTTTTTCTCCCTCACCACCGGCCGCGTGTGGGTCAACGTCGGCTTGCAGCTGCTCAGTCTGCTTATGATGCTGTACCTCGTGCGCAAGGACGAGAACAGCGCCTACAAGATCGGCTGGATCGCGCTCATGGGGGTGCTGCCGCTGCTGGGCGGGGCACTGTACCTCTCCTTTGGCAACAAGCGCCCGGCCAAGCAGCTGCGCAGCAAGCTGCAGGCGGTGGACGAGGCCCACAGGGCTGATCTTGTCCAGCAGCCGGACCAGGTGGCCGGACTGGATGCTTCCGGCCTCGGCATGAGCCGCTATCTGGCGCGGTACGGCCGCTACCCGGCCTGGAAGAACACCGCCGCGCGGTATTTTGCCTGCGGCGAAGCTATGTACCCCCAGCTGCTGCGGGATCTGGAGCGGGCCGAGCACACGATCTTTGTGGAATATTTCATCGTGCACACCGGCAAAATGTGGGACGGCGTGGAAGCCATCCTCCGGCGCAAGGCCGCGCAGGGGGTGGACGTGCGCCTGATCTACGACGACTTTGGCAGCCTGCTGGGCTTGCCCACCGACTTTGTGGTGCGCATGGAGCGGGCGCACATCCGGTGCATCCCCTTCAACCCGGTGGTGCCGGTGCTCTCGCTGGTGATGAACCACCGCGACCACCGCAAGATCGTGGTCATCGACGGGCGCATCGCCTACACCGGCGGCGTGAACCTGGCCGACGAGTATATCAACGCGGAGCAGCGCTTCGGCTACTGGAAGGACGCCGCCCTGCGCATCGAGGGCGATGCTGCGTGGAATTTCACCGTGATGTTCCTCAACTTCTGGAACGCTTTCCGCCCCAGTGAGACGGACTACAGCGCCTTCCGCCCCCAGCACAGTGCACACCCGGTGCAGGATGGCATCGTGCAGCCCTACGCCGACAGCCCGCTGGACGAAGAGCCGGTGGCGGAGACGGTGTACCTGAACCTGCTGGCCCGGGCCGAGCAGTATGTGTATATCTACACGCCCTATCTGGCTGTGGGCGAAGAGATGCTGGATGCGCTGAAAAACGCCGCCAAGCGCGGGGTGGATGTGCGGCTGGTGCTGCCGGGCATCCCGGACAAGAAGCTGGTGTTCCGCCTGAGCCGCTCCTACTACCTGCCGCTTTTGCAGGCGGGGGTGCGCATCTACGAGTACACCCCGGGCTTCCTGCACGCCAAGTGCTGGGTGAGCGACGACCGGGCAGCCGTGGTGGGCAGCATCAACATGGATTACCGCAGCCTGTTTTTGCACTTTGAGTGCGGCGTGCTGCTGCAGCACAACAGTCAGGTGGCTGCCCTGCGGGACGATGTGCGGGCCACCCTGCCGCAGTGCCGCGAGATCCATATTTCGGACTGCCGCACCAGCATTCCCGGCACCCTGCTGGACAGCGTGCTGCGCCTGCTCAGCCCGTTGATGTAAGGGCACGCTCATAATTGCCCCGGCAGGGGGCACACTAGCTCCAAAGCCCGTGCGGCTGCGCGGGAGCAAAAGGAGCAAGTGTACCATGAAGCAGGTTTTTCGGGTGTTTTGGGGCTGTACGCTGGCCGCGGCGCTGGCGCTGACCGGCTGCGGCCGGGGCGGCGCTCCGGGCAGCAGCGGAGCCGGGTCCATGAGCGGCAGTGGGTCCGGTGCCATGAGCGGCACTACAGCCGGGCAGGAACAGGCCTGGCGCACCGGTCTTGGCGTTGTGACCGAGGCCGCAGGCAGCGACCGGGCCGGCAAGATCACCACTGCCGCTGCGGCTGTGGTGCTGGACGCCGACGGCAAACTGGCCGACGTGATGCTGGACGAGCTGGAACTTTCGGTCTCCGGCGGGAGCACCGGCAGCGTGACCACTCCGGAGGATGTGCGGTCCAAGCGCACAAAAGGGAAGGACTACCCGCTGGCGGCGGCGTCCTCCCTCGGCAAAGGGTGGGCCGAGCAGGCCGACTGGTTTGCCGACTACCTGACCGGCAGGACCCCGGACGAGGTGAAAAAGCTGAAAACGGATGAAAACGGCAAGCCGCAGGACGCCGACCTTGTGTCCGGCTGCACCATCGCGGTGGACCGCTACCGGGACGCCGTGGTGCGCGCCTGCGAACAGGCCAAAGCACTGGGAGCCGCCCAGGGCGACCGGGCGACTCTGAGCCTGATCGCGGCAGACCTGCCCCAGAACCTTGCCGCCACGGATGACCAGGACGCCCACGTCCAGGCAGACATCACGCTGGCGGCCCTGTCCGTGGACAGCAATGGCCGGGTGACCAGCGCCATCGGGGACATGACCCAGCCGCAGCTGACCGTCAGCGCGGACGGCACGGTCTCCGGGCCGGAAGAGCCGGTGTACACCAAGAACGAGCAGGGCGACAAGTACGGCCTGCGGGAGGCCAGTGCCCTGCACAAGGAGTGGTACGAGCACGCCGAGGGCTATTGCAGCACCCTGAAGGGCAAGACCATGGCGGAGATCGCCGCCCAGCCCACCGACGGCTCCGACGCCGACCTGAAAGCCCTGTGCACCATCTCGGTCACCGACCTGCAGAAGGCGGTGCTGGCCGCGCTGGCAGAAACCTGAACAGAACAAAACGAGGGAAGGCCCGCGGGCTTTCCCTCGTTTTTGTGGATGGAATTATTTGCCGAACGCGCTGTCGGTCAGGCCGTCCATGTTCAGCATGCCTTCCAGCGCGGCGATGTCGGTGGTCACGTCCAGCGCATCGGACTGGAACAGCTTGTCCAGCTGGTTTTCAAAGGCGGTCACCAGCAGATCCATGCTGCGCTCGATGCTGTGCTTGGCTTCGGTAATGTTCGTGCCCTCCACCGTCTGCCGGGAAAGGCTGGCGTAGGTGTTCAGCAGCTTGAGGGCGGTAGGCAGATAGTAGTTCATAAACTTTTGCAGCTGCGCCTTTTTGTCCGGGTCCTTCTGTGCCAGCGCAAAGATACGCTCGCTGACCTCCTCCAGCCGGGAGATCTTCTGGCTCATCACCGGGTCAGGAATGGCATCGTTCACTTCCCGCAGCTGGCGCAGCAGTGCAGCGTACTCGTCCTCTGCGGCGGGCTGGGGCTTGGGTGCCGGAGCGGGTGCGGGCTTTTTCGGCTGCGGTGCTGCGCCCCGCACCACCAGCGTGTCGGTGCGGTTGTCAATGTAGGCGTCTGCGCCGAAGTATCCGTGCTCGATGGCGCTTTTCACGGCAGGACGTCCCCGGGCGGCATCCACCCCGGCGGCAGCAAACAGTTCCGGCAGAGGAATGTTATCCCGCTCGCCCACCACGTTATCCAGCAACCGCTCCAGCTTGCGGGTGCTGTTCATCCGCAGGCCGGTCAGCAGCGCACCGCCGCCGCCAATGGCCATGACGATATCGGAAAACAGCTCCCCGGGGTCGGGCATCAGCTGCCACGCGCCAATGACATCCACCACATCCATCACCCCGGCAAACAGAAAGACAGCGCCCATGATGGTGCAGAGGGTGGCAATGTTCTTGTGCCATTGCTTGGCGTTTTTCTGCTCCTGGGTGGGCATATCCGGACCGTGGACTGGCTCCTCCTTCCGGGTGGAGGCAGGCTCTGGTGGGGTATAAGCATTCCCCGGGCAGGCGGCCTGCTCCTCTTTCTCGGCCTTTTGGTCAATGCCCTTCAGGATGAACAGCAGCACCCCCAACGGCCCGGACATCGCCATCACGATAAAGATGGCGATGGTGGGGATCTTTGCAAAATAATGTTTTCTCGGCTCCATGAAACAGAGTTCCTTTCCGCAATAAAAATAAAAGACCGTGTTCCACTCTATTATAGCGGAACGCGGTCGTTTTGTTAAGGGGGAATCCATGCGGGCGGCAGGGGAGTAAGTCTGCCCCCGCGGGGAGAGATCACTTCATCAGGCTGCACACGGCCTCAGCGTAAGCGGTGGGGTCGTCCACAGGCAGACCCTCGATGAGCTGGGCCTGTGCGTACAGCAGGGCGCTGTACTTGTTGATCTTGTCGGTGTCACCGGCCTCCTGTGCGGCCTTGAGCACGGCGAACACGGGGTGGTTGGCGTTCAGCTCCAGCACCTTGTCGCTCTTCACGCCCTCGCTGCCGGGCTGCTTGGACAGCACCTTTTCCATCTCGATGGACAGCGGGCCGTCGGCGCTCAGGCACACCGGGTGATCCTTCAGGCGGGTGGAGACCTTGACTTCCTTCACCTTGCCGTCCAGAGCAGTCTTCATGGCGTCGAACAGGTCCTTGTTCTCGGCGGTGGCATCCTCGGCGGCCTTCTTCTCTTCCTCGGTCTCCAGGCCCAGGTCGCCGCTGTTCACGTTCTTGAACTCCACGGTGCCGTCCTTGCCCTCGGCATCCTTGCGGGGATAGGTGCGCAGGATCTGCAGGCAGAACTCGTCCACGTCCTCGGTCAGCAACAGCACGTCGTAGCCCTTGCCCAGCACCAGCTCGGTGGAGGGCAGCTTGGCCAGACGGTCGGAGGAGTCACCGGCGGCGAAGTAGATGTACTTCTGCTCGGCGGGCATCTTGTCCACATACTCCTGCAGGGTGACCATCTTCTGCTCCTTGGCGGACCAGAACAGCAGCAGGTCCCGCAGCAGCTCGGCGTGCATGCCGTAGTCGGAGTAGGCACCGAACTTGATCTGACGGCCGAACTCCTTCCAGAACTCCTCGTACTTTGTGCGGTCGTTGGCCAGCATGGCGTGCAGCTCGTTCTTGATCTTCTTTTCCAGAGCGTTGTGGATCAGCTTGAGCTGGTTGTCCTTCTGCAGCATCTCACGGCTGATGTTCAGGCTCAGGTCCTGACTGTCCACGATGCCCTTGACGAAGCTGAAGTAGTCGGGCAGCAGGTCGGCGCACTTTTCCATGATCAGCACGCCGGAAGCGTACAGGGCCAGACCCTTCTCGTACTCCTTGGTGTAGAAGTCGTAGGGGCGGTGGCTGGGCACGAACAGCAGGGCATTGTAGTTGGCAGTGCCCTCGGTGCGGCTCACGATGACCCGGGCGGGGTCGGCATAGTCGCCGAACTTGTCCTTATAGAAGGCGTTGTATTCCTCATCGGTCACTTCGCTCTTCTGCTTCTTCCAGATGGGGATCATGCTGTTCAGGGTCTCCAGCTCGGTGTAGGTCTCCCACTCGGGCTTGTAGTCCTCGGGCTTGGGGTCCGGTTCCGGCTTCTGGCGGCTCTTTTCGCGCTCCATCTGGATGGGATAGCGCACATAGTCGCTGTATTTCTTCACGATGGCCACGATGCCGTACTCGTCCAGGAAGTTGTCGTAGTGGTCGGTCTCGGTGTCGGGCTTGATGTGCAGGATGATCTGGGTACCAGCAGTGTCCTTCTCAGCCGGGGTCATCTCGTAGCCGTCCACACCGGAGGACTCCCACTGCCATGCCTCGTCCGAGCCGTAGGCCTTGGAGATGACGGTGACCTTGTCGGCCACCATGAAGGAGGAGTAGAAGCCGACGCCGAACTGGCCGATGATGTCGATGTTCTCGTCCTTGTTGTCCTGCTTGAAGTCCAGGGAGCCGGAGTGGGCGATGGTGCCCAGGTTCTCTTCCAGCTCCGCTTTGGTCATGCCGATGCCGTTGTCCTCCACGGTGAGGATGCGGTTTTCCTTGTCGCGGGTGATCAGGATGCGGAAATCGCTCTTGTTCATGCCCACGGAGGCGTCGGTCAGGCTCTTATAATACAGCTTGTCGATGGCGTCCGAGGCGTTGGAGATCAGCTCCCGCAGGAAAATTTCCTTGTTGGTGTAGATGGAGTTGATCATCATATCCATCAGCTTTTTGCTCTCTGCCTGAAATTCTTTCTTGGCCATAGTACAAAACCTCTTTTTTTATCTGGATTCAGTGCAAGCACTCGACGCAAGAAACTGCCGCCGAATACTTAGCACTCATAACTTTCGAGTGCTAATATACACCGCTTTGCCGCAAAAATCAAGGGCTTTCATAAAAAGTTTAAAAATGCCCCGGTTTGTGCTATAATAAACCGCAAAGGATGTGAAATCATGGCAAAACAGGGCGAGGCAGCCTACGCCTATTTTTTAAAAGGATATAACTGCAGCCAGAGCGTGGTGGCGGCATTTGCGCCGCAGCTGGGGCTTTCCGAGGAGATGGCCCTGCGCATGAGCGCCGGGTTCGGGGCAGGCATCGGCCGGATGCGGGAAGTGTGCGGCGCGTTCTGCGGGGTGGTCACGGTGCTGAGCCTGGTCTACGCCGACCCTGCGGACCCCCAGGACAAATCCCGGATGTATGCCCTCGTGCAGGAGGCAGCCCGGCTGTACCGTGCCCGCAACGGCGGGGACAGTATTATCTGCCGGGAACTTCTGGCAAAGGCCGGGGCGGCCCCTTCCGGCGGCACGAAGGCCGAGGCCCGCACGGCGGACTACTACAAAAAGCGGCCCTGCCCGGAGCTGTGCCGGATGTGCGCAGACCTGTGCACCGAGGTCATTGCAGCCCACCCGGAGGGCCGCTGCGGCGTGTATAAGGAGGATGTGTGATGCAGCTGAAACAGCTGGACCTGCCCGGCGGCGGGCTTCTGACGGTGTACCTGCGGGACTGCGTGGAGACGATGCCGCTGGCCATGGAACGGCCGCTGGTGCTGGTGGTGCCGGGCGGCGGCTACAGCCATCTGAGCGCCCGCGAGGGCGACCCCGTGGCCCTGCAGTTTGCGGCGGCGGGCTACCACACCGCAGTGCTGCGCTACGCCGTGGGGGACGATGCAGCGCACGGCCTGCCCTTGCGGCAGCTGGCGGCGGCCATCGGCCTCGTGCGGCAGAATGCGGCCCAGTGGCATGTGCTGCCGGATAAGATCGCGGTGTGCGGGTTCTCGGCGGGCGGGCATCTGGCCCTTTCCGGGGCCGTGCTGGCGGTGCCGGGCCTGCCGGACCCGCCCCGCCCGGATGCGGTGATCCTGGGCTACCCGGTGATCACGGCCGGGCAGTACGCCCACCGGGGCAGCTTTGTGCAGCTGGCCGGGGAGGACCCCGCGGCGCAGCAGGCGTTCTCGCTGGAGGACAAGATCACGCCCCGCACCCCGCCGGTGTTCGTCTGGCACACCATGGAGGACGAGACGGTCCCGGTGGAGAACACCCTGCTGCTGGTCAGCGCCCTGCACCGGGCCGGGGTGCCGTGCGAGGCGCATCTGTTTGAAAAGGGCTGCCACGGCACCAGCCTGAGCACCGCCGAGGTGAACTACCCCAGCGCCCACCGCAGCCGCTGGCTGACCCTTGCCCGCGAGTGGCTGGATGACACCTTTGATTTCCATCTGGGCACGGGGGAGACAGGCGGTTAAACGCCGTCGGTTTTTCGCGTGCCTGCAAAAAATTCACAAATATTCCGTTGACTTGCACGGCCCAAAACCGTATACTGGTCAGCGGAAACAAACAGGAAGAAGGAACGACCAATGGTTATGGATGATCCCACTCTGCCGCGCATCAAGGTGCGCGACCTTCTAATGCAGGCTTTTCTCACCGGCTGGACCCGGTCGGACAAAGCCGTTTCTCAGGACGAATATCTGCAAAGCTCCATTCAGGTAATCGAGATGCTCCAGGTGGAGCCGGAGAACCTGTATGCCGAGGAGGGCCTCGGCCTGCCGGACGGCGAAGAGGTGGACCACCTCGACGACCTTCTGCGCGCCGACGGCGTGTGGCTGTACTACGGTGTGGAAGCCGAGAACTTCTTCCTGATCCAGTGGTACCCGGATGAGGTGTCTGCCAACGCAAAGCTGGCCCAGCTGGAAGAACTGGGCGACGGCAAGCAGTATCTGGTGGACCTGACCCTGAAGCGGGAGAATCCTTCGCAGGCCGAAAACTTCGGCAATTCCAACCCGGTGCAGCTCCGCTCCTGATCATTTTTTGCCGCCCTCACGGCGGAAAGGGGAGAACGCCCATGCAGCTTTCTACGACCGAACACGAACAGCTTTATGCCATTTTGCAGCAATACGATGAGAACCCCCAGGTGCAGCGCATGCGGGAGTTTATCCAGCACGGCGATGTGACCACCTACCAGCACTGCAAGAACGTGGTGCGGGTGAGCTTCTGGCTCAACCGGCGGCTGCACCTGCACGCCGACGAGACCTCGCTGGCGGTGGGGGCTTTCCTGCACGATTTTTACCTCTACGACTGGCACAAGCGCAGCACCTTCCACGGCCTGCGCCGCCTGTTCGAGATGCACGGCTTTTCGCACCCGGGCTATGCCTGCGTGAACGCCCAGCGGGTGTTCCACATCACCAAAAAGGAGCAGGACATCATCGCCAGCCACATGTGGCCGCTCACCTTCCGCCATGTGCCCACCTGCCGCGAGGCCTTCATCGTGTGCCTGGCCGACAAGTATTGCGCCGTGGTGGAAAGCATGTTCCGCCGCAGCCGCGTGGCCGCCGCCTGCAGCGCCGACGGTGAGGACACCGTGTGGTGACCGAACCCTGACCCACACCGCAAAAAGCCTGCCGCTGGCGGTGGCCCTGACTGGGCTTGTGTGATCTGCCCGCGCTCTGCACCCTGTTTTGAGGCTCTGCGTGCCGCATACATATCCGGCATGTAAAACTGATATCAACCGCGCCGCAAAAATGCATTATAATGGGGGCGTAAAGAGGGTGTATGTATGAAAACAAGTCATCACGGGCAAATGTCCGAATCCTTTCTCACCGCCGTGTTCCTTTCACTGTCCGGCGGCCTGCAGGACGCCTATACCTACCTGTTCCGGGGCAAGGTGTTTGCCAACGCCCAGACCGGCAATATCGTGCTGCTCAGCGCCAACCTGATGGATGGCAACTGGGAGCGGGTGCTGCATTATCTGGTGCCGTTGTGCGCCTTTGCGCTGGGGGTGCTCACCGCCGAAAAAATGCGGGAGCGCTTCCGGGAGATGCGCACGCTCCACTGGCGGCAGCTGGTGGTGCTGGGCGAAGGGCTGCTGCTGTTCCTCGTGGGCTTTCTGCCGCAGGAGCAGAACCTGCTGGCCAACGCCATCGTCTCGTTTGCCTGCGCCATGCAGGTGCAGGCTTTCCGCAAGGTGAACGGCTACGCCTTTGCCAGCACCATGTGCATCGGTGACCTGCGCAGCGGCGTGGAGGCGTTGTGCATCTGGCACAAGACCCATGAACCGCAGGCCAGGGACCGGATGCTGCGGTACTTTGGCATCATTCTGCTGTTTGCCATCGGGGCCGGCATCGGCAGCCGGAGCGCTGCGCTGCTGGGTGGCCGGGCCATCTGGATCTGCTGCGGCTTTCTGCTGGTCAGCTTTGCGCTGATGTTCATCCGGGAAGATCTGGAAGAGAACCCTGTCATCGAAAAAGACCTGACCGAGATCCGGCAGGAAACGCGGGAGATCAATCATGCCCTGAAACAGGAGCTGCAGGAAGAGCACCGGGAGCTGAAAGAAAGCACCGAACCGCGCAAGAAGTAACAAAAAACCAGAAAGTGCCAGTGCACAGGATTTGTGCACTGGCACTTTCTTTATGAAAAAACATCATGCATGCCGTGCCGTCGTCTGGGTGATCATCTGCTGGAACTTCCGGGCCGCCGTGTTCAGCGGGCGGTGGTGGTCGTAGACCAGGCAGATGGAGCGGGAGGGGATGATCTCCTGCAAATGCAGCTGGACGATCTCGCCGCGCTGCAGCGGCTCCCGGGCCATGGGTTCCGGCACAAAGGCAAGGCCCAGCTCGCTTTTTACCAGCGTGAGCATCTGGTCGGTGGTGGCGGCCTCGGTGTCGGGCTTGAGCACGGCGTCGTGGTCCAGGAACAGCTGCCGGTAAAAGCTGCGGGTCATGCTCTCGTCGCTCAGCGAGATCAGCGGATAGTTGGTCAGTTCCTTCAGGGAAAGATTCTGGCTGGCCAGTGCGGTAAAGGTCTTTCCGCCCACCAGCACCTCATAAAAGGACTTCAGCTCTACCATTTTCAGCCCAGGCTCCACCTCGGCCGGCGTGGATACGATGGCAAAATCCACCTCGCCGTTCTTCACGGCCTGCACCGCCTGCGGGGTGGAGTGGTTCGAGATGCGCAGCCGGATGCCGGGGAAATTGTTGTGGAAGGCCCGCAGCTTCTCGGAAAGATAGATGTTCAGAGCCGTCTCGGTGGCGCTGATGCTGATGGCACCGTGCTCCAGTGTGGCGCTGGCGCTCAGTTCCTCTTCGGCGTCCTGAATCTGCACCGCCGCCGATGCGATGCGGGAATAGAGCATCTCGCCTTCCGGAGTCAGGGTCACGCCCCGGTTGGAGCGGATGAACAGCACGCAGTTCAGCTGGCTTTCCAGCCGGTTCATCGAGTGGGTGATGTTGGGCTGGTTGTTGCCCAGCACCCGCGCGGCCTTGGTAAAATTCTGATACTTCGCCACATAATAGAAGATCTTGTAGTATTCCCAGTCCACATACATGGGCATCTGCCTCCATTCATATCAAATTTACATTGCAGCCATGTGGAAGATACGTTTTACACATTCTGCCTCTGCTCGTATAATAGCACTGCAATCCGAAATTGCAAGAGGGAAATCCAAAAGTATCGTAAAGTGGTATGGGAAAAGAAGGTAAATGAAGTATTATGCTGACTGCTGTAACTGGAATCAATTGGGGCGATGAGGGCAAGGGCCGCGTCATCGACCTGCTGGCAGAACATGCGGACATCGTTGCCCGCTATCAGGGCGGCAACAATGCCGGGCACACCGTCGTCACAGAGCAGGGCAAGTTCATCCTGAACCTGCTGCCCTCCGGCATCCTCCACCCGGAGGTGACCTGTGTGCTGGGTGCGGGCATGGTCATCGACCTGGACCATCTGGCCGGGGAGATGGACGCCATCGAGGCGCGCGGCATCACCGTCGGCCCGGAGAACCTGAAACTCTCTGACAAGGCCACCATCTCCATGCCGTGGCACAAGGTGCAGGACGGTCTGGAAGAGGACCGTCTGGCCAAGAAGGGCAGTGCGTTCGGCTCCACCCGCCGCGGCATCGCCTATGCCTACAGCGACAAATACCGCAAAAAGACCCTGCGTCTGGGCGACCTGCTCCATCTGGACGAAAAGCGGGTGCAGGACCGCCTGCACATGATCCTGGAATCCAAGAATCTGGAGCTGGCGGGCTGCTATCATCAGGAGCCCATGAGCTACGACGCTCTGCTGGAGTGGTGCCGGGTGCAGGCCGGGCAGTTTGCTCCGTACATCTGCGATGTGGGGGCCTTCCTGCAGCAGGCCCACGACAGCGGCAAGCGCATCGTGCTGGAAGCCCAGCTGGGTGCCATGCGGGACATCGACTACGGCATCTTCCCGTTCACCTCCAGCTCCAATACGCTGGCGGCCTATGCACCGCTGGGGGCAGGCATCCCCAACTGCAAGCTGGACCATGTGGTGGGCGTGCTGAAAGCCTACTCCACCTGCGTGGGTGCCGGCCCCTTTGCGGCCGAGAACGCCATGGGCGAAGTGTGGAACGAGCAGCTGCGCAAGGCTGGCGGCGAGTACGGTGCCGCCACCGGCCGCCCGCGCCGGGTGGGCCCCTTTGACTGTGTGGCCAGCCGCTATGGCCTTGCCATGCAGGGTGCCGACAAGATCGCCCTGACCAAGCTGGATGTGCTCAGCAGCCTGAAAGAGATCCCGGTCATCACCGGTTACAAGCTGGACGGTGTGGAGGTCCCCGCCTTCGACCCGCTGTCCGACCTGGACCGTGTGGAGCCGGTGGTCACCATGCTGCCCGGCTGGGAGCAGGATATTTCCGGCTGTACCCGCTGGGACGAGCTTCCCGAAGCAGCAAAGAACTATGTGCAGTTCCTGGAAAAGCAGCTGGACCATGAGATCCAGTTCGTTTCCACCGGTGCTGAGCGCGAGAAGTTCGTGCTGAAAGGAGCATGGCTGTGAGACATTTCATTGAACCGAACAGCTTTTCACGGAACGAGCAGCTGGCCCTGCTGGACCTTGCCGACCGGATGGAAGCAAACCCCGCACCCTACGCCCACCTGTGCGACGGGCGCATCCTGGCCACCCTGTTCTATGAGCCATCCACCCGCACCCGGCTTTCTTTCGAGTCGGCCATGCTGCGGCTGGGCGGCAAAACGCTGGGCTTTGCAGGGGCACAGCTTTCTTCCGCCAGCAAGGGCGAGACGGTGGAGGACACCGCCCGCGTGGTGAGCAACTACGCCGACGTCATCGCCATGCGCCATCCCAAGGAGGGCGCTCCGCTCCGGGCTGCCCAGTATGCCCGTGTGCCGGTCATCAATGCAGGCGATGGCGGCCACGCGCACCCTTCCCAGACCATGATCGACCTGATGACCATCCGTCAGCGCAAGGGGCGGCTGGATCATTTGACCATCGGCTTCTGCGGCGACCTCAAGTTCGGCCGGACGGTCCACTCCCTGACCGCTGCGCTGAGCCAGTTTGAGGGCAACCGCTTTGTGTTCATCTCGCCGGAGGACCTGCGCCTGCCCCGCTACGTCAAGACCGAATCGCTGGAACCCACCCATCAGGTCTACACCGAGACCGATGATCTGGAAGCGGAACTGCCCCATCTGGATGTGCTGTACATGACCCGCATCCAGCAGGAGCGCTTCTTCAACGAGGAAGAGTATCTGCGCCTGAAGGGCTGCTACCAGCTGGACGAAGCCATGCTGCGGCTGGCCCCGGCGGATATGCCGGTGCTGCATCCGCTGCCCCGCATCGACGAGATCAGCACCGACGTGGACAACGACCCCCGCGCCGCCTACTTTGATCAGGTGCACAACGGTGTCTACATCCGCATGGCCATCATTCTGGCCCTGCTGGGCATCCCGGACCCGCTGACCGGCAAGACCGTGCTGGACCACTGAATACAACCAAAAGACAGGCCCCCGGACGACTGTAAAAAAGCCATCCGTGAGGTGAAATTCCGTCTTGTCCTCCCCGGCGGGAAGGGCTATAATAGGAACGATAAAATTTAAAGGAGAGTTTCCACAATGAGTTCCTCACAAGACGGTACAACATCCCCAAAATCGCTGTTTGGCTGGTATAAGGAGCACATCACCGGCGCCATCGCCTCCTTTGCCGCACTGGCCACCATGGCCGGCTGCGTGGTGCTGAAGGAAAAGATCCGGCTGGACGACTGATCATGGAACCCAGAAAAGCGTATTTTCACCTGCCCGGGCTGTTTGAGTTCTACGAGCTGTACCGGGTGTTCCTGCCGCTGTACCGGACGCACCGCGACTGGTTTTACGATTGGTGCGAGATCGGCTCCCTTTACGGTGCCCCGGCCGACTGCCTGTGGGGCGGCGGACGGACCGGCTGCAGCCGACACACCGCCCGGGAGGTGCTGGCCCTTGCGCAGGAGTACGGTATCTCGGCCCGGCTCACCTTCAGCAATTCACTGCTGCGGGAAGAGCACCTGACCGACCCTAAATGCAACGCCCTCTGCGCGCAGTTCGCGCAGGGCAGTGTGCAAAACGGCGTCATCGTGCATTCGGACCTGCTGGTGGATTATCTGCAGGAGCACTACCCGGAATTATATCTGGTGTCCTCCACCACCAAGGTACTCACGGAGTTTGCACAGCTGGAAGCGGAAACCGCCCGGCCGGAGTTCCGCTATGTGGTGCCGGACTTCCGCCTGAACAAAGCCTTTGCGCAGCTGGACAGCCTGCCGCAGCCGCAGAAGGACAAGCTGGAATTTCTCTGCAACGAGTGCTGCTGGTTCGGCTGCACCGACCGTCGGCGCTGCTACGAGAACGTCAGCCGCCGGAATCTGGGCGAGCTC
Source organism: uncultured Faecalibacterium sp. (assembly GCA_900539945.1). Lineage (GTDB taxonomy): Bacteria > Bacillota > Clostridia > Oscillospirales > Ruminococcaceae > Faecalibacterium. Next base: position 88,343 of record UQDV01000006.1, read on the forward strand.
TGCCCGGAGCACCGCTGCACGGCCCCCGGTGCGGCGGAAGGCTACCGCTTTTCCAAAGCAATGCGGAACCCCGGTTTTATCGGAGTGGAGGACATCCGCAGCACCTACCTGCCCAGGGGCTTTTCGCAGTTCAAGATCGAGGGCCGGGGCCTTGGCAGTGCGCTGGTGCTGGAATTTCTGTTGTACTATCTGACCAAACCGGAACACCAGCTGCAGGTGCGGGAAGAGATCTACCTCGACAATATGCTGGACCTGTTCTGACAACGAAAAAAGGCGCGGAGCGCTTCTGGAAAACCAGAAGGCTCTGCGCCCTTTTTATAGAGTGTGGAAACTTTGTAAAAACCTCTTGGCTTAAAGTTGAGCAGGCATAACAACGCAAACGGGGCACTGTATCACCCGGTACAGTGCTCTTTTTTGCTCGCAGCAAAGAACCTTTGCCACAGAAAAAATCAGCACCAAAAAGTCCGGCAAGTTCACAAAATGTTTAACTTTTGGAGCGGAAAATACTATTTTTTTCGTGTAAAATAAAGGCTCCAGATTGAATGTGCCGACAATTTGGTTTATAATGACCTTGTATGCAAACTGTGAGGATGATTTGTTACCGAACAATTTTCGGCAGTCAAAACTGAACCGTCTGTGTGCAGGGCGTGCCCCGGCAGACGATGCCTTAGGAGGAAAAACAACGTGAGAGTAGGTCTTGACATCGGCAGCACCACCATCAAGTGCGTGGTGCTGGATGAGCAGGATACCCTGCTGTATTCTACATACGAACGACATTATAGTCATATTCTGGAAAAGGCGCAGGAGCTGCTGCGCCGCATTGACGCCGAGCAGCTGCACGGGCAGAAAGCACTGCTGAGCATTTCCGGCTCGGCGGGCATGGGTCTGGCCGACAGCTGCGGCGTGCCCTTCGTGCAGGAGGTGTTCTCCACCCGCGTGGCGGTCAAACGCTTTGTGCCCGCCACCGACTGCGTCATTGAGCTGGGCGGCGAGGATGCCAAGATCCTGTTTCTGACCAACGGCACCGAAGTGCGCATGAACGGCAGCTGTGCCGGCGGCACGGGTGCTTTCATCGACCAGATGGCCACCCTGCTCAAGATGAGCGCCGACGAGATGAACAAGGCCGCCGAGCAGGCCCAGCGCACCTACACCATCGCTTCCCGCTGCGGCGTGTTTGCCAAGAGCGACGTGCAGCCCCTGATCAATCAGGGTGCCCGCACCGAGGACATTGCCGCCAGCATCTACAAGGCCGTGGTCAACCAGACCATTGCGGGTCTGGCACAGGGCCGCCCCATCAAGGGCAACATCCTGTATCTGGGCGGGCCGCTCACCTTCAGCACCGTGCTGCGCAAGAGCTTTGACGAGGCGCTGGGCGTGACCGGCACCTGCCCGGAAAACAGCCTGCTGTATGTGGCACTGGGGGCCGCCCTGTATGCGGACAAATCCTTTGTGCTCACCGATGTGGCCGACGCACTGGACAAGTATGCCGCCACGGCCACCTATGCCAGCGAGCCGCCGCTGTTTGCCAACAAGCAGGAGTACGAGGAATTCCACGCCCGGCACATGTCCCACAGCGTGCCGCATGTGCCGTTCAGTGCCCACTGCGGCCCGGTGCACATCGGCATCGACTCCGGCTCCACCACCGTCAAGCTGGTGGTCGTGGACGAAAAGAGCCAGATTTTGTACACCAACTATCAGCCCAATCTCGGCAACCCGCTGCCCCTCATCCGGGAGCAGCTGCTCAAGATCTACAAGGAACACCCCGGCCTGCAGGTGGCCAGCGTGACCACCACCGGCTACGGCGAAGAGCTGGTGAAGAACGCCTTCCGCTGTGATTACGGTCTGGTGGAAACGGTGGCCCACTTCACCGCCGCCAAGTACTTCATGCCGGATGTGGACTTCATCATCGACATCGGCGGCCAGGATATGAAGTGCTTCAAGATCGAGGATGGTGCCATCAGCAACATCTTCCTGAACGAAGCCTGTTCTTCCGGCTGCGGCAGCTTTTTGCAGACCTTCGCCCAGGCCCTGGGTTATGACGTCAAGGAGTTTGCCGCCCTGGGTCTGTTTGCGGACCGCCCGGTGGACCTGGGCAGCCGCTGCACCGTGTTCATGAACAGCTCGGTGAAGCAGGCCCAGAAGGACGGTGCCAGCATCGAGAACATCTCGGCCGGTCTGTCCATCAGCGTGGTCAAGAACGCACTGTACAAGGTCATCCGCGCGTCCAGCCCCGAAGAACTGGGCCGCAAGATCGTGGTGCAGGGCGGTACCTTTTATAATGAAGCCGTGCTCCGCGCCTTTGAAAAAGAGATGGGCGTGGAGGTCATCCGCCCGGACATTGCCGGTCTGATGGGCGCTTACGGTGCGGCCCTGTACGGTCTGCGCCAGAGCAGCAAGGCCCACCGTACCGCCTCCGGCATGATGAGCCAGCAGGAGCTGGAAGCCTTTGAACAGAAGGTGGTCAGCGTGAAGTGCGGCGGCTGCGGCAACCACTGCCAGCTCACCGTCAACACCTTTGCGGATGGCCGCAAGTACATTTCCGGCAACCGCTGCGACAAGCCCGTTACCGGCAAGAGCGCCGACAACAGCCTGAACCTGTACGCCTACAAGCAGGAGCTGTTGGCCAGCTACAAGCCGGTGCCCGGCAAGCGCGGCTCCATCGGCATCCCGCTGTGCCTGGGCTTCTATGAGCTGCTGCCCTTCTGGTGGGCCTTCTGGACCAAGCTGGGCTTTGCGGTGCACACCAGCCCGGTGTCCAGCCGCGGGCTGTATCTGGCCGGACAGGCCACCATCCCCAGCGATACGGCCTGCTTCCCGGCTAAGCTGAGCCACGGCCACATCAAGGCCCTGAGCCAGATGGAGCTGGACGCCATCTTCTACCCCTGCCTGACCTACAACGTGGACGAGGGCCTGGGCGACAACCATTACAACTGCCCGGTGGTGGCCTATTACCCGGAAGTTCTGGCCGGCAACTGCCCGGAGCTGGAAGGCAAAAAGTTCATCTATGATTATGTGGGCATCCACCGCCCCAAGGACTTTGTGCACAAGATGGCCAAGACCGTGCTGCCCAAGTATTTTGGCGGCATCTCCGAGAAGGAAGTGCAGGAAGCAGCCGACGCCGCTTACGCCGAGTACGAGGCCCATATGGCCAAAATCCGCGTGAAGGGCAGCGAGATCATCGACGAGGCACGCCGTCAGGGCAAGCGCATCATCGTGCTGGCGGGCCGCCCCTACCATGTGGACCCGGAGGTCAACCACGGCATCGACCGTCTGATCACCCGCCACGGGGCTGCCGTCGTCACCGAGGACAGCATCTCCAACCGGGTGCAGAAGTTCCCCACCAGTGTGCTGAACCAGTGGACCTACCACAGCCGCCTGTATGCCGCCGCCAAATACTGCACCACCCAGAAGGATATGGATCTGGTGCAGCTGGTATCCTTCGGCTGCGGCGTGGATGCCATCACCACCGACGAGACCCGCGAGATCCTGCAGGCAGGCGGCAAGCTGTACACCCAGCTCAAGATCGACGAGATCACCAACCTGGGTGCGGTGAACATCCGCCTGCGCAGTCTGTTTGCCGCGCTGGATGAGCGCGACGAGGTGGCCGAGGAAAAGGCAAAAGCATAACGATTCAGATGCGCTTTTCTTGCCTCCCACTTTGGGGGAGGTGGCACGGCGTAAGCCGTGACGGAGAGGGCGAGGACGCTGAAAAGATCCGCCCTCTCAGGCGCTTGCGCGCCAGCTCTCCCAAGGGGAGAGCCAAGATTTGCGAGAGATAAACTCATAGGAGGAACCTATGGAATACAATTATCCCAAATTCACCCCGGAGATGAAGAAAACGCATACCATCCTCATCCCCAACATGGCCATTACCCAGTTCCGCCTGCTGGAGTACGCCCTGCGCTACGACGGCTACAAGTGCGAGATCCTGGGCAACTGCGGCAGTGCCGTGGCACAGCTGGGCCTGAAATATGTCCACAACGATACCTGCTATCCGGCCCTGCTGGTCATTGGCCAGTTCCTGGACGCGCTGAACAGCGGCAAATATGATCTGGATCACACCGCGCTGCTCATCACCCAGACCGGCGGCGGCTGCCGTGCTTCCAACTACATCCATCTGCTGCGCAAGGCACTGGTCAAGGCCGGTTACCCGCAGATCCCGGTGGCCAGCCTGAACTTTTCCGGTCTGGAAAAGGACAGCGGCTTCCAGATGACCATCCCACTGGCCCGCCGCGCACTGGCCTGCATCTTCTACGGTGACATGCTGTGCGCCCTGCGCAATCAGGTGGCCCCCTATGAGAACGAGAAGGGTGCTGCCGACAAGATGGTGGACCTGTGGGTCACCCGTCTGGGCCGGGTCCTGCTGGCCGGCAAGGGCTACACCGCCAAGGAGATGAAGCACACCTTCCCGCTCATTGCAGCCGACTTTGCCAACATCCCGGTCACCCGGGTGCCCAAGGTCAAGGTGGGCGTGGTCGGTGAGATCTACGTCAAGTACAGCCCGCTGGGCAACAACGACCTGCAGAAGTTCCTGGAAAGCCAGGACTGCGAGGTGAACTTCCCCGGCCTGATGGGCTTTGTGCAGTACTGCGCCTTCAACATGGGCGAGGACCACATCCTGTACGGCGGCAAGCTGGCCGTGAAGGTGGGCATCGACCAGTTCCTGAACTGGCTGGACAGCATCGAGCGTGCCATGCTCAAGGCCGAGAGCGATGCCGGGTTCTACGCCCCCGGCCCCTTCAAGGAACTGGTGGAAAAGCCCAAGGGCATCATTTCGCTGGGTGCCAAGATGGGCGAGGGCTGGCTGCTGACCGCCGAGATGATCGAGCTGGTGCAGGGCGGCTACGGCAACATCGTGTGTGCCCAGCCCTTCGGCTGCCTGCCCAACCACATCGTGGGCAAAGGCATGGTGAACAAGATCCGTGCGCTGTACCCCGGCGCCAATATCACCCCCATCGACTACGATCCCAGCGCCACCAAGGTCAACCAGGAAAACCGCATCAAGCTGATGCTGGCCGTGGCCAAGGAGCGCCTGAATGCCCCGGCCGAGGCAAAGCCCCTGACCGCCGAGGAGATCGCAGGCGGTGCCCCGAAGGTCGGTGCGACCGTATAACCATAAGATAAACAAACCGCCCGCCCGGAAATGCATCCGGGCGGGCGGTTTTTATGCCTTAGAACAGTTCAAAAGGGGAAACCATCACTTCTGCTTCTTCAGGTAGATGTGGTGGGGCAGACCGGCGATGTACAGCGGGGTCAGCTCGGCCTGGATCAGCGGGCGGGCGTATTCCAGGAACTCCTCGGTCATCTGGGTGTGGTTTTCGTTCATCCAGCTCAGCGGCACCTTCTTCTCAAGGTTTGCCACCTCGCTGATGGGGTGCAGCTCTGTGGTGCACTGGTACGGGCTGTTGGAGATGCGCTTCAGGGCCACCATCTGGCCGGTCACGCCCTCAAAGGCAGCCTTAGCGGCAGCACCGCCCACCTGATAGGCCTCGGTGATGTCGGTGCGGCTGGTCAGATGGCCGGCGCAGCGCTGCAGGGTGGAAAGCTCGATGCAGCGGGTCTTGGTGTCCAGATTGCGGGCCACCACGTTGGCCAGGAAGCGGGCCGTACCGGTCAGGGCCTTGTGGCCGAAAGCGTCCACTGCGTGCACGTCATCGGCCAGCTCACAGACATAGCGGCCATCCTCCAGCTTGACGCCTTCGGACACGGCGATGACGATGCTGGGCTTCTTCTCCTGCATCACGCGCACCTTCTCCACAAAGTGGTCCACGTTGAAGGGTACTTCAGGCAGGCAGATCATGTCCACGCCCTCGCAGTCGTCGCTCTTGGCCAGCGCGGCGGCGGCGGTCAGCCAACCGGCGTTGCGGCCCATGATCTCCACCACGGTGACGTACTTGGTGCCGTACACGGTGGCGTCACGGATGATCTCCTTCATCACCACGCCGATGTACTTGGCCGCAGAGCCGTAACCGGGGGTGTGGTCGGTGACCATCAGGTCGTTGTCGATGGTCTTGGGTACGCCCATGAAGCGGATGTCGCTGTCGATGCGGGCACCGTAGTCGGCCAGCTTGCCGATGGTGTCCATGGAGTCGTTGCCGCCGATGTAGAAGAAGTAGCCGATGTTCAGCTTTTCCAGAATGGCAAACAGCTTTTTGTACACGGCTTCGTCCTCGTGCCAGTCGGGCAGCTTGTAGCGGCAGCTGCCCAGGAAGCTGGACGGGGTGCGCTTGAGCAGCTCAATGTCCAAATCGTCCGTCAACACGGTGGACAGGTCCACCACGCGCTCCTCCAGCAGGCCGGCAACACCGTTGCACATACCGTACACGATGTCGGCACCGCGGCTCTTGCAGCTCTCGAACACGCCTGCCAGACTTGCATTGATGACGGAGGTAGGGCCGCCAGACTGACCAACGATTGCATTTTTACCCATGATGATTTCTCCTTTTTTGTTTTTGCTGTTTCGGCTTTTATAAAACGTGCAGGTGCACGAAAACAGACGCGGAAAAGGGGATTACAGGCGGATGTGGCGCGGGGTGCCGTTGACGTACACGGGGGTCACCTCATCCAGAATGAGCGGGCGGGCGTACTCCTCAAAGGCCGCCGTCACCTGCATGCCGTCCGGGGTGATCCAGTCCAGCGGCACCTTCTTTTCCAGGTTGGCCACCTGCTGCACATCCACCGACTTGGCAATGCACTGATAGGGATAGCTGGAAATGCGCTCCAGCGCGATCATGCGGCCGCTCTCGCCCGCAAAGGCCGCTGCCGCCGCGGCACCGCCCACCGCATAGGCCTCGTTCACATCGGTGCGGCTGGCCAGATGGCTGGCGCAGCGCTGCAGGGTAGAGAACTCGATGGCGCGGCTCTTGCAGTTCAGCTTGTCGTGGATCAGCTCGGACAGATACCGGCTGGTGCCGCTGAGCACGGCCTTGTGGCCAAAGGCGTCCAGCTGCCCGGCGGTGGACACCAGATCGCACAGGTAAGTGCCGTCGGCGGTCTTGACACCCTCACTGGCCGCAATGATGACGTTGGGCTTGACCCGCTGCAGCGCGTCCACCTTGGCCAGGAACTTGTCCTGATCGAAGGGGACCTCCGGCAGCAGGATCAGGTCCGGGCCTTCACAGTCATCGCCGCCGGCCAGGCAGGCCGCACCGGCCAGCCAGCCTGCGTGACGGCCCATGATCTCGGCCACGGTCACGCTGCGGATGTCATACACGGAAGAATCGCGGATGACTTCCTTTAGAATGGTGGCGATGTACTTGGCCGCTGAGCCGTAGCCGGGGGTGTGGTCGGTGAGACACAGGTCGTTGTCGATGGTCTTGGGCACACCGATGAACCGCACGCTGCTGCCCACCCGGTCGCCGTAGCGGCTGAGCTTGGCGATGGTGTCCATGGAGTCGTTGCCGCCGATGTAGAACACCGCGCAGATGTCGTACTTGTCAAACAGGGTGAACAGTTTGACGAACGGGGTGGAGTCGGTGTCCGGGTCGGGCAGCTTGTAGCGGCAGCTGCCCAGATAGCTGGACGGGGTGCGCTTGAGCAGCTCAATGCTCATGCGGTCGTCCAGCAGGACATTCAGCTCGATGAGCTCTTCCTTGAGCAGGCCCTCGATGCCGTACTTCATGCCGTACACCTTGTCGGCACCCAGACTGCAGGCAGCCTTGTACACGCCTGCCAGGCTGGAATTGATGACGGCCGTAGGGCCGCCGCTCTGACCAATGATCACATTTTTGGCCATGAGTACCTCCTTCTTGATCCTTTACCGTGAACGATAGAAAACGCCTGCAAACCGATGTTGTCTGCCGCCCTGCTGCAAAGGGACTGCGGCCCTGCACTGCACACAGACCAAAGGCGGCTGACAAAACAAGTTTGCAAGTGGTACAAAAATGATGCAGCATGTGAATGCGCTTTTTGTAAAATGCGCAAAAACTGCTACGACTCTATTGTAACTGTTTTGCCTGTTGTATGCAAGACCCAATTGGTTGCACAGGCAAAAAAATTATGATAGAATGGGAGCACTTGCATCCGATGCGGCGGGCTGTGTCGGCCGCTGGGGGTAAAAACGAGAAAGCTGGAGCAAAAACCATGGGGATTTCACACGAATATCATTCGACATCGCACCGTGCCCGTCACGGCGGCGTGAGCGGCAAGCTGCGCCTGGCAGGGGTGGTGCTGGCCATTTTGGTGCTGGCCTACGCCATTACCGCCATTCTGGAAAACGGTGCATCGGCCAAGGACGCACAGTCGGAGCCGGCGGCCAGCGGCATTGCACAGGACATTCTGGCACCACTGCCCATGCAGGGCGAAGCGGCAGACAGTGACAGCAGCGGCGACAGCACCGCGCCGGATGGCAGCGGGGACGCACAGGCGGTCACGCTGGAGACCTTTGGCCCGGCCCGGCAGGATGCGGCCGCTGCGGTGGTCAAGGCCTACGACGCCAGCGTCATCCGTCAGCCCAGCTGCGGGCAGGTGGACCTGAACTATTTTGCGGACGCGGCCTTTCTGGGTGACAGCCTGACCGTGGGCTTTTCGGACTACCAGATCAATCTGGGCGGGGCGCTGGTCTGCGGTTACACCGGCGTGGGGCCGGATGCCATCGTGAACCGGGCGGCGGTCAAGAGCTCCGTCCGCGGGGAAGAGATCGCACTGGATGTGCTGGCCGCTGCCCAACCCAAAAAGCTGTATATCCTACTGGGCACCAACACCCTCACCACGCTGGGTGCTTCCGACCGGTTCCTGGCCTATTACGGCCAGATGCTGGACATGCTGCGGGAGGCGCTGGGGCCGGACTGCGTGATCTATGTGGAGTCGGTCCCGCCGGTGCGTCCGAAAGCGGCCGCCGAGAAGCCGGGTCTTGCTTCCGATGTGCTGCGCGGGGTGAATGAGCAGCTGGCCCAGTTGGCCGCCAGCAAGGGCTGCGTGTATCTGGACCTGTGGGAGGCCCTGGCCGACGGTGAGGGCAACCTGAAAGAGATGCTGGCCGCCCCGGACGGCATCCACCTGTCGGCTGGCAACGGCTATGGCACCTGGCTCACCTACCTGCGCAACCATGCAAAGTATTCGGTTAACAATTCCTGGACGATGGGCAGTGTGTACAGCGCTCAGTGACCTTAATACTTTGGGGGCAACCTAGAATTTTATGCTGAGCACATGAAGAATGTTGACTTTTGCATGAACGGACTTCACAAGTGCCTGCCTGGCAGACAAAAAGTACCCGGCGGAAAAACAAACTGCATCCCATTTCCAGAACAGCAGATCTTATGGTCTGACAAATGGGGTGCGGTTCAAACCCGGCGGGTTCGATCTTATATTGTTTTTATTGTTTGCTTGACGGAGCACACTTCAGAGGCCGCAGCGGTCTTTTGCGTTTTGTGGTAAAACTCAGCTCCGGCGCTTGGCCAGTACCGCCGCCCCGCTGGCAGCGGTCAGGACGCCCAGCAGGGCAAGCCCGGCACCCGCCTGCCCGAAGAGATCGCCCACGGCACCCACAAAGGGGCTTGCGGGGATCATCAGGATGCTGTAGGCCATGCTGTCCACACTGATGAGGGTGGCCCGCTGATCACTGGAGATCAGGGCATTGAGACGCTGGTCGGCATGGAGCAGCCAGACTTCCAGCACGCCCTGCACCAGCATCATGCCCAGAATGCCGCCCCATGCAGGCGCCGCGCCGACCAGAAAGGTCCCGCCGCCGACCAGCAGGGCACACACCGTGTAGAACCGCCGCAGGGTGTGGGGATGTACCCGTCGGCCAATCTCGGTACCGGCCACGCAGGCCGCACCGCCCAGCAGCAAGGGCAGAAAAAGCCACTCGGTGGGCCAGCCCAGCTCCACGAGCCGCTGCTGCAAGAACATCTTGGTCAGATAGCAGGGGATAGAGATGAACGCATCGGCAGCGATGAGTTTTGCCGCCAGCGGGCAGCCGTGCAGGGCGGCGGCACTGTCCCGTACCAGCTGCGCGAACTGGCCCGGCAGCTCTCGCAGGGAATGGGAACTCCGGGCGGCTTGTGCTTCGGTGACCACAGGTTCCTTCAGCAGGAGCATGGCCAGCGTGGAAATGCTGCTGAACAGCGCACTCACCAGATAAAAGCCGGAAAACCGCAGAAACCGCCGCAGTGTGCTGGCAAGGGAGCCGAGCGCGCTGGCCAGCATGCCGATCTGGGAGCGGTTGGCGGCCACGGAAAGATACCGTTCTTCCTGCCCGGCCTGCTTCAGGCTGTCGTAGGTCAGAGCGGCATCGGTGCCGGAAAACATGGTGTTGGACAGGGCGTTCAGCCCCATTGCCGCACAAATCAGGAAAAGGCCGGGCGCAAATGCCATGAGCAGGCTGCTCAGCACTGCCAGGATACCGCCCGCCACAAGGGCCCGTTTACGCCCCAGCAGGTCGGCGGCCATTCCGCTGGGCACCTCGCACAACAGGCTGACGATATGGTAAACGCTCTCGGCAAGGCCGATCTCCCACAGCGAGAACCCGCGGGCGGCCAGCAGCGCCACCCATACGGCATCCGTGATGCGCAGGCCGGAAAAGAAATTGGAAAGATAGATGCAGCGCAGCTGCTTTTTCAAATGAATAGTATGATTCATGGGGAACACCCTTTCTGCTTCTGCGTGAAACAGTGCCCCATTTCCCGGCAAAACAAAAACGCCCCACAGCAAAGCTGCGCGGCGCATAAAAACGATGCTCCACGCTTTGCCGGAAGAAAAATGGGTACACTTCGAGCCGGAAATGCTTAGGGGTTGCCTTTTTTAAAGAAAACGCAGCCGTTCCAGCCCATCCGGGTGTACCCTCCTTCCATGCAAAGCGCTGCACTGAATATAACATGACAAAGCCAAAATGTCAAGTCAAAACCGGAAACCTGCGCAAAATCTGCCCGCCCCGCTTGCAAACCGCCGCAAAATGTGGTAACATAAAAACGGTTATAAAACCTGAATACTCCCAAACGCAGCGACGGAGAGAGTAGGTTTGTTCGGCACAGCAAAGAGAGGGACTTCACCGGCTGAAAGGGTCCCCGCGTGCAGACAGGCTGAAGTTCGCTCCTGAGCGGCCTGCGCGAACGGCTTTGCGGCCCACTAGCACAGGACGGTTGCGCCCCGTTACGGCGTTTGAGTGCCGCCCGCTGCTTGCGCAAAGGGCGGAAACCGGGTGGTACCGCGGAGCAGACTGTTACAGCTTCGTCCCTTTTGCCTGAGAACAGGCAGAGGGGACGGAGCTTTTTTCATGCCTCCGCTCATGAACACGAAGTAGAAAAAGGAGAGAACATCCATGCAAGCAATGATCGACGAGCTGGCAAAACAGGCCGAAGAGAGCCTTGGTCAGGTCTCCAGCAAGGAAACGCTGGCATCCTTCTGGCAGGAATACCTCAGCAAGAACGGCAAGATCCCTGCCCTGATGAAGAATCTGCGCACCGTCGCACCCGAAGAGCGCCCCGCCATGGGCAAGATCATCAACGAGCTCAAGGCCAAGGTGCAGGCCGAGTACGACGCTGCCGCCGAAAAAGTGAAGGCTGCCGAGCTGGCTGCCCGCAACGCCGCCGAGACGGTGGACATCACCCTGCCCGCCAAGACCCGCCCCATGGGCGGCCTGCACCCGCTGACCCTGATCACCAACCAGATCATCGACGTGTTCTCCGGCATGGGCTTTTCGGTGGGCACCTTCCCGGAGATCGAGGACGATGACCACAACTTCACCCGCCTGAACGTGCCCAAGGATCACCCGGCACGCGACATGCAGGATACCTTCTACCTGTCGGAGGAGTTCCTGCTGCGTACCCAGACTTCCGGCGGCCAGATCCGCACCATGGACGTTCAGAAGCCGCCCATCAAGATCCTGATGCCCGGCCGTGTGTTCCGCTCCGACTCGGACGCTACCCACAGCCCCATGTTCCACCAGATGGAAGGTCTGGTCGTGGACAAGGGCATCACCCTGGGCGACCTGCAGGGTGCACTGAACACCTTCGTGCAGAAGCTGTTCGGTGCCGACACCCGCACCCGCCTGCGTCCTTCTTACTTCCCGTTCACCGAGCCCAGCGTCGAGGTGGACGTGAGCTGCTTTGAGTGCCACGGCAAGGGCTGCCCGCTGTGCAAGCACACCGGCTGGATCGAGGTGCTGGGCGGCGGCGTTGTCAACCGCAAGGTGCTGGAGAACTGCAACATCGACCCGGACGAGTACTCCGGCTTTGCCTTCGGCATCGGCATCGAGCGTATTGCTATGCTGAAGTACGGCATCAACAACATCGGCCTGATGTTCGAGAACAACCTGCAGTTCCTCAAGCAGTTCCACGAATAAGAGGGGAGAGAACAAACAATGAAAGTACCGTTCAGTTGGTTAAAAGAATACGTAGACATCGACGTTACCGCCCAGGAGCTGGAGGAGAAACTGTTCTCCTGCGGCTTTGAAGTGGAGGAGCTGATCCCGCTGGATGCCGGCATCAGCAAGGTAGTCGTCGGTAAGATCGTGGAGATGGAAAAGCAGGAGGGCACCCACCTGACCAAGTGTGTGGTGGACTGCGGCGACTATGGCCATGATATCCGCATCAGCACCGGTGCTGCCAACATGAAGCTGGGCGACTGCGTGCCCGCTGCGCTGGATGGCTCCACCCTGCCCGGCGGCATCAAGATCAAGGCCCGCAAGATGCAGGGCGTGGAATCCAACGGTATGCTGTGCTCCGGTGAGGAGCTGGGCCTCAATGATGACCTGTTCCCGGGTTCTGAGGTCTACGGCCTGCTTATCCTGCCTGAGGATTCCGTCCCCGGCACCGACATTGCCCCGGTGGTGGGTCTGGATGACTACATCTTCGACATCTCCATCACCGCCAACCGCCCGGACTGCCAGTCCGTGCTGGGCATTGCCCGTGAGGTGGCTGCCGTTCTGGGCAAGCCCCTGCACATGCCCGCCATGGACTACAAGGCTGTCTGCGAGCCGGACGCGCCCATCACCGTCAAGGTGGAAGCGCCCGACCTGTGCCCTCGCTATATGGCACACTATGTGCGCAACATCCGCATGGGCGAGTCTCCCCGCTGGATGAAGCGCCATCTGGCTCTGTGCGGCCTGCGCTCCATCAGCAATGTGGTGGATATCACCAACCACACCCTGCTGGAAATGGGCCAGCCCATGCACGCCTTTGACCTGAACAAGGTGGCCGGCCGCACCATCGACGTGCGCCGTGCCCACGAGGGTGAGAAGATCATCACCCTGGATGAGAAGGAGTTCACCCTGAACCCCAACAACCTCGTCATCTGCGACGCCGAGAAGCCGGTGGCTCTGGCCGGCATCATGGGCGGTGCCAACTCCGGCATGGACGAAAACACCACCAGCCTGCTGTTCGAGTGTGCCACTTTTGCCCGCGACTGCGTGCGCAAGACCAGCCGCGCTCTGGGCCAGAACAGTGATTCTTCTGCCCGTTACGAGAAGGGCGTGGACCGTCATTCTCCGGAGCTGGGCCTGGCCCGTGCCCTGCACCTGATCCAGGAGCTGGACTGCGGCGACATCACCACGCTGGAGTATGACCTGACCGACGGCCGCCCGCTGGAGCGCAAGCACATCGTGACTACCCCGGCCAAGATCTGCGGTGTCCTGGGCATCACCGTGCCGGACCAGACCATGATCGACATCCTCCAGCGTCTGGAGTTCACCGTGGACGTGCAGGCAGATGGCAGCTGGGATGTGTCCGCCCCGCTGTACCGTGAGGACGTGGAGAGCTTCCCGGACCTGGCCGAGGAGGTCATCCGCGAGTACGGCTACGACCACATCGTGCCCACCTTCCTGAACACCGCTGCCGTGACCAACGGCGGCCTGAACTACGACCAGAAGCAGCAGCTCAAGGCCAAGCGCCTGCTGGCCGCGCAGGGCTTCTACGAGGCTTCCACCCTGGCCTTCTACTCCACCGCAGAGTTCGATATGCTGCACCTCCCGGCAGAGGATGAGGCCCGCAAGGCTATCCGCATCCTGAACCCCATCAGTGAGAACCTGTCCATCATGCGCACCCTGCTGGCTCCCTCCATGCTGAACGTCATCGTGGACAACCTCAAGAAGGGCAACGCGGAGGGCCGCCTGTTCGAGATGGCCCCGGTCTATCTGGCCAAGGAACTGCCCATCAAGGAGCATCCCCACGAGCGCCAGACCCTGTGCCTGGGTGCCTTTGGCCCGGAGGAGGATTTCTTTACCGTCAAGGGCGCATTGGAAGCACTGGCAGACTGCTTCGGCCTGCACTTTGACTATAAGCGCGAGACCACCCCGTGGCTGCACCCCGGCATCAGCGCCGCTGTGTATTGCAACGGCAAGCGTCTGGGTGTGTTTGGCAAGCTGGCCAACGAGATCAACGCCGAGCTGGAGATCGCAAAGGACCAGAAGGACAGCCAGAACATCTATCTGGGAGAGCTGGATTATGAGGCTCTCATGTCCTGTGTGGAGGGTGAGCTGCGCTATCAGCCGCTGAGCCCCTATGCACCGGTCAAGCGCGACCTGGCACTGGTCTGCGACGAGGCCGTTACCTGCGGCGAGATCGAAGAGACCATCCAGAAGGCCAGCCCGCTGGTGAGCGAGGTCAAGCTGTTCGACATCTACCGCGGTGCAAACCTCGGTGAGGGCAAGAAGAGCATGGCCTTCAGCCTGTCTCTTGCAGACCCGAAGAAGGAAGTCTCTGCCGAAGAAGCAGAGCGCGCCGTCAAGAAGATCCTTGGCAACCTGAAGTTCAAGCTGGGCATCGAGATCCGCTGAACTCTCTATATAAAGTAATATAATAGAGGGGCCGCCTGTGCAACAATGCACAGGCGGCTTTTTACATGGCATGATACAAGAAAATGAAGGAATCTCAGATTTTCCTCAAAAAACTTGCCGAAAAGTGTTGACAGAAGGCGGGAGGTGTGGTATTATACTTGA
>UQDV01000007.1 GCA_900539945.1 uncultured Faecalibacterium sp.
TGCCGCCGACGGCACCCCTGCCGACGGCACCCCCTTCCAGATCTTCAGCCGTGGCGTGGCCAGCTTCTTTGTGGGCTTTGGCCTGGACCAGCACTTTGCTTCCGTGTTCATGACCATGTGCGTTTCCGCTCTGGCCCTGACCAGCCTGGACGCTGTGGCCCGTATCGGCCGTATGAGCTTCCAGGAGCTGTTCAGTGTGGATGACATGGAGCACGCTGAGGGCTGGCGCAAGCTGCTGTGCAACGTGTACTTCTCCACCATCATCACTCTGGTGTTCGGCTTCATCCTGACCAAGATCGGCTACGCCAACATCTGGCCGCTGTTCGGTTCCGCCAACCAGCTGCTGAGCGCTCTGGTGCTGGCCACCCTGTGCGTGTTCCTGAAGGTCACCGGCCGCAGCAACAAGATGATCTTCCCCCCGCTGATCATCATGCTGTGCGTCACCTTCACCGCTCTGGTGCAGCGCCTGATCGCTATGGTCAAGGCCATCAGCACCGCCGCTTCTGTGACCATCCCCGCTGGCGAGACCACCTGGGGCGCTGTGTTCATCGCAAACGGCCTGCAGCTGATCCTGGCTGTCCTGCTGATCGTTCTGGGCCTGAACATCGTGGTCCACTCCTTCAAGGCTTACCAGAAGGCTGAACAGAACAGCGAAGTCAAGGCCTGATCTTCCGGCTTTTGCTGAACTGAATCCGTAAAAACGAAGCAGCCGCTGACAGTTTCACGCCGTCAGCGGCTGTTTTTTTGTTATTCTTCCGGCAGTTCCATTTCGTGTTCCATCGACACAAAGCCAAACCGCTCATACAACGGCCTGCCCATCGCGGTTGCTTCCAGCGAGATGGCCGTTACTCCGCGCCGGTGCGCATCCTCCACCAGCAATGCAAGGGTATGCGCCGCAACACCCTGACGCCGGTACTGCGGTGCCGTGTACATGTTCATGATGTATGCCTTTTGACCGGTGGAGTTGTGAACGGTCGGCATGACCTGAAAATAGCTCACCGCGCCCGTGCCAACCAGTGTATCTCCGTCCCAGACGAGATATGCCGTGTGGGTGTCCTCGGCAAAAGCCTTCCGGTAATAGGCCCGTGTCTGACACTCTACCTCCGGCAACGGAGCATCATCCGGCAGCAGATTGGCCGCCCGCAGCACCCGGCAGCGCACCGTCACAAGCAATTCCAGATCTTCCAGCGTGGCTTTCTGATATCTGAGGTTCAGCACTGGTGTTCCTCCCAGCTCTGCAGCACGGCAAGCTGTACTTCGGTGTGGAACCAGTGTTCCCCGCCCTGCAGGATGGTCAGATGTGCCCCGCTCTGCCGGCGGAACCGCTCCATCACCGCACGGGAGGTCAGCGCATCCTTGTCGCCGTACAGCACCTGGGTGGGTGTATGCCACTGCAGGGGATGCTCCCGCACCCAGCACAGATACGGCCACGAAAGCGTTTCTCCCATCTCCGTGGGGATCTCCCCTGCTGCCTTCAGCTGTTCTTCGGTGACATGGGCGCCCTGCATCATGCTCAGGATGAGGGTTTCCATATCCACCACCGGGGACACGAGCAGGGCCTTTTCCGGCTTTTCTGCCCGCAATGCCTGCATAGCCAGCCATGCCCCGATGCTGACCCCATAGAGCCGGATATGCGGCCAGACCGGCTGCATCCGGGCATAGACTGCCTGAATTTCCGGCACCACCGCCCACGGCAGCAGCTGTTCCGGGCGGTCCCTGCGCGCTCCGTGTTCGGGCAGGTCGATGGCCAGCACCTGCCAGCCTGCTGCGCAGGCGGTGTTTGCAAAGCGCTCAGCCTCTTCCTTGCAGCCGTTTTTCCCGTGGACATAAAGATACACCTTGCGGCTGCGCTCGCCGTACAGGATGGCCGGAACGCCCGCAAGGGTAAGATTTTGTTTTTTCATAGAGAGATTTCTCCTTCGTCATAACCCCGGCACAAAAATGCCTGAGAGGGTTCTTTTCTCCATGATAGCACACCTGCCGCACAAACACAAACAAAAAGGGGCCGCAGCACCCATAACAGGTACTGCGGCTCCCGTTTTGCCTTAGAAGTAAAACTTACTTCACCATGCTTGCAACTTCAGCAGCGAAGTCGTCAGCACGCTTCTCCAGGCCTTCGCCCTTCTGGAAGCGGGCAAACTTGACGATCTTGATGTCGCCGCCCAGGTCCTTTGCGACCTTTGCGGTGTACTGAGCAACCGTCAGGTCGCCGTCCTTGACGAACTCCTGATCGACCAGGCAGTTCTCCTTGAAGAACTTCTTGATCTTGCCCTCGATCATCTTCTGCTTCACAGCCTCAGGCTTGTTGGCGGTCTTGGGATCGCCAGCCATCTGGACCAGCATGATCTCCTTCTCCTTGGCCACGACCTCAGCCGGGACAGAAGCCTCGTCAACATAGCCGGGGTTGGCAGCTGCAACCTGCATTGCGATGTCCTTGCCGTAAGCAACGAACTCGTCCTTGGCCTCGATGCCATTGGTGGTCTCGAAGTTGACCAGGATGCCGTGGGTGCCGCCGCCGTGGACGTATGCAGAGCAGACGCCCTCGTAACGGACGAAACGGCGGACCTTGATGTTCTCCTTGATGACCAGGATCAGCTCCTTCAGAGCCTGATCGACAGTCTCATCACCCATCTTGCAGTTCATCAGGGCCTCAACGTCAGCAGGGTTCTGCTCCATGATGACCTTGGTGGTGTCCTTGACGAACTTGACGAACTTGTCGTTCTTGGCAACGAAGTCGGTCTCAGCGTTGACCTCGATGACAACACCGACCTTGCAAGCGGGGCAGTAATCAGCGTAGACCATGCCCTCAGCAGCAATACGGCCAGCCTTCTTGGCAGCGGTAGCCAGACCACGCTCGCGCAGGATCTCGATTGCCTTCTCGAAGTTGCCGTCAGCCTCGGTCAGAGCCTTCTTGCACTCCATCATGCCGCAGTCGGTCTGCTTGCGCAGTTCCATAACGTCCTTTGCAGAAATAGCCATTTTTGTTATTCTCCCTTACACGTTATTTGTTTGGTTGTGAGATGGGAAATCAGGCGTTTGCTGCATCCTCAGCGGGAGCGGCCTCCTGGTTGCCCTGCTTGCCTTCCAGCACAGCGTCAGCCATAGCGCCAGCGATCAGCTTGACAGCGCGGATTGCGTCGTCGTTGCCGGGGATCACGTAGTCGATCTCGTCGGGGTTGCAGTTGGTATCAACGATAGCCACGATGGGGATGTTCAGCTTGCGGGCCTCAGCAACAGCGATGCGCTCCTTGTGAGGATCGACGATGAACATAGCCTTCGGCAGGGTCTTCATGTTCTTGACGCCGCCCAGGTACTTGTCCAGCTTCTCCATCTCCAGCTCCAGCTTAGCCACTTCCTTCTTGGGCAGCAGCTCGAAGGTGCCGTTCTCCTTCATCTTAGCCAGCTGATCCATGCGGTCGATGCGCTTACGGATGGTGCGGAAGTTGGTCAGCATACCGCCCAGCCAGCGAGCATTGACATAGTGCATGCCGCAGCGCAGAGCCTCGTCACGGATGGACTCCTGAGCCTGCTTCTTGGTGCCGACGAACAGGATATCGCCGCCCTCAGCTGCAACTTCCTTCACATAGTTGTAAGCCTCGTCCAGCTTCTTCACGGTCTTCTGCAGATCGATGATGTAGATGCCGTTGCGCTCGGTGAAGATGTACTTCTTCATCTTGGGGTTCCAGCGGCGGGTCTGGTGACCGAAGTGCACACCTGCCTCGAGAAGCTGCTTCATAGAAACGACTGCCATAGTAAAATACCTCCAGATATTGTTTTGCCTCCGCACACCGTGATCCGGCACCGTATCGGACGGCTCCGGACTGCCCTCCACCCAAAAGGGCACAAAAGGGCATAGTGATGCGTGTGTAATGCCTTGTTATCATAGCACAAAAAGTGCACGGTTGCAAGAGTTTTTCTCTGTTTTGTCCAAAAAAGTTTCCGGATTTTTGCTTATTTGCCTTTGGCGGGCTCTGCCACGCTTTCCAGCCCCATGCGGGTGAGGGCATAGCCCTTGCCAAACATCAGGTCATATTGCAGCATCCAGTGCTCCTGGGTCCAGCGCTGCTGGAACTCGGTGGGTTCCAGCGTGGTGGTGCCGTCCAGGTTCATGGTCACGCCGCGGGTGCAGGCGCGGCTGGCCACCCGGAGCTGCCGGTTCAGGAACTGGAAGTACAGCGGCTGCTGCAGGCCGTAGAGGTTCATCATCACCGGCGAGATGTCGTAGGCGGCAATGGTGCCCAGGTCCACCTGTGCGTCACTGTAGTTGGACCACAGGAGCAGCGTGGTCTGGTGCAGGCGGGGGTCCGCGCTGGAATCGCTGGCATAGCCGGTGGTGGTGTACACGTCGTAGTTGGAGTCGATGGGGTTGTAGTGGTCGCCCCAGAACACCAGAATGACCGGCTCATCCACCTGCGAGAAGTACGCCGTCAGCTTGCCCAGCATGGCGTCGGCGTCCCGGATGCCGGTGGCAAAGTCCTCCAGCGCGCCCACCGTGCTGGCCTTCATGCCCGCCGGGTGTTCCAGCACCTTCACGCGCTGGTCGTCGGGGTAGTTGTCCTTATTATAATTGGTATGATTCTGCATGGTGACTGCGTGCAGGAACACCGGCTCGTCGGAGGATGCCTTCATCTTCTCATACTGGCCGATGATCTGGTCTGCCATGGAATCATCCGTGACCAGGCCGTTCGTCCAATAGTGTTTGCGCACCTTGGTCACACCATGCATGTCTTCCAGACTGATAAAATCATCCAGTCCCAGGTTGGGGTAAGCCGTGTCGCGGCTCCAGTACTTGGCCCAGAAGCAGTGCACGGCGGCCGTCTGGTAGCCCTGCGTCTTGAGGTAGCTGGGCAGGGCGAACATGGGCTTGGTGACGTGCTGCTGATAGGGCTTGGAGCCGCTGGGCAGGAAGGACGCCGAATAGCCGGTCAGAGCCTCGAACTCCACATCACAGGTGCCACCGCCAAAGCTGGGGCTGTAGGCCCGACCATAGGCGCTGGTCTGCTGCAGGGCGTGCAAGTTGGCCGACACATCCGTGTCGAACTTGATGCCGTACTGTTCCAGCTCCGACACATCCCAGTAGGACTCGTTCATCACATAAATAATGGTAGGCTTTTTTACCTGCTCGTCCTTGGCGGTGGTGGCCGCGTAGCTGGTGGGGTACAGCGGGCTGGTGGAGAACTTCCGGCTCTCGTCCACATTGTCCAGAATGGCATCCACCGTCTCTTCTGAGTAGTTGTCCGGCTTGTCGATCTCCAGATTGGACAGGTTGGTCATAAAGCCGGTGACAACACCATAGTAGCGGTAATAGCGGTCCTGCATCCAGGCGTCCGGCACGATGCCGATGGCCTGGCAGACGGCCGGCTGCAAATACACGCCAAAAATCAGCAGGCACAGGGCCGCTGCGGTGGCCGCACTGCCCGCCACACGGGGCAGCCAGCGCTGTTTATGCCGCCCACGGTACAGGAAAAAGCTGCCCGCCATCAGCGCCAGTTCCACCACGACCGTGACGATCATGCTGGTCTGGATCTTGATGCCGGCAGCGGACGCCACACCGGCGGCCTCCGACACCTGTGCCAGATCCCAGGGCAGGAAGGGTTCACCGCGCAGCTGCAGGGTATAGAAATTCACCGCGCAGGGTACGCAGCCCAGTACCGCCATGCCCAGCGTAGACAGGGGCGGCAGCCGGAAGATCCAGTCCAGCAGCAGCCAGATCAGAAACAGGAACAGCCATGCCAGCAGATAGGCCTCGGCATGGGGGAAAATAAAGTTTGTAACGGTGTCCGCCGTCAGCGCACCGCGGGCGATCCACTCGCCCAGCAGCATCGTGATCAGCGATGCCGCCAGCGGGAACGCCATGCGGGCCACCAGAAGCGGCTTGGGAGTTTTCAACGAATTCATGGGTCCGATCCTTTCCACATCTACCAGCAGAATCTCCTCGGTTCGTGCTTTTGCACAAGCCTTCTGCGATTATTATAGTCATTCCTCCGAAAATGTCCACCCCTGTTTTACAAAAAAATTACCCGTTTTTTGTAAAATCTGCTCAGAGCCCCAGCCTTGCGCGCAGGCTCTGCCACAGCCCGGGCTTCGAGGGCGCAGCCGAGGGCAGCTGGGTATGCACCAGCACTGCGTCGGTGCCGATGGTCTCGATCTCCTGCCACGGAATGGTCAGGTTCTCTTCCCTGCCCAGCAGGCCGAACAGACGGGGCCGCCCCAGCAGGATCAGGCTCTGCAGACGGGCGGTGGCGGGATCAAAGGCCAGATCATCGGCCCGGCCCAGGCACACCCCCTGCTCCAGCTGCACAACTTCCTTTTCGCAAAGTTCCCGGATGGTCACAGCACCTCTCCCCTCTCTGCCACCAGCCTATGCGGCCCGGGCCGCGTCCATGCAAAAAGCGGTGGAAAAGCACCGCCGGGTTGTGGTATACTGGAGCTGTTCCCCATCAACTCTGAATAAAGCGAGGCAGCTTGTATGTATAAAAGTATCGTGTTTGACCTGGGCGGCGTGATGATCGACTTTGACCCCAGGGGCTATCTGGTGGACCGCCTGTGCAACGCCGAGACCGAGGAAGAGGTCTACGACCTGACCTTTGGCAGCGAGGAATGGAAGCTGCTGGATGCCGGGCTCATCTCCCGCTTTGACGGCAACCACCGGATGCTGGAAAAGGCCCGGGCTGCGGGCCGTGCCTTTGAGGTGCAGGGCGTGCTGGATGACTGGCTGCACATCCTGCGGCCCCGGCACCGGATGGAAGAGCTGGTGCGCCGCCTGAAGAGCCACGGCTACTGCGTGTACTACCTGAGCAACATCCCGCAGGATGTGCTGGACCTGCTCCGGGACCGGGGCGTGCTGGACGGCTTTGACGGTGGTGTGGCTTCCTGTGAGGTGCACGTCAACAAGCCGGACCCGAAGATCTACAAGGCCCTGCTGGACAAGTATTCTCTCAAGGCCGAGGAGTGCGTGTTCATCGACGACCGGCTGGAGAATGTGCAGGCCGCCTTTGCGCTGGGCTTTGCCGGCATCCAGATGAAGGACAGCGTCGGCACCCTGGTGCGCAGCCTTGCCACCTGCAACGTGACGCTGCGGTAACCTTTCTACAGACAAACAGCCCCCGCCGGGCATTCTCCTCCCGGCGGGGGCTGTTTCTTGTGTGCAGAATTACTTTTCCTCGTAGTTCTGGCAGTAGTGCGGGGTGCCTTCCTGCTGCGTATTGCAGGTGCACTGCTCGGTCACTTTGATCTGCGGCAGGTCACATTTGCAGCCGGCCACATTGTGGCAGCATGCGCAGACATCACAGGTAACACCGATGTTTTCCATATTGATCACCTCTCTGCAGACAGGATGCCCCGTCTGCCGGGCGATTATGCATCTGTTTTTTGCGCTTCCCGTTTTGCCTTGAGGGTCACCGCCACATGTTTCACGGACAGCACCGGGTGCACCGGCAGCATCCGGGGACCGGCCCAACGCATCACCGCGCGGATCTGCTCCCGCATGGCGGGCTTGTAGCAGTGCACTTTGCAGGCCGAACAGAAGGTCTTGGTCTCCATGAACGGGCATTTGTCAATGCGGGCCAGTGCGTAGTCCTGCAGTTCCTGACAGGCCGGGCACAGCTGCCCTTTGGGTGTTTTGTGCTGTTTGCGGCAGTAAAGCGCGATCATCTCGCTCACCAGCAATTTTTCGTCGGCACGTTTTTTGTCTAAGTTCTTCGGAGTCTCCTTCATGAGATCCATTCCTCCTGCTGTTTTTACTCCCGCTTCCGGCCTGAGCGCACCGCTGCACGGCGCACTGCATGACGCAGCACCGCAAAGCAGGCTGTCACTCCAACTGCCACCACCACTGCCATACACACTGTCCTTCCAAAACCAAACGGCAGGGGCCGAGAGCGCTGTACCGCGCCCATCTTATCCCCTGCCGCATGTATTTACGTTCTTCTGTACAGGGCTGTCCGCAGTAGAACTGCCGGAACCGGTCCTATTAGTTTAGACGAACAAACCCCATTTGTCAAGAGACGCCCGGTCTGTGATTACCAGGCAGCCAGGTCTGCGCCCAGCTTGCGGCAGGCGGCCTGCACGTCATCGTCCGGAGCCTCGTTGCAGATCAGGCCCTCGCCGCCGAACACCTGTGCACCGTCGCCCTGGGCACGCTCCACCCAGTCGCGCATCCACTGGCCGTCGCCCCAGCCGTAGGAGCCGAACATCGCCACCTTCTTGCCGTTCAGCGAGCCCTCCAGATCCGAGAACATCGGCTCAAACTCGCTCTCCTCCAGCTGCTCGGCACCCATTGCAGGGCAGCCAAAGGCGACCACATCATACTCGCCCAGCTTGGCGGCGTTCATCTCGCTGCAGGGGATGATGGTGGCGTTGGCACCTGCGCCCTCTGCGATGCAGTTTGCCATGGTCTCGGTGTTGCCGGTCTGGCTCCAGAATACGATTGCTACTTTGCTCATTTGAATCGACCTCTCTCAATCAATCTTTCGTTAGTTTACGCTAACTTTCAGCTCCAGAAAAATGCGGCCGGACGATGCCGACGCATTTCTCGTGGTTAGTTTTTTCTAACCATCAACAGAATACCACAGGTTGGCAGGCTTGTCAAGGTTTACTTCTCAAAAACATGGAACAGAAGCAGCAATCCCCCATAAATCACCGGCTGATGCAGCAGATAGATCCCCAGCGAATGTCGGCCCAGCCAGCCCAGCGGCGCACAGACCGACCGGCGCAGCGGCTCCATGCGGGCCCGCCCCATGCAGAAATGCAGGAAGTACCCTGCCCAGAACAAAAACAGCCAGGGCAGCAGCGGAAAGTAATCCGTGGAGAAAAAGCCCCGCGGGAAAAAGCCGAAGAACGCCGTGAAGAGGTTGGCATACCAGGCACCCGGCAGCAATATCTGCCACGGGCCCAGCTGCCAGAAACCATCCTGCGTGTGGTAGGTTGCCGCGAAGAGCAGCAGCGACACCACCAGCCCGGCCCATGCCGGGATCTTTTGCAGCAGCGGCTGCAGAAGGCCGGTGATGAGCATGGCCGCCCCCAGCAGGGTGAGCACCCCGAACACGACCCGGTCCTCCGGCATGAACAGCAGCGTGACCGCCGTGACCAGCACCCCCGCCCCGGAAACGATCAGCCCGCGCCGCAGCGGGCGATGCCCCAGCGGCAGGCAGAAGCCAGACAGCAGAATGAACACCCAGCAGATGCTCTGCTGCCACAGGTGTCCCTGCCAGCCCGTATACCATGTGGCAGACATGCCAAACAAAAAGATCAGATCCCAACAGGCATGATAGCCGATCATGCTGAGCAGGTCCAGCCCGCGCAGCTCATCCAGCAGCGCATAGCGGCCCGCTGCCGGTTTGTTTTTGGAAGGTATGTCCATTCCCGTCCCCTCTTTTCGTGCAGTTGGTTCCAGTATAAGCCGCTGGGCCGGGGTGTGTCAAGGCGCAAAAAGCCCGCTGCACGGCGGGACGCACTGTGCAGCGGGCAGAATGGATGACTGGGGAAACCTGATCAGACTTCGGTGTTGAAGTAGCGCTTCAGCAGGCCCTCGAAGCCGCGGCCGTGCCGGGCTTCATCCTTCGCCATCTCATGGACGGTATCGTGGATGGCATCCAGGTTCAGGGCCTTTGCCTTCTTGGCCAGATCCATCTTGCCGGAGCAGGCACCGCACTCGGCCTCGGCACGCATCATCAGGTTCTTCTTGGTGCTGTCGGTCACGACCTCGCCCAGCAGCTCGGCAAAGCGGGATGCATGGTCAGCTTCCTCATAAGCGTAGCGCTTGTAAGCCTCGGCGATCTCGGGGTAGCCCTCACGCTCTGCCACACGGGCCATGGCCAGGTACATGCCGACCTCGCTGCACTCACCCTCAAAGTTGGCGCGCAGACCGTCCACGATCTCCTGGGGCACACCCTCAGCCTTGCCGATGCCCACCACATGCTCGGTCACATAGGTGTTGCCGGTCTTTTCCACAAAAGCGGAGGCCGGAGCCTTGCAGACAGGGCACTGAGCCGGGATCTCACCTTCAGCAATGTAACCACAAACGGTGCAAACATATTTCTTCATAAGAACAGACCTCCATCATTCTCTGATTGATTCATTTTGAAATCGAAGTGCAGGTGTTGGTACTCACCAGCCCTTCTCATGGCTCTATTATAGCGAATAATTCCTAGTTAGTCAAGCATAATTTTAAGAATTATTCTCAATTACAAAAAACTGGCAAGGTCACTAAAAACCTTGCCAGAAAACTATGCGCTTTGCCGGGTTTCCTCGGACGCATCTATTTTATTGTAGGGAGATCAGACCTGCAGGTTGCTGCTGGAAGCAGCCTCGGAGCCGTCGGCAGCGTCAAACTCGTAGTCGTTGCCGGGCAGGATGGCGTTGAGCAGAATGCCGGCAATGGCAGCGATGGCCAGACCGGACAGGTTGATGGTAACGCCTGCGATGGCAAAGCTGACGCCGCCCACCGAGTTGAAGCCCAGGGCGCACACCAGAATGACAGCGGCCACGATCAGGTTGCGGCTGTTGGTAAAGTCCACCCGGTTCTCCACCACATTGCGGACACCGATGGCGGAGATCATGCCGTAGAGCACAAAGCTGATGCCGCCGATGATGCCGGTGGGGATGGTGTTGATGACAGCCTCAAACTTGGGGCTGAAGCTCAGGATGATGGCCAGCACAGCGGCAATGCGGATGACCAGCGGGTCGTAGATCTTGCTCAGGGCCAGCACGCCGGTGTTCTCGCCGTAGGTGGTGTTGGCCGGGCCGCCCAGCAGGCCGGCCATGGTGGTGGCCAGACCGTCGCCCAGCAGGGTGCGGTTCAGGCCGGGGTCATTGATATAGTTGTGGCCGACGGTGGCGCTGATGGCGGCGATATCGCCCACATGCTCCATCATGGTAGCCAGTGCGATGGGGATGATGGTGAACAGAGCGCTGATGAACTCCGGGCTGCCGTCAATGGCAAACAGACCCATGGCCTCCTTGTGCAGGGGGATGCCGAACCAGGCCGCGTCGGCGATCTTCTGGAAGTCCACGGCACCGGTGACCAGAGCCACCGCGTAGGACACCAGCACACCGATCAGGATGGGCAGGATCTTGACCATGCCTTTACCCCAGATGTTGCAGATAATGACCACGCCCAGCGCCACAAAGGCCAGCAGCCAGTTGGTCTGGCAGTTTTTGATAGCAGAGGGAGCCAGGATCAGGCCGATGGAGATGATAATGGGGCCGGTGACCACCGGGGGGAAGAACCGCATGATGCGGCGGATGCCGAAGGTGGAGATCAGCAGGCTGGCCACCAGGTACACCAAGCCGGAGAAGGCAACGGCGGCACAGGCGTAGGGCAGCATCTTGGTGTTGACCACGGTCAGGTTGCCGTCTGCATCAGCCAGCATGGGAGCCACGATGGAGAAACCGCCCAGGTAGGCAAAGGAGGAGCCCAGGAAGGCCGGGACCTTCTTTTTGGTGATCAGATGGAACAGCAGCGTGCCCAGACCAGCGCACAGCAGCGTGGTGGAAACGCTCAGGCCGGTGAGCAGCGGCACCAGCACGGTGGCTCCGAACATGGCGAACATGTGCTGCACGCCCAGGATGAACATCCGGCCCGCACCCAGCTGGCGCGCGTCGTAAATGCCCTTGGAGTAATCGATCTGTTTACTCATGGATTTTGTATACCTCCTGCATCGACCCAAAAAAAGAGGCATTGCCGCGGTGAACGGCAGTGCCTCCTGAATTGGGAACAATAATGACGCCCGGAAAAATAAAAACAGAACGGCGCAGTCGATGCATATTCGGCATACCGCTCTCTCCTTTCGTCCGGGTCTTCCAAACCGCCGGAACCGTTCCGGCCAGAAGCCTGTCCGCCCGCACCCCAAACCGGGCCGCCGGGCAGGCTTTACTGGATAGTATAGCAGACTTTTGCCTGCCCCGCAACCTTTTTTGCCAATTTTCTTGCATTCCGGTCCAAAGCGCACTATAATGTTACCTACTATTATAATCTGTATACCGAACAAGATCAGGAGGATCTATGATCTATCTGGACTATTCCGCCAACACGCCGGTGGACGAGGCCGTGCTGGAACGCTTCTGTGCGGTGGAGCGCAGCTGCCCCGGCAACGCGAACTCCCGCCATCAGGCCGGTGCCGCCGCCAAAGCCGCCATCGACGAGGCCACGCAGAGCATTGCCCGCAGCCTTCATGTGCAGCCGGCGGAGATCATTTATACATCCGGTGCCAGCGAGGCCAACAATTTTGCGCTGAAGAGCATCGCCCGGCTGGAGCGTCACCACGGCAAACACATCATTTCCACCCCGCTGGAGCACTCCTCGGTCAGCGGCACTCTGACTGCCCTGCAGGAGCAGGGGTACGAGATCGACCTTGTGGACATCAAACAGGACGGCACGGTGGACCTTGCCCACCTGCGGGAGCTGCTGCGGCCGGACACCATTCTGGTGGCCGTCACCGCCGTGGACAGCGAACTGGGCGTGGTGCAGCCGGTGACCGAGATCGCCGCACTTTTAAAGGACTATCCCCACTGCCACCTGCATGTGGACGCCACCCAGGCGGTGGGCAAACTGCCCCTCCCTGCGTTTGAGGGCATCGACACCCTGAGCCTGACCGCCCACAAATTCTACGGGCTGAACGGCATCGGTGTGCTGGTCAAGCGGCGGGGCCTCGCGCTGGAACCGCTCATCCACGGCGGCGAGAGCACCACCATCTACCGCAGCGGCACCCCCACCGTGGCGCTGGCCTGCTCGCTGGCACTTGCACTGGACAAGGCCATGACCGAGCTGCCGGAGCGGGTGGAGCGGGTGCGCAGCCTGAACGCCCGCCTGCGCACCGAACTGGCAAACTACCCCAAAGTGCGCATCAACAGCCCAGAAGCCGCCGTGCCGCAGATTTTGAACCTGAGCGTGAAGGACGTAAAGGGCACCGTGTTCCAGCGGGAGCTGGACGCGCATGGCGTGTGCGTCTCGGTCAAATCGGCCTGCTCGTCCGACGGCCTGCCCTCCCGGGCCGTGTTCGCCGTGAGCCGCGATCGCCGCAACGCTCTTTCCTCCTGGCGCATCAGCCTGAGCCACCGGACCACCGATGAGGAGATCACCGGATTTTTACAGGCTTTCGATGCCTGCTACCGCACTCTGACCCAACCGTAAAACGAGGTAACCCATGAAAAAAACTCTGGAACCCTATCAGCTGATCGAACGCAGCATCATCAAAAAATATCGCAAAGAACTGTGGACCCCCTTCATCGTGGCGGTCAAGCGCTACGAGCTGGTGCAGGCCGGTGACCGCATTGCCGTGTGCATTTCCGGCGGCAAGGACTCCATGCTGATGGCCAAGCTCATGCAGGAGCTGCAGCGCCACAGCGACGTGCCCTTTGAGCTGGTATTTCTGGTCATGGACCCCGGCTACAACGAGATCAATCGCCAGAAGATCGAATCCAACGCCGAGCTGCTGCACATCCCGGTGACCATTTTCGAGAGCAACATCTTTGCCGTGGCCAACAACACCGACAAGAACCCCTGCTACCTCTGCGCCCGGATGCGCCGCGGCCACCTGTACAGCAAGGCCAAGGAGCTGGGCTGCAACAAGATCGCGCTGGGGCATCACTTCAACGATGTGATCGAGACCACCGTCATGAGCATGTTCTACGGTTCTCAGCTGCAGGCCATGCCACCCAAGCTGCACAGCACCAGCTTCCCCGGCATGACCCTCATCCGGCCCATGTACTGCATCCATGAAGAGGATATTCTGGCCTGGAAGCGCTATAACGAGTTGGAGTTCATCCAGTGCGCCTGCCGCTTTACCGAGAACTGCACCATGTGCGACAACGGCGGCGGTGGTTCCAAGCGGCAGGAGGTCAAGACCCTGCTGCGCCGCCTCAAGCGCGACAATCCCAACATCGAGAACAGCATCTTCCGCAGCATTCATGCGGTGGCGCTGGACACCATGCCCGGCTACAAATCCGAGGGCGTGGAGCACAGCTTCCTGGAGCGGTTCAACGCCATGGAAGCCGCATCCGACGAGAACGAATAAAGCTCTTTTCATAGAAAAACGGCACGGTGCATCGCTGCATCGTGCCGTTTGTTTTTTGTTTATCTGCGCAGAACTGAGACTTCCGTCACGCCATAGCGCTGCATCAATTCCAGTGCCGCCGGGGTGATTTCTTCCCCGCTCACCGCGATAGGGATGGCCGGCGGGCAAGACACCGTGGGCATCGCACAAATGCGGCCCAGCGCCTGCTGCACCGGGATGCGCTCCTGCGGGGCAAACACTGCCTGCCGGATGGTGCAATGGGCCCGCGCCTGCTGCGCCAGTGCCATGAACTCCCCAGCCAGCTCTTCCGGCTGCAGGAGCCCGCCCGCTGCGGGCAGGCTGTGCAGACACTGCCGGAGCACCGTGCGCAGGCGCGCGTAGTCCTGCGGTGGGTTGCAGGGGGTGAACATCAGCACCACATAACGCGGGTCGGCATATTCACACTCGAGCTGCCCGCCGCGCAAGGCATCCGCCAGCGCGGTGCCGGTCATGCCAAGGGCCGCAGCGTCCAGCGTCAGCTTCAGCGGTTCCCGGCCCGGGCCATCCAGCACCAGCGGCACCGGGCAGCCCGCCGCCTGCGCCGCCGCGTTCAGCTCCCCGCGCAGAGCAGAAAGCCGGGCACAGCACCGCTGCAGCCCCACAGGGTAGGTTTCTGCCAGCACCCGGTTGCAGGCATCCAGCGACTGCAGGATCAGGTAGGACGGGCTGGTGGAGCCGAACAGTGCCAGTGCACCGCGCACTGCAGCTTCCTCCTGTACCGGGGCGTTCTCCCCCAGATGCAGATATGCTCCGCCGGTGACCACCGGCAGGGTCTTGTGGGCCGAGTCGCAGCACATGGCCGCCCCCAGTGCGATGGGGTGCAACGGTTCTCCGGGCAGAAAGCGCAGGTAGGCCCCGTGGGCGTTGTCCACCAGCAGCGGCACCCCAAAGGTGTCGCACACAGCCGACAAGGCCCGGATGTCCTGCATTCCGCCCAGATAATCCGGGCTGGTGACGTAAACCCCAAAGGGGGTACTCCCCTGCCCGATCAGCTCCTGCAGCGCTGTTGTCAGCATCTGTGCGGAGATAGGGCAGCTGCACAGCGCCCCGGCATTCTCTGCCGCAGGCCAGAGCCACCGGATGTCGAAGTCCAGCAGTGCGGCAGCGTACAGCAGGGCTTTGTGCGCGTTGCGGGCCGCCAGCAGTACCGGACGTTTTCCGGTCCGGGGTGCGGCCTGCAGTGCCAGACACAGCATGGCCCGGATGCACTGGGACGAGCCCTCGGTGCTGTAATAGGTGTGCTGTGTGCCGAACAGCCGGGTAGCGTTTGCTTCGCTTTGGGCAATGATGCCTTCCGGCTCGTACAGCTCGTCGGCGCCCCGGATCTCGGTCAGGTCCAGCGGCTCAAAGCCCAGCAGGCTCTGGCCCTTGTGTCCGGGCATGTGCAGGCGGGAGGTGCCGGACTGTGCATAGCCGCGCACAAAATCCACGATGGGTGTGTCCATGCTTATTCGCAGGCTTCGCCGTCTGCGCAGGCGTTGCAGGTGGAACCCAGCTCAATGGGCACCTCAATGCCCTGGGCAGCCAGTTCCTGATTCTCCGCCACCTTGATCATGATGGCGCACTCCATGCGCTTCTTGAACAGCTCACAGCCGTACTCGTACACACCGGTAATGCTGCCGGTGGCGTGGTAGGAGTTGGCTGCGCAGCCGCCGGAGCAATACAGCTTGGCCCAGCAGTCCTTGCACTCCTTGCGGGCATAGGCGTTGCAGTGCTTGAACTCATCCCGCACGGCCGTGTTGGTGACGCCCTTCCAGATGTCGCCCATCAGGTACTTGGGGTCGCCCACGAACTGGTGGCAGGGGTACAGGTCGCCCCAGGGGGTCACGGCCATGTACTCGGTGCCGGAACCGCAGCCCGAAATGCGCTTGTAGATGCAGGGGCCGCCGGTCAGGTCGATCATGTAGTGGTAGAAGGTGAAGCCACGGCCCTCGCGGTCGCGCTTGATCATCTCCTTGGCCAGGATCTCGTACTGCTCCTTCAGGATGGGCAGATCTTCTGCGGTCAGGGCGCTGGGGTCACCGGGCTTGGACACCACCGGCTCCATGCTCAGCTCGGTAAAGCCGAGGTCCGCCATGTGGAAGATGTCGTTGGTAAAGTCGGTGTTGTAGTGGGTGTAGGTGCCGCGCATGTAGTAGTTCTTGTCGCCGCGCTTCTTCACGAACTCCTGGAACTTGGGCACGATGGTGTCGTAACTGCCGCGGCCGGCATAGTCCTTGCGGAAGCGGTCGTTCACTTCCTTGCGGCCATCCAGGCTCAGCACCACGTTGTGGCACTCCTTGTTGCAGAAGTCGATGACATCGTCGTCGATCAGCACACCGTTGGTGGTCATGGTAAAGCGGAAGTTCTTGTTGTGGATCTTCTCCTGCTCGCGGCAGTAGGCCACCAGCTTTTTGACCATGTCAAAGTTCATCAGGGGTTCGCCGCCAAAGAAGTCCACTTCCAGATTGCGGCGGGTGCCGCTGTTCTCGATCAGGAAATCCATGGCGCGCTTGCCCACCTCGAAGCTCATAAGGGCGCGGTCGCCGTGGTAGCGGCCCTGGGAGGCAAAGCAGTAGGAGCAGCTCAGGTTGCAGGTGTGCGCCACATGCAGGCACAGCGCCTTGACCACGGTGCTGCGGTTCTTGAAGTCGAACGCCATGTTTTCGTAGACATCCGGGCTCCACAGCTTGCCGGCTTCCTTCAGGCTGGTCACGTCGTCGATGCACTGGCGCAGATCCTCTTCGGTGACGTCCGGGCGGCTGCCGTATTTGTCCATCATAGCCGAGACGATCTGGTCGGCAGTGTGATCCTGATACATGGCAATGACGTCATAGGCCACGTCATCCACCACATGCACCGAACCGCTGCAGGTGTCCAGCACGATGTTATAACCGTTCAATTGATACTGATGTACCATGTTTTACTCCATTCCAGTTTGATACACAAAAAAATGCCGCCCGGCAAAGGCGGCATAGGGTTTGCAGAAATTACTTGTTGCTGTTCTCACACTGCTGGTTAGCCACGCCGCAGGAGGTCTTGCAAGCGGACTGGCAGGAAGTCTGGCACTCGCCGCAGCCGCCGGTCTTCACGCTCTTGGTCAGGTCACGAGTAGCAATCGTCTTAATACGTTCCATAGTAGAAACCTCTCTAACTCTCAAAATTTCCTCATGCCGGGGGACTGCCCCACCATGCATTTATCTTGAACTAGGATAACACATCCGACGCCTTCTGTCAAGATTTTTGTTCCGATAAATCGCCCCGTCATATCTGCGGCTGATATTTCGTCAGCACGGTGTGCAGCCCCAGCTCCCGTGCACGGGCCAGTAAGTACCGGTAGCGGCACAGCAGTGCCTGCCGCTCATAAATGCGCTGCTCGATCAGGTCGGTGTCCACCTCCAGATCAAACATCATTTCGTTGCGCTTGAGGCAGAACAGGCATTCCTTCAGCTCCTCTTCCAGTTCCGGGTGGTAGCGCTCGTGTTCCGTGTCACGCGGGATGCGCGGCGACAGCAGGGTGTGGTCGTTTTGCATCGGTCGAAGTTGTTCCAGCATAGGCAGCATCCTCCTCTTTGTGCGTCTTTGCATTGTTCTGATTTCCAGTATATGCAAAGACCACGCAAAGGATGCCGGTTTGTGGGGTCAGGCAGGCAGCTGTTTTATGAATCGTTACAGTACCGCCACACACAGAAGCCGATTGCCCTGCTGCGCGATTCCAAACGAGATCAAGTCTCCCCGGTGAACACCAAAATCAGAATCCGGTTCATTATCGGATTCTGCCATTTTCCACCAAAAAACAAAATCCCAGGAAAGCTACGTTTTTTCGTTTCTTTCCTGGAATTCTTAACAATTTTTCAATTACTCGAGCTCGGTAAGTCTCAATCATTACTAAGCAAATTTGTTTAGTGTGTCTATTCTTGAATGTTCGCTTTTCCATGAGATCGCCGTGGTAGATGTGGCTTGCTGATTTTTTAGTATCAGGATAGTATCACGCAACCAGTGGGATCTCTGTGAGTATTATAACGTATTTACGTTCAGGAAGCAACTGTCTTTTAAGGATTACTTCTTGCTTGCATCTGCCAGATAGTTTTCTCCCCATTTACACATCGCATCCAAAATAGGAATGATGCTTCTCCCAAAGTCGCTGAGCGAATATTCTACCTTTGGCGGCACAACAGGATAAACTTTCCGAATAACCAAGTTATCATTTTCAAGCTCCCGAAGCTGCTGTGTCAGCATTTTAGGCGTAGCCTTGGGAATCAACTTTCCTATCTCATTAAAGCGCAAAGTATTATCAATCAAATGCCACAGAATAAGTGCTTTATATTTCCCACCAATCAAATCGAGGGTTGCTTCAACCGGGCAGCTAAAGGTACTTGGACATTTCATTTTTCTCTTCCCTACACTATCTTTTTAGGTAGTATATAACAAAAAAGTGCGTTCTTGCTTTTTTGAAAACGACTGATAAAATCATAGCATAGGCCGATTGAATTATCAAGACCCTACACAAATTTACACTTTCAGAAAGGACCATCACATTATGGATTTTTTGACACTTGCAAAGAAACGGTATAGTGTACGCGCTTACACAAAGCAGAAGGTTGAGAAGGAAAAGCTGGATGCCATCTTAGAGGCAGCTCACGTTGCACCCACGGGTGGTAATTGCCAGCCTCAACACCTGATTGTAGTGCAGAGTGATGAAGGCCTTTATAAAATTGGAAAGGCCACAAATATCTATGGTGCGCCGCTGGCAATTATCGTTTGCAGCGATACAAATAAGGTCTGGACACGTCCCTTTGATGGTAAAAAGCTGACCGATATTGATGCAAGCATCATTACCGACCACATGATGATGGAAGCCACCTACTTAGGTTTAGGAAACGTATGGGTATGCTATTTCAAGCCGGACATCCTGAAGGCTGAATTTAAGATTCCCGACAACCTTGAACCGGTCAACATCCTTGTCCTCGGCTACGCCGACACCTCTCGTGAAAAGGCTCTGTCCGCAGATCGCCATGCAAAAATGAGAAACTCTCTTTCTGCCATGGTATCTTTCGAGAATCTTTAACTTAAAATTATATCTTTATATCATTCTATTTTCTCTGGCATGTCCAACCATTAAGTTTTTCTTAATAGTTCCAACTGCTAAACTCGAACCATCCGGAAATCCCGGATAGTTGATAGACCACCCAAGTTATTAAGCATTCCTTAACAACTGCTCCGAACTCTTCGGAATTTCCAAAGAGTTGCCCCTATATGTACAGACCCCCGCCAACATTCGCTGACGGGGGTCTGCTATGCTTACAGTTCTACGCTGTTCTGTCTGTTCTTCTTCTGGCTCCTATCTGTGGTCTGCTCCTGCTCCCTCATAAGCCCAATGACCTGCTGCATCTTCTCGGCGCCGAAATAGTTCCATACTCGCCTGAAATCACGTTTCATCGCATAGAGCTGAGAGTTTTCAGCCTCCACCTCTTTCAGCCGCTGGCTTAGATGATGGGTAGCTTTCTTCTCGTCCTGATAGAAGTGCAGATACTTATCCCGCTCATCCTTGACCTCCCAGTACTTCCGATGGAGGGCAAAGAGTACCTTCACCAACTTCTGGATCAGCGGCATGGCCTTCTTCTCCCGATAGCTCTTGGCCGTTTCAAAGGTGCCCGCCTCCGGCACCCATTCTTCCGGCCGCTGGGAGTACTGCGCTGACAGATTTTCCAGTCCCTCCATGATGGGAGCCAGTTTGTTCAGCTTCTGGCTCTGCTTCTGGTAGGTCTGCTCCACTTTCTGCATCCGCTGCTCGGCAGCGTCTACAGCTGTCTGTACCGTTTCCAGCTGCTCCTGCATCTCGGTCAGGTCGGTCTGGCACTCCTGCTTGACAGCTTCCAGAGCCGCCACCTCTTTACTGCGCTCCCGCTTCTTGAAGTCCAGCACAGACAGGTGCTCTTCGTGGGTACCTTTCTGCTCCCACTCGATGCCGTGCCGCTCCATGACTCTGGCAAGCTGCTCTTTCTCGGCGTTGATCCACTGGTTCAGCTCGGATTCCCGTTTGGAGCCGCCTGCAAAGCCCAAGGCCTTCAGAGCCTGCTTCAGGGAAACCTTGGTGTCCAGTCCTTTGCCCTTCCAGCTGGACACATACGGCACGAAGTCGATGTGCAGATGGGGCGTGGCTTCGTCCATGTGGAGGAATGCTCCGAACACCCGCAGTGTCGGGTTACGTTCTTGGAAGCCCTGCATATACTCGTCCAGCAGTTTCTTTGCCAGTGCGCCGTTCTCGGTCAGGACACCCATATCATCCTTGTTGCCGATCTGGACGATCAGTTCATGGAACACTTTTTCCTGCTTGCCTGTCCGCAGATGCTCGTAGTAGTCGGAAATACAGCGGTCTTTGCGCTTCTGCTTGGCGTTGTAGCGACCTACTGCATCATCGAACAGTTCGTGGTATACCTTTTGAATCGGCTCATCCCGGTACACGACATTCAGGCTGCTACGCTCAGGGTCTACGTTTTCAGCGGTGAAACTTCTCCGGTTATGGTTGAGGGAGCCGGGACCCCGCATTGCTGAAATGGTTCTTTTCAATCGCACATCCTTTCTCTGGGAGAAGGTACTGGTGCCGGACACGGCATAGGCTTTGTTACTTTCGCCGAAAGTAACGCAAAAGCACTTTTGACAGACGTTCCGTCCATCAAAAGATGCCTTTGCGCCCTGCCGGGGGCTATCCGTCTGTGGACGAGGCTTCGCTGCATCTCGTCGCTGCCCCGACCAACACCACCTTCCTGCTTTATTGGCTGTTCACAGGAGCGTGTCACGCTCCTGTCCTCGGCAAATAGAGGGAATCACCAGCGGAAGCTCTCTGGCACTCCACGCCTGTCCAGATACTCACGTCTGGCCTGTTCCCTCTGTTCCTCGGTAGGTGCCGTCTTATACTGGGCATACAGTTCATGCCGCAGCATTGCATCCAATTTTTGCTCCAAGCCCTGTATGATGGCTTCTTCATACTCGTCCCTGCCGCTCAGATGGTAGTGCAGCAAAGCAACTAAAAGTTCCTGCGAAATCTGTACATTTTTCATCGTTTTCACCATTCCGTGTCGGTCGTGTCGATTGTGACGGTATTTTCTATAGTAGCAAAAATACCGTCACGGCCGTCACATATCGTCACGCCCCAGAATTTTCCAGCGTTAATTTGACCACCCTGCCCTCATGGGTGCGCCTGCTTTCGTACCGAATCCCATAGTCGTTGTAGAGCATGTCGGCACTCACATTCAGCTTCCGGGTCAGGATGTTTGCCTGTATGCTCACACCAGACAGACGTTCCAGCAGTTCCGTGGGCGTACCACTCCACTCCGGCTGTTCCGGGGTGAGCACCTTTGCCACCGCTTCCAGAAGCGGGTCGGGCGGCAGCTTCCAGAGTTCCGTTTCGGCTCCTTGGAACTCCCACACGCAGCGTTCCCGGTCAAACTCCAATGTCAGCTCCTGATCCGGCTGGTCTCGCCCTACGATGTCCAGCAGGGCGGTATTTTCAGTACGCCGCTTCTTCTGCATGATGAACGCTCCATCCGCTGCACCCAACAGGTCGTTGGTGCCGGAGATCATGTCAAAGCTGTCTTCGGCTTCCATCTTCCGGGTGTGGTGAACCACCAGCAGGCAGATGCCGTACTTGTCGCTGAAAGTTTTCAGCTTGGTCACGATCTCGTAGTCGCTGGCGTAACTGTATCGTTCACCGCCGATTTCCCGCACCTTCTGCAAGGTATCGATGATGATGAGCCGCACATCTGGATGCTCCCGAATGAAGCCTTCCAATTGCTGGTCAAGTCCCTCGCTCACGGACTTTGCCTGTGTCGCAAAGTACAGATTGCTGGTCTCCTCTACCCCGAACATCCGGGAGAGCCGCCGCTGCAGCCGGGCGTAATCGTCCTCCAATGCCAGGTAGAGGACGGTGCCCTGATGCACCTCGTACTCCCACAGCGGAAGCCCCATCGCCACATGGTAGGCAAGCTGCCCCATGAAGAAGGACTTACCCACCTTGGGCGCACCTACAAAGAGGTAGGTGCCGCTGTACAGCAGGTCGTTCACGATGGGTCTCCGGGGTGGATACACCGTGTCGTACAGTTCGGTCATTGATACCGTGTTCAGCCCGAAATTGTTTGACTTTTTCGCGGCTTGCAGATTGATTTGCTTGTCAGAATTTGTTATAATATTGGTGTTGATTTTTGAGGACGACTGTACCGCATCTGCGCCAACAGATGCACCCGGTACGGTCGTTTTTCTATTGTCCGTCATTCGCATTCCTCCTTAAGTCCGTTCAACGTCAGAGCCACCATTTGCAGGGTCTCCAGCAAGTCCGGCGGGACTTCTTCATCCACGGCCAGCCCCTGCGAGATGTCCAGCTCCTTTGCCAGCTCGTCTGCCTTGATAAAAATGCTGTTTGCCATTTTTTGTCCTTTCCTTGTCGGTTTCATTTCGGTGCCGCTTCATCCTCGCTGACTTCCGGCAGGCATACCCCCTTTGCGGTGCTGTGCCGTCCCCTTACGGAGCGCTCGCTTCCTTTCGAAAGGTCTTGGCGGTTTGGGTCAGTTTGGCGGTCATTCAATTTTACTAAGCATTTTTGCTTATCTTTTTTGTATCCTCATTATACTAAACACATTCCGTTAAGTCAAGAGATTTTCGGGCAAAATCTTAAACTTTTTTGTTTATTTTCTATTGCACCTCCTGTTTTTCTGTGCTATACTGGGTTCAACAAATATGTTTAAGTCAGGAGGCAATCGCATGGCAGTCGGTGACCGCATCAAACGTGCCCGCAACTTCCGTGGTATGACCCAAAAGGAATTGGGCATTGCCATCGGGTTTGATGAGAAGAGCGCAGACATCCGTATCGCGCAATACGAAAGCAACACCCGCACTCCTAAAGAAGAGTTGCTCCGCAAGATTGCGGAGGTGCTGGACGTGAACTACCGTTCCCTCTATGAGCCGACCCTGTACGCCGCAGAGGATGTGATGTACACCCTGTTCGAGCTGGACGAGCACTATTCTGGCACCTGGCTGTATGAGGTCACAGACACCACCGACCCAGATTTCCCGGAAAAGCACATGGCGGTCAGCTTCCGTTATCGTCTGCTGGATGATTTCCTGAAGGAGTGGCAGCTCCGCAAGAAGCAGCTCCGGGAGCGTGAGATCACCAAGGAAGAGTATCAGGAATGGAAGCTCAACTGGCCCCAGACCGCCGATGGCTGCGGCCGATACGAGCCGAAGAAAAAGTGGCGTAAAGAATAAAAGACACAAAAATGCCCTCTGAAAAACTTACCGTTTCTCAGAGGGCATTCTCATGTCTCTCTTTATGAATAATCGCCTGATAGTATCAAAGCAGTATCACAGAGCCTTTTGACTCTCAAAATATTGCATTGCATCAATACTTTTCAGGTTTTGAAGATTACTCGAGCTCGATCGTGGCCGGCGGTTTACCGGTGCAGTCGTAGAACACGCGGTTGACGTGCTTGACCTCGTTGACGATGCGGCTGGTGACGGTGCCCAGAACGCTCCAGGGCATGTCGTAGCTTTCGGCAGTCATGAAGTCGGTGGTGGTGACGGCACGCAGAGCCACAGCATAGTCGTAGGTACGCTCGTCGCCCATGACGCCTACGCTCTGCATATTGGTCAGAGCGGCGTAATACTGGCTGATTTCCTTATCCAGGCCAGCCTTGGCGATCTCCTCACGCCAGATGGCATCAGCGTCCTGCACGATGGCCACCTTTTCCGGGGTCACTTCGCCGATGATACGGATGCCCAGACCCGGGCCGGGGAACGGCTGGCGGCTGACCAGATATTCGGGCAGGCCCAGCTCACGGCCGGCCTGACGGACCTCGTCCTTGAACAGGTTCCGCAGGGGCTCCACCAGTTCCTTGAAGTCCACGGTGTCGGGGAGGCCGCCTACGTTGTGGTGGCTCTTGATGACGGTGGACTCGCCGCCCAGGCCGCTTTCCACCACGTCGGGATAGATGGTGCCCTGTGCCAGGAAGTCTACCTTGCCGATCTGCTTTGCCTGCTCCTCAAAGACCCGGATGAACTCCTCGCCGATGATCTTGCGCTTGCGCTCCGGCTCGGTGACGCCCTTCAGCTTGCTGAAGTAGCGGTCCCGGGCGTCCACGCAGATGAAGTTGATGTCAAAGCCGTTGGCGTTGCCGGGGCCGAATACGGAGCAAACTTCTTCCTTCTCGTTCTTGCGCAGCAGGCCGTGGTCCACAAACACGCAGGTCAGCTGCTTGCCAATGGCCTTGGCCAGCATGGCAGCCAGCACCGAGGAGTCCACGCCGCCGGACAGGGCGCACAGCACCTTGCCATCGCCGATGCGCTCCCGGAGAGCCTGGACGTTGTTCTCCACAAAGGAGTCCATCTTCCAGTCACCGGAGCAGCCGCAGACGTTGTACACAAAGTTGCGCAGCATCTTTTTGCCCTCAGCGGTGTGCAGCACTTCCGGGTGGAACTGCACGGCGTAGAGGCCCTTTTCCGCATTTTCCACAGCAGCCACAGGGCAGTTTGCGGTGTGGGCGGTGATCTTGAAACCAGGTGCTGCCTGCTCGATGTAGTCGTTGTGGCTCATCCAGCAGATGGTGGAGGGCTGCACATCGGTGAACAGCTTGCTCTGGGTGTCCACGAACACCTCAGTCTTGCCGTACTCACGCTCCGGTGCACGGCAGACATGGCCGCCCAGCAGATGCATCATCAGCTGGCTGCCGTAGCAGATGCCCAGCACGGGCACGCCCCAGCTGAAGATCTCCGGGTCGATCGTGGGCGAATCCTTCAGGTAGACGCTGTTGGGGCCGCCGGTAAAAATAATGCCCTTGGGATTCTTCGCCTTGATGACCGACAGGTCGGTTTTATAGGAATAGATTTCACAGTAGACATTGTTCTCGCGGACGCGGCGCGCGATCAGCTGATTGTACTGGCCGCCAAAGTCCAGCACGATGACAGTTTCATGCTGCATGATGTTCTCCTCCTGTTCCGTTCATAGATGTGTTACAGATATTCTTAGTATAGCACATCTTACAAACAAAAGCGACATCCTTTGTGGATTTTCCTGTTTTTATTTTTTCCGTACCGGATGCCGCAGCACGGTTTTAAGTTTTTCTGGGGCTGTGCGGCGCGGGTCCCCCAAATAGATCTCATGATGCAGGCGCCCTGCCGTAAAATCCGGCACATATCCCTGCTCTGCCGCAAACGCATCCATCTGCCGCAGAGTCTCAGGCTCTGTGTCGTAAGGGCCAATATGCATGCACTGTACGCATAATCCCTCGTCATAGGTCCGGAATTCCGCCGTAGAAAAGTCCCGTTTCTTTTTGGCCGTGGCTTCCTGCACGGCCCAGTCGAACTCTTCCCGGGTCACAAACTCCGGCAGGCGGATCATGGAGGTCCATTCAAAAGTCTCCTTGTGGGCATAGTCCACGCCGTCCACACCCTGCTGATGCCACAATCCTTCCAGCGGAGGCACCACATACTCAAAAAAACCTTCCATCCGGTGGCTGCCCTTATAGCTCATTTTGATGGTATAAGCAAGGCCGTACAGCACTTCCATAGCGGCCTGGTATTCCCCTGCCGGGTCGTTCGGGTCACCCTTCCCCTGCACTGTCACAAAGTTCATGGGCGGGACCGTGATGAGATGCGGTTTCCTGGATGGCAGATAGAATTCCTTGTATTCTTTCTTGTAATCAAATGCCATTACATCGTCCTCCGTTCC
The DNA here is from genome assembly GCA_900539945.1 of uncultured Faecalibacterium sp. Classification (GTDB taxonomy): domain Bacteria; phylum Bacillota; class Clostridia; order Oscillospirales; family Ruminococcaceae; genus Faecalibacterium. Next base: position 25,750 of record UQDV01000007.1, read on the forward strand.
ACAGTGGCTTATCCTTCTGATTTCCAGTATAGCAGAACAACTATAGTTTGTAAACCATAAAGTTGTTCTGTTGACACAAAAAATCCTCTGCCCTTTCAGACAGAGGATCTCAGAACGCAAAAAGAGCCTTCCCACTCTCCGGAATGGGAAGGCTCTTCGTAAAGTTAACCTTTAGCCACAGGAATGGCGCGAAGGGTCAAAATCACTCAATGATCTTGCCAACAACGCCGGAACCAACGGTACGGCCACCCTCACGGATAGCGAAACGCAGGCCCTCTTCCATAGCAACCGGGGTCAGCAGCTCAACGTGCATCATGACGTTATCGCCGGGCATGCACATCTCAGTGCCTTCGGGCAGAGTGATGATGCCGGTCACGTCGGTGGTGCGGAAGTAGAACTGAGGACGATAGTTGGAGAAGAACGGGGTGTGACGGCCGCCTTCGTCCTTGGTCAGGACGTAGACCTGAGCCTCAAAGACGTTGTGGGGGTGCACAGTGCCGGGCTTAGCCAGAACCTGGCCACGCTCGATCTGGGTACGATCAACACCACGCAGCAGAGCGCCGATGTTATCGCCAGCCTCAGCGAAGTCCAGAGACTTACGGAACATCTCCAGACCGGTGATGGTGGTGTTCAGACGATCGGGCTTGATGCCGACGATCTCCATAGCGTCGCCAACCTTGGCGATACCACGCTCAACACGACCGGTAGCAACGGTACCACGGCCAGAAATGGTCATGACATCCTCGATGGGCATCAGGAAGGGCTTATCCTCCTCACGATCGGGGTTGGGGATATAGGTGTCAACAGCGTCCATCAGCTCCTTGATGCAAGCATACTCGGGAGCATCGGGATCGGTGGAGGTAGACTCCAGAGCCTTCAGAGCGGAACCACGAATGATCGGGGTGTCGTCGCCGGGGAAGTCGTACTCGGTCAGCAGTTCACGGATCTCCATCTCGACCAGATCCAGCAGCTCTTCGTCGTCGACCATATCGCACTTGTTCATGAACACGACGATATAGGGCACGCCGACCTGACGAGCCAGCAGGATGTGCTCACGGGTCTGGGGCATGGGACCATCGGTAGCAGCAACGACCAAGATAGCGCCGTCCATCTGAGCAGCACCAGTGATCATGTTCTTGACGTAGTCAGCATGGCCCGGGCAGTCAACGTGAGCATAGTGACGAGCGTCGGTCTGATACTCAACGTGAGCGGAGTTGATCGTGATACCACGAGCACGCTCCTCAGGAGCCTTATCGATGTTGGCGTAGTCCATGAAGTCTGCGTCGCCCTTCAGAGCCAGGTACTTGGTGATGGCGGCAGTCAGAGTGGTCTTGCCGTGGTCAACGTGACCGATGGTGCCGATGTTCACATGCGGCTTAGAACGGTCGAACTTTGCCTTTTCAGCCATTGGAATATCCTCCCTTATAATTAGGTTTTGATATTGGTTACAACAACCCTGCTTATACAAGATTGTACTGCAAGGCTATTCTACTAAATTTACCCTGTAAAATCAAGTGCTTTTACAGGAAATTTTGCCGGAGTTACACTACCCCGGCAAAATTATCTTTGCTTTTCAGCAATCAGCCCTTGGTACGACCGGCAATGATCTGGTCAGCAATGTTCTTGGGCACCGGCTCATAATGAGACGGCTCCATGACATACTGGCCACGGCCCTGGGTCTTGGAACGCAGGTCGGTAGCGTAGCCGAACATCTGAGCCAGCGGCACAAATGCATTGACACGCTGAGTACCGGCCATAGCCTCCATACCCTGGATCTGACCACGGCGGGCGTTCAGGTCGCCGATAACATCGCCCAGATACTCATCGGGGACGATGACAGCCACCTTCATGATGGGCTCGGTGATGATGGGATCAGCCTTGCGCATAGCATCCTTGAATGCCATGGAACCTGCAATGGAGAAGGCCATTTCAGAGGAGTCGACCTCATGATAAGAACCATCCCACAGGGTGACCTTGACATCAACGACAGGATAGCCTGCCAGAACACCGGACTTCATAGCACCCTGGATACCGTTGTCGATAGCCGGGATGTATTCCTTCGGGATCGCGCCGCCAACGATGGCGTTGACGAACTCGTAACCCTTACCGGGCTCGTTGGGCTCGATCTTGATCTTAACATGACCGTACTGGCCCTTACCACCGGACTGACGTGCGTACTTGGTCTCCTGGTTGGCCTCCTTGCGGATGGTCTCACGGTAAGCAACCTGGGGAGCACCCACGTTTGCCTCAACCTTAAACTCACGCAGCAGACGGTCAACAATGATCTCCAGATGCAGCTCGCCCATACCAGCAATGATGGTCTGGCCGGTCTCTTCATCGGTGTAGGTCTTGAAGGTCGGATCCTCTTCGGCCAGCTTTGCCAGCGCGATGCCCATCTTCTCGTTGCCAGCCTTGGTCTTGGGCTCAATTGCAACGCGGATAACGGGCTCGGGGAACTTCATGGACTCCAGAATGATGGGATGATTCTCATCGCACAGAGTATCACCAGTGGTGGTGTTCTTCAGACCAACAACAGCTGCGATATCACCTGCGTAGCAGCAGTCGATATCCTTGCGGTGATTGGAGTGCATCTGCAGGATGCGGCCCATACGCTCCTTGTTGTCCTTCACGGAGTTGTAGACGGTAGTACCAGCCTCAACCTTACCGGAGTAAACGCGGAAGTATGCCAGCTTACCAACGAACGGGTCGGTAGCGATCTTGAAAGCCAGAGCTGCGAAGGGAGCGTCGTCAGAAGACGGACGGGTCTCCTGCTCTTCGGTCTCAGGATTCACACCCTTGATGTCTTCGACATCGGTGGGAGCGGGCATGTAGTCCACGATGGCATCCAGCAGCTTCTGGACACCGCGGTTCTTGTAGGAAGAACCACAGACAACGGGAACCAGCGTGTTAGCGATGGTCTCCTTGCGGATCGCAGCCTTCAGCTCGGCACGGGTGATCTCCTCGCCCTCGAGGTACTTCTCCATGAGCTCTTCGTCGTTCTCAGCAACAGCCTCGATCAGGATGTTGTGATACTCCTCAGCCTGCTCACGCATATCCTCGGGGATCTCCTCGGTGCGCATGTCGTTGCCCATGTCATCGTAGTAGACCTCAGCGTTCATATCGACCAGGTCAACGATACCACGGAAGGTATCTTCCTGACCGATGGGCAGCTGGATGGCCACGCCGTTGGCATGCAGACGATCGTGCAGCATCTTGATGCAGCGGAAGAAGTCAGCACCCATGGTATCCATCTTGTTGACGTACACCATACGGGGGACCTTGTACTCGTCAGCCTGACGCCAGACGGTCTCAGACTGCGGCTCGACACCGCCCTTGGCAGCCAGAACGGTCACAGAACCGTCCAACACGCGCAGGGAACGCTGGACCTCAACAGTGAAGTCCACGTGGCCCGGGGTGTCGATGATGTTGATGCGGTGACGGTTCTTCTTGAATGCAGCCGGGTCCTTCTGGGTCTCAGAGTGGCTCCAGTAGCAGGTGGTAGCAGCGGAAGTGATGGTGATACCACGCTCCTGCTCCTGAACCATCCAGTCCATGGTAGCGCCGCCATCATGAACTTCGCCGATCTTGTGGTTGATACCGGTGTAGTACAGAATACGCTCGGTAGTGGTCGTCTTGCCGGCATCAATGTGGGCCATAATGCCGATATTTCTCGTCATCTGAAGAGAAACTTCTCTGGGTGTAGCCATGAAATTAACCTCCTACAGAACAGATCAATAACGGAAATGAGCGAAAGCCTTGTTGGCCTCGGCCATCTTATGGGTATCCTCGCGCTTCTTCACGGCGTTACCAGTGTTGTTGGCAGCATCCATGATCTCTGCAGCCAGACGCTGAGCCATGGTCTTCTCACCACGGCTGCGGCTGTAAGCAGTCAGCCAGCGCAGACCCAGGGTCTCGCGGCGAGCGGGGCTGACTTCCAGGGGGACCTGGTAGTTTGCGCCACCCACACGGCGGGTCTTGCACTCGAGGCTGGGCATGATGTTCTCCATCGCCTTCTCGAAAGTCTCCAGAGGATCGTTGCCGGTCTTCTCCTGAATCATGGAGAATGCCTCGTAAACGATCTTCTGAGCGACGCCCTTCTTGCCATCCAGCATCACGCTGTTGACCAGACGAGTGACCATCTTGGAATTGTAAATAGGATCAGCTAAGACATCGCGCTTAGCAATGTTACCTCTTCTAGGCATCTTTCTTCCCTCCTTCACAGAATGATATCATCGGTACTCGAAAGTAATAAAACTCCCGTTGTGTCACAAAGAGCTGACCTTACATAAACCGTTACCCTCCGCTCTTGAACAGCGGACTTGTTATTTATATAATGGAAAGCCGTTTATGGCGGTTCGTTCCTCAATTACTTCTTTGCAGCACCGGCCTTAGGACGCTTTGCGCCGTACTTGGAGCGGGCCTGGTTACGGCCTGCCACACCCTGAGTATCCAGGGTACCACGGATGATGTGGTAACGCACACCGGGCAGGTCCTTAACACGACCGCCACGGATCAGCACGACGGAGTGCTCCTGCAGGTTATGACCGATACCGGGAATGTAAGAGGTGACCTCGATACCATTCGTGAGGCGGACACGAGCAACCTTACGCAGAGCAGAGTTGGGCTTCTTGGGGGTCATGGTACGAACAGCAGTGCAGACACCACGCTTCTGGGGGCTGTTCAGATCAGAATACTGTTTCTTCTGAGAATTGTAGCTCTTCAGCAGTGCGGGAGCGGTGCTCTTGGTAGCCAGAACCTGACGGCCCTTGCGTACAAGCTGGTTAAAAGTAGGCATTTTGTTTCTCCTTTCTTAATGATAGACATCGGATCGTTTCCGACTTTTTTTGCCGCACTATCCCCATGAGGGACGCGCAACAGTTATATAATACTCGCTTTGCGGCCGGATGTCAACAGTTTTTGCAAAGATTTTTGCATTTATTCCAGATTTTTTCTTTTGGACTCTTTTTGATAAAAATCACCCTTGTTTTTCCCCTTCCCTGGCGTCCCAGCGCGCAAAAAGCCGCCCCGCAGACATCTGCCCACGGAGCGGCTTAGAATTTTATTGGGTTACCGGATCATGTCTGCATCACTGTGCAGCGGCGGCCAGCTCGGCAGCCACCTCTGCATCACGCTCTGCCTCACGGTTCTTCAGATCCTCACGGACTTCCGGCAGACCGGTACCGGCGGGGATCAGCTTACCGATGATGACGTTCTCCTTCAGACCGGCCAGCGGGTCGACCTTGCCCTTGATGGCGGCCTCGGTCAGCACGCGGGTGGTCTCCTGGAAGGATGCAGCGGACAGGAAGGAGTCGTTGGCCAGAGCAGCCTTGGTGATGCCCAGCAGCACCTGCTGATACTCGACCAGCTTCAGACCCTCTTCACCAGCGTCGATGCGCTTCTGCAGATCGGCGTTGATGTTCTCCACTTCCAGACGGCTTGCCAGAGCACCGCCGATCAGGTTGGAGGAGCCGGAGTCGGTCACGCGCACCTTGCGGCACATCTGACGGACGATGACCTCGATATGCTTATCGTTGATCTCAACGCCCTGCAGACGGTAGACCTTCTGGACCTCGTTGATCAGGTAGTTCTGCACATCCTCCAGACCCTTGATGGCCAGGATATCCTGCGGGTACAGCACACCTTCGCGGGTGATGATGTCGCCCTTCTCCACACGGTCACCGGGCATCACGCGGGAATGCTGGGTGAACGGGATGGAGTAGCTCTTGACGACCTCTGCACCGTTCTCGTCCTTGCCGGTGACCTTGATGACGACATTCTTCTTGGTATCGTCCTGAGAAACGACACCGGAGATCTCGCTCATGATGGCCATGCTCTTGGGACGGCGGCTCTCGAACAGCTCCTCAACACGGGGAAGACCCTGGGTAATATCTTCAGCCGATGCGATACCGCCGGTATGGAAGGTACGCATGGTCAGCTGGGTACCGGGCTCGCCGATGGACTCTGCAGCGATGACACCGACGGACTCGCCCAGACGGACGGGCTCGCCGTTTGCCATATCGGAACCGTAGCAGCGTGCGCAGACACCGGTCTTTGCACGGCAGGTCAGCAGGCTGCGGATCTTCAGCTTGGTGATGCCGGCAGCCTCGATCTCGTTGGCGTCGTACAGGTCGATCATCTTGCCTTCGGGCACGATGACCTTGCCGGTGATGGGGTTGACCACATCGCCCACGGCAAAACGGCCGATCAGACGCTCGCGGAAGCTCTCGATCTTCTCCTTGCCCTCGTGGATCTCAGAGACCCACAGGCCATCGGTGGTGCCGCAGTCGATCTCGCGCACGATGACGTCCTGAGAGACGTCGACCATGCGGCGGGTCAGGTAACCGGAGTCGGCGGTACGCAGAGCGGTATCGGCCAGACCCTTACGGGCACCACGGGCAGCAACGAAATATTCCAGGATGTTCAGACCTTCACGGTAGTTGGCACGAATGGGCATCTCGATGGTCTTACCGGCGGTATTTGCCAGCAGGCCGCGCATACCGGCCAGCTGCTTGATCTGGTTCATAGAACCACGCGCACCAGAGTCAGCCATCATATAGATCTCATTGTCCTCCGGCAGGTTGGCTGCCAGAGCCTTTGCGACCTTATCGGTGGTTGCCTGCCAGATGGCAATGGTCTGGTTGTAACGCTCGTTGTCAGAGATCAGGCCGCGGTTGAACAGCTTGCTGACCTGAGAGACCTTCTTGTCGGCGTCAGCAATGATCTCACTCTTCTGGGGCGGGATCACGGCGTCACACACAGCGACAGAGATAGCCGACAGGGTGGAGTACTTGTAGCCCTGTGCCTTGATGGCATCCAGCATCTTTGCGCAGGCACGGGTGCCGTTGCGGGTCATGCAGCGGGAGATGATGTCGGGCAGGGTCTTTTTGGTCACGCGGAAGCTGACCTCATACTCCAGCCAGTGCTCCGGATCGGTACGGTCGATATAGCCCAGGTTCTGGGGCACGGGAGTGTTGAAGATGATGCGGCCCACGGTGGCATCCACCAGACCGGTGTGCTCCACGCCGTCAATGGTCATGGTGCGGCGCACCTTGATGGGTGCGTGCAGGGTGACGATGTGCTCGGCGTAGGCCATCAGGGCCTCGTTCTCATCACGGAACACCTTGCCTGCGCCCTCATCGTTCTCGCGAACGGTGGTCAGGTAGTAGCTGCCCAGGATCATATCCTGGGTCGGCACGGTAACGGGAGCGCCGTCAGAGGGCTTCAGCAGGTTGCCGGAAGCCAGCATCAGCATCTTGGCCTCACGGCAGGCATCCTCGCTCAGGGGCAGGTGAACTGCCATCTGGTCGCCGTCAAAGTCGGCGTTGAATGCGGTACATGCCAGCGGGTGCAGCTTGATGGCACGGCCCTCGACCAGCACGGGATTGAAGGCCTGGATGCCCAGACGGTGCAGGGTAGGTGCACGGTTCAGCAGGACGGGGTGGCCCTTGATGACGGTCTCCAGGCTGTCCCACACTTCGGGTTTTGCACGCTCGACCATCTTGCGGGCGGACTTGATGTTGTTGGCAATGCCCTTCTCCACCAGGTCCTTCATGACAAAGGGCTTGAACAGCTCCAGAGCCATCTCCTTGGGCAGACCGCACTGGTCCATCTTCAGCTCAGGGCCGACGACGATAACGGAACGGCCGGAGTAGTCAACACGCTTGCCCAGCAGGTTCTGACGGAAGCGGCCCTGCTTGCCCTTCAGCATATCGGACAGGCTCTTCAGAGCACGGTTGTTGGGGCCGGTGACCGGACGGCCGCGGCGGCCGTTGTCGATCAGGCTGTCCACAGCCTCCTGCAGCATGCGCTTCTCGTTGCGCACAATGATGTCGGGAGCACCCAGCTCCAGCAGGCGGCGCAGACGGTTGTTGCGGTTGATGACGCGGCGGTACAGGTCATTCAGGTCGGAGGTGGCAAAGCGGCCGCCGTCCAGCTGGACCATGGGGCGCAGGTCAGGCGGCAGCACAGGCAGCACGTCCATGACCATCCACTCGGGGCGGTTGCCGGAAATGCGGAATGCCTCCACCACTTCCAGACGCTTCAGGATGCGGACACGCTTCTGGCCGGAAGACTTTTCCACCTCAGCGGTCAGTTCAGCGCTCAGCTGATCCAGGTCGATCTCTTTCAGCAGATCCTGGATGGCCTCGGCACCCATGGCAGCCTCGAACTCATCACCGTAGCGCTCGCGCATCTCACGGTATTCCTTCTCGGTCAGCTGCTGCTTCTTTTCCAGCGGGGTCAGGCCGGGATCGGTGACGATATAGTTGGCAAAGTACAGCACCTTTTCCAGCAGACGGGGGCTGATGTCCAGCATCAGGCCGATGCGGCTGGGGATGCCCTTGAAATACCAGATGTGGCTCACGGGAGCAGCCAGCTCGATGTGGCCCATACGCTCACGGCGGACCTTGGCCTTGGTGACCTCAACGCCGCAGCGGTCGCAGATCTTGCCCTTGTAGCGGATGCGCTTGTACTTGCCGCAGTGGCACTCCCAGTCCTTGGTAGGTCCAAAAATGCGCTCGCAGTACAGGCCGTCGCGCTCCGGCTTCAGGGTGCGGTAGTTAATAGTTTCAGGCTTCTTGACCTCACCGTAGCTCCAGTTGCGGATCTGCTCGGGAGAAGCAAGGCCGATCTTGATCGAATCGAAAACGTTGTTTTCCATGAAACGAACCCTTTCTTAAACTCTTGTTGTTTCGATGATGACGGGCGACTTTTCAAAATCCGCTGCCCTGCCCTGCCGCGGCGGCAGCACGCGCACCGCGCAGGGAAAGACAGTCTTGTTCCGGATTTATTCGTCGAAACTCACTTCGTCGGAAGCAGGCTCTGCAGCAGCAGAGTTGTTGTCATCCAGCACAGAAGGATCATCGAAGCCAGCATCGGCGTCCTTGATGTTGTAGTCGTTGAGCAGTTCGCTCTCCTGCACGACGTTCTCGGTACCGGCCACGTCACGCATGTCAAAGCCGGTCTCTTCGTCGTCAAAGTTCTGGCGCATGTCGATCTCATTGCCGTCCTTATCCTGGACCACGACGTCCAGACCCAGGGACTGCAGCTCCTTCAGCATAACGCGGAAGGACTCGGGGATGCCCGGCTGCGGGATAGGCTCGCCCTTGACGATGGCCTCGTAGGTCTTGACACGGCCCTCGACGTCATCGGACTTGACGGTCAGGATCTCCTGCAGGGTGTAGGCTGCACCGTAAGCTTCCAGAGCCCAGACTTCCATTTCGCCGAAGCGCTGGCCGCCGAACTGGGCCTTGCCGCCCAGAGGCTGCTGAGTGACCAGAGAGTAGGGGCCGGTGGAACGAGCATGGATCTTATCATCGACCAGGTGATGCAGCTTGAGGTAGTACATATAACCGACGGTAACGCGGTTGTCGAACTTCTCGCCGGTACGGCCGTCATAAACGGTGGTCTTGCCGTCGCGGTCCAGCTCGATCTTGGAGAAGTCGATGATGTGGCCCTTCTCACCCATGATCTTGGGCAGCTTGGTGGGATAAGCCGGAGCGTTCTCACCATGCCACATCTCGCGGGCGGTGTCGAAGGTGTCACCGATGTCGTTCTCACGGGCAGAGTCGAACACGGGGGTCATGACCTTGATGCCGCAGGCCTTGGCTGCATAGCCCAGGTTGACTTCCAGCACCTGACCGATGTTCATACGGGAAGGCACGCCCAGGGGGTTCAGCACGATGTCCAGCGGGGTGCCGTCGGGCAGGTAGGGCATGTCCTCCTGCGGCAGGATGCGGGAAACGACACCCTTGTTGCCGTGACGGCCTGCCATCTTATCGCCAACGCTGATCTTGCGCTTCTGGGCGATGTAGCAGCGCACGACCTCGCGCACGCCGGGCTGCAGCTCGTCGCTGTTCTCCGGGGTGAACACCTTGACGTCCACGATGATGCCGTAAGCGCCGTGGGGCACACGCAGGGAAGTATCACGCACTTCGCGTGCCTTCTCGCCGAAGATGGCGCGCAGCAGGCGCTCCTCGGCGGTCAGCTCGGTCTCGCCCTTCGGGGTGACCTTGCCGACCAGAATATCGCCGCTCTTGACCTCGGCACCGATGCGGATGATGCCGCGCTCGTCCAGATCCTTCAGAGCGTCCTCCGAGACGTTGGGGATATCACGGGTGATCTCCTCGGGTCCCAGCTTGGTGTCGCGGGACTCCGTCTCGTACTCCTCAATATGAATGGAGGTGTACACGTCCTCGCGCACGATCTTCTCGTTCAGCAGGACGGCGTCCTCGTAGTTGTAACCTTCCCAGGTCATGAAGCCGATCAGGGCGTTCTTGCCCAGAGAGATCTCGCCGTTGCGCATGGCAGGGCCGTCGGCCAGCACCTGACCGGCCTTGACGCTCTCGCCCACTTCCACGATGGGGCGCTGGTTGATGCAGGTGCCTGCGTTGGAGCGGGCAAACTTGACCAGAGCGTAATCCTCCAGCTCACCCTTGGTGTTGCGGACCACCACATGGTCGGCATCCATCTTCTCCACGATACCGTCGTTCTTGGCCAGAACTGCAGTGCCGGAGTCGGTAGCTGCCTTGTACTCCATGCCGGTAGCAACGATGGGCTGCTGGGTGACCATCAGAGGCACTGCCTGACGCTGCATGTTGGAACCCATCAGAGCACGGTTACAGTCATCGTTCTCCAGGAAGGGGATGCAGGCGGTTGCGACAGAAACCATCATTCGGGGCGAGACGTCCATGTAATCGACCTTCTCGGCGTCGATTTCCAGGATCTCATCGCGGCGGCGGGCAGAAACGCGGGGACGCACGAAGTGCTTGCCCTCGTCCAGCGGCTCGTTGGCCTGTGCCACAACGTACTCGTCCTCGACGTCAGCGGTCATATACTCGACCTCGTCGGTGACGACCTGTTCCTTCAGGTTGCCGTTCTCGTCATAGATCTTCTTGACCTTGCGGTACGGAGCTTCCACAAAGCCGTACTCGTTGATCTTGGCGTAGGATGCCAGATAGGAGATCAGACCGATGTTGGGACCTTCAGGAGTCTCGATGGGGCACATACGGCCGTAGTGGCTGTAGTGAACGTCGCGGACCTCGAAACCTGCACGGTCACGGCTCAGACCGCCGGGGCCCAGAGCGGACAGACGGCGCTTATGGGTCAGTTCAGCCAGCGGGTTGTTCTGATCCATGAACTGGGACAGCGGAGAAGAACCGAAGAACTCCTTGATGGCTGCCACCACCGGGCGGATGTTGATCAGAGCCTGCGGGGTGATGACGCTCTGATCCTGGCTCTGCAGGGTCATGCGTTCACGGATGACGCGCTCCATACGGGAGAAGCCGATGCGGAACTGGTTCTGCAGCAGCTCACCCACGCTGCGGATGCGGCGGTTGCCCAGGTGGTCGATATCATCGGTGGTGCCGATGCCGTGGCCCAGGCCGTTCAGGTAGTTGATGGAAGCCAGAATGTCGGCCACGGTAACGGTGCGGCCGATCAGCTGGTCGTGGTTGCGGCGCAGCATTTCCTTCTGCTCTTCCACATCAGAAGTGGTATCGAGGATCTTCTTGATCTCGTCGAAGGAGCAGCGCTCGTTGATGCCGCACTCCTTCACGTCGAAGGAGAAGAAGCCCTGTGCGTCCACGCAGCCGTTGGTGATGACCTTGACCTTCTTGGACTCTTCCTTCAGGGCGTCCTCGATCTTCAGCACGACCAGGTTCACACCGGCGTTGTCGGCCTTTTCAGCCATCTCGCGGGTGATCTTGGTATTGGCCTCGATCAGCACTTCGCCGGTCAGCGGGTCCACCACGTTCTCAGCGGCCACAAAGCCGATGATGCGGCGGGCCAGAGACAGCTTCTTGTTCATCTTATAGCGGCCGAACCGGGACAGATCGTAACGGCGCGGGTCGAAGAACAGCATGTTGATCTGGCTGGTAGCGGACTCTACCGTGGGAGGCTCGCCGGGGCGCAGCTTGCGGTAAACTTCCAGCAGGCCCTCGTCCTGGTTCTTGGTGGTATCCTTTTCCAGGGTGGCCAGGATGCGCTCGTCGTCGCCGAAGAAGTTCAGGATATCCTCATTGGTGGACAGGCCCAGTGCACGGCACAGCACGGTGACGGGCAGCTTGCGGTTCTTGTCGATGCGGACATAGAACACGTTGGAGGCATCGGTCTCATACTCCAGCCATGCGCCGCGGTTGGGGTTCATGGTGGCGCTGTACAGGTCGTTGCCCACCTTATCCTTGGCATCGCCGTAGAACACGCCGGGAGAACGGACCAGCTGGCTGACGATCGCACGCTCTGCACCGTTGATCACAAAGGTGCCGGCGTCGGTCATCAGGGGGAAGTCACCCATGAAGATCTCCTGATCCTTCACCTCGCCGGTCTCCTTGTTCAGCAGACGGGCGGTGACGCGCAGGGGTGCTGCATAGGTCACGTCGCGCTCCTTGCACTCCTTGATGCTGTACTTCGGCTCCTTGTCGAGGCGGAAGTCCACAAAGCTCAGTGCCAGATTGCCGGTGTAGTCCTCAATGGTGCCGATGTCGTGGAAGACCTCCTTCAGGCCTTCGTCCAGGAACCACTGATACGAGTTCTTCTGGACCTCGATCAGGTTCGGCATACTGATGACTTCGTCGATGTGGGAGAAGCTCATGCGCTCGGTTTTGCCGAGCTTGACGGGCTTGACTTTCATCATAAAATCAACCACTCCTTACTTTTATACTCTACGGGATGTCGTATACACGGGTCAAATTTGAGCAGACACACATAATTCGACCCGCGTCGGAAGGAACGTTTCGGCGTTTTTCACAAACTTTGCGGTTTGACCCACTCAGCCGACCCCGGCGCATTCCTCTTTTAGGCGCATTAGTCCATTATGTGATACTAATGCAGTATACACCCCAAAAGTGCAGTTGTCAAGCCATTTTTCACGATTTCTGTGCATTTTTTTGATTTTTGCCGGTTTATTCCGTACACCCGGCAGCGTGTCAATTTTCTTCGTTTTAGGGGTTGATATTTTTATTTTGCACGTTCCATACCAAAACAGCCTTGTGCAATTTGTCTATCTTGTCTCTTGTATTCTGAAGTACGACTTCTTTGCACACAAAAAAGCCTCCGAAAAATCCGCAGATTTTTCGGAGGCTCCCTCTTATAATGTTATCAGCGCTTCACTCATCCAGATAATCCCGCAGGCGCTTGGCGCGGCTGGGATGCCGCAGCTTACGCAGGGCTTTGGCTTCGATCTGCCGCACCCGCTCCCGGGTCACGTTGAACTCCCGGCCCAGCTCTTCCAGCGTACGGGAGCGCCCGTCCTCCAGCCCGAAGCGCAGGGCGATCACCCGCTCTTCCCGGGGCGTCAAGCTCTTGAGCACGTTCATCAGTTCCCGGCGCAGCAGCTGCCGCCCGGCTTCGTCCACTGGAATGCCCGCTTCCTCATCCTGGATGAAATCCTCCAGATGGGCATCCTCTTCCTCGCCCACCGGCGTTTCCAGACTGATGGGATCCTGTGCCAGCTGCAGCAGTTCCCGCACCCGGTCCGGTTCCAGATCCAGCTGCACGGCGATTTCCTCCACCGTGGGCTCCCGGCCATTTTTGCGCAGCAGCTCCCCTGCTGTCTTTTTGACCCGGTTGATGTTCTCCACCAGATGCACCGGAATGCGGATGGTACGGCCCTGGTCTGCAATCGCACGGGTAATGGACTGCCGGATCCACCAGGTGGCGTAGGTGGAAAACTTGAAGCCGCGCTCCGGCTCAAACTTTTCGGCCGCCTTCATCAGGCCGAGGTTTCCTTCCTGAATCAGGTCCAGAAACGGCAGCCCCCGCCCAACATAGCGCTTGGCCACCGACACCACCAGCCGCAGGTTGGCTTCGCTCAGAGCACGGCGAGCGTCGGCGTCCCCGGCCTGTGCGGCGCGGGCAAGGTCTGCTTCCTGCTGTACCGTAAGCAGCGGCACCCGGCCGATCTCCTTTAAATAGGTGTGCACTGGATCATCCAGCACCACGCCCTCGGCGGAGAGTTCGTGTTCCAGCTGACCAAGCTGCGTTTCGTCCAGCGGCGGAAGCTCCGCTTCCTCGTCCTCGGCAATGTGCACACCCCGGGCCTCCAGCGCTTCGTACAGTTCATCCAGCCGGGCCACATCATAGTCCGCCTCGTCCATGGCGCGGCTGATCTGGTCCGGGGTCAGGGTCTTGCGCCGGGCGTGTGCCGCCAGCGTCCGGGCCAGTTCCTCGGTCTGCGACAATTTCTGCATGATTCCTGCTCCTTTCCTCTCCTGCTCCAGCCGGAGGGGAAAGCGGGCCTCATTCTTCTTCGCACACGAGCCCCTGCTTTTTTTCGCGCATCGACTGGAAGTAGCTGCTCAGTTCCTCGTTTGTCATGCTGGCCGCCTTGCTTGCCACGGGCATGCCCCGGGCAATGCGGTCCAGATACAGCCGGATGTCATCCGGTGTACAGTTCACATCGCTGTATTGTGCCGCAAGATGGCTCAGTTCATTCAGGGCCTCCTCCCCGGCAAAAGCGTGCAGGGCGGTCAGGCTGATCTCCACGCCTTGCTCCCGGCACCGCAGCATGGCTTCATACAGCTCCTTCTGCTGGGGCTGGATGAACTGCTCTGCCGACAGCTGATCCTTGACCAGATCCAGATACTGCGGTTCCCGCAGGATGGCCGCCAGCAGACGCTGCTGTGCGCTGACGATGCCCAGTGCCTGGCTGCCGCCTGCTGTGTAGGACACCTTGATCTGGTTCATCTCACCGGACTGCAGCACGGCCTTTTTCTTTTCATAACGGCGCTTGCTGCCTACCCGTTTTACGGCCGTTTCCAGCTGGGTCATGATGGCGGTCTTGGAGATGTTGGTTTCCTCGGCCAGACGTCCGGCGTACACCTCCTGCTCCGTGGGGCTGGAGCGCTCAGCCAGCAAGTCCACCGCCTGCTTGACATACTCCAGCCGCTGGGCATCCTGCGAAAGGTCATACTGACTGCGCAGTCGTCCCAGACGGAAGTCCAGCGCATTGCCCACGCCGTCCAGCAGTGCCTTGAAGCGCTCGGCGCCATACTTTTTGATGTACTCATCCGGGTCCTTGGCACCGGGGATCTGCAGCACGCCCACCTTGACCGGGCTGTTGCGGAACAGCTCCAGCGACCGCAGGGTGGCTTTCTGGCCCGCCTCGTCCGAGTCGTAGCTCAGGATGACTTCGTCCGCGTACTCGCTGATGAGCCGCACCTGATCCGGGGTCAGGGCCGTGCCGCAGGCACACACTGCTGTGTCGATGCCGGCCTGCTGCATGCTGATGACGTCCATATAGCCCTCGCACAGCACGAACCGCCGGGACGCACTGCGCTTGGCGATCTGCAGCGCGAATACCGTGTCCGACTTGTGGTAGACCAGCGTTTCCGGGCTGTTGACGTATTTGGGCTTGGAGTCATCCAGCACGCGGCCGCCAAAGGCAATGATGTTGCCCCGCAGATCAAAAATGGGGGTCATCACCCGCTTCCAGAACAGGCAGTAGATCCGCCCGGACGGACTGCGCTTGAACAGACCACTGGCGTCCAGCTCCTGCTGATTGTAGCCCTTGTCGCGCAAAAACTGATACAGGGCCTGCCCGTCGTTGGGGGCATAGCCCAGCCCGAACCGGACGATGGTCTTGTCGTCCAGGCCGCGCCGTCGCCAGTAGGCACGGGCCTGCCGGGCCTCCTCCACAGTGGAGTTGAGGCAGGCATGGAAAAACCGTGCCGCCTCCTTGTTCATGGACAGGATGCGGCTGCGCATCCTGCCGGTCTTGTCGTCCTCCTGGGGCTCCGGCATCCCGGCCCGGGCCGCCAGCATCTTGACGGCCTCCGGGTAGTCGATGCTGTTGATCTTTTTGGCAAAGGTAATGGCATCGCCGCCGGCCCCGCAGCCAAAGCAGTAAAAGCTCTGGGTGTCCGGGTAGACGTAAAAGGAGGGCGATTTTTCACTGTGGAAGGGGCACAGCCCGCCGTACAGCCGTCCCTTGCGCTTGAGCTGCACATAGCTGCCCACCAACTCCACGATGTCGGTGCGGCGGGTCAGTTCCTCAATGTATTCGTGTGGGATCATGGATTTTCAAACGACCTTTCCGGTTTATAGAACATGCCACTTCTGCGGCACAAAAAGCTCCTCAAAGGTACGGATGGCAAACTCGTCGCTCATACCGCTGATGTAGTCGGTCACCGCGCGGTCACGGCCTTCCTGATACGCCAGCTGAACGTAGAAATTGGACATCCGGTCGATGTGGTTCAGGTAGTAGTCATACAGCTCCCCGATCACCTTGTCCACCTTTTGTTCCTCGCGTTTGGCGGTTTTGTCCACATAGACGGTGGCGTACATGAAGTCCCGCAGGGCCAGAAAGGCCTCATTCTCCTCCGTACCCACCCGTATATTGCCGTCGCTATTGCGCAGGATGCTGTTGATCATGGTCGTGATGCGGGCGGATTTGGTGGTGCCCAGCACCGCGGTGCAGTCCCTTGGCAGGATGTCCGGGTCCAGCACACCGGCGCGCACGGCGTCCTCGATGTCGTGGTTGACGTAGGCGATCTGGTCTGCCATGCGTACGATGCGCCCTTCCGGGGTGGCAGCCCAGGTGCCTTTGGTGTGGGTCACGATGCCGTTGCGCACTTCCCAGCTCAGGTTGAGGCCCCTGCCCTCTTTTTCCAGCTTGTCCACCACCCGCAGGCTCTGCACATAATGCTTGAACCCGCCCGGGCAGAGCTGGTTGAGCGCCCGTTCTCCGGCGTGGCCAAAGGGCGTGTGGCCCAGGTCATGGGCCAGGCTGATGGCCTCGGTCAGGTCCTCGTTCAGGCGCAGGGCGCGGGCAATGGTGCGGGCGATCTGCGACACCTCCAGCGTATGGGTCAGCCGGGTGCGGTACAGGTCCCCTTCCGGGGACAGGAATACCTGGGTCTTTTGCTTCAGGCGGCGGAACGCCTTGCAGTGCAGCACCCGGTCGCGGTCACGCTGAAACACCGGGCGCAGCGGATCCTGCGGCTCCGGCACCGCCCGGCCGCGGCTGGCATCGCTGAAGGTCGCCCACGGTGCAAAGGTCAGGTGTTCGATCTCTTCGGTTCTCTGGCGCACATCCATGCTGGTCCCCTCCCTTTTGTGGTTCTTCTCCCCCCTTTCCACCGGAAATCCCGGCGCAGCCGATCCCACGCGCCGCGCCTGCGGCAATTGTAGCACAACGGCCCTGTCGAAGGGGGAAGTTCTGTGTCAGCTCCTAAAATTCACTTGATTTTTAAAAAGGTGCGTAGAATGGCTCAGACACTGCTGCCTCCGCCCCGCCCCGGGTCAGCTCCCGCAGCTGTTCCAGCAGCGGACCTTCGGTGTGTTCCGGCATCTGCCAGCGCAGGGTGACCCGGTCGGCGAACTCCGGCGCAGCCTGCTTTGCCCCGGCGGCGTCGATGAGCAGGGATGCCCGCTCGTAAAGAGAATAGTCCACCGTCATGTGCAGCTCCACCACACTGCGCACCGTGACCACCTCGGCATTTTCCAGCGCGCGGGCCGTGGCCGTGGTGTACGCACGCACCAGCCCGCCGGTGCCCAGCAGCACCCCGCCGAAGTAACGGGTGATCACCACGATCAGATCCGTCAGGCCGCTGTGCTGCAGCACCTCCAGTGCCGGGGTCCCGGCCGTTTTGGCCGGCTCGCCATCGTCGGAGTAGCGTTCCCGATTCCCCTCCCGCAGCCGGTAAGCATACACGTTGTGCCGCGCCGTGCGGTTGGCCGCGCGCACCTGCTCCAAGAATGCCACGGCGGCCTCCTCGCTGTCCGCAAAGGAGAGCTGCGCAATGAAGCGGCTCTTCTTCTCTTCGTATTCGCCCACGGCCGTACCGCGGATGGTCCGGTAATCCTCCACAATGGTTCCTCCTGCGTGTTATTCAGAATCAGTATAACATAAAACGTCATTTGTGCAAGTGAAAAGCCCGGCAGCTTTCGCTGCCGGGCTTTCCTCGCACACAACTTTTCAAGAAAGGGAGAAGGTATCTTGGGTATGATGATGAAGAGGATATCACTTGGTGAAGATCTGGATCCACTGATGGCCCCAGGTGCTGCTGCTGTTGTAGTAGTAGCCAACGCCCATGGCACGGGCTTCAGGGTTCAGAATGTTGGCACGATGGCCTTCGGACTGCATCCAGGCATCCACGACCTCCTGCGGAGAAACGCTGCCCCAGGCGGCGTTCTCACCGGTGGGAGCTGCGGTCACGCCGTACTCCTTGAGCACGGTGAAGCACTTGCTGCCATCCGGACGGGTATGGGAGTTGACGGTAGCGATCTCTTCGGCACGCTTCTGTGCGGCAGCGGTCAGGTTGGCATCGCCCATCACCAGCGGGGTCAGGCCGTACTTTGCACGCTCGACATTGACCAGATTCAGCACTTCCTGACGGAAGTCATCGGTGTGAGAGTTTTCGGGGTAAGAGAAGATCAGCACCCAGTAGTTGCCGTAGGCACCGCCCTCATAGTGGCCGACACTCACGGTGGTGGCATCCGCATTCAGGATGCGCTCACGGGCGAAATCGAGGTTCATCCACTGGTCCATGGCGGAGTCCGGAGTGGACACGCCGGCCAGATAGTTCTCGCCAACGGACACATCGCCGATGCCGTTCTCGGCAAAAACGGTGAAGTCGCGCTGACCGTTGGGACGCACATAAGAATACGTGGTAGCCAGCTCTTCGGCACGCTCAGCAGCGGCGGCGTTGTGGGCGGCATCGCCCAGCTCCACGCTGTTCAGACCGGCCTTTGCACGGGCCTTGTTGATGAGCTTCAGGAAATCCTTCTGGTACATCTGGTCCTGTGCGCTGATGTAGGAGTTTTCTTCGTCGATGTCCGCAGAAACCGACACAGTGCTCTGTGCAGCGCTCGCAGCCAGAGGCTTGAGCGGAGATGCGCAGCCAAACATCACAGCCAGCGTCATAGCAGCTGCCGCGATCTTCTGAACAGTGCGCATTTCGAGTTTCATAAGACATCCTCCTGATACAGCTTTTTGTATAAAAGCCGTTTTGCATTTGATCGGTTGCGCGTTGCAAATCCGTTTTGCAACTCATGCGTTTCACAAGTGCAACTCTTGTGTCACAAGAGTATCACAAGAGCGTCTCATCGTCAAGGGGTTTTGCGCAATTTTTCGGGACAAAAATGCAAAAAATTCAAAAATCGGTCCGTTCAGAATCGTAACACAAGTGCAACATCATCCGGAAGTGTTTCCTTTTTCCGTTACGCTTGTGTTGCACTTCGAGTGCGTTTTCCGGGAAGTGCAACACATTTTTGTTCTTTTGCTCACTTTCCTCTCAAAAGTCCGACTTATCAAAAGTGCATATCATTGCATTCTTATTCATTTGATTGCATATTGTGCATTTTTCGCTTTTCCCGTACACAAAAAAAGACACCGCGCCCTGCATTTCTGCAAAGCGCGGTGCCCGCGTTTCGATCGGTTTCCGGTCAGTTCATCTCTTCCAGAGCCTTCTTCAGGTTCTGTGCGATCTGGTCCGGGCAGCTGGTGTTGCGGAACCCGCACAGCGTGCCGTCCAGACGTGCAATGACGTCCTCGGCCTTCATGCCGGTGACCAGCTGGCAGATGCCTTTCAGGTTGCCGTTGCAGCCGCCGATGACCTCGATGGACGCAATGGTGTGGTCGTCGTTCAGGACAAAATTGGTCTGCTTGGAGCAGGTGCCTTTGTTTGCAAAGCTGAATTCCTTGCTCATGGTTTCAAACTTCCTCTCTCTTTCTTATAAAGGAAAAGCCTTTTCCGGCTTTATCGTGTGCCATTGCCGCCGCCCCGTTTGCGGGCGATCTCCTGCAGGCGGGTGACCGTCTCGTCCGGAGCGGTACAGGTGCCGATGGGATGGGGCACCTTGTGGTTGCGGCCATGGAAATCCGTCCCAGCCGTGGGCACAAGGCCGTATTCCCGGCAAAGCTGCACGCACTCCGCGCGGTCCTCCGGGCTGTTGCTGGGGTGGTCCACCTCAATGCCGTCAATGGCGCCTTCTGCCGCCAGTTCGCGCACCAGCGGCATGCTCTTGTAGACGGTGGGGTGCGCAAACACCACGGCACCGCCGCTGGCCGTGGCCGTGGCCAGCACTTCCCGCACCGGCAGATACTCCGGCGAGTGCAGCACGATGCCGCGGGGATTCCAGCCGAACAGCTTGTGGTAGGTCTCGCCGTAAATGCTGCCGTCACTCAGGCCAAGCTCCCCCAGCACCTGCATGATGCCGCTTTTGTAGATCACACCGCTTTCGGCCGCCGTCTCCCAGACAAGCTCCTTGGTGAACTGCGGGTACATCGCCTCCAACTCATGGACCGTCTGCAGGCCGCAGGCATTGCGCCGCTGCTTCATGATCTCGCAGTGCTCCCGGAGCGGGACACAGTCCAGGTTGGGGTAATAGCACAGCAGATGCACCCGGTGCTGGCGCTCAAAATCGTAACCGGTCAGCTCCACCGCCGGGATCAGCTCCACGCCCTCCTGTCGGGGATGGGCGTAGCAGTACGCCGCACTCAGGGTGGTGTCGTGGTCGGAGATGGCAATGGCGTGCAGTCCGGTACGGGCCGCGATGCCCGGCAGGCGCTGGATGGGCACCGAGCCGTCGGAACAGGTGGAATGGTTGTGAAGATCGCAGGACATGGAAACGCCTCTTTAATGTTTGTAGAAATTGATCAGGCAGCCGTCGGCCAGGATCTGACGCTCGTCGTTGGTCAGCGGAGCCATGTAGAGGTCAAACGCCTTGGGTTCATCACCCAGCACATAGGCCTTGATGTCCTTCAGGTCGCCCTTGAGCGCCTCGCGCACATTGGGGATGAGGATGTAATCCCCCAGCCCGAAGGGCGTAGCCCCGGCCAGCTGCAGGGGCAGCATGCCCCAGTTGATCAGGTTGGAGCGGTAACGCTTGGTGGCGTACTCGGTGACGATGTTGGCCCCGGCACCCAGCACACGCTGGCAGCTGGCGGCCTGCTCACGGGCAGAGCCGTCGCCCGGCTTGACTGCAAAGATGGTGGAGGCGATCTGCAGGTCGTTCCAGGTCAGGTTCTCGCAGCCGGGCACAGCGTGCACCGTTGCCAGCAGGGCGTCATCGGCTTTGCCGGCACGGCGGGCTTCCTCTTCGGCACGCACGGCCTTGGCACGGCCCACATACTCCGGGTCCTTGCGGCTGAGGGTGAACTCGGCCAGACCCAGGGGGTTGGAGCGGTAGGAGGAAGTCTCACCGGAGGGGATCAGCTCGTCGGTGGTCGTAACAGGGTCGGTGATGTAGGACGCCACCTTCAGCAGCAGGTTGTTACCCAGCGGTGCGATCTCCGGCCAGTCCTTGATGTTGGGGCCCAGCTTGAGCAGGGCGTCGTAGTCGCCCTTGCCAAAGCCCTGATACACGCGGGTGTCGTAGCTGGAAGGATCGTACTGGTACTCCGGCACGGTGGGATCGTAGTCAATGTCGGTGGCCGGGGTCAGGATGCCGCCGTTGGCCGTGGTGGCCGCAATGCTGCGGGCATCCATCAGGGCCACACCCGCCAGCTGGCCATTGCCGGGCTTGGAGCCTTCGCGGCTGGGGAAGTTGCGGGTGGTGTGGCGGATGGACAGTGCCCCGTTGGCGGGCACGTCGCCTGCGCCGAAGCAGGGGCCGCAGAAAGCCGTGCGCACGGTGGCACCGCTGGCCATCAGTTCGCTGATCACGCCGGTGCGCACCAGTTCCATCATGATAGGCTGACTGCCGGGGTACACACTGAGGGCGTAGTCGCCGCAGCCGCCGGTGCGGCCCTTGAGGATGGAAGCCGTCTCATAGATGCTGTCGTACAAACCGCCTGCACAACCGGCGATCACGCCCTGGTCCACCCGCAGCTTGCCGTTCTCGATCTTGCTGCACAGGTCCAGGTACACATCCTTGCGGCCGATGAGCTTCTGCACATCCTCTTCGCAGGCGTGCAGGATGTCCTCCAGATTGGCGTTCAGCTCTTCGATGGTAAAGGCATTGGAGGGGTGCATGGGCAGAGCGATCATCGGACGGATGGCCGACAGATCCACTTCCACAACGCCGTCATAGTAGGCAAGGTCCGCCGGGGCCAGCTTCTTGTAATCCGCAGCACGGCCGTGCACGGCAAGGAACTTCTGCGTGGTCTCGTCGGTCTCCCAGATGGAGGACAGGCAGGTGGTCTCGGTGGTCATGGCGTCGATGGCGTTGCGGGTGTCCTGCCGCAGGGAGGCAATGCCGGGGCCGACGAACTCCATGACCTTGTTCTTGACATAGCCGCTCTTGAACAGCTTGCCCACCAGCGCAATGGCCACATCGTGGGGGCCGCAGCCGGCAGGCAGGCTGCCGGTGAGGTAAATGGCCACCACACCCGGACGGGCCACATCGTAGGTGCGGCCCAGCAGCTGCTTTGCCAGCTCGCCGCCGCCCTCGCCGATGGCCATGGTGCCCAGTGCACCGTAGCGGGTGTGGGAGTCCGAGCCAAGGATCATTTTGCCGCAGCCGGCAAACTTTTCACGCATGTACTGGTGGATGACAGCCAGATGCGGGGGCACAAAGATGCCGCCGTACTTTTTGGCAGCCGACAGGCCGAAGCGGTGGTCATCCTCGTTGATGGTGCCGCCCACAGCGCACAGGCTGTTGTGGCAGTTGGTGAGCACATACGGGATGGGGAACTTTTCCAGGCCGGACGCGCGGGCCGTCTGGATGATGCCCACAAAGGTGATGTCATGGCTGGCCATGGCGTCAAACTTGATCTTCAGGTTTTCGGCATCGCCGCTGGTGTTGTGAGCCTGCAGAATGCTGTAGGCCATGGTACCGGTCTTGGCGTTTTCCACCGCAGCGGCATCAAAGCCCTTGGCGGCCAGTGCTGCCGGTGCGTTGCCGTCTGCCGGCACCCACTCGCCGCGGGCATAGTATGCGCCGCCGGTGCTGCATTTGATCATATCCAACATCTCGATTCGCCTCTCTTTTTCTGTTTCCCGCCCGCCGCAGTTTGCGGGCACTGCCCCGGCAGGACGGCCAGCGGCCCCCTGCCCCGTTACGATCACGGATCGTATCGTTTTTTTATTATAGCATGAAACCATGGAAAGAAAAAGCACTTTTTCCGAATGAACTGTGAACAGACCGCAAAGCCTCTCCATCCGCTCGACCGCAGCATGTGCATCTCATCCCCTTTCCGGAATACAAGCATGAAAAAAGCACCCAAGAACCATCGTTCTCAGGTGCCTTTCTTCATGCCGCCGACGGGGGTCGAACCCGTACTCTGTCTCCAGAAAGGGATTTTAAGTCCCTCGTGTCTGCCAATTTCACCACAGCGGCACACCGATACCCGGCTTACAAAGCCCTGCTGCCCCATATTGCTGTAGGGAGCCGGGAATAACAGGTGTGAGGTAAAATTATGTCAATCGGACCGAACGCAAATCGACCGAATGAACACAAATCAGCATGGTCTATAGTACAATAGTTTGCCCGGTTTGTCAAGAAAAGGCGTTACACTTTTCCGCCGTGCAGCTCTGCGTACATTCTGGCGCGGCACTCGGCCACGGCAGGGGTCATGTTGACGTAATGCTTGTGCGGGCACTCCAGACGCAGCTCGCTCTCCCAGGTCTCCTCGGTGAGCTGTTTTGCGATGTAGGCCTTCTTCTCGGCAATGGAGGGCAGCTCCATGGCCAGCTGGCCGCCCAGGATGTGCGGCACCAGCAGCGGCTTGACCGCCGTCGGGGTAAAGGTAATGGTGCGCTCAATGGCGTCAGAGTCCAGGTTGACCATCGTGATGGGCTTGCCGGCCTCGATCACCTCGCCGTCCATGGCGATCAGGTCACACTGGGCCTGTCCGTTTTCATCGTAGAGACGCCAGGGCATCTTCTTGCCGGGGATGATGGCCTTGCTGGCCGAATCCGAGCACTTCATCTTGGGGGTATAGCTGCCGTCCGGCTGCTTGACAGCCACCAGCTTGTACACGCCGCCGAACACGGGGTCGGAAGCGGAGGTGATCAGGTTTTCGCCCACGCCGTAGGAATCAAAATGGGCATGCTCGTACAGCTCCATGTTGGCGATCTTTTTTTCGTCCAGACCGTTGGAAGCCACCAGCTTGATGTACGGCTTGCCGACAGCATCCAGTGCCTTGCGCAGACGCTTGGAGCCGCGGGCCAGGTCGCCGGAGTCGATGCGGGCGCTCTTGACGCGGCGGTTTGGGTCATTGGGGTACTTCTCGATCAGGTAGTCGTCCAGCTTGATCAGGTTGGGCAGACCGCTCTCCATGATGTTGTAGGTATCCAGCAGCAGGCTGACCGAGTCCGGGTAGGTGTCGGCAAATGCCTTGAAGGCGTCGAATTCCGTCGGGAAGAACTCGATGAAGCTGTGTGCCACGGTGCCCACGGCCTTGACGTCCGAGCCGAACTTCATCTCAGCCAGACAGTTGGCCGTACCCACGCAGCCGCCCAGGACCGCCGCATAGGCACCATCGTTGCCGGCGCTCTCGCCCTGTGCACGGCGGGTGCCGAACTCCATGACGCTGCGGGGCGTATGGGTGTTCAGACCGGTGACGCGGGTGGCCTTGGTGGCAATGAGGCTGTGGAAGTTCATCGTCTGCAGCAAGTAGGTCTCAATGAGGATGGCGCCCACCAGATCGCACTCAATGCGCACCATCTGCACATGGGGATAGCACACAGTGCCCTCCGGCAGGGCATACATGTCGCCCTTCCAACGGTAGGTGCGCAGATACTCGCAGAATTCCTCGCTCATACCCTTGGTGCGCAGCCACCAGATGTCCTGTGCGTTGAAATGGTAATTCAGCAGAAAGCGGGTCAGCTTGCGCTGACCGGCGCTGATGGAATAGCCCTGATTGTCCGGGTTCTTGCGGAAGAACATGTCAAACACCAGCGTGGTGTCCTTGAATCCGTGCAGGAACAGGCAGTTTGCCATCGTAAATTCATAAAAATCCACGACCATTGCGGGGTTGTCGTAGTCCTCATCCGGAATATAAGGCACAACCTTGATTTCGTCCATGAATGTTTCCTCTCTTCTTCTCAACGGCACAGCCCGCGGGCCGCTGCCGTTTCCCAGTTCCCGGCCGGAGTACAGAACCCCGGCGGAAAGCCATCGCCCTGTCTTGACAGGGTGTTTCTAACATGATAACACCAATCGCAGGCCTGCGCAAGGGTTTTGCGATATTTTCTGGGATTGCGATCGAACCGAAGAACAACCCTCTCAGTCATCGCTTACGCGATGCCAGCTCTCCCGAAGGGCGAGCTTTTATCGAGAAGGGAAACTTTCCGATTCAACGAAAAAGCTCCCCCTTTCGGGGGAGCTGGATGCGAGTGAAATGAGCAGACTGAGAGGGTTTTATTCTTTAGCCGTTGATGATGTTGGGGGTAGCGTTCTTCAGCACGACGTCATGGCTACCGCCCTCCACGATGGAGGTAGAGGACACGACGGTCAGCTTGGCCTTCTGCTGCAGCTCGGGGATGGACAGAGCGCCGCAGTTGCACATGGTGCTCTTGACCTTGTACAGGGTGGTCTGCACGCCGTCGGCCAGCGGGCCGGCGTACGGGACGTAGCTGTCCACGCCTTCCTCAAAGCTCAGCTTGGTGGAGCCGCCCAGATCGTAGCGCTGCCAGTTGCGGGCACGGTTGGAGCCTTCGCCCCAATACTCCTTCATATACTGGCCATTGATGCGCACCTTGTTCGTGGGGCTCTCGTCGAAGCGGGCGAAGTAGCGGCCCAGCATGACGAAGTCGGCACCCATGGCCAGTGCCAGGGTGATGTGGTAGTCGTGGACGATGCCGCCGTCGGAGCAGATGGGCACATAGATGCCGGTCTCCTTGAAGTACTCGTCACGAGCCTTGGCCACCTCGATGACTGCGGTAGCCTGGCCGCGGCCGATGCCCTTGGTCTCGCGGGTGATGCAGATGGAACCGCCGCCGATGCCGATCTTCACGAAGTCGGCACCCTGCTCGGCCAGGAAGCGGAAGCCCTCGGCATCCACCACGTTGCCGGCACCCACCTTCACCTTGTCGCCATAGTGCTCGCGGATCCAGCCGATGGTGCGGGCCTGCCACTCGGAGTAGCCCTCGGAAGAGTCGATGCACAGCACGTCCACACCGGCCTCCACCAGAGCGGGCACACGCTCAGCGTAGTCACGGGTGTTGATACCGGCACCCACCACATAGCTCTTGTTCTTGTCCAGCAGCTCGTTGGCGTTCTTCTTGTGGGAGTCGTAGTCCTTGCGGAACACCATATACTTCAGGTTGCCCTCAGCGTCCACCAGCGGCAGAGTGTTGATCTTGTTGTCCCAGATGATGTTGTTGCAGTCATGCAGGGAGGTGTTCTCCGGGGCAGTGACCAGCTTTTCCAGCGGGGTCATGAAGGTGGTAACGGGAGCGTCATCCGGGGTGTGGTTGACGCGGTAGTCGCGGGAGGCCACGATGCCCAGCAGCTTGCCGTTGGGGGTGCCGTCAGCGGTGACCGCGATGGTGGAGTGGCCGGTGCGGGCCTTGAGCTCCAGCACATCGTGCAGGGTAGCGGTGGGGGCCAGATTGGAGTCGGACACGACATAGCCGGCCTTGTAGCTCTTGACGCGGCGCACCATGGCAGCCTCGTTCTCGATGCTCTGGGAGCCATAGATGAAGGAGACGCCGCCCTGACGAGCCAGTGCAATGGCCAGCTTATCGCCGGAGACCGACTGCATGATGGCGCTGATCATGGGAATGTTCATTTCCAACGGGCACTCTTCCTGACCCTTGCGGTACTTGACCAGCGGGGTCTTGAGGCTGACAGCAGTGGGAACATTTTCCGCAGAGGAATAGCCGGGCACCAGCAGATACTCGCCAAAGGTGCGGGAGGGTTCTTCATAGAAATAAGCCATAGTCAAACTCCTTTTCTCTTATCGCAGCATGAAGCATTCTACAACAAAATCATTCATGTTTGAGCCATCTAAATTGATTGTATATACTTTACCACACTCGGCCTCAGAATACAAACCCCTGCCGCGCCAAACTTTGAAACTGTCCTTTGGAGAAAAACAGGCAAAATGCCCACCAAAACCGCGCAAGGTCATACTTTTTGACGATTCCGGCGGTTTTCGGCATGCAAAAAAGCTCGTCCGGGTCACGGACGAGCTTTTTTGCACACGAAGCGGGACATCGCCTGTGCGGCACACGGAGCACAGACTGTGAAGGAGTTCCAGTCGGAGGAGGAGGCCCGGTGCCCGATATCCCAAAAACAAGAAGAAAAAGATTTCACACACAGCCAGGGGATCTCGGCCCTTGCTGTAACCATATTGTAACTCTTTTGATACTATTTTGCAATAGGGTTTTGTCATTTTTCTGTAACTTATTTTGTGAACTTTTTATGACCCGATCTTCAGATAGCACTCAAAGCTGGTGCGGCCGTCGTGGCGGCCCTGCACATACCACCCCTCTTCCGAGGGTGCATACAGCAGTTCCACCGTGTCCCCCATGGGGATCTCCCAGTGGTAGTTCACGGCGGCAAAGGTCACCGGGCCCGCCTGCAGCACCTCCGGCGGCAGGGCGTCGCAGGCAAGATCCAGATAATAGGCGTTGTTGATGTGGCCGTTCAGGTCGCACAGCGAATAGCTGGCCCTGCGCTCCCCTGCCGACGTCAGCTCTTTGCACCGGTGGGTGTGCAGGGACAGCTCCCCTTCCACCGTCTCATTCCAGAAATTTTCCACGGTCCAGTTCGGTTCCCGCATGATGTGGCCGCTGGTCCGATCCACCAGGATCCAGCGGCAGTCCACCGTGGCCACCAGCTTCCCGGCGGCATCCGTGACCGTAGTGATGCGCTTGATGGCACCCCGGCGGCTGTGCTCGGCGCGGGTGGTCAGGGTGAGCGCCTCGGTGCGGCGGGGCACCCGCACAAACTGCAGGGCCTGCTTGCCCACCAGAAACGCCACGTTGTGGTCCTGGAAAAACTTGTCATCCATGCCAAAGGCACGGGCGTGGTCGGCAGATACCTGCTCCACATAGCGCAGCAGGGCGCTGGGCTTGAGCAGGCTGCGGAAGTCCGCATCCGCATTGAGCACCGTTGCGGTCTCGGTGTAAAAATTGGGCTCCATAATGTTCCTTTCCCATCCAAAATGATTTCAAAAAGGCCCCGCTCTCTCCATCGTCTGCGGCAGCAGCAGATCCGAGAGGGCGGGGCCGTCTGTTTAATACTGGTTGCGGCTCTTTTTGCGCAGTTTGCGCCAGATGTTGAAGCAGGCCAGCGCCACCATGGCGGCCAGCAGCGACAGGAACAGCAGGCTGCTGCCGCCCTCGTCGTAGCTCTTCATCTCGCTCCACTTTACGTCCAGCTCGCTGTTCACGTCATCGCTCAGAGCGGTGAACACCCGTTCCTTCGCGGCAAGTTCTTCCGGCGGATAAGCGATCTCGCTGTCGCGCAGGTCCTCGTCCAGTACCTCCCGCACCGACTCCATAGGAGTGGTGTAGCCGATGTACTCGGCGTTTGCCTTGCCGATGTCCGTCTCACACATGAAGTTGATGAACATTTCGGCGGCTTCCTGGTGCTCACTCGTGGCGGGGATGGCCATGCAGTCCACCGACAGCACACTGCCCTCCTCCGGGAACACCCAGGCAAGGTCGGGGTTATCGTCGATCATGGTGATGGCGTCGCCGGAGTAGTACACGCCGATGGCTGCCTCACCGCCGATCATCTTATCAAAGATCTCATCCATGACGTAGGCCTGCACCAGCGGCTTTTGAGCCTTGAGCTCTTTCACCACCTCGTCCACTTCTTCCGTGGACTGGGGGTTGATGTCATGGCCGCTCTTGAAGGCCGCAATGGCGTAGGCGTCGCGGCTGTTGTTGAACATCAGGATGTTGCCGGCATACTGTTCATCCCACAGGTCCGCCCAGCTGGTGGGTGCCTTGTCCACCATCGTGGTGTTGTAGATGATGCCGGTGGTGCACAGCATGTAGGGCACCGTATAGGCGTTCTGGGGGTCGTAATCCGGGTTGCGGTATTCCGCGTCGATCTTCTGGAAGTTGGGGATGTTGTCGTAGTTGAGGGGCTTGAGCATCCCTTCTGCGATCATCTTGGCCACCATGTAATCCGACGGGATCACCACATCGTAGTCCGCCGCACCGGATTTCAGCTTGGCGTACATGGACTCGTTGGAATCGAAGGTGGTGTAGTTCACCTTGATGCCGGTCAGGTCCTCAAAGGCGGACACCACGTCCAGGCTGTCGTCCGAGCCGTTGGAGATGTACTCGCCCCAGTTGTAGACGTTCAGAGTCATGTTCTGGCCCTTGAAGCGGGTCCAGTCGTAATCGCCGGACACCGAAACGTCCTCATTCACCTCAATGGTGTCTGCCGCAAAGGCCGGCAGCGTGCAGCACACCGCCAGCGCCAGCGTGAGCAGCAGAACGGCAAAACGTTTCATCACACGCCCTCCCCTCTCAGCGCCTTCTGGTCGCGGCGGTAGCTGCGGCTTTCCATGGCGTTGGAAACCAGAATGATGCACAGGATCACCACGAACATGATGGTGGACAGTGCGTAGATCTCCGGGCTGACCTTCTTGCGGGTCATGGAGTAGATGGCGATGGGCAGCGTTTCCACGGTGCCGCAGTTGAAGTAGGAGATCATGAAATCGTCGATGGAGTAGGTCAGGCAGATCAGGAAGGCCGACAGGATAGCCGGGCTGATCTCCGGCAGGATGACCTTGAAGAAGGCCTGCTTGGGGTTGCAGCCCAGATCCAGAGCCGCCTCATACAGCTTGATGTCCAGCTGCTTGAGCTTGGGGCTCACGTTGAAGATGACATACGGCACATTGAAGGCAATGTGGGCGATGAGCAGCGTCGGGAAGCCCATGATGGTGTCCGGCAGCCAGGAGACGCCCTCGGCAAAGCGCTGGTAAGCCACGAACAGCAGCATGAGCGAAATGCCGGTGATGATCTCCGGGTTGACCACCGGGATGTAGGTGATGTTGGTCACCAGCAGGCGGCTGCGGCGGCTCATGGACGCGATGCCCAGGCTGGCCGCCGTGCCCAGCACTGTGGCGATGACGGCGGACAGCAGTGCCACCTCAATGGACACCCACAGTGCATGCAGGATGGACGAATTGTGGAACAGGCTGCTGTACCACTTTAAGGTAAAGCCGGTGAACAGCGAATAGCCCTTGCTCTGGTTGAAGCTGAACACGATCATGTAGGCAATGGGCAGATACATGAAGCAGAAGAACAGGATGACGTAGGCACGCTGCATCAGGCGGAGATGTTTTGTTTTCATCAGGACACACCCTCCATCTCGTCCTCGTCAAAGCTGGACGTAAAGCTCATGCACAGCAGCACGATGATCATCAGCACAAGGCTCATGGCAGAGCCCACGTTCAGGTTGTAGCTGTTGCCAAGGAACTGCATTTCGATCAGGTCGCCGATCAGCAGGTTGGAACCGCCGCCCAGCATCCGGCTGATGACGAAGGTGGACACTGCCGGCACAAATACCATGGTGATGCCGGTGCTGATGCCGGGCACGCTCATGGGGATGAGCACCCGCAGCAGGGTCTTGGTGGTGTTGGCCCCCAGGTCCTGGGCTGCCTCCACAAGGCTCTGGTCGATCTTGGTCATGCTGGTGTACAGCGGCAGGATCATATAGGGCACATAGTTGTACACCATGCCCAGCACCACAGCGCCGGAGGTGTTCAGCATAGTATAGGGTCCCAGGCCGAAGAAGCCCAGAATGGCATTCACCGGGCCGTTCACGCTGAGCAGGCCCATCCATGCGTAGGTGCGCAGCAGAAAGTTCATCCACATGGGCAGCATCACCAGCATGAGCATGATGTGCTGCTTGTTCACCCGCAGGCGGGACAGAAAATAGCCGATGGGGAACGCCAGCACCAGGCAGATGACCGTGGCGATGAGGGCCAGCAGCAGGCTGCGGGCAAACACCGAACCGTAACCGCTGATGGAAGCCAGATTTTCCATGGTGAACGCGCCGTTGCCATCGGTAAAGGCGTAATACACCACAATGAGCAGCGGCACCACCGTGAACAGGGTCATCCATACAAAGTACGGATAGGCCAGTTTCTTGTCATAAATCTTCATGGCGCATCACCCCTCGCTCCGTGCCATGATGTGGATCTCGTTGGGGCCGATGCGCATGCCGATGGTCTCGCCGGGGGTGCAGGCGCGGGTGGAATGGATCAGCCACTCGCGACCCTCGCACTCCACATGCATTTCAAAGTGCACGCCCTTGAAGATGACGTCGTTGACCACGCCCACCAGCTGGCCTTCCACCGGGGAAACCACCTCGATGTCCTCGGGGCGCACCACGACCTGCACACTCTGCTCCCGGGCAAAGCCGCGGTCCACACAGGGGAAGTCCACGCCGGAGAAGGACACCAGGAAGTCCTTGTGCATCACACCGTCCACGATGTTGGAATCGCCGATGAAGTCCGCCACAAAGGCGTTCTTCGGCTCGTTATAGATGTCCTCCGGGGTGCCGATCTGCTGCACCTTGCCGCCGTTCATGACCACAACGGTATCGGACATGGTCAGGGCTTCTTCCTGATCGTGGGTGACATAAATAAAGGTAATGTTCATTTCGCGCTGCAGGCGCTTGAGCTCCAGCTGCATTTCCTTGCGCAGCTTGAGGTCCAGTGCGCCCAAAGGCTCGTCCAGCAGCAGGATCTCCGGTTCGTTGACCAGGCTGCGGGCGATGGCCACGCGCTGCTGCTGGCCGCCGGACATCTGGCTGATGCTGCGGCGCTCAAAGCCCTTCAGGCCCACGACCTCCAGCATGTTGCGCACCTTGCGGCGGATGGTCTCTTCGTCCATCTTCTTCAGGCGCAGGCCGAAGGCCACGTTCTCGAACACGTTCAGGTGCGGGAACAGCGCGTACTTCTGGAAAACGGTATTCACCGGGCGTTTGTAGGGCGGCACACCGGTAATGTCCTGGCCCTTGAGCAGCACCTTGCCGGAGTTTGGCTCCAGAAAGCCTGCGATCAGGCGAAGGGTGGTGGTTTTGCCGCAGCCGGAGGAGCCCAGCAGCGTCACAAACTCTTTGTCATGGATGTCGAGGTTCAGCCCATCCAGAATGCGCTGACCATCAAATTCCACCACGATATCCCGCAGTGAAACGATCACCGAGTTGTCCATTTTTTACAATATCCTCCTTATAACTCAGATACGAAAAAAGACAGGGCCTGTGCCCCATCCTTCTCCCGCATCAGGGTGACCCAGCCCTGCACAACATCCATGACGACCGTAATATTGCGCAGTTATTCTGCCCTGTCATGGCTTATCATAAACAATCCGGGGGCAAATGTCAATCACTCTGTCGAGGTTTGCCGAAACTTTACAGAGACCATAAAAAAAGTCCTGCGCCGCAGCGGTTTTTTTCGCCGGGCGCAGGATGGATCTTTTTTCAGGTTCTCAGGCAGTTTTCAGCTGCTGGGCCGTCAGCGTGACAGCCTGTACGATGCTGCCGTCCACTGCATAGATGGAATCATCGCCTTCCACCATCAGGTAATACCCATCGGTGCCGCTGGCATAGGTGAGGGTCTTTGTTCCGTCGGCCGTGGTCACCTGTACCACGGCCAACGGGGCATCAAAGCCGCAGGCCGCCGGGTCCGCGCCATCGGCGGGGGTGATCTGACCGGACACATAGCTGCTCAGGGCCGAGAGCATGCTCTGCACCTTGTCCTGATCCAGGTCCGTGTCGGCATCTCCGGCAAAGCGCCACACCGTCTCGTAGGGAGCCGAATCCGCTTCGTCTCCGTCCCCTGCCAGCTCGGAACCGGCAGTCAGCGAGACTTTTTCCCCGCTGGCCAGCGTATACGCCACCTGCTCCACATCCGACGCGGCAAAGCCCGCCGGGCTGAAGCTGCCGAACAGCCCGGCCTTATCGCAGGCAAAGCAGGCCGTCCGGCTGGCGTCCACGGTATACAGGGCGGTGTCTCCGTCCTTCTGCACATAGCGGTCGCCGGTGACGGTGTTGCTGCTGCCAAAGGTCAGGGTGGTGGTCTGCCCGGCCGCCGTGACTGTTACAGTCAACTCCGGCGCGTCAAGGCCGTAGTCCTCCCCGGCCTGCGCGTCCAGCTGCCGCTTTGCATGGAGGGACGAAAGCGCTGTGACCATGGTATTGCAGGCGCTCTCGTCCAGATGGTAGTCCGGGTCCTCCGCCAGCGTCCAGCTGCCGTCCGCATCGTCCAGCGTGAGGGTCTGCCCGTTGTAGGTGTAGGTGATGCGGCTCAGGTCAGCGGTAGAGAAAGAGCACAGCGGGATGGTACCATCGGCCGCCGCACTGGAAGCGGCTTTCTCTGCGGCAGTGCTGCGGTTCAGGGCCCAGAGCGCCAGCCCCAGCACTGCGATCACCGCCGCAAGCACCGCAAGGGTGCGTCGTTTTGCGTTCATGGCAGCCTCCTTATCGACGGCGGCGCAGCAGCACCACCACGGCACCGGCTACGAGCACGGCGGCAGGCAGGACGAACACGAACACTAACCCCAGGGTCGTGGCCTGCGAAGCTGCCACCGTGATAGGCTCGGCTTCCAGCGCCTTGGTGTCGATGAGCAGGCCGCTGTCATCCCCGGCCAGCGAAACGGCGCAGCCCTGCAGGAAGGTGCGGTTGCCGGGAATGGACTGATACACCTGTTCGTTGTCCACATTCGGGCAGCCGATCCAGATCACTTCCGCCCCGGTGTTGTCGTTGCATGCCCAGGCGGCCAGTGTAAAGGGGCCGTCGGTGTCGCCGCTCTCCTTTTCGGTGGTTGCGGCGTTGTTGACGTCCTGCTTGCTGTAGGACTGCTCCGAGGTGTTGAGCAGGGGTTCCGCGGTCACATCCTCCGTCTCGGTCAGCACAAGACCCTGTGCCACCGAGAGCATCACATGGGTGTCCTTGTTCACGCCGTTCAGGGCCGCGCTCTCCTCCGTGGCGCCGTAATCCGGGAACAGGGAGTACGGGTAGCCGTACAGCGAATGGCCGGAATCACCTTCCACCACGATGCCCGGCTCCCGCGACAGGCCGAACTCTGCCATCAGGGCGTCCAGATTGGGGGTCTCGTCGTAGATGTTGGTGGTCAGCAGCATCTTGCCGCCCTCGTTCAGGTAATTCTGCAGCATGGACACCTCGTCTACCAGCCCATCATCCGACGCAAGATCCGACGTGGGTGCGTTGATGATCAGCAGGCTGCAGTCCTCCGGGATCTCGCTGGTCAGCAGGTCCAGCGGCTGCAGGGTGATGTTCTGGGCGTTCAGCGCCTCGGTGAGGGAGCTGGTCAGGGCCTGTTCCCCATGGTTCGTGGTATAGTAGGCCACCTGGGCGTCGCCGCTGGTGAGTTTATAGATGGCGGCTGTGATCTGCTTCTCGCCGCCAAAGGTCACATTGGCACTGCCGGTGGTGTAATAGTCGGAGTAGTCATACTCGTACAGATCGGCGGCATCCAGCACCACGCTGTCCTTCCCGCTGGTCACGATCAGGCTTCCGGTGGATGCATTTTCGGCCCCGTACTGCGCCGCAAAGGTCGGGTAAAGGGTCGGGTCCTTCTGCTCCCAATGGATATGGCTGCTTTTGGCGGCGTAATGGTCCAACAGCTTCGTGATGATGGCATCTTCGCTGCCCGTCTCGCACAGATAATAAATGGTCACATCCTGCTGCAGGCTCTGCGCAAGCTGCACCGAGCTGTCGCCCAGGGTGTACATTTTGGCCTCCGAAAGGTCAAACTCCGTGTATTTGGACGGAAGTGCCCGCACCACCAGATTGACCAGCACCGCCAGCAGGATGGCAGCCGCCAGAATGGCGGTGGAGTACATCCCACTGCGGAATACCTTGCCGTTGACCGGCCGGTTCTTTCTGTTTTTCATTGTTGTGCCCTCCCTTCAGTTCCAGCGGCGTTTTTCCAGTTCCTGCACGGTAAAGAACAGGAACAGCACCGTCACGGTGAGATAGTACACCAGTGTGGGGATGGAAAAATTGCTGTTGACGAATTCCTCAAAGGGAGCAAACAGGCACAGTGCGCTCAGCACGGCGCTGAAGCCCTCGGTCAGCCAGCTGCTGCGCAGCAGGAACAACACCGTGAGCGCCGCACAGCACCCGGCAAAGGTCAAACACCCCAGCGTGAAGCTGCGGCTGCGCAGGCCCGCCACCACACTGAGCACCGCGGCCAGTGCGGTGAACAATGCCAGCGCCACGGCACTGCCGGTGGTGAACATCCTGCGCAGGCTGGGCATCAGATAGACCAGCAGCAGCGCCGCCGCTCCGGCCACCGCCGCGATGATCTGGTTTTCGGTCAGGCTGGACAGGAACACCCCGATGGCAATGGCGGCGCAGCCCAGCAGATAGTAGCACAGCAGCGCCGCAAAATTGGCCAGCGTACTGGCAGCGGTCGCTCCCAGTGCCCACAGGGTCAGGATCATGACTGCGTCCACCACGCAGGGCAGCGCAAACACCACGCACAGGGCAAAGAACTTGCCCAGCACGATGCCCGTCACCGGCACCGGACTGGTGAGCAAGAGCTGGTCGGTGCGGGTGCGGCGTTCCTCCGCAAAGGAACGCATGGTCAGCACCGGAAAATAGAACAGCAGCATAAAAATGGTGTTGTACAGCGTATAGTAGCCAAAATCCGGCAGGCCGTAGCCCAGGTTCAGCGCCACAAAATAGATGGCCGATGCCACCAGCAGAAAGGCGGTGAGTACATAGCCGATCATTCCATGGAAGCAGCTGCGGACTTCCCGTTTGAAAATTGCGAACATCGGTCATTCTCCTTTCGGTTCGGTTTCCGGTTCTTCCGGCACATCGGCGGTTTCCCCGGTCAGAGCCAGGAACACTTCCTCCAGGCTGCGGTTCTCCGCCGTCAGCTCCAGCACCGTGCACCCCGCCTCCGAAAGGGCGCAGGACACCTCGGCGCGGCGGTCGGTGGTGTCGGCAGTCTCCGCAGTAAAGGTCACCTCGCCGTCTGCTTCGCTGACCAGCTGCACCCCGGTAATACCCGGCACCGCTTCCACGACCGGCAGCACCGTATCGCTGCTGCCCAGCGCGGTAACACGCAGGCGGATGCCGGGGCTCAGCTTCTCACTCAGCTGCTCCGGAGTGCCCTCGGCCACTAACGCTCCCTTGGAGAGGATCAGCACCCGGCTGCACACCGCTTGCACCTCGCTGAGGATGTGGCTGGACAGGATGACCGTGTGGGTCTTGCCCAGTTCCCGGATCAGTTTACGGATGCCGATGACCTGCGCCGGATCCAGGCCGACCGTGGGCTCATCCAGAATGATCAGCTGCGGGCTGCCCAGAAGAGCCTGCGCAATGCCCACGCGCTGGCGGTAGCCCTTGGACAGGCTGCGGATGAGCCGGGGCATCACCTGATCCAGCCCGGTGCGCCGGGCGGCCTGCTGCACCTGCTCGCGGCGCTGGGCTTTTTTGACCCCCTTGAGCTCGGCCGCAAAGTCCAGATATTCCTGCACGGTCATTTCCGGGTACAGCGGCGGCTGCTCCGGCAGGTAGCCCACACAGGCTTTGGCCTGCTGCGCCTGCTCCGGCAGGGAAAAGCCTGCCACCTTCACTTCCCCGCCGGTGGGGGCCAAGTAGCTGGTCAGGATGTTCATAATGGTGGATTTGCCCGCGCCGTTGGGGCCCAGCAGCCCATACACCTGCCCGTCCGCCACGGAAAAGGTCAGATCCCGGATGGCCGGATGGCTGCCGTAATTCTTGCTCAGATGCGATACTTCGACCACAGCAATACGCTCCTTCTCGGTTGATTGAATGCTGGTTTATTTTAGACGGAAATTGTGTTCAAATTGGGGCAAACCTGTGTGGAAAGCAAAAACAATTCCGCCCCGAAACGCAAAAAAGCGCCGCCTCCCGAAGGAGACGGCGCTGGAAAAGCCTGTAATTACTTATTACGGCCAAAGCGCTTGTTGAAGCGCTCAACACGTCCGCCGGTGTCGACCAGCTTCTGCTTGCCAGTGTAGAAGGGGTGGCACTTGGAGCAAACTTCGACGTGGATCTCGGGCTTGGTGGAACGAGTCTTGATCACGTTGCCGCATGCGCAGGTGATGGTGCAGTCAACGTAATTCGGATGGATACCCTGTTTCATTCTTTTCACCTCATTTCTGGTTCTGACGTATCGGGGCCATATTATAATGTATGTGCCCATCACAACCTTCAATATCGGCTACCCCCTCGAGCGGCCTTGGAAACGATTGCCTTACCATTATAGCACTACTTTGCAAAAAAGCAAGAGGAAATTTTGGGTTTTCCCCTGTTTTTTGGGCAAGACCCCTTGTGGGGCAGTTGCCGCTCACCCCACCCGCTGCCGCTTATCCAGCCGCATCTTATCCGCGATCATGGCAATGAACTCGCTGTTGGTGGGCTTGCCGCGCAGGTTGTGGATGGTGTAGCCGAAGTAGCTGTTCAACGTGTCCACATCGCCCCGGTCCCATGCCACCTCGATGGCATGGCGGATGGCGCGCTCCACCCGGCTGGCGGTGGTGCCGTTGCGCTTGGCGATCTCCGGGTACAGGCGCTTGGTCACCGCGTTGATATACTCCGGCTCGTTCATCGTGAGCAGGATGGCGTCCCGCAGAAACTGGTAACCCTTGATGTGAGCGGGCACACCGATCTGGTGCAGGATCTCGGTCACGGTGAGCTCGTCGCTGTCCACGCTGGTGTGGAGCACCCGTTTTTCCTGTCCCAGAGCCACCTTGAGCACGCGGGATGCCAGCACGTTTTCGTCAAACGGCTTGACAAAGTAGTAGGCAAACCCTTCGTCCAGCAATTCCTGCACCATTTCTTCGCTCTGGAATGCACCGGTGACAAAAAAGGACGTGTGCCGCTCCCCGGCGGCATTGTAGCGCTGCTTGACCGCCAGTGCATCCAGCCCCGGCATAAAGGCGTCCAGCAGCACCACCTGCGGCCGGACGGACAGCATCTTCTGCAGGACCTTGTTCCCGTCCTTTTCCACGACCGTGACCTCCACGCCTTTCTGCTCCAGTGCTTCGCGGCAGGCCGCCGTGATCTGTGCCCCGGTATCCGACATCAAAAATCTCACTTTGTCCATGGTTGTTCCCTCCAATGTGTGCAGTTCCCTTAACACCATGGATTTTACCATATTTTTCCATACAGTTCAACGGTTTTTTATGGCAAATTTTGGCAAAGAAAATCGAACCAGCCGCTTATTTTTCGCGTACAGTGGTTTTTCAGGCTGCGTGATCTGTTTTTGCCGCCTGCTGTGCCTGTTCCAGCATGGTCTGGGCAAAGATGCCGTAGCCCCGGGTAGGGTCGTTGACCAGCACATGGGTCACCGCGCCCACCAGCCGCCCGTTCTGCAGGATGGGGCTGCCGCTCATGCCCTGCACGATGCCGCCGGTTTTGGCCAGGAGTGCCGGATCGTTCACCCGCAGGATCATATTCCGGCGGGGGTCGGCGTCGTTCACCTTCTCGATGCGCACTTTGTAGGCCCTGGGCGTCTCGCCCTCGGTGGTGGCCCAGATCTCCGCTTCGCCGGGCACCACCTCCTGTGCAAAGGCCAGCTCCCGCGTTTCGCCCGGCAGCGCGGTGCGCAGGGTGCCGTAGACACCGTTTGGTCCATTGATGCCAATGCTGCCCAGCGCATGGGTGCCAAGGAATTTTCCCTTCAGCTCCCCCGGACTGCCAATGGTGCCGCTGGTGCAGCCCACAATGCTGCAGGCCACGATCTCGCCGCTGCGCAGGGCTACGCTTTCGCCGGTGTCGCTGTCGCTGATGGGGTGGCCCAGCCCGGCAAACACCCCCAGCTGCCGGTCCACAAAGGTCATGGTGCCCACCCCTGCGGAAGAATCCCGCACCCACATCCCGGCCCGCCACTGGGCGGAAGAGGCGTCCCACACCGGGGTCAGGCTGGTCTGCCGCTGTTCCCCGCTGCGGACGTACACCACCTCCACCGCGCTGCCCTGCGCCGCTTCCAGTGCCTGCTTCACGGCGTCGTTGTCCTCGGTGGCCGTGCTGCCGATGCGGATAACCCGGTCCCCCAGACGCAGCCCGGCAGCCTTGGCCGGGTTTTCCGGCCCGGCGGCGGTGTTTACATCCGAAAATCCCACCACGAGAGCGCCTTCCGAGAACATCTTGACCCCGAAGGGCGTTCCGCACACAGTCACCGTCGGGCGCTCGGTGACCACCGCACGGATGGTGCGCACCGGTAGCCAGCCGCCCAGCGCCAGCGTGACCTGATAACTTCCCACCGCCCGGGTGCTGGCCACGTTGCGG
Source organism: uncultured Faecalibacterium sp. (assembly GCA_900539945.1). Classification (GTDB taxonomy): domain Bacteria; phylum Bacillota; class Clostridia; order Oscillospirales; family Ruminococcaceae; genus Faecalibacterium. The sequence goes on from UQDV01000007.1 coordinate 64,844, forward strand.
CTGCCCCGCCCCCGCAAGGGCTCCACCCAGGCAAAGCGCGGCAATTGCAGCGTCTGCCCGGGCTCCAGACAGATCTCCTCCGGCAGAGCATGCCACAGCCAGCCCAGCGCCGCCGCAGCCGCCACCAGCAGGTAGACAAGCCCCATCCGTACAAGGCGCACCAGCCCCGCTCTGTGCATACGCAGTCCTCTCCTTTTTTGAAAAAATGTCTGCTATAGTATGCACCGGGCGGAGGCTGACTATAAATCCTTGCCGCGGCAATTGACTTTTTGCGGCAGAATTGCTAAACTATAGGAACCATCTATTTTGCGGGAGTGGCGGAATGGCAGACGCGCTGGTTTTAGGCACCAGTTCCCCGTGAGTGAGGGTTCGACCCCCTTCTCCCGCACCAACTCACCTCCGGGCCCTTCCGTCCGGAGGTTCTGTTTTATCCCGACGCCGTCCAAAGAAGGATCTCATGGTCTACACCATCGGTGAAATGGCAAAGATGCTGGGCGTTCCGGCATCCACCCTGCGCTACTATGACAAGGAAGGTCTGCTGCCCTTTGTGGCGCGGTCATCCGGCGGCATCCGCCAGTTCCGCGAAAGCGACATCGAGTGGCTGCGGGTGATCGGCTGCATGAAAAAAGCCGGTATGTCCATCAAGGACATCCGGCAGGAACTGAAGCAGCAGCCGGAGGGCTGAGCCCTTCTCAGTGCCAGAACACGATGCCCAGTACGGCAGAAAGCAGGATCATCCCAATGGGGGATGGTGCTTTCTGCCGTATTTTTTTGTACCCGCAGTGCACCAGCCCCAGCAGCACAAACACCGCAATGGCCCGGCCATCCGGTGCAAAGCCGCCCGCCGGGCCGGCCGTATAGCCGCCCAGCGTGGAAAGGCCCATCGTGACCGCCGTGGCCAGGATCATGGCCACCACACAGGGGCGCACCCCGTCCAGCACTGCCTGTACCCCGGCGTACCGGAGCACGCTGCGCAGCACCGCCGCCACCAGCAGGATGATGACAAAGGACGGCAGCACCACGCCCAGCGTAGCCACCAGTGCCCCCGGCAGCCCGGCCTGCGACGAACCGATGAAGGTGGCCATGTTCACGGCCAGCGGCCCCGGGGTGGACTCCGACACCGCAATAAAACTCAGGAATTCGCTCTCGGTGAGCCAGCCGTGGCCCAGCACCACCTCCCGCACCAGCGAGATCATGCCGTAACCGCCGCCAAAAGACAGGGTTCCGATCATCAAAAAGTTCCAGAACAGGGTCAGACAGATCATTTTGCACCCGCCTCCTTCCGCAGCTGCTGCACCCCGTACACCGCAAGGCCCGCCGCCCCGCTGAGCAGAATGTAGAAGATGGACGAGAAGGACACCGCCAGCACCGAGCAGCTCACCATGGCCAGCAGCACCGCCGCCAGGACCGCCCGGCTGAAGGCATCCTTTTTCAGGTTCTTCAGCATCTTAAACCCCGCCGAGAGCACTAAGTAGACCACGCACACCTGAATGCCCCGGAACGCGCTGGACACCACCGACAGCTGCAAAAACTGGTCAAAGAACAGTGAGATGGCATAGATGACCGCAAAAGACGGCAGACACACCGCCAGCGTGGAAGCCGCTGCGCCGGGCACCCCCTCGAGCTTGTAGCCGATGTAAGTGGCACTGTTCACCGCCATGGGGCCGGGGGTAGATTCCGCAATGGCCACCATGTCCAAAAACTCTTCCCGGGTGACCCACTGCTTTTCTTCCACGAATTCATGTTCCAGCAGGGCCACCATGGCATAGCCGCCGCCAAAGGTAAACGCGCCAATTTTAAAAAATGTCGCAAAAAGCGCCCGCGTTCTGGTCTGTTTCATGTCTGTCACCTCTCCGGCCCCCATTCTAACACAGCTCCCTGCAAAAGAAAAGAGATCAGCGCAACGCAGCGGCGCAGGCTTGCATCCTGCGCGCGACTGTGGTATGCTTGATGCCAGAAAAAAGGGAGTCCGCGCAAAGCGGGCTGAGAGTGGGCTGCATCGCCCTGACCTGTGACCTGATTTGGATCATGCCAACGTAGGGAGATCATGTTCTGTGATTTTGTGCGGAGCTGCCCCCTGCCGGGCATCTCCGCATTTTTATTGTAAGGGAGTTTTACTGTATGAAAACTGCTTTGACCATTGCCGGCAGCGATTCCAGCGGCGGTGCCGGCATCCAGGCCGACATCAAGACCATGACTGCCAACGGCGTGTTTGCCATGAGCGCCATCACCGCCCTGACGGCCCAGAACACCACCGGTGTCACCGATATCTTTGAGACCACGCCCCGCTTTCTGGCAGAGCAGCTGGATGCCATCTTCACCGACATCTACCCGGATGCCGTCAAGATCGGAATGGTGAGCTCTGCCGAGCTCATCGACACCATTGCCGAAAAGCTGCATGCTTACGAGGCAAAGCACATCGTGGTGGATCCTGTGATGGTGGCCACTTCCGGCTCCAAACTGCTGCGGGACGACGCTGTGCAGGCCCTGACCGCCAAGCTGCTGCCCATGGCCGAGGTGCTCACCCCCAACATCCCGGAGGCTGAGATCCTGTCCGGCATGACCATTTCCGACGCCGCCGGCATGGAGGCCGCCGCAAAGGCCATCAGCGAAAAGTATGGCTGCGCCGTGCTGTGCAAGGGCGGCCACCAGATCAACGACGCCGACGACCTGCTGTGGCGCAGCGGCACCGGCAAATGGTTCCACGGCAAACGCATCGCCAACCCCAACACCCACGGCACCGGCTGCACCCTGTCCAGCGCCATTGCCTCCAATCTGGCCAAAGGCTGCGATCTGGACACCTCGGTGGAGCGGGCCAAGGCCTACATTTCCGGCTGCCTGTCCGCCATGCTGGATCTGGGCCACGGCTCCGGCCCCATGGATCATATGTTTGCTCTGAAGGGAGAGTTTGTGGATGGCTGAGATGCCTTTTGTTTCCTCCCTGGTGCAGGAGGATCTGCCGGTGTGGCAGCAGTGCCTGGACACCGAATTCCTGCGCAGGATGGAGGACGGCACTCTGGACGAAGCCTGCTTCAAGGGTTACATTGTGGAGGACAGTCTTTACCTGCGGGAATACGCCAAGGTGTTTGCCTGGGGCATGACCAAGGCCCGCACCATGGAGACGCTGCGCAATTACTACTCCCTGCTGGGCTTTGTGCAGGAGAGCGAGGATGTGACCCGTCTGCACTATCTGGAGCAGTTTGGCCTGTCGGAAGCCGACTTGCAGGCCTTGCCCCTGCGGCCGGAAAACCGCGCCTATGTGGACTGCATGATCAACGCCGCAAAAAACGGCGAGGGAGAGGCCGAATGCATCATGGCCTGCCTGCCCTGCATGCTGAGCTACGGCTGGATCTTCCAGAAAATGCTGGATCGCTCCCCTGCCGTGCGGGACACCCTCTACGGCCCGCTGGTGCAGGACTACGCCGGTCCCGGCTATGCGGACGCCTGCCGCGCCTGGGCCGCCTATGCGGAAAAGGTGTGCACCGGCCTGTCGCCGGAGCGCGCAGCCCGCTGCCGCGCCATCTTCCACGACTGCTCGGTGCATGAGCTGCATTTCTGGGAAATGTCGGCCAAGCCCCGCACGGATCTCTGATTTTTCTGCATTTACGGCTGCTGCGCCGCTCCGGGCACCCCGGGCGGGCGGCGGCCGTTTATTTTGCGGTTGCAATTTGCGGCATGGTTTTTTATAATAGAAGTAATTGTGCGGCGGCTGTGAGCCCTGCACCGGAAAGGACCTTTGCAACCATGATCTTTGTGCCCCTGCTGCATTACTTCAAGTGCAAGAACACCTACAGCGGCAACGAATACGGCCTGCGCTATCGACTCACCCCGGGCAAGCGCAGCGTGCCGGACCCGGAGGGCGGCGAGGGTGCCGTGAAGGAGGAGAGCATCCTGACGGTGGACTACTGGCCGGACCCCTGGACGCTGGAAATGACCGACCCGGCCCTGCGCCGACAGGAAATTTTTCCGCTGACCGACGAGGGCCGCGCCGCCGCCGCAAGCTGTCTGGAGGACGCCTTCAACGCCGACCCGGAACGCTGGAAGAACTGCCCCGACATGATGGACTGCGACCCCTGGACGCCGCCCGCACCGGAACCCGAAGAAGAAGCAGAGACGAGGAACGCATGATCTACCGTTTGAAAGAACTCCAAGGCGATACCATCGCGGTGCCGCAGCTGGTATTTTCCAAGCTGGGCATCGCCGAAGAATACAACGTCCGGGTGGCTTTGTATGTGCTGGCCACCGGCATCACCGACCCGGACAAGATCTGCGCAGACCTCAAGCTGCGCAGCCGCATCAGCGCCGAAAGTGCCCTGTCTTTCTGGGCCGGTGCCGGGCTGCTGGAACGCTACGAGGAAAACGCGGCCCCGGGTGCCGAGCCCAGTGCCCCCGCCCCCATGACCTGGGCCGAGATCGCCGCCGCCAGCCGCACCGACCCCATGATCTCCAGCCTGATCGACTGCGCCCAGACCGGCTTTGCCCGCCCGCTGACCCACCGCGAGATGGAAAAACTGGTGAACCTGTATGTGCAGGAGGGTTTTGCGCCGGAGACCGTGATGCTGTGCGTGGCCTATGTGGCCAGCTGCGGCAAGCGCACCATGGCTGCCGTGGTGCATGAGCTGAAGGTCTGGCGCACCGAGGGCGTGGAGACCGGCGAGCAGGCCGACGCCCACCTCAAGCTGCTGGCCCTGCGCCGGAGCCGGGAGCAGTACGTCAGCGGCCTGCTGGGCATCTCCACCGACGAGCTCACCCTGGGCGGCCGTAAGGCCATTGCCCGCTGGTACGAGGTGTACGGCTACGATGACGCCATGGTACAGGAAGCTGCTGTGCAGGCAGGCCCAAAGCGGGACCTGTGGTACTGGAACAGCATCCTGAAAACCTGGAACGCCAAGGGCCTGCGCACCATCCACGATGTGCGGGGCCCGGTGGCCGACGCCGGAGCCAGCCGGAACATCCGGGTGGACCGTGAAGCCCCCAGCGGCAACGATTTTCTGGGCAGCAGCAGCCTTTCTGCGTCGCTCAACCGGCTCAAAAAGCGCTCCAACACATAACACGAGGTTACCCATATGCGTACCAAAAACGAACTGTATCAGGAAGCTTTGCGCACTGTGGCCGCCCGGCGGCAGATGGCCCGTGCCCGGGCCGAGGATGCCCGCGCGGAGGCGGAAGCCGCCGTGCCCGCCCTGCGCCATGCCGAGGATGAAGTACGGGTGCGGGGTCTGCGCTGCGCACTGGCCGGTGCTTCCGGCAAGGACCGCACCGAAGCCGCTGCCGCACTGGCCGATGCCCGGCAGAAGCTGACCGCCCTGCTGGCAGCCAGCGGGCGGCCTGCCGACGCGCTGGAGCCGAAATTCAGCTGCAAGCTGTGCCAGGACACCGGCACGGTCAACGGCCGCACCTGCAGCTGTGTGCACAAGGTCATGCAGCAGCTGCGCCGACAGGAGATCGAGCAGCTGTCCAGCCTGTCCATTTCCAGCTTTGACACCATGGAGCTGCGCTACTACCCCAACACAATGGATGCCCAGAACGGTGTGAACGTCCGCGCCTATATGGGCCGCCTGCTGGACGGCCTGAAGCAGTATGCCGAGGATTTTTCCCCCACCGAGAACGAAAGCCTGATGCTCATCGGCAACGCGGGCCTGGGCAAGACCCACGCTGCGCTGGCCATTGCGGGCCTTGTGCTGGAACAGGGCCACGATGTGATCTATGTGTCCAGCCCGGACTTCTTCGGCAAGATCGAAGCCTCCCGCTTTGACCCCTCCGGTGATGCCGACACTCTGCTGCGCACTGCCTCCACCGCCGACCTGCTGATCCTGGACGATCTGGGCACCGAGTTCGTCACGCCCTACTTCATCACGGTGTTCTACAGCCTGCTGAACAACCGTCTGGGTGCCGGGCTGCCCACCATCATCACCACCAACATCACCGACGGTGCCCTGCTGGAAAAACGCTATACCGAAAAAATTTCCAGCCGCCTGTCGGCGTTCATTCCCTTCCGCTTCCTGGGTGAGGACATCCGCCCCCAGAAAGCCTCCGAATAAACTACAAAAAGCTACCCCGTCGGACGCAGCCGCATCCGACGGGGTAGCTTTTTGCCATTCTATGTTTTTGCTCAGAACTCCAGCGCCGGGCTCACCTCATTGCGGCGCTGTGCCTGCACGATGCAGTCTTTGTCCGGCACCACGCCCGCTGCGCCCAGCGTATTGAACACCGTCTGCAGGGCCAGTACCGGAGTGTTGTTCTCCTGCGAGAGATGGCACAGGGCAAAGCGCTTGCACCCTTCCTGAATGAGCTCCAGCAGTTTTGCCGAGCACTCGTCGTTGGACAGATGCCCCCGGGCGCTCTCAATGCGAGATCGTAAGTAGTAGGGGTAAGGGCCGCTGCGCAGCATGTGCAGGTCGTAGTTGCTCTCCAGCGCCACCAGGTCGCACCCGGCAAGGGCCTCGTGCACCGGGGGCGTCAGCACGCCAAGGTCGGTGGCGATGGTCATGGTCTTGCCGTCCGGGGTGTGGATGCGGTAACCCACACAGGGCACATCATGGCTGGTGGGGAAAGACTGCACCCCAAATGCGCCCACGTCCTCTTCCCGGCCCTCCAGCGTGTTCAGTTCACAGCTGGGCGGCACGATGCCGTTGGCATCCAGAAAATCCAGCGTGTCGGCCGCGCCGTACACCGGCAGCGGGTTCTTTTTGAGGAAGGTGGACAGCCCCTTGACGTGGTCGCTGTGCTCATGAGTGACCAGAATGCCGTCGCAGTCGCTGACGGCAAGGCCCAGCGCCTTGAGCGCTGCCGAGGTGGTGCGCACCCCCTTGCCCATGTCCACGATCAGGTACCGGCTGCCGCAGCGCACCACGCTGCTGTTGCCGGAAGAGCCGGAATACAATGAGATGAATTCTGCCATGAAAAACCTCTTACTGCTCATGAAAACAGCCCGCCGCAGAATACGGCAGGCTGTTGGTTTTGTTCAGACTTGCTGTGGTTACAGGGCCTGCTCCAGCGCGGCGGGCACACGGTCCACCTTGCTGATGTCGGCACCCAGGCCGCGCAGCTTTTCCACAATGTTCTCGTAGCCGCGCTCAATGTGGCCGATCTCCTCGATCTCGCTGGTGCCGTCTGCCATCAGGGCAGCCACCACCATGGCGGCACCGGCACGCAGGTCCAGTGCACGCAGCGGAGCCGGGCTGAGCTTTTCCACGCCCTCGAACACGGCCACCTGACCGTCCACCTGCACGCTGGCACCCATCTTGCGCAGCTCGTCCACATAGCGGAAGCGGTTGTCCCACACGCTCTCGGTGACGGTGCTGGTGCCCTTGGCCACGCTCAGCAGCACACCCATCAGGGGCTGCATGTCGGTGGGAAAACCGGGATGCGGCATGGTGTTGATCTTCAGGGGCAGGATGTCGCCGGTACGGCGTACCCGCACGGCATCGTCGAACTCTTCCACCTCGGCACCGGCACGGCGCAGCTTGGCGGTAATGGGCTCCAGATGCTTGGGGGTCACGTTCTTGATCAGCACATCGCCGCCGGTGGCAGCGGCCGCCACCATGTAGCTGCCGGCCTCGATCTGGTCCGGGATGATGCTGTAGGTGCAGCCGTGCAGCTTTTCCACACCGCGCACCTTGATCACATCGGTGCCGGCACCGCGCACGTCGGCACCGCACATGTTCAGGAAGTTGGCCAGGTCCACCACATGGGGCTCCTTGGCGCAGTTTTCCAGAATGGTCTGGCCCTTTGCCATCACAGCGGAGAGCATGCCGTTCATGGTAGCGCCCACACTGACCTTATCAAAGAAGATGTGTGCGCCGTTGAGCTCCTTGGCACGCACCGTGATCATGCCGTAGTCCACGCTGTCCTCGGCACCCAGGGCACTGAACACCTTGAGGTGCTGGTCGATGGGGCGGGGGCCCAGGTTGCAGCCGCCGGGCATGGCCACCTGCGCCCGGCCAAAGCGGGACAGCAGAGCGCCCAGAAAGTAGTAGCTGGCACGCATCTGACGGGACAGATCGTCCGGCACGTTGGTGCCGGTCAGATGGGTGGTGTCGATCTCGTAGGTGTTGCGGTTGAGCATCTTGACCTGCGCGCCCAAGGTGCTCAGGATCTTCAGGCTCACCGCCACGTCACTGATATCCGGCAGATTTTCGATCACACAGACATCCGCCGCCAGAATGGTAGCAGGCAGAATGCCGACCGCCGCATTCTTTGCACCGGAAATGGTGACCTCGCCATGCAGGGGCTTGCCGCCCGTAATAACAAATTTCTCCACTTTTATGATCTCCTTGTCAAAGGCCTGTGCCACAGGCCTGTTAAGGCTCCTGAAAGCATTCATATCCGCTGCCTGTGCCCGTCCTGTGTACAAAGCCAACAAAGCCCGCGCACAATTACAGCTATCTTATTATACACAAATTACACAAAAAAGCAAAGCCCCGATTGTACGAGTTCCATTATTTTCTGTTTTGCCCAGAATCCGTTCCGATATTCTGAAAATTTGTCTCTTTTTTTCAAGATTCCGACACATTCCGGCGGTCAGACGCCGGTTTGTCACATTTTACCACACCTGATCCTCACTGCGGGTCTCCTTGATCCAGCCCAGCTGATAGGCCGTTACCAGCTGTTTGAGATCGTGCACCCGCTCCCGCAGCACCTCACCCTCGTCGGTGTCCTCCACGAGGATGCGGTGGTTCTCGGTCTCCAGAATGTTTTTCTGGGAAATGATATCCAGGTTTTCACTCACCGCTTTTTCGGCACTCTCAAAGGGCTGGTGGGTGCGCAGCGACATGGAGCGGCTGGAATACACCAGCGTGTAGCCCGCAATGCCGGTTTTTTCGTGGTAGGCACGACAGAACCCGCCGTCGATCACCACCAGACGGCCGCCGCCCTTGATGGGGCTCTCGCCGTTCTTTTCCCGCACGGGGACGTGGCCGTTGACGATGTGGCTGGTACCCGGCAGGCCGAACTCCGCCAGAATGCGGCGGCAGGCAGCCTCGTCGTTGTACCAGGTATAGTAAGGATCCTTGATCTCCTCATGGGTGGCGGGGTCTGCCACATACAGCCGCTCGAAGGTGGTCATAGCGCTGCGGCCGAACAGCGGTGACAACCGCCCGCACCACAGATACCACAAAAAGTCCTGTCCGTTCTGGCGTTCGGCGCTGCCCTCCGGTGCGTAATAGCCCCGCCGGGCGCGGGCGTCGCAGTAATCCATCAAGGCACGGCCGGAATAGCGGCGGCCCTCAAAGCGTTCCACCGCAAAACTGCCCTTTGCGGTCATGGGCACCACACCGTGGTACAGCAGGTTGCCATTTTCAATGTGGTACACACTGCCCTTTGCATAGAGGAATTCCACATGCTGCTGCAGCTTTTCGCTCTGGCGGAAGGACTGCACCAGCTTGCGCAGCACCAGCTTTTCGTCGTCGTTCAGGGCCGCCGGGTCGGCAGGGTCCACCGTGGGGAAGGCCGTGTCCCGCAGCGGGTAATCCTGTTCGCCGATGCGGACAGTATGCTTTTCCCAGTCGATGCGGCGCAAAAAGTCCCGCCCCTGCATTTGGAAGTCCGGGTTGCGGTCGATGACCTGACATTCCAGCTTGAACATCAGGATGCTGATGGCCTTGTGCATCACCGCGCAGCGGTGCAGCATGCCTTTGGTATAGGGGCCGCGGGCCGCGTCGGTGTGGGGCATCCAGATGGACAGATTGTCCTCCCCATAGAACTGCTCGGCCATGCGCTGCAGATGCCGCAGGTTGATGCCGTAGCAATCCTCGAGCATGCCGTGGTTGTGATAGGCCAGCGTGGTCTTGAGCACCGTGCAGATGCAGATGGGGCTTCCGGCGGCGGCACCCATCCACACCACGTCGTGGTTGCCCCACTGGATGTCCACGTTGTGGTGGCGCATGAGCAGGTCCAGAATGATGTCCGGGCGCGGGCCACGGTCAAACAGGTCGCCCACGATGTGCAGCTTGTCCACCGCCAGATGCTTGATCAGCTCGCACAGCCGCACGATGAAACGGTCTGCCCGGCCGTTCTCGATGATGCTGCCCACGATCTGCCCATAATACAGGTCTTTGTCGTGGTCCTCAAAATGGGCGTGGAGCAGCTCGTCCAGGATATAGCCGCAGCTGGCCGGCAGGCACTGCCGCACATGGTCGCGGGTGTGTTTGGACGATACCAGCCGACAGATGTCAATGAGCCGCAGCAGGGTGTCGGTGTACCACTGGTCCAGCTCTTCTTCGCTGGTGCAGCGGTTCTTGAGCTGCGGCAGCTTTTCGTTGGGGTAGTAGATCAGGGTGGCCAGCTCAGCACGGGTCTGTTCCGGGATGGCCTCCCCCAGCACCAGGTCCACTTTTTCACGGATGACCCCGGAGGCAGAGTTCAGAATGTGGACAAAGGCTTCGTTTTCGCCGTGCAGGTCGCTCATGAAATGTTCGGTGCCCTTGGGCAGCTTGAGCAGGGCCTGTGTACTGATGATCTCGCTGGCCGCCGCAGCCTGCGAAGGGTAATCCCGCGAGAGCAGGGTCAGATATTTGAGGTTATCGCGGATCTCATCGTTCTCGGTGCGCATGAGGGTTCCTCCCGAAAGCAGTTATTCTCTTTTTATAGTATAGCACGACCCGTGTAAAATGTGGTATACTGGGGGCAACAAACTTTACACAAAGGACTTTGGATATTATGCCGAAAACCGATCTTGTCTCTCCGCCCTCCCACTGCGCCCTGTGTCCCCGCCGCTGCGGGGTGGACCGGGCTGCCGGAGCCGTGGGCTTCTGCGGCGCGGGCCGCACCCTGAAAGCCGCCCGCGCTGCCCTGCATTTCTGGGAGGAGCCCTGCATCAGCGGCACCCGTGGCAGCGGCACCGTGTTCTTTTCCGGCTGCACCCTCAAGTGCTGCTTCTGCCAGAACTACCCCATCAGCGCCGAAGGGCTGGGCAAGGAGATCAGCGTGGAGCATCTGGCCGAAATCTTTCTCAGCCTGCAGGCACAGGGAGCCCACAACATCAATCTGGTCACGCCGGGCCAGTGGCGGCCCTGGATCACTGCCGCATTGGACCTTGCCCGGGCACAGGGCCTGCATCTGCCCATTGTGTGCAACACCGGCGGCTATGAGACCGTGGAGAATGTGGAGGCCTGGCGCGGGTACATCGACATCTGGCTGGCCGATCTGAAATACGTCTCCCCCGCCCTGTCGGCGGAACTTTCCGCCGCACCGGACTACTTTGCTCAGGCAAAACCCGCCATTGAAGCCATGATGGCCCAGGCCGGGCACCCGGTATTCGACGCCGACGGCATCCTGCAGCGGGGCGTCATCCTGCGGCATCTGGCGCTGCCGGGCCATGTGGACGACAGCTTTGCCGTGCTGGACCAGATGGCCGCCTGGAACGATGCCGGCCCGGGATGCTTCCTGCCCAGCGTCATGAGCCAGTATACGCCGTTCTACAAGGCCGCGGAGCACGGCATCGGGCGGCGCATCACCACCTATGAGTACCACCGGGTGGTGAACTACGCCATGGACAAGGGCCTTGTGCAGGGCTATATGCAGCAGAAGAGCAGTGCCAAGGAGGAATATACCCCCAGCTTTGACCTGACGGGGGTGTAACGCGAATTCTCTCTTTTCGTCAAACTACCCAAATTTCGGTTCTTATTTTCTCTTGCATTCCCGCGCAAATGCTTGCATTCCGGCGGTGCGCGCACTATAATGGTTACATGGATACAACGATGTGTCAAAAGGATCCGCGGTGAGTTTTTTACAATATCAGGAGGACCGTTATGGAACATTTCAATCCCATCCTTGGCAGCGAGACCACCGGCCAGAAATTCATCACCTGCGGCGAGATCATGCTGCGTCTGACCCCGCCGAACTACGAAAAGATCCGCATGGCGTCTGCCTTTGAGGCCAGCTACGGCGGCAGTGAGGCCAACATTGCGCTGGCTCTGGCAAACCTGGGTGTGGACAGCACCTTCTTCAGCGTGGTGCCCAACAACAGCCTGGGCAAAAGCGCCGTGCGCTGGCTGCGCTCCAACGACGTGCACTGCACCCCCATGATCCTCACCGAGCCGGACGAGACCCCCTCGAACCGTCTGGGTACTTACTATCTGGAGACCGGCTACGGCATCCGGCCGTCCAAGGTCATCTACGACCGCAAGCACAGTGCCATCACTGAGTATGACTTCTCGCAGGTGGATCTGGACGCCCTGCTGGACGGCTTTAACTGGCTGCATCTCAGCGGCATTACCCCGGCACTGGCTCCCAACTGCCGCAGCCTGATCCTGGACATGCTCAAGGTGGCCAAAAAGAAGGGCCTGACCGTGAGCTTTGACGGCAACTTCCGCTCCACCCTATGGACCTGGGAAGAGGCCCGCGACTTCTGCACCGAGTGCCTGCCCTATGTGGATGTGCTGCTGGGCATTGAGCCCTATCACCTGTGGAAGGACGAGAACGACCACAGCAAGGGTGACTGGAAGGACGGCGTACCCCTGCAGCCCAGCTACGAGCAGCAGGACGAGATCTTCCAGCACTTCATTGAGCGCTACCCCAACCTAAAGTGCATCGCCCGCCATGTGCGTTATGCTCACAGCGGCAGCGAAAACAGCCTGAAGGCCTTTATGTGGTACGACGGCCACACCTTCGAGAGCAAGCTGTTCACCTTCAACATTCTGGACCGCGTGGGCGGCGGCGACGCCTTCGCCAGCGGCCTGATCTATGCCATGCTGCACAACTACAAAGCCATGGATATGATCAACTTTGCCGTGGCCAGCAGCGCCATCAAGCACACCATCCACGGCGATGCCAACATCACCGACGATGTGAGCAGCATCCGCAATCTGATGAATATGAACTACGACATCAAGCGGTAATTCACCGCACGATGCAGCAGGGCCTGCCGGTTTTCCGGCAGGCCCTGTTTGTTTCCGGTGCGCAAAAAAGGCACCCACCCCGGAGGGCAGGTGCCTGTGCAGCTGTGCTCAGTTGGAAAGGATCATGCGGTCGTTGGCAAACTCACCGCCGCTGGCGATCTGGAACTTGGCCAGCAGGTCGCTGACGTGCAGGTTCTTTTTCTCTTCCCCGGACACGTCGTAGATGATGTGGCCCTCATACATCATGATCAGGCGGTTGCCATACTTGATGGCATCCTTCATGTTGTGGGTGATCATCATAGTGGTCAGATGGTTTTCCTCCACGATCTTAGCGGAGAGGGTCAGCACCTTGAGCGCGGTCTTGGGGTCCAGTGCTGCCGTGTGCTCGTCCAGCAGCAGGAGCTTCGGCTTATTCATGGTAGCCATGAGCAGGGTCAGCGCCTGTCGCTGACCGCCGGAAAGCAGGCCCACACGGGCGGTCAGCCGGTCCTCCAGGCCCAGGTCCAGCGTCTTGAGCAGCTCACGGTACTGTTCCCGCTCGGCCTTGGTGATACCGATGCGCAGGGTGCGCCGCTTGCCGCGCCGGGCAGCCAGCGCCAGGTTCTCTTCGATCTGCATCGTGGCGGCGGTGCCGGTCATGGGGTCCTGGAACACGCGGCCGATGTAGGCAGCGCGCTGATGCTCGCTCAGGCGGGTGACGTCCACGCCGTCAATGAGGATCTTGCCCTCGTCCACCGGCCACACACCGGCCACAGCGTTCAGCATCGTGGACTTGCCCGCGCCGTTGCCGCCGATAACCGTGACAAAGTCACCTTCGTTCAGCTTCAGGTTCAGGCCATTCAGCGCCATTTTCTGGTTGACCGTGCCTGCGTTAAAGGTTTTGGAAACATTCTGGATCTCAAGCATTTTTTGCATCCTCCTTCTGTGCCTTTTTGACCGGCTTCGAGAAGTATTTGCTCTTCCAGTACGGCACGGCCAGGAACACGGCCACCACAGAAGCGCTGAGCAGCTTGAGCAGGTTTGCGTCAAAGCCAAGGGTCAGCACCAACTGGATGACAACATAGTAGATGATGGCACCGATGGAGACCGACACCAGCTTGAGGGCAAAGTTGTGGAAAATGCGGCCAAATACGGCTTCGCCAATGATGACGGCGGCCAGACCGATGACGATGGCACCGCGGCCCATGCCCACATCCGCAAAGCCCTGATACTGGCTCAGCAGAGCACCGGACAGGGCCACCAGTGCGTTGGACACGGCCAGCCCCAGCACGATGTTGAAGTTGGTGTTGATGCCCTGTGCACGGGACATGGCGGGGTTGGAACCGGTGGCACGGATGCCGCAGCCCAGCTCGGTGCCGAAGAACCAGTACAGCACGCCGATGACCACCGCCGTGACCAGAATGATCATGATGATGGGGTTGTGCAGGGCAAATTCCTTGACCCAGCGCAGGGAGATGAGCAGGCCGTACTTGTCCACGTTGATGGACTGGTTGGCCTTGCCCATGATCTTCAGGTTGATGGAGTACAGAGCCAGCTGAGTCAGGATGCCGGCCAGAATGGCGGGGATGCCCATAAAGGTGTGCAGCAGGCCGGTGACAAAGCCGGTGGCCAGACCGGCCAGCACCGCCACCAGCAGTGCCAGCCAGACGTTCATGCCGGAAAGCAGGCACATGACGCACACGGCGCCGCCGGTGCCGAAAGAGCCGTCCACGGTCAGGTCGGCCACGTCCAGAATGCGGTAGGTCAGGTATACGCCAATGGCCATGATGCCCCAGATCAGGCCCTGCGCACAGGCACCCGGCAGAGCACCCGGCAGGTTGGCAAGTCTTGCAATGATCTCCAAAACAATTTCCTCCTAAAAGTTACACTTTTTTATCTCCCGTTTTGATACGGGAAAGCGGAGAAGAGTAAAAATATGCTCTCCTCCGCTATTTTCGTTTTGGTTCCCGCTGTTGTCAGGCCTCGATCTCCTCGTAGCCTTCCGGCACGGTCAGGCCCAGATCATCGCAGATGGCCTTGTTGTACTTCTTGGTCACGTCGGTGTACTCGATGGGCATGGTGGAGATATCGCTCTCGCCGTTCAGGATCTTGACGGCCATCTCACCGGTGGTGTAGCCCAGATCATAGTAGCTGATGGACAGGGTGGCCACGCCGCAGCCGGAGCAGATGCCCTCCTCACCGGCGAACACGGGCTTCTTGGCCGGGCGGCAGATGCCGTCCACAATGCCGGTGTTGGCCGCCACGGTGTTGTCAGTGGGTACATACAGGGCATCGTTCTCATCGGCCGCTTTCTGGCACACAGAGGACAGATCGTTGGAGTCGGAGAATGCGTACTGGGTAGCGGTCACACCCTTAGCCTCCAGGTACTTCTGGACCTCGTCCACCTGATACTGACTGTTGGCCTCAGCGGAGCAGTACAGCAGGCCAACCTTCTTGGCGTCCGGCATCCACTCCACGATCATATCCGCCTGCTGATCCAGCGGGGCCAGATCGGAGGTGCCGGAGACGTTGCCGCCCACGGTGCCGGAGAAGTTATCCAGACCCAGAGCCACGCCGTACTCGGTGACCGAGGTGCCCAGCACCGGGATGGTGTTGGTGGCAGCCTGAGCCGCCTGCAGGGCGGGGGTCGCGTTGGCCATGATCAGATCCACACCGGAAGAAACAAAGCCGTTGGTGATGGTAGCGCAGGTTGCGGAGTCGCCCTGTGCATTCTGGAAGTCGAAGGTAACGTTGTCGCCAAAGGCAGCCGTCAGGGCATCCTCAAAGCCCTGGGTGGCAGCATCCAGAGCGGCGTGCTGCACCAGCTGGCAGATGCCAACGGTGAACTTCTGGCCGTCAGCCGCTGCAGAAACAGAAGCTGCGGTGGAGGAAGCCACGGAAGAAGCAGCTGCGGAGGAAGCGGAAGAACCGCCACAGGCAGACAGAGCGGCGGCGGCACCGCAGGCAGCGGCGGCAGCCAGGAACGAACGACGAGTGATCTTACGCATTTTGATTTCTCTCCTCTATACATTGCAGTTCGTGCGGCCACAGGCTGCCGCACGCGAACTGCTGAATTGTAAGCGAGCCAGAAACAGGTTTGCTTTACACTCGTGAAGTATAGCACACATTTCCCGGTAAAACAATCCGCTTTTGCGCAAAAACGGCCCTTATTATCTATTATTTAAAACAGTTCCATCAATTATTTTGATCGCACGTTTTGCTTTTGCTGGTAAGCCGTCAGTTTTGCCCAATCGGCTTTCAGACCGTGCAGGTTGGCTTCCAGCTGGGGCAGCCAGGGCTGTGCGTAGTCGTAGTGGTAATACAGTGCCTGCCACAGCTTTGCCTGGGCACACCGCAGCAGCACCGGACTGAGCACCGCTTCCAGACGTTCCACCTCATCCTCCAGCTCCATGCAGGTCAGTGCCCAGCGCACGTCCAGCGCCTCGCGGGCGGGCACATCGTAGCGGGACAGGTAGTCCTGTACCCGGGCTTCGATCACCTGCCCTCCGCAGCCGGTAGGCTGCAAGAAGTAGCTCACCCGCCCTTCCCGGCTGATCTCCTGGGCCAGCGGGTAGAGCGCGCACACCAGCGGTTCCGCATCGTGGATGGCACAGTGGTTCTCGGTCAGGAACGGGCAGTTGCTGCGGTTCTCTTTGACCGGGGCCAGCCGCAGCACCGGCAGATGGCTCACCTGCCCGATGCTGGCCCGGCAATAGCCCCGGGCCACGATCTGCGGCGGCAGGCGCAGCCGGGCTGCAATGCGCCACAGGTCAAAGCCAGATACTACGATATCTTCCCTGCCCCGGCAGCAGTCGCCGCATCCGGCGCAGGCAAAACAGAACTGCGCCTCCCGCTCCAGAAGCGGCATGGCCTCGGTGCGGGTAAAATCCACCTGCCCGCACAGGTCGATGTGGTCGTCACGCATGGATGATCTTCCTTCTTTCTGAATGATATTGATTTTTATTGTACCACATTGCCGTCAAAAGCAAAAGGGAGCGTTTCCGCTCCCCTTGCGCTATCCGGTCATTGATACTTCTTTGCCGGGATGACGATTGCGCCAAACAGCGATGCAATGTATCCGATAAGCACTGCACCCCACACCTGCCATCCGGTGGCCTGTTCAAACACGACCGCCGCTGCCGTGCAGAGCGGTGTCAGGAGCATACTTACCACGCACCACACCCGCATTGCTTTGAGCACATGGAGCCAGTTGCGGTTGTTGTAGTACACACCCGGAATATGTATGTGGAACGCTCCCTGGGCAAAATTGCAGACATGGTTTTCGTCATAATAGCGCGGCAATGTTTCCGGCATTCAGAACAAGGTGTAGGCCCCATATACGATGCCGAAGATCACGTTTATAATCAGCAGCATCATTGCGCCCTCGGTCCCGGCCAGCCCCACGGCCCAGACAGCTGCGGTCTCTACAAGGCCAAGCACCACGCTGACCCCATACAGCGGCAGAAACTTCTGCGTGCGGGCCTGGCGGCGTTCCGGCGGTTCTGCCGAAAAAATCAGTGCCTTGCGGATCAGTTCCTCTGTTTCCTCGCGGGTAAAGCGCTGCTCCTCCTCCACGCGGCAGCCCTGTAACAGCTCGGCCACGGTCACATTCAGCTGTTCGGCCAGCGGCACCAGCAGGGAGATATCCGGCACGCTCAAGCCGCGCTCCCATTTGCTGACGGCTTTATCCGAAACATACAGGCAGGCTGCAAGCTCCTTCTGGGTCATGCCCTTTTCCCTGCGCAGCTGTGCCAGAAAACTCCCAAAAGCGATCTTGTTCAGTTCGTACATCGTTTTGTCCTCCTTGTGAGCCAGCAGTTCTGTTTGTGGCTTCATTGTACCGGACCGGACATTCCCGCGCAACCGACTGGCGGTAGAATTGGCGCAAAACAGTCATTTTTTCTTTTCCAGTCTGCGGTACACCTGCACAGCATCCATGATGTTGGTCTGCTCCGTCGCGTGGTTTCCGGGTGCCCCCAGCGTGACCAGAATGTACTCCTTTCCGTTCACCACAGCAAGGCTGGCAAGGCACAGACCGGCCGCATCCGTGTAGCCGGTCTTGCCGCCCAGGATCTGCCCGCCTGTCACCTCTCCACCGTCCAGCCTGCTCAGCAGGGTGCTGGCCATATACAGTCCCTTCGGGTGCTGCGCTGTGACGCTGCTGGTGTACTGCCCGGTGGTAAACACCGTGCGGAAAGTTTCGTTGTTCAGTGCGGCCTGCAGCAGCACGGCCAGATCTGCCGCACTGGAATAGTGTTCCGGGCTGGTCAGGCCGGTGCAGTTGGCAAAGTGGGTGTGTTTCATGCCCAACTCCCCGGCTTTCCGGTTCATCAGAGCCACAAAGGCCTCCTCGCTGCCGCTCACCTGCCGGGCCAGCGCCTCACAGCACTCGGCACCGGAAGGCAGCATGGCTCCGTACAGCAGATCCCGCACCGTGACCGTCTCGCCCGGCTGGAACCCGGCCATGGAAGCGTCTGCCTTGTACAGGGCGGGAAAAATGTCCTCCGGCAGAGTCACCGGCGTGTCCAGGTCCGGCAGCGCTTCCGTTGCCAGCAGCACCGTCATCATCTTGGTCAGGGAGGCCGGAGCGGCTTCCTCACCAGACCGCTTCCGGGCCAGGACCTGCCCGGTCCGGGCATCCATCAGCAGCGCGTGTCGGCTAGACGTGCCCAGCAGGATATTCTGCTGAGCGATCAGCCCGAACAACAGCAGGCCGGCCGCCAGCACCCAAAGCAATCCCCGATATCCGCGTTGGCGTCTGCCGCGGCGGTTTGATTTTGTTTTCATTTTGTTCGCATCCTTTTTTGTAGAATAAGAAAGCGCTTTCATCTCATAGAACGAGACGAAAGTGCCTTTTTCTGCAAACAGGATTTATTTCAGCTTCATTCCGTCGCTGGACGCGTTGCCCACACACTCACCCAGAACGTGGCCGCCGTTGTGCACCGGGATGCCCACCCCCACCTTGCCAATGTAGCTCAGGGGAAGCTTCTGGTCCTGTTCCAGCTGGCGGACGCTCCTTTTCGTCACAGATCGTAAACCCTACAACGGTTATAGAGCCAAGGTTTTGTTTGATGCTTGGCATTCCGGCATCCCCAGACGCAACAAAAAAGTCCTGAGATAAATCTCTCAGGACTTTCCATTCAAGTCGGCGACTACCTATTTTCACAAGCCGTTTCCAGCTAACTATCTTCGGC
>UQDV01000008.1 GCA_900539945.1 uncultured Faecalibacterium sp.
ATTAACAAACCGATAGCCCTCTATTTGCAATGATCGCAAGTAGAGGGCTGTTGGTCTGTTTGGAATATTCTAATTAAAGGTCAATCTTCTAATCTGCCGTGGTCACAGCCGAGGGAAAGATAATGCTCCATCCCTCCACCCAGCACGAGCTGTGCGTATTCCAGCGGTTTGTTATACAGCAGCCAGTCCAGTTCTGCCCGCTGTGCCGGGGTGTTGCCGTACTCGTCCTCAATGGCGATGCAGTCGATGGCAACGGCAGAGTCGTCTGCAAATCGGGCTTCCACTCGGTTGGTGTCCATGTTGTAGCGGCAGGAAAGCAGTTTCATCATAGTAGTGTCCTCCTAGACTTGATTTTGGTGTGCGGCCACTCGAACCAATGCCGTCAAGTCGGTGGGGGATAGGGCGATTTTGTTTGTCGGAAAGTAAGTGCACGGTTTCTGCACGGATTTTGCACGGTTTCAAAACGTGCAGAGGGTGCTTTTCGCTGCAAAATCCGACAAAGGGTGCAGAAATTGCAACGCCAAAAATCACGTTGCTTTGCACAAAAACGACGATGACTCGAAACTTCCATAAATTGAGACGAACCGGCGGCTTGCTCTCTTAATCAGTGGGCCCAGGGTTCGAGTCCCTGGAGGTGCACCATATTTTGAACGTCAAATCGTAAGATTTGGCGTTCTTTTTTTATGTAGGAAAGCGGCTGCACACTTTCTGCACACCGTTTGCACATTTGCCCGAATCAGGGACTTTTCTGCGCATGGCTTGCACAGCCTGCTTTCCTTTGCATAAAAAGAAGAGAAGTTAGGCGAACAAGGCTCTCGTCAACTCTCTGCGTTCGTCTGCATCCATCAGCCGGATGGCTTCAAGGATCTCCTTACCGGAGATTTTTGTTGCCGCCGGCTTTTCATTTTGCCGGGGCTGAGGTGCTGCCGGAGTCAGGTCTTGGTTGTAGAAGTTCGCTTCGATCTTTTCTGCCAGTTCCAGCCGGGGTTTGTCCTGTGTGTGGGCGTAGGTGTCCATGAGGACGGCGGCAGTTGCATGGCCGGTGTTGCCCTGCACGGACTTGAAGTCGCCATCCGACTGCAAGAGCTGGTAGGTGGCACTGGAGTGGCGCAGACCGTGGAACACGATTTGCTCAAACTCCGGGTGTTCGGCTCTCCACAGACGATACCACTTTGTCAGCAGCTCCGGCGCGATGGGCAGACCATCCGGGAGCCGGAACAGCTGCCCGCAGTTGCTGTACTTTTCCGGGGCGTTCTGCTCGTCCTGTTTGAGCTTTTCCAGCCATGCTTGAAGTTCTTCTTTCAGAGGTTTCGTCATATACAGGACACGGTTGGACTTCTTGGTCTTGGGCTTCTTCAGGATGAGAGAGGATTTGCTGCCCTCACGCCTGTCCGGGAAGGTGTGGTAGACCTGATTGGAATCGAGCTTTTCCAGAGCGTCCTTGTTGGCTCGCTGCATGGTCTTGCTGACCGAGATGGTGCCACGCCCATCGGCGGCATCAAAATCCAGATCACTCGGCTGCAAGCCGAGAATTTCGCCCTCACGGAGCGAAAGGATCATGCTCATGTGCACCGCCAGATGCAGGGCAGGGTTCTCGATGGTCTGCAAGGCTGCCAGCATGGTTTTCTCGTCCCAGATGGTGCGCTCCTCGATATTGACCTTGGGGGCATCACGGGGCAGGGGAATCTTGTGGATCAAGTCCCATTCCACCGCATAGGAGAATGCGGTCTTGAGCAGCGTGTGGACTTCGTGGATAGAGGTGCTGGACAGCAGCCGCTTCTTCTGCTTCTCGGAAAGTTTCTGTTTGATACCCTTCACATACTGCCCGCAGGGGGTCTTGGCAAGGGTGGCATAGAACTTCTCGATGTCATAGGTGCGCAGCTCCTGCACCTTCCGCTTCCCGATATACGGCACGATAAGGTTCTGCACCATCGCCACGGACTGGGTGTAGGTCTTGGGGGACCATTTGTGCTTGGTGGACTGGATCGGAATCCACTTGTACAGCATTTCCTCCACCGTCATGGTGTCGGGGACGAGGAACGTGCCGTCCAGCAGTTCTTTCTCGACCGTGATCTTTCGCTCCTGCGCCTCCTTTTTGGTCTTGAAACTTTCCCATCCCTCGCAGGGCTTGCCGGAATGGTCTTTGTACTTGTAACGGACGGAGTAGGAATCTCCGCGCTTCATGATAGATGCCATAGATTACCTCCTTCAGACCGCTGCAAACCAGTTGTCGAAGCTCTGCTTGTTCACCCGGATGCTGGTGCCGATGCGCAGCACCCGGAAATCCTTCGTGGTGTTGCACAGGTTGTACGCCGCACGGGGAGAAATCGCCAAAAGCTGGGCGATTTCCTCTACCCGGTAAACAAGGGGTTCGAGCTTGGCTGCTTTGGTCTGGTCAGAAGATTCAATGGCAGGGGGTTTGGACGCTTTCATTGTAACCGGGTTCGAGTCCTTTTGCAAGGACTTATTCGTATAATCTTTAGATTTCACATCTTCGGTCATGTCAGGCCGATTCATATTCATAGGCAGACCTCCAATTCCTTGTAACCGAACGCCTGTAACCGGGCAGGAAAACTCTCTTTTTCTGCACACAGGGCATTCGATGGGCTTTATACTTTTTCTTATCTTTTTAAGGTTACATGGTTACAGAAAGAGGAAAACGCAGAAGTCATGCGGACTTTTCGGTGTAACTGCGGTGTAACCGAATCTGTAACTGACCGTGTAACCGCTGTCCATCAGAAGGGAAAGCCCATCTGCTTGGCTTCCGCATCCGTTATTTCGGAAAAATCTTCAGCCCCGGTTTCGGGGCTGGTTACGCGCTCCCAGCCTTTCTGGACACCGTACTTCGGGTAACGCTTGGCGGTCTTATGCGCCTGCCAGCCTTGGATATCGCCGCGCGAAATACCCGTGTTCATGATCTCGCAGATAGCACGGGTCTCCCACTCTGCCGGGATGGTGGTGTTGCCCAGTGCCTCCGCATAGAGCTGCTTGGAACATACCCGGTCACCCGTGTAGTCCTCCAGAAAGGCGTAGATCATGCCAGCCTGTGCATCTTCCTGCATGAAGTCCTGTTGGTGAGCTTGCAGCGTTTCCTGCATAGCGGGGCTGAACGCCAGCTTGTAGTTGCCTCTGTTGTAGATGGTCATAGCTTCTGCCCAGAGCTGGTCGATATAGGTGCGAGATTCCTCCTCATTGTCCAGAATGTGGACTTCGGCCAGTTCCGCATCCACCGGAACAGGGATGAAGCGGCGGTTGCCTGTGCGGTCACGGGGCAAAAAATCCTGCCGGTTGGTCGTGCCAGCAAAGACGCACTGGCGCAGACGGTCGGCAGGATGGGTCTCGTAGGGGACTTTATAGGTCTCCTTCTGCTTGCTGAGAAAGCTCTTGATCTCCTCGATGCTCTTGGCATTGGCGGTGGCGATCATCTCCGACATTTCGATGATCCAGTGACCTTGCAGCTTGCGGTACACGTTGTCATCGTCCAGCCGCCGCAGGTCATCCGAGAACCACTCATCCTTGACCGCCAGCAGCCGAAAAAAGCTGGACTTCCCAGCACCTTGCCCGCCTACCAGACAAAGCATCGTTTCAAATTTGCATCCCGGCTGGAACACGCGCTTGACGGCTCCTAGCAGAAAGATCTTCATGGCCTCGCAAGTGTACTCGTCCTCCGCAGCACCGAGGAAGTGGTGCAGGACATGGGCTATCCGTTCCGTGCCGTCCCATTGCAGGCCGTTCAGGTAATCCCGGATAGGATGATAACGGTTCTCGTTGGCAACGATTCGGATAGCAGATTCGATTTTCTTTTCACTGGAGATGCCGTACTTCTCCGTCCGACGCAGGATATACTTCATGTCGGTGTCGTTCAGCGTCTTACCGGAGCGGGGCCAGCCTACGGGCTTTACAATGTCGATGCGCTCGCTCAACAGGTTCAGCCGGATGGCATCGGCAAGCACATGGTCGTTCTGCAGAATCGTGATGCAGTTTTGGATCGTCCGCTGGATCTCGCCGTTGGAGTGCTTGGTCAACATTTCCTTCACATCGGCAACGGTTCGGGGAGTGCGTTCTTCGTTGACTTCTTTGCTCAATAAACATCACCTCGTACTGTTATTGAAAACGATTTTCTGACTTTTCCGCAGTTGAAAGTGCAGATGGATTCCGCTGCGCCTGTTCTGCCTGCAAGCGGTTCAGCAGTTGCAGAACGGAATCCCGTGCTTTCTCCTTGACCTGCTCCTTGCCTTTCTGCCGAACTTCCGGCTTCAGGAGCTTCTCCTGCAAGCGGGCAGCGGTGGTCTGCATGGTCTTGAGGAACTTGTCCAGCACGCTATCCAGATGTTTTGCGGTGTACTCCCGTGTGGACTGCGGAGCCTTGCGCTCCGGGGACAGCACCCACTTTTTCGTGTCCTCGATCATCCGCATATCTTCCTTCCGGGTCTCGGTGCGGACGGTCTCTGTCACCACTTCTACCGCCTTGTCGTAGGCTGCTGCTGAAACATCTTCCAGCAGGGTCTCCATATCCGATACTTTCAGGGTCAGCTCATCCAGTCTGTTCTGCTGGGCGGAAAGCAGCTCCTTCTGCTTGGCAAGGATGAAGTCCTGTTTTTCCAGATATTTGCGGTTGCCGTATTCCGCTTCTTCCTCCAATTCCAGACCGTGCCGCTTTGCAATCTCAAACAGCATCTTTCGACAGGCGGCATCAAAGGCGATTTTGCGGTTGTTGCGGCGGCTGAGGGGCTTGCCCGGGTCGGGCAGGTCGAAGCCCAACGCTTCCAGTGCCTTTTCCTGTTGGGGAGCTAACTCGCCATACTTGTTCTCACAGTCGAACACATGACGCTCGTGGATATGAGGTGTGCTTTCGTCCAGATGCAGTGCCCAGTCCAGCACATGAACGTGTTCACCAAACTTGGCCTTGAACTCCTCAATGAACTCAGTGACGATGTTCAGCAAGTCCTCTGCGGAAGCGTGTTCGTCCAGCGTCCCAAGCTGATAGATTGTCTCTTCCGGGCAGGTCTTGCGGCTGGACAGCAGGTCGGGAATGGAGCGGTTGCGCTCCGTGTGCCGGATCTTGGCGTTGCGCCCGTTCTGACCTTCGATAAAGGCCGTGTACCGGCTCTCGTAGAATTGCCGTTCCACATCCGAGAAGGTCGCCGCCAGATCATCTGGGTCGGGTGGAGCGAGAGCCGAGCGGAAACCGTGGAAGCAGTCCCAGTAGATGTTGCCCTTGGCTCGTTCAGGGTCGATGTGCTCACTGTTGGCAAGGTTGAAACTGCGGTCGTTGTGCTTGGGGTTGTAAGTGCCGTGGGTTCCGGCTCGTCCGTTGTGTCGTGTTAATTTCAGATAGGCATCCCTCCATTTCAACGTCTTGGCGGGGGGCGCAGCAGCTTTGCTGCTGAATCTGCCGCCTGCGGTGCGCCAGATAATACCCAGTAGGATATGACGCAGGGCATCATATCACTGGGGCAAAGGACTACGTCCTCTGCACTCCTGCTCCGGGCAAGCTGTCTCGAATGGACAGCTCGTCCGGTTTTTCAGAGGGTCATTTTGACCCTCTGATTCCGTTACGGGTAAAATCAAGTGCCGGGTGGCGGCACCTGATTTTCAACAGACCTTGCAGCGTTACGGAAAACGATGTGCTCATTTTGACCACTTGGTTTTCCGTAACAGGTCGATGAATTTCCGTTCCCGCATTCGGGAGGAGATTGAGTTTCATTTGGCAGATGCGTTACGCTTAACCAAGTGCTCATTTTGAGCACTTGCAGCATCCGCAACACGTTTTCGATAGTCTTTTTGCCGACAGGCATTGCTGCAATAACGGGCACCTGCACGTTTGGGCGTGAATTTTTCGCCGCAGCACTGGCAGACTAAATCTTGACGGCGCATTTGGCGGTATTCTCGCTGCCGCCGATTGTTGGCCTGATTGCCGCACCAGTAGCTGTGACAGTATTTCTTGGTGTAGATGGTGGTGTAGAACACCCGACCGCAGCCGCCGCAGATAAGTTTGCGGATAGCGTATCCTCCTGTGGTAAAACCCGTTTCCTCATACGATTCTTTCAAATAATCCTGATTGTTCTGCTCCCATTCTTCGTTTGTCACATACATGGAGATGCCCCTCCTTTCACTGGCGTTACAGAAAAACAATGTGGTCAATTTGACCACATTGTTTTCTGGTAACTGAGGAATCAACGTTTCGCCGTTCTCCCTGCATGGATTTCCTGCCCCCTTCCGGCGGCGTTTTCCGGCTCTCCTTCTCAGGGTCTTCGCCGGGTATCCCATGCAGACGGTCATGCGGTTGTCAAGGTACGGTGCTGGATTTGGCAATAAAAAATCGCCACACAACAACCTGAACCTGACCATCCCTTCCGGGATGGCCTTGGTTCGGGTTCGTTATGTAGCGATAGAAAGTTAAAAACTTGCTCCGGCTCCTTCGGGAGTCGAGCTGGAACTCTAAGTAAATATGTTATATTAAATTGTTGGGATAGATTACCACAAAAATTGAGCCGTGTCAACAAAAAGTTTTGAAAACACGCCACTTTCGGCAGATTGCGAGAAAATACTCTGAAAACTTTGGCGAAAAGAGAGAGCCGGATGGCTCGTTTTACTTATTTGTTTTTTACCAGCAGCGCCTGATAGGGTTCCAGCTCCACATCCGCCAGCCAGACGGAAGTGCCCTCCGGGGTGTGATACTCGCCACCCAGAGCGTCCAGACTGGCGCCTGCCGGGTACTCGGTAAAGTTGAACAGTCCCACCAGCGTTTCCTCGCCGCGCTTGCGTACCAGCGCCAGCACGCCGGGGTTGTGGCTGTCCCATGTGGTCACCCACGCATCCGGGGCAAAGCAGGGGTCTGCCCGCATTTGGCGCAGCTGCTCCATGCCCTGCCACAAGGCGTTTTGCAGCGTACCCTTCCGGGTGCGCTGCTTTGCATCCTCCCAGTTGAATTTGCTGCGGTGCAAATTGCGGCTGTCCTCCACACGGTCGGCGTCGTTTTTGTAGTCCCAGCCATTGAGCTGCGCAATTTCATCGCCACAGTTCAGCATGGGGAAGCCCTGCAAAAAGGCCATGGCAGTGTGCAGCAAAAGGTCACGCTTTACGGCGTAGTCCAGTGCAATTTTATCGCCCTTTTCCAGTGCCTGCTCCACGCCGCACAGGCTGGCAGTGGTGCCGCAGCTCCGGGCGTCGCCGGTGGCAGGGTCGTAGTTGTACAGCTCGCCCTTTGCCCAGCTTCCGGGGAAATTGCCCTCGTAGAAGTGGTACAGATATTCTTTATGCTTCTGTGGGTCGATGCCGAGCCGGTTTTCCACCGCCTCGTCCAGACCCCAGCCGATGTCATCGTGGCAGCGCAGATAGTTCACGAACCAGCAGTTGTCCGGCAGGGCGTGGAGGGCATCCAGCTGGGCTTTCAGCAGCCGGGTGTCCCGGCTGGCAAGGGCACCCCACAGGTTGACCATGGTGGACACGTTGTAGAGCATGTGGCATTCCGGCTTTTCCGGGGTGCCGAAATAGGCGGCAAGCTCCTTGGGAGCCATGACCACCTCGCCCTTGAGGATGACCGCGGGGCAGACTACCTCCAATACCATGCGGAGCATCCGCACGATGGTATGTACCTGCGGCAGGTTGCGGCAGGTGGTGCCCAGCTGCTTCCAGATATAGGGTACCGCATCAATGCGGAACACTTCCACGCCCAGATTTGCCAGATGCAGGATACTCCTGGTCATGTCCACGAACACCGCCGGGTTTGCGTAGTTCAGGTCCCACTGGTAGTCGTGGAAGGTGGTCAGCACCCACTTGTGCATCTCCTCACACCATGTAAAGTTGCCGGGCGCGGTGTTGGGGAACACCTGGGGCACAGTCTGCTCGTACTGGTCGGGGATGGTGCGGTCGTCATAGAGGTGGTAATAGGCCTGAAACCACGGGTCGCCCGCCTTTGCCTCCATGGCCCAGCGGTGGGTGCTGGCGGTGTGGTTCATGACAAAATCCAGACACAGGCTGATGCCTGCCTTGCGCAGTTCACGGGTCAGGTTTTCCAGGTCTTTGTTGGTGCCAAGGGCAGGGTCTACGGTGTCAAAATCCTCCACCGCATAGCCGCCATCGTTGTGGGGATGAGGCATCTGCAAAAGGGGCATCAGGTGCAGATAGGTCAGCTTCTGCTCCTTGAGGTAGGGCAGCTTCTTTGCCAGTTCTTTTAAGTTCCCGGCAAAGAGGTCGGTGTACATGGTCATGCCGAACATATTGCCACGCTTGTACCACTCCGGGTCGGCAGAGCGGGCCTTGTCCAGTGCTTTCAGCTCAGCACTGCGGACGTTGTAGGCTTCTGCCATCTCCTGTTCCAGAACTTCCAGCCCTTCCCGGTTGTGATACAGTTCCATAAACAGCCATTCCAACTCGTCCTTGTGCTTGGCAAACCGGGACGCAAATTCCTGTTTTACTGCCATGGTTCAGCCCTCCACTTCCGCAAGGGTGGGCATGGCGGGGATAGCACCATGCCGACTGGTGGTGATGCTGGCTGCCTTGTTGGCAAAGGCCAGAATGCCTTCCAGCTTGTCCACCGTCAGGGTGTCCAGCTCCTCCTTGCAGAGCTTGGACAGAGCAGCCCCAAAGAAGGTGTCGCCTGCGCCGTTGGTATCACCCACCTTGCAGGGGACGCCAGCCACATGGCCGGTCTTGTCCCCAAAGCGGTAGAATACGCCGTTTGCACCCAAGGTGACAAAAATCAGTCGGATGCCGTTCTGTGCCAGCTGGGCTGTGCCCTCTGCACAGTCAGTGGTTCCGGTGAGCAGAGGCAGCTCTTCATCGGACACTTTCAGAATATCCACCAGCGGCAGGGGAGCTTTCATCTGGGCAATGGCTTCCTCTTTGTTTTTCCAGAGGTTTGCACGGTAATTGGGGTCGTAGGTGATGGTAGCACCCAGCTTTTTGGCGCGGGCGGCGGCGTCCAGCGTCGCGGTGCGGGAAGGGTCGGCGGTTAGGCTGACCGAGCCGAAATGCACGATCTTTGCCGCTTTGAGAGTTTCTTCCGGGATGTCCTCTTTGCTCAGCATCACATCGGCATTGGCACTGCGGTAAAAGCTGAAATCCCGCTCACCGGTGGCATCCACCGAAACAACAGCCATGGTGGTGGGGTGGTCAGCATCCACCGCCATGCCGGAAACGTCCACTTTGTTTTCTGCCAGAACCTCTTTCAGGTAGCGGCCAAAGGCATCCGCACCCACCTTGCCGATAAAGGCAGTCTGTGCGCCCAGCCGGGCGGCTGCCACCGCCAGATTTGCAGGAGCACCGCCGGGGTTTGCGGCAAACTGAGGGATGCCGCGCGCATCCTTGCCGGTCTGGGTCAGGTCGATCAAAACTTCGCCAATCGTTACAATATCCATGGTTGCTCTCCTTATCATTCATCATAGCGGGGTGTCTGCTCCGGGAACTGCTGGTTGATCTTTTCTTCAATGCCATAGGCAGCATTGAAATCGTTGTACAGCAAAAAGAAGCAGACGAACCAGATAAACCACACGCCGAGGAAAGGCACAAGAAAGCCCGTCCACGGCAAAAACAACACAAACAGCAGCCACCATACCAGCTGAAGTGCGGCTGCACCCAGAACGTGCCTACCGTATTTCAGGCAGAACAGCACCGCGTTTTGCAGGCGGTGGAGGTTGCTTTCTTCAAACAATACCACCTGCGGCCAGAACGCAGTAAACAGCATGAGCAGGATCAGCAGCCCGGCCAGAAAAACAGCCATGGTTCCGATACCGGGCAGACGCTCCCCGGAGAACAGCACCATGCCGAAAAACAGCTCGATGCCAAGTGCCAGACTGAACACCACACCGGGCAGAAGGGATGCTTTCCAGTTCTGTTTCATGCCCTTGCAGTAGTTCTCCCACCAGCCCCGGGGCGCATCCCGGTAGCTGCGGAACAGTGCATCCATCATGCAGGAGATCGCCGGGCCCACCAGCAGTCCACCCACCACGCAGACAGGGAGCAGCACCAGCAGACTGGAAGAAAGCAGGGCGTACCCCACTCCCAGCCCGTAGGGGATGCACAGACCCAAGGTAACAAAATCCGCAAAGAGAAAGCTTTTCCAGTCTCGTTCCAGCAGCTCCTGATACCGGGGCAGACCAGTGGCGCGTTGACCATGGATGACCGGGTCACTCGGAAAGAATAAGCCCATTTCTACGCCTCCTTAATAGGTGCAGCCGTTCAGAAATTCGGTCAGTACAGCCAGTGCATCGCCGGTGTAGCTCTCCTGACAGGAAAGCTCCCACTCTATGGCACTGGTGCCCTTCTGTCCAAAGGCGGCAACGCCAAAGGCATAGGGGTTGCTTTCGTCCTGATAGGCAAACTGAATGACAGTGTACTCCTGCCCGCCGGCAGTCAGGGTCTGTGTGTCGGAAATATCGTAGTTTTGCTGTGCCAGCGTCTGCCAGCCCTCTACCGCAGAGGCGGCTTTGTCCTCCGTCTTGTTTTCCTGCACGACAAGCGTGAGCTGCGCATCGTAGAGGTCCACGGTCTTGCCCTCACTGTTTTCGTAGGGCTGGGCATCGCCGTTGACCCACGAAGCGTAATACAGACCGTTTGCAGAGAGGATATCCTTGTTGTCCAGCAGAACGAAATCATCCTGCGGCGCAGGAGCGACCAGTGTACTGCCCACCGGAGCGGTGCCGTCGGTATTTACCAGCGGGTCGCTTTTCAGATCTTCATCTTTCACACCGCAGCCGGTACAGAGAACTGCCGCCAGTGCAAGCACAACAACACACAGCCATTTTCGTTTCATGGAGTTGCTCCTTCCGTCAAGATGTTCCACAGCCGCTGTGCCCCTTCGCGGGCAAGGGCAGCTTTTTGGGTTTTTGCTTCCTCATAAAAGGCCCTGCAGCCTAAAAACAATCCGTTTACCAGTTCTGCGCTGCTGCCAGTAACAGTTGCTCCCAACACGGTGGTCTGATACGTTCCAAGGTCGTATCCGGCCAGTACCGGACAGTCTGCCCAAGGCACGATCTTTCCGGCGGCGGTATAGTCGTTGTCGCCCGGCGGAGTGCCGTCCCAGTTGGCAAGTGCCTGATAGTCCAGCTGAAAATGCGCCGGGTCATCCAGCAGCAGAAAATAGCTTTCCTCCGCATTCATATCGGAGAGAAACTGCATCTGCGCCGCAAGCGCATAGGTGGAAGCGTTTTCTTTGTCCTCGGTATCGCTGACGTATTGGTTGAGCCTGACGCAGACAACGCCGTCTCCGTTTAGATCCTCGCCGTACTGCGCAAAGGCTGCTTCAATGGCGTGGGCGGTGTCCTCCGGCAGAGAACTTTTGCCCACATAGGCGATCTGGTAGTCCGGCAGTGTCTCGCCCCAGTGCAGGGCGTTGCCCAGCCAGCTGATGCCGACCCAAAGCACCACAGCCACAATAATAAGGTAGAGCCAGTGGTAATGCAGCCAGTTTTTGAACCAGTACCACCGGCCTTTTTCCGGGGCGGTCATGCCTTGGTGGTGCCGCCGTAAGCATAGCTGACCGGCAGGCACAGCAGGGAGGGGGTATTGGCGCGGTTCTCGTTCAGCACGACTTCCACGCAGGTCTCTGCGATGGCGTCCACGGGCTGAACGATGGTGGAACAGTAATAATCCATGTCACCGAAGGTGCGCAGCCCGTCAAAGCCGATGACCTGCACGTCCTCGGGCACCCGAAGCCCCATGAGACGCAGCAGCTGAACAATCTGGTAGGCCAGACGGTCGGTCACGCAGAAGATGCCGTCAAACTCCAACACGCCGTCCTGCAGATGATCGTCCAGGAACACCGCGAACTCGGCCATGGGGTCAAAGACGATGCCGTCCCGCGCATCTTCCAGATTCTTTATTTCATAAGGAACGCCTGCGGCTTCACAGGCGGCCACAAAGCCGTCCTTGCGTTTGTTGGTCTCGCCCACGATGCTGGAACCGACGCGCAGGAAGGCGAGCTTCCTGCAGCCGTTTTCCATCAGCTTTTCGGCGGCCAGCCGCCCGCCTGCGTAGTTATCTGATGCCACGCAGGGGATGTTGGCGCCGAGATACCGGTCGATGGAGACGGAGTTGATCTCCGAGGGTACTTCCAGCTTCGGGTCATAGGTCAGGGCAATGATGCCGTCCACCTTGTTCTGCTCGGCCATGCGGATCATTTCCTGCTCTTTTTCATTGTCATAGTCGGTATCGCAGAGCAGCATCCGGTAGCCGCGCTTTTGCAGCGAGCTGTTGATGCAATGAGCGATCAGGCCGAAATAGGGATGTGCAATGGTGGGCAAGATGACGGCGATGGTATTGGTGCGGTTGCTTTTCAGGCCGCGCGCATAGGCGTTCAGGTGGTAGTCCAGTTCCTTGATGGCCTGCTCCACCTTTTTGCGGTATTCCTCGCCCACCGGGATGCCGTTGATGACCTTGGATACAGTGCCCAGAGAGACTCCTGCCTCCTTGGCCACATCCTTCATAGTAGGGGCTGTGTTCTGTTTTGCCATGCGGGCCACTCCTTTGTTCGTGAAACGTTTCTATTTCAAGTGGATATATATCAAAGGAAATTTTGCTGTATTCCTGCTAACTCTGAGGTTCTTGCAGCTTCAGTATAGCATGGTTTTTCCAGAATGTAAAGGCTTTTTCGTGAAATTTCATGAATCGTTTCACGAACGCGTGATGATGCATTTTGCACAAAAACATCCTATCGCAAGTGTACAAAACGTTGAAAACATGGATACAAACCGGTTTTTTCAAAAAATCCGGTTGACATGGAATATACGCCGTGCTATCTTTATAGTACAAGCTGTGTAACGTTTCACGAGAAACGGCAAGAACGATCCCCGAACGGCAGGGGACCCCGCCCACGGGCCTGTGGGCAGCGTAAAAACAAGAAGGAGGAGTTTTTATGACGCAGACCTCGCCAGCTGCTGCACGTCAGCTGGACGCTATCCCGGTCCACCGCAAAAGCCTCAGCCAACGGCTGCGGGAAAACTGGCAGCTCTATGTGATGCTGCTGATCCCGGTGGTGCTGACCATCGTTTATAAGTACTGGCCCATGTACGGCATCCAGATCGCCTTCCGCGATTTCAAGGCAAGCCGCGGCATCACCGGCAGCGAGTGGGTTGGCCTGTACTGGTTTGAACGATTCTTCACCGCACCCAACTGTGTGCGCATGATCAAGAACACGGTACTGCTGAGCCTGTACAGCCTGCTGTGGAGTTTTCCCATTCCCATCATCCTGTCCCTGTGCATCAACCAGCTGCGCTTTGCAAAGTTCAAGCGGGTGGTGCAGACGGTGCTGTACGCACCCCACTTCATTTCTACCATGGTCATCTGTGGTATGATCAAGATCTTCCTCAGTCCGTCCGGCGGTCTGCTGAACCTGATCCTGGGCACCAGCGTGGACTTCCTCTCGGAGAGCGCCGCATTCCGTACCATTTATGTGGCCTCCGGCATCTGGCAGGAAGCCGGCTGGGGCACCATCATTTATATGGCGTGTCTGGCTGCTGTGGATACCAGCCTGTACGAAGCCGCCAAGATCGACGGCGCGTCCATGTTCCAGCGCATCCTGCACATTGATATTCCGGAGCTGGTACCCATGATCGTTTTGCAGCTCATTATGAGTGTAGGCAACCTGATGAACGTGGGCTTTGAAAAGGTGCTGCTGCTGCAGACCGAGCTGAACAAGGCCACCAGCGATATCATTGCCGTGTACGTCTACGAACAGGGCATCATCAACGCCAAGTACAGCTATTCCACCGCTGTGGGCCTGTTCAACACGGTGGTCAACATCATCCTGCTCATCATCGTCAACCGCATCGCCAAGAAGGCGGCAGACGTCAGCTTTGTGTAAAGGGGACGAACCGTTATGGCAAAAAACATTGCAGCATCCCGTCAAAAGAAGCCCGGCGGTCTGTCCGATAAGGTCAGCGACATCGTTCTGGTGGTCATCTGCGCCGCCGTCATGCTCATCGTGGCCTACCCGCTGTACTACGTTCTGGTGGCATCCTTCTCAGACCCCTATGACGTTTACGCCGGCAAGACCTTCCTGCTTCCCAGCCAGTTCACCTTGAAAGGCTATCAGGCTGTGTTTGCAGACAGCGCGCTGTTCTCCGGTTTTATCAACAGCATCAAATACACCGTCATCGGCACGATTTATTCGGTGGTCATGATCTATCTGGTGGCTTACCCGCTGAGCGTGAAAGACCTGCCCGGACGCAAGTACATCAGCCTGTTCTTCGTCATCACCATGTACTTCGGCGGCGGTCTGGTGCCTACTTACCTCATCGTCAAGCAGACCGGTCTGCTGGGCAGTATGTGGGCGCTGTTCCTGCCCGGCGTGGTGGCTGTGGGCAACGTGATCATCGTCCGCAACTTCTTCGAGAACAACATTCCCAGAGAACTGCTGGAAGCCGCCGAGATCGACGGTGCCTCCAAGTGGACCGTCTTTGTAAAGATGGTCATTCCCCTGAGCCGTTCCATCATGGCAGTTATGGTGGTGTACAGCATGGTGGCCTACTGGAACGACTGGTTCACCGCTCTGATCTACCTGAGAGCCGATCAGGCTCCGCTGCCGCTGGTGCTGCGCAATATCCTGATCAAGAGCTCCACCAGTGCCAGCCAATCCTCCATGGTAGCGGGCGGCTTTGCAGAACTGAATAAGCTGACCGAAATGATCAAGTTTGCTTCCATCATCGTGGCAGCTGCCCCCATGCTGATCGTTTACCCCTTTGTACAGAAGTATTTTGAAAAAGGCTTCATGGCAGGTGCCGTGAAAGGCTAAAATTTCGACCGCAGCCTGCAAGACGCGAGTGCCGCCCAAGGCACGAAGCGGATGCAGGGAACCGCAAGAGGGTGCTGAAGCCGTTGCCCATTCCAGAAAACGAAAAGAGCCTGACATAACGTTATAGATAAGGAGAACAACCATGAAAAAGATGATCTCTCGCCGCAATTTCCTGAAGGTTTGTGCCGTTGCCGGTTCTGCCGTGGCGCTGTCTGCCTGCGGCGGCAGCAAAAAGCCTGCTGCACCGGACCCCTCCAACACCGACCAGACCAGCTTTGACATCGTGGGCGGTCAGTCCGCCCTGAGCCCCGGCTACAACGACAACGAGGTGCTGAAGAAGCTGGCAGATAACGTGGGCGTTAAACTCAACTACGAGACCATGAGCGACTCCCTCAGCGAGCAGGTGAACATCCGCATTGCAGGCGACCAGCTGCCGGATGCCTTTATGGGTGTGGGCTTCTCTAACTACGATATCGCCAACTACGGTGCAGACGGCACCTTCCTGGACCTGACCCCCTATATCAACGCCGAGATCATGCCCAACCTGACCAAGATCCTGGACGAGCACCCCAACATCCGCGCCGCTATCACCATGAGCGACGGCTGCATCTACGGTCTGCCCGCTGCCGAGCAGATGGGCACTGCCGGTATCGGTGACGACGAGGATTACAGCATCTTCACCATTCCGCAGTTCTCCATGATCAACAAGCGCTGGCTGGACGAGCTGGGTCTGGAAGTGCCTACCACGCTGGATGAGCTGCACACCGCCCTGAAGGCTTTCAAGGACAACGATATGTCTGCCAAGGTCTACGGTAATGCACCCGGCAGCACCATCCCGATGTCCACCGGCTTTGACGAGTGGTGCTGGGGTCAGAACATCTTCTACGCAGGCTTCGGATTCACCAACTGGCCCAACGATGTGTGCAACGATCTGGTGCTGCAGAAGGACGGCAAGTGCCGCTTTGTCTGCGCCGAGGACAACTACCGCAAGGCGGTCACCTACTTCCACGACTGGTACGCCGAGGGTCTGATGGACGTGGAGATGTTCAGTCAGGATGCCAACCAGCTGCTGGCTAAGGGCGCACAGGGCTATCTGGGCGTTTCCACCTGGTGGTACATCGAGGAGCTGATGGGCGATTACGCCAAGGACTATGTGTTCCTGCCCGTACTGGACGGCCCGGACGGCACCCACAACGTCACCGTGCGTACTGGCGGCGGTACCAACAGCGGCAACCTGAACGTTACCAACAAGTGCCAGAGCCCTGCCAACCTGCTGAAGTTCTTTGACCAGTGGTATGACGGCGAGACCGTGATGCAGCTGCAGTACGGCCCCATCGGCGTGTTCTTCACCGAGCAGGACGCCAACGGCAAGTGGAAGTCCATCACCGAGGAAGAGGCCAAGGCAAAGTACAACAAGGGTGCCGGTGAGCTGAAGTCCACCTACGAGGTCTGGGGTCCCAAGCTGATCCTCAGCGAGTACTACGACGAGTATTTCTACATGGAGGACCGCGCCATCGAGCGTCTTACCGACCTTGAAAACTACTGGATGCCCTTTGTGGATGACGCCACCACCTACCCCATCGACTGCGTGTTCACCAGCGAGGAGTTGGACACCATCGACCGCTACCGTGCAGATTTTGAGAACGCAGTCTCTGAGCAGGAAGGTCTGTGGCTGAAGGACGGCGGCCCCTCCGACAGCGAGTGGGCAGCCTATCTGGACACCCTGACCAACAGCTGCGGCATGGATAAGCTGCTGGCAGTTTACCAGAGCGCATACGACCGCTACAAGGCAAATGCCTGATTCTAAGACGCAAGGAGGCATCCGCGATGCCAAGTGAAATTTTGAAAAAAGCCCGTGCATACGAAGCAGAACACGGCGCGGCGATTCCTCCGGAGGAACGCCCTGCCTACCACCTGACCCCCTATGTGGGCTGGCTGAACGACCCAAACGGTTTCTCTTATTATAAAGGGAAGTATCACCAGTTCTATCAGTATAACCCCTACGATGTGCGTTGGGCGCCCATGCACTGGGGTCACGCCGTCAGCACCGACCTGCTGCACTGGGAGTATCTGCCCTGTGCGCTTGCACCGGATTCCCCAGCGGACAACGGCCCCGGCTGCTTCTCCGGTTCTGCCACCGAGATGGACGACGGCAAGCAGCTGCTGATGTACACCAGCGTGATTGCAGAAAAGCAGCCCAATGGGGAGATGCGGGATATCCAGACCCAGAGCATTGCCATTGGTGACGGTCTCAACTACGAAAAGCCTGCCTGCAACCCGGTGCTGACCCAGAAAGACCTACCGGAGGGCTTCAGCAAGTTTGACTTCCGGGACCCCAAGATCTGGCGTGAGGCCGACGGCACCTACTCTGCTGTCACCGTCTGCCTTGCCGAGGACGGCAGCGGCGCAGCGGCACTGTTCCAGAGCAAGGACGGTTTCGACTGGCACTTTGTCACGGTGCTGGAACGCTGCAACAATCAGTACGGCAAAATGTGGGAGTGCCCGGACTTCTTCCCGCTGGATGGCAAGCAGGTCCTGATGCTGGGGCCCATGGAGATGCTGCCCAAGGGCGAGTTCCACAATGGTCACAACGTGATTGCCTTCATCGGCAGCTATGACGAAGCCACCCATACCTTCACCAAGGAAAACGTGCAGCTGATGGACGGCGGCATCGACTTCTACGCCACCCAGACCACCCTTGCCCCGGATGGCCGCCGCATCATGACCGCATGGCTGCAAACATGGTCGGACACCGAGGATAAGCCGCAGGGCTGCAAGTGGTTCGGGCAGACCATCTGCCCCCGCGAGCTGCATATCAAGGACGGACGCATTATTCAGACCCCCGTGCGGGAGCTGGACGCCGTCCACGGTAAGCGCGCCTTCCACGAAAATGTGACGGTGCAAGGCGAAACAACGCTGGAGGGCATCAAGGGCCGTGTAGCCGACCTGACCGTCACGGTGCAGCCCGGCGAATACCGCTCCTTCACTCTGAAGCTGGCCGCCGATGCAGACCATCACACCAGCCTGACCTACGATCCCTACACTTCCGAGCTGACGCTGGATCGCAGCCATGCCGGTTCCCGTGCCGATATCGTTCACCGCCGCAGCTGCAAGGTGCGCAGCCAGAACGGTGCGCTCAAGCTCCGCATCCTGCTGGATAAGAACAGCATCGAAGTTTTCGCCAACGATGGCGAGCAGACCATGACCGCATGGATCTACACGCCCCAGTCTGCCGATGGCATCACCTTTGCTGCCGATGGCAAAGCAACAATCACGGCAGAACAGTTTGAGCTGAATCTGTAACCTGATATTCCCTTCATTTCTCCTTCATCAATACAGCCCCGCTTTGGTTTCTTCTTCACCAAAGCGGGGCTGTTGTTGCTTCTATGTAAGGTTAGTCCTCTAATCTGCCGTGTTCGCAGCCAAGGGAGAGGTAGCGTTCCATCTCGCCACTCAGCACCATCTGTGCATACTCCAAGGGCTTGTTGTAGAGCAGCCAGTCCAGTTCTGCCCGCTGTGCCGGGGTGTTGCCGTACTCGTCCTCAATGGCGGTGCAGTCGATGGCAACGGCAGAGCCGTCCGTAAACCGGGCTTCCACCCGGTTGGTATCCATGTTGTAGCGGCAGGAAAGCAATTTGTTCATAGGAAACCTCTTTCTATATTAAGGTGGTGGCTGTTCGATTGTCCGAATCCCTGCCATGAATCATAATTGTTGATGTACATTTGATGCGTGGTCTAAACAGGCAAGATTGCAGCTGCCGTTTTGGGCTCGAACCCGGCCGTTTTTCCGGCTTTGTATAAAAACTCAATACCTGTTTTAAGGGGCTGGTTTTGGCTCTGCACATTTTTGCACACTTTTTGCACACCAGAACGGCTGGATAACGGATGCAAGAGGGGATAACAGGTGCAAAGAATGCAGCAGATGCAAAATGTTAATTTACGACAAAATGCTAAAAAGAACGAAACTGCGTAATTCTGGAAATTGATGATTGTTGCACATCGGTTTCTCTTAATCAGTGGGCCCAGGGTTCGAGTCCCTGGAGGTGCACCACAACAACAAAATCCGAACTTTTTTCCGATAGGAGAAGGGTTCGGATTTTTTGTATTCTTCGGAAATGAAAATTCCGGCTCTTCCCTGACGGCTGTGTGTCCAAAACCTTATCAGAAGAATCGTGTAACGAAAGTCACAACTGTAAAGGTGCCGTAAGGCAGAAAGGACACGAACATGAAGTACGATGCAAGAGCTTGCCATTTCAACATGGACACTGGATGCGTGGAGCTGCTGCTCCGGGATGGGAGAATGATCTCCATTGACTGCACCGGGGTCGAGGATGCGCTGGATGTGACCATGGCGCAGAGGGCGGAGTTAGACTATCTCATCTACAATGACCCTCTGGGCTATGCGGATTTGATTCTGAACGGTGACCCGGAGGGGTATTTGAAAATTGTGGGCGGGAGCCATGGATCAGAGGATTAAAGGTAAAAAAACAGGGTGCGCCCCTGAATGAACAACACCCCATTTGTCCGACAGGATTCGGTCGGACAAATGGGGTGTTGTTATATATCGAAAAAACGAAAGGCGTATAGCGGAGAATGAGACCATTTTTATAGTGCAAGATGCTTTGCACGATAGTCCCGCGGGCTGATGCCATATACATTTTTGAACGCACGGGAAAAGTGAAGCTGATTGGGATAGCTGACCATGGTGCTGATGGTGCTGATTGGTAGGCGGCTTTCAGTCAGCAGCTGTGCCGCCCGTGCCATGCGGTAGTGCAGCAGGAACCCCTGTGGGCTTTCGCCCATGGTATCTCGGAACACCTTGCTGAAATAGCTGCGGTTCAGTCCGCAGAAGGAGGAGATATCCTCGATGGAAATATCTTCGCTGTAATGCTGCTCTATGAAGGACAGAGCCTCTTTCATATAGAAGTCCCGCAGGCGGCGGGGACTTTGTGCCTGATGGGAGGCAGAGGACTGTACAAGCTGATCCAGAAACAGAAAGCCGTAGCCGATCTGACGCATGGGGCTGTCCTGACTGTGATTTACCAGGAAGAGCATCTGCTCTTGCAGCAGCTGCCCGGCTTTGGCGCTTGCAGGCGAGTACACAGGGTTCTGTCCGCTGATGCCTGCAAGGTTCAGGGCTTCGTGGGCACGCAGACCGTCAAACTCGATCCATGTGTATTCCCACGGATCCTGTTCATCGGCACGGTAGGTAGTGACCTCACCCGGAGTGATCAGAAAACCATGCCCGCCCTCGATGGCGTATTCCTGTCCGTTTGCAAGCAGCAACCCTTTGCCGGAGATGACATAGTGGAACAGATAGTGGTTGCGGGCATAGGGACCATAGGAGTGCAGAGGCTCTGTCTGCTCCCAGCCATATTGGTATAAGTTGAGATCGACGAATCGCTCATCCTGAAATACATGGAACCTTAATTTTGTTTCCGTTGATACGTTTCTTTTTGTACAATCTTGCATACAAGATGCCTCCCGTCCGCTTTTTCTTATTATATACCAAAATGCGTGATGACTTCAACATAATTTGCAGTATTCCTTCAAATTGAGATATAACAAGTCGCATTTTTGCATTTACGAAACCACTGGCAGATAGTATAATAATGGCACAACAAGAGAAAAGAAACTGTGCAATGTGATGATGCACAAAATTTTCTCGCTGCTTTTGTAAGAGCTGACAAAAGCAGGAAAAATCGACCCGGCCGGTGCAACACCATACGAAGATCACACTACGGAATAATGACTTTGGAGGAGAACAAAAATGAAGATCTCTCGCAGACAATTCGTAAAGGCAATGGCAGTAATGAGCGCCGCATCCATGCTGGCAGCCTGCGGCGGCAACAGCGGCAGCGGTTCTTCCGGCGGCAAGAAGGCACTGACCTTCCAGATCTGGGACGTTGCACAGAAGGAAGGCATGGAGGCTATGTGTGCGGCCTACACCCAGCAGCACCCGGAGGTCAGCATTGAGGTGCAGGTCACCAGCTGGAACGAATACTGGACAAAGCTCGAGGCAGCCGCCACCAGCAACCAGATGCCGGATATTTTCTGGATGCACACCAATGAAATTCTGAAGTACGCTGACAATGGAATGCTGGCAGATTGCTCCGATATTGTGGAAAAGGACAAGTTCTCGGAGATCTCGCTGTCCAACGCCATGGGCTCCAACGGTACCCTGTATGCAGTCCCCAAGGACAAGGACACGGTCGGTCTGGTGTATAACAAGGAGATGTTCGATGCTGCCGGTGTTGCTTACCCGGACGAGAACTGGACTTGGGACGATCTGGTCAGCGCATCCGAGAAGATCTACGCTGCCACCGGCAAGTACGGCTATATGGCATACGCTGACGACCAGCTTGGCTACTGGAACTTTGTGTATCAGGCCGGCGGCTACATCCTGAACGAGGACAAGACCAAGGCGGGCTTTACCCAGCCTGCCACCGAAAAGGCAATGAAGTTCTACATCGGTCTCCAGCAGAACGACTGGTGCCCGGACCAGACCTACTTTGCCGAGACCGCTCCCGGCACTGCCTTCTTCTCCGAGAAGGGCGCAATGTTCCTGGAAGGCGACTGGAACATCCTTGCCGAGCTGCAGAACTACCCCGAAATGGTGGGCAAGTGGGATGTGGCTGTTCTGCCCAAGTGCCCCGACCCGGAAAGCGGAGATGGCCGTGCCACCATCTCCAACGGTCTGTGCTACGCGACTGCTGCCAGCAACAAAAATCTGGATACCGTGAAGGATATCCTGAAGTTCTTCGGCAGCGAGGAGGGCCAGCGCATTCAGGGCGAAAGTGGTGCGGCCATCCCTGCCTATCAGGGTCTGGAGGATACCTGGGCAGGCTGCTTTGCAGAGTATCCCATCAATATCCAGTGCTTCATTGAGATGTTTGAGTACAGCATTCAGAGCGTCAACAACGCCTCTCGCCCGGAGTGGAAGAGCAAGGTCAATGATGAGCTACTGAAGATCTACGCAGGTACCGAGGATATCGAAACCGGCCTGCAGAAGATGCAGGACATCGTGGATCAGGCCAGTGCGGGCTGAAAATGCAGCTTGGGAGGAACCAAATGAAAAGCACATCAAAACTGGGTCGGGATGGGCGTTTCTGGGGACTTTTGATGATAGCTCCCACCATCCTCGGTCTGATGATTCTGAATATTATCCCGTTCTTCCAGACCATCTACATGAGTTTTTCCAAGACGAAAGCCTTTGGAGCCTATCAGTTCTGCGGTATGGAAAACTACCTTGAAATGTTCCGCAATGCGGAATTCTGGAAGGCAAACTGGAACTCCATCTACTTCTGCATCCTCACTGTGCCGGTGGGCGTTTTTCTGGCACTGATCGTGGCAGTGCTGCTGAACGCAAAGATCAAGGGCAAGACCGCCTTCCGCGCCATCTTCTTCCTGCCCATGGTGGTGGCTCCTGCTGCGGTAGCAATGGTCTGGAAGTGGATCTTCAATGCGGAGTACGGCATTCTGAATCAGGTCCTTGGCACGAACATCCGCTGGCTGACTGATCCCAAGATCGTTCTGGTCACCTGTGCTATCGTTTCCATCTGGAGCTCCATCGGCTACGATGCCGTGCTGCTGCTGTCCGGCATCCAGAACATTTCCCAGTCCCTGTACGAAGCCGCCGAGCTGGACGGTGCATCCAAGATCCGCCAGTTCTTCAGCATTACGCTGCCCATGGTGTCGCCCACCCTGTTTGTGGTGCTCATCATGCGCCTGATGGCTTCCCTGAAGGTCTACGATCTGATCTACATGATGGTGGAGCAGACGAACCCTGCGCTGACCAGCGCACAGAGCCTGATGTACCTGTTCTACCGCGAGAGCTTTATTGCCGGCAATAAGGGCTACGCATCGGCCATTGTGGTGTGGACCGTGCTGCTGATCGGTCTGGTCACGCTGGTGCAGTTCATCGGTCAGAAGAAGTGGGTCAATTACGAGGTGTAAACTATGAATGCCAGTCTGAAAACCAGAAAGAATGTCGTAACGTTCTTTACCTATCTGGTCTTGATCCTCGGCAGCATCAGCATGATCTTCCCCTTTGTATGGATGGTGCTCACCAGCTTCAAGACGCAGGCGGAGTCTATGGCGATCCCGCCGCAGATCCTGCCCTCCCATTGGAATCTGGACAGCTTTGTCAAGGCATTGCAGAGCCTGCCCTTTACCAACCTCTACATCAATACGGGTCTGCTGATCCTGTTCCGTGTGATCTTTGCGGTGGTGTTCAGCTCCATGGCGGGCTATGCCTTTGCCAAGCTGGAATTTCCCTGCAAAAAGCTGCTGTTCGGTCTGGTGCTGATCCAGATGATGCTGCCGAGCCAAATCTTCATTATCCCGCAGTACCAGATGCTGGCAAAGATGGGAGCTACCAACTCCATCTTCGCACTGGTGTTCCCGGGTCTGGTCAGTGCCTTCGGCACCTTCTTTTTGCGGCAGGCGTATCTGGGCATCCCAAACGAGATCGCAGAGGCAGCGTATCTGGACGGCTGCAACAAGTGGCAGACCTTCGTCAAGGTCATGCTGCCGCTGACCGGCCCCAGCATGGCGGCACTGGCCATCTTTACGGCGGTGTTCGCTTATGCCGACCTGATGTGGCCGCTGATCTGCAACACCGATCTGAACATGATGACCCTGTCTGCCGGTCTTTCCACCCTGAACGGTCAGTACACCACCAACTTCCCGGTGCTGATGGCAGGCAGCCTGCTGGCCATGATCCCCATGGTGATCCTGTACCTGATCTTCCAAAAGCAGTTTATTCAGGGCATTGCCATGACCGGCGGTAAATAAGCAATTCACATTTCTCCTTCATCATAGCCGACAGGCGGGTAGCCGTTCCAATACGACCGCCTGCCTGTCGGCATTTTTGTTGGAAATAATTCTTTGAGGTGTTGAACCAATGAGCATTCGATTTGATTCTGACTCCCGCATTTTTGTGTTGGAGACCGCCCATACCAGCTACCACATGAAGGTGGATGCGCTGGGACATCTTCTGCACCTGTATTATGGTAAAAAAATCGGTGCAGGCGATCTGATGCAGCTGTATCCCCGCACAGACCGGGGATTCTCGCCGGATTACTACGCTTACCGCACCCACCGGGGCATTTCCCCGGATCTGCTCCCGCAGGAGTATACCGGCTGCAACGTGGGCGATTTCCGTCTGTCCTGCCTGACGGTGGCCGACAGCCGTGGCGCCTTTGGCGCAGACTTTACCTATGTGAGCCACACGGTGGAGGCGGGCAAATATCAGTTGACCGGTCTGCCCTGTGCCCACGCAGAGGAAAACGATGCCGAGACCCTGATCGTCCGAATGCAGGACGAGGTCACCGGTCTGACGCTGGAGCTGCTGTACGGCGTGTTTGTGCAGCAGGATGTCATCACCCGTGCGGCGCGGCTGACAAACCACGGCGATGCCCCGCTGCGGCTGGACAAGGCGGCATCTGCCTGTCTGGATCTGCCCTTTGGCAGATGGGATCTGCTGCATTTCCACGGCAGACACGCCATGGAACGGCAGCTGGAGCGGGAAGCTGTGGGCACCAATATCCAGACCATTTCTTCGGTGCGGGGCAGCTCCAGCCACCACAACAATCCCTTCCTGATCCTCTGCCAGCAGGATGCAACGGAGACCAGCGGTGCCTGCTACGGGGTGATGATGGTCTATTCCGGCAGCTACCAGATGGACGTGGAGCGCTCTCAGACCGGGCTTGTCCGGGTAGTGAGCGGCATTCAGGAGGAACGTTTTGCGTGGAACCTGAAGCCGGGCGAGACCTTTGATACCCCGGAGGTGATCCTTTCCTTTGCGGCAGAGGGCCTGACCCCGCTTTCCCAGCAGTACCACCGCTTTTTGCGGCGCAACATCTGCCGCGGCCCATGGAAGGACAAACGCCGCCCGGTGCTGATCAACAACTGGGAGGCCACCTATTTTGATTTCAACACCGAAAAGATCGTAAAGATCGCGGAAAAAGCGGCCTCTCTCGGCGTGGAGATGATGGTGCTGGACGATGGCTGGTTCGGCACCCGGAATGACGACAATCAGGGTCTGGGCGACTGGACCGTGAACTGCGAAAAACTGCCCGGCGGACTGGACCCGCTGATTGGGCAAGTCAATGCGCTGGGCATGAAATTCGGCCTGTGGATCGAGCCGGAAATGGTCAACGAGAACTCCCGGCTGTACCGCACCCACCCGGACTGGGCGCTGACCCTGCCTGGACGCAAGCCCGCCATGGGGCGCAACCAGCTGGTGCTGGATCTTTCCCGCCCGGAGGTGGTGGACTATCTGGCAGAGGCGATCGGCAGGTTGCTGCGGGAGCATCACATCGAGTATATCAAGTGGGATATGAACCGCAGCATGAGCGATGTGTACAGCCGTGCTTTCCCTGCCGAGCAGCAGGGCGAGATCATGCACCGCTATATGCTGGGCGTTTATGCGCTGGCAGAGCGGCTGACGCAGGGCTTCCCGGAGGTGCTGTTCGAGGGCTGTGCAGGCGGCGGCGGACGCTTTGATGCCGGAATGCTGTGCTACTATCCCCAGATCTGGTGCAGTGATGATACCGATGCCATTGAACGGCTGACGATCCAGCACGGCACCTCCTTTGGCTATCCGGTCTGCACCATGGGTGCCCATGTTTCTGCCTGCCCCAACCACCAGACCGGCCGCACCACGCCCATCGACACCCGTGCTGTGGTGGCGATGAGCGGCACCTTTGGCTACGAGCTGGATCTGGGCAAACTGAAGCGCGCCGAGTGCACCGCAGTGAAAAACCAGATCAAGCGGTTCAAACGGCTGAACGACCTGATCCGCACCGGCGATTATTACCGGCTGACCGACCCGGCAGAAAACGCATATTTCACGGCATGGCAGTTTGCCGCAGAGGACGGCAGCGAGGCACTGCTGAATCTGGTGGTGACCCATCCGCAGGCAAATCCCTTGCCCATCCACCTGTGCTTCCGTGGGCTGGAAGAAGACGCTGTGTATGAGCTGGATGGCATCGACTATTTCGGCTCTCAGTATGACCGCGACGGCGGCAAAGCCATAGAAGACGGCATTCACAAGGGGATGCGGTTCAGCGGCAGCACGCTGCTGTATGCAGGGCTTGTCCTGCCGCAGCTGTTTGGCGATTACCCCAGCGTGCAGCTTCATCTTACACGAAAAGGATAAAAGGATATGAAGGATCAAACTGCATTTTCCACCCGCTTTGCCCACCATAAGGACGAGCTGGAATG
Source organism: uncultured Faecalibacterium sp. (assembly GCA_900539945.1). Lineage (GTDB taxonomy): Bacteria > Bacillota > Clostridia > Oscillospirales > Ruminococcaceae > Faecalibacterium. Next base: position 25,964 of record UQDV01000008.1, read on the forward strand.
GCTGTTCATGGAGCTGTACCACAACCGGGAAGGGCTGGAGGTTCTGGAGCGGGAGATGGCAGAAGCCTACAACGCCCGCAGCGCCGAGCTGAAAGCACTGGACAAGGCACGCTCTGCCGACCCGGAGTGGTACAAGCGTGGCAATATGTTCGGCATGACCATGTACACCGACCTCTTTGCCGGGAACTTAAAAGAACTGGCAAAGAAGCTGCCCTACCTCAAGGAGCAGAAGCTGACCTATCTGCACCTGATGCCCCTTTTGCAGATGCCTCATCCCCACAACGATGGCGGCTATGCGGTGGAGGATTTTGACACCGTAGACCCTGCCCTTGGCACCAACAAAGACCTGGAAAACCTGACCCGTGAACTGCGCAAGGCAGGCATCAGCCTGTGTCTGGATTTTGTCATGAACCACACCGCCAGCACCCACCGCTGGGCCATGGAGGCAAAGGCGGGCGACCCGTGGTTTCAGGCCTATTACCACCTCTATGACGACCGCACCATCCCCGACCAGTACGAGCAGACTGTGCCCCAGGTGTTCCCCAACACCGCGCCCGGCAACTTTACATGGTGTGAGGAGATGCACAAGTGGGTGCTGACCACCTTCCACGACTACCAGTGGGACCTGAACTACGCAAACCCGGCGGTGTTCGTGGACATGACCAAGAGCATCCTGCATCTGGCAAATCTGGGCGTAGAAGTGTTCCGCATTGACGCCGTGCCCTACATCTGGAAGCAGCTGGGCACCACCTGCCGCAATCTGCCGCAGGTGCACACCATTGTGCGGATGCTCCGCATGGTGCTGGAATGCGTCTGCCCGGCGGTCATCCTCAAGGGCGAGGTGGTCATGGCTCCCAAGGAGCTGGCGGCGTACTTCGGTACCCCGGAAAAGCCGGAATGCCATATGCTCTACAACGTGTCCACCATGGTCAACCTGTGGGGTGCCCTTGCCAGCCGGGACACCCGGCTGCTGAAAGCCCAGCTGGATGCCCTTCACGCCCTGCCGGACAACTGCTGGTTCGTGAACTATCTGCGCTGCCACGATGATATTGGCTGGGGTCTGGACGAAGCGGTGGAAAACCGGCTCGGCATCGACCCGCAGAAACATAAGGAATACCTGTACCACTTCTACGAGGGCAACTTCCCCGGAAGCTGGGCAAAGGGCGAGCTGTACAACTACGACCCCGCCACCGGCGATGCCCGCAGCTGCGGCACCACCGCCAGCCTGTGCGGCGTGGAGCAGGCACTGGAAAAGGGCGATAAAATCGCACTGGATTATGCCGTGAAGCGTGACCTGCTGCTGCACACTGCCATGGCGTTTTTGCAGGGCTTCCCGATGCTGAACTGCGGTGACGAGATCGCGCAGCGCAACGGCTGGGACTACAAAAACGACCCCGACCGTGTGGAGGACAGCCGCAACCTGCACCGCAGCAAATTCAACTGGGAAAACGCAAAACAGCGCACCCGGAAAGGTACGCTGCAAAACGCTCTGTGGCAGGGCATGGAGCAGCTGCGCCAAATGCGCGCAGACCCCTGCTTTGCCCCGGATGCATGGGTGACCACATGGGACAGCCACAATCCCGGTGTGCTGGCGCTGGTGCGCAAGCGCGGCGAGGAAACGCTGGTGGGACTGTTCAACTTTACCGAGTACCCGGCAGGGGCAAGTCTGGATGCTCTGGGCGGCGAGTATCAGACCGCAGATGGAGCTTCCGTCTGGCTGGCGGATGTGGAGCTGGAGCCGTATCAGGCGCTGCTGGTACGCCGCTGAAAGGAGCAGCCATGGATATTGTAACGATTGGTGAAGTTTTGATCGACCTTACCCAGACCGGCAAGGACGAAAAGGGCATTCCGCAGTTTGCCGCAACCCCCGGCGGTGCTCCGGCAAATCTGGCGGTGGCTGCTTCCAGACTGGGCGCACAGACCGCCTTTATCGGCAAGGTGGGTGCGGATGCCTTTGGCCGCTACCTGAAAGAGGTTCTGGCAGAAAACAAGGTAGACGTTTCCGGCATGGCGGTGGATGCAGACCACCCCACCACCATGGCAGTCGTGTCGGTGGATGCCACCGGTGAGCGGAATTTCAGCTTCTACCGCAGTGCCAACGCTGACGTGATGCTGCGCAAAGAGGACATTTCGGAGGGTGCTCTGAAAGCTGCCAAAATCTTCCACTTCGGTTCTGTCAGCCTAACCGCTGACCCCTCCCGCACCGCTACGCTGGACGCTGCTACCCGTGCCAAAAAGCTGGGTGCTGTCATTACTTATGACCCGAATTACCGTGCCAACCTCTGGAAGAACAAAGAGGATGCCATTGCTCAGATGAAAGCACCCCTGCCGCTGGTGGATATCTTGAAAGTGTCCGATGAAGAACTGCCCCTGCTCACCGGCACCACCGACTGCGAAAGCGGCACGGCACAACTGGCACAGAACGGCATCCGACTGATTTTTGTCACCTTGGGTGCAAACGGCGTATTCTACCGCTTTGGGGAGAAAACTGGTCATGTGGCAGGCGTCCCCTGCAAGGTGGGCGACACCAACGGCGCAGGCGATACCTTCTTTGGGGCGGCTCTGTCCAAACTCTGCAAGGAGGAGCTGGACACCCTGACCGTGGACAAGCTGGAAGGCATTCTGGCCTTTGCCAATAAAGCTGCCAGCATCACCACCAGCCGCCACGGTGCGATCCCTGCCATGCCTGCATTGGAAGAAATCGAAAAATAACAGAACCGGCCACCAACCTGTAGCAAATCATACAGGCTGGTGGCCGGAAACCATGGGTTAGAAAATTAAAGGCAAAACAAAAACAGGGTGCGCCCCGAAAGACGCACCCTGCCAAAATCCACATACGATAGCGATATGTACAACAGGGCGTTCCCCATCGGGAACGCTCTGTTTTTCTTTGCCAGAGATATGAGCCTGTTCCGCCTGCCACGCGGCAAGCTCGCGTTTGCGCAGCGCAGCGGAGCAATGAAAGCCCCAGTGGGGCTTTTAAGCGACCGAACGGTCTTGCGCAAGCAAGATGGAGGGGCCTTGCCCCGACAAGTGACCGCTGGCCTTCCTCGCTGTTCCAGCAGGCAAGGATGGCCGGGTAGAATGCCCGCGCCAGACGGTCAATGGCTTCATCGGGATAAGGGGAAGTGTTTGTGGACTTTTTCTTTTTGTTCAAACGCACGCTCCTTTGACGATCCGCAGACAGTTTAGTATGATTGTACCTGATACATCATTCCTGTACGAATCTCGTAAGTTTATCTGCTACGGCATCATGGGAGGCACTGTGACTAATAACGAGAATCAACTTTTTTCCTAGAGTTTTAACAAGCAATTGATTAGGCTATGTTCAGGTTTTCGTCAAGATTGCTTTCGGGTTTATCCAGCAAGATGCAAGTAAAGTCACCCAAAAGGGTACGTGCTGTCAGGCAGCAGGGATCTATGCGAGAGGTCTGACAGAAGTGGATGATGATACCGTTGGCATTCCAACACTTATGCTTTGTTACGCCGTACCCTTGGGCAACAAGAATGTAAAAACCATAATGGGGGAAAGAATATTCACGGCCGCATGGATTGCCCAGCCATACAAAATACTTCCCTGTGCCTTTTGCAATGAAAGCCATCCCAAGGCATAGCCTATTCCACCCGTTAGCAGCACTATGACACACAGCGCAGGGATATTCTTGTCTGGCAGCGCAGTAATGTGTACCATACCAAAAATGAGTGCCTGAACGGCATTCCCTGTTTTCTCTCCAAATTTATGGCACAGGCGTTTACAAAGAAATCCCCGGAACAGGATTTCCTCCGACAACGAAGTCTGCACGATCGCCCATATCAGTATAACTGCAGATGTTTCTATACTCCAACCGGTCTGCCGAAACGCATCCACTGTAAAACCCTGATAATTCAGATTTCCAGATCGATAGAGCCACATATACGGTAAAAATAATGCCGCTAAAAATCCCGCAAGAATACAAAACATAGCATTCAAAGGCGGGGCAGCTGCTGTACTAATTCCCAACCACTTAAAAAAGCCCTTGACCCTTTTCTGTGTAAGGATATACCACACAAGTGGAACACCTGAAAAAATCAAAAGTTGCAATACCGCACTTGTTATCTGGTTGAGTAGGATCATACCGTTCCTCCATTATCATCGTGTTTTTCAAAGGCAGCGCCTGTCCGTTGTGCAATGCAGCCTGCAGGACATCAGAGCGCCCTTATTCTGCGCCTGCAGCAGGAAAATCTTTCCGGTTTTATTTGTCACTGCAGTCGCACCCGGTCTTTCCCGGAAATGCCGCTTCTTTTGCCGAAGAATCGTACTTTGGCCTGTAATGGCCGCCGAATTGCAGTTCCGGCCATTTACTCTTCCGTACCTTGCCACTTTTACAATGTTTTTCGACAAATCGACTAATAATTTCCACAAAAATCTCAATTTTTCATATTTTAACACAACACAAACAGACCGTCAAGCTTTCCTTTCTTGCGGCCTTATTCTTTTATTCAATTTCACCAACCTTCTTTTCTCGACCGCCTCTCTTGCCGTTTAGCCTTCTCTAATGCGTGGCCTATCTTTCCTTATGCTGTCAGCCCAATTTCCCGCTAACATTCTCAGAAGGCGCTACCAGCGCTCTTGTACCCCAGAATCCTGCGCAGGCAGCTGTTGGTCCAATTCTCCGTTGCGGCGATTTCCTCTGCCGTGACCTTTGTGAAGTCCATTCCTTTCGGGTGGCGACGGATCATGCCGCCCACGGCTTTCCTTGACGGTGATTTCGTACTGTTGCAAGAGCCTGTCCGAAAAATCTTCAAAGCTGGTGGCACGGTACAGCACCGAAGAAATCTGTTTCCGCAGGGTATCTTTTACGGTTTCAAACTTCTTCTGCTTGGGCTGCTGTCCGGCTGCGAGCAGGGCTGCGTTTTCACGGTCAAGTTTCAACTGGCCACGCCTACGCGCCCAATACTCAGCTTCGCTGACATGCTCTTTCAAGCCGTTGAGCAGGTCGATCTGGTACAGTCCGGCACCTTCGCACAACTCCATGACCTCAACACGCAAGTGCCGCATGGTTTGGGCTGTGCTGGAGTGCTTCATGCCCTCTAGCCAGTCGCGGGGCTTCTGCATATAGGGCTTGCGTTCCACTTCCCGTGTTCGGATGCTGCCGATCACGATGTGGACATGGATGTTTCCCGAATGGTTATGCCCATCCGGGTGGGTGCAGACGATGGCAGGATGACAGGGAAAGTTCTCTTTACAAAAGTTCAGACCGAGGGCTTGTGCCCTTTCCATGGTCAAGCCGTTGTCGGCTGCATCTCTGGGGTCAAAGCTGAGGATATACTGGTGGCTCTTGATATCGTCCGGGTGGTTGTTCTTGTTGTACTTTCGGTTTGCCAACAGACAGGCAGTTGCAAACGAATAATCGCCACATTCAAGAGTAAGCTGTCGGCGGTAGAAACCGTCCGATTTTGGGAAGAACCACTTTATTTGTCCGAAGCGTTACGGATACCTTATGTAGACAAAATGTCCACATGAGGTGAATTGCCGTTCTCTCTGCATGGCTTTCCTGCCCCCCTCCGGCGGCGTTTTCCGGCTCTCCTTCTCAGGGTCATCGCCGGGTATCCCATACAGACGGTCATGCGGTTTTCAAGGTCCAACGGGCAAAACGGCAATAAAAAAGCCGTCACAAAACAGACCAGCCCTGCCTTCGCTTTTTCTGGAAGGTCATGCTAGTCGGTTATGTAACGGCTGAAAGCCAAGATGTTCAGCCCCGCAGGTACTGAGCGAATAAGTAAAAATATGTAAATATTAAATTGTTGGGATAGATTACCACAAAATCCGGGGCGTGTCAACGTGAACTTGTCGGGGCGAGACCCCTCCATCTTGCTACGCAAGACCGTTCTATCGCTTAAAAGCCCCACTGGGGCTTTCATTGCTGCGCTGCGCTTCGCAAACGCGAACTTTTGAAAACACGTCACTTTCGGCAGCTTGCAAGAAAACACGGTGAAAACTTTGGCAAAAAGAGAGAACTGGGCGCTGCCAGCCCTCTTGATAAAGAATCAAGGTGAAAGTTGCATCGAAACACAATGTAAGGGAGTATAAGGCACTAGAACAGGGACGGTATTTGCCCCTGTTAGGTTTCACGAAGGATAAAAGGTCAATTAAAATTACTTGACGAAATGGAGGCAGACATGCTATGCTGTGGGTATACACTTTTATACACTATGGGAATGGAGCGGCGTATGACCAAGAAAGAGGAAGTAGTTTCCTGTGTGCAGCGGCTGGCGGCCACTGCTCCGGAAAAACGGGAAGTTGGCGTGACCACACAGGAACTGGCAGAACAGCTGCAAATGCAGCGCTCTAACCTGAGCACTCTGCTCAACGAACTGGTGGCAGATGGGAAGATGGAAAAGCTGCCGGGTCGTCCGGTGCACTACCGGCCGCTGATGGCGGGGGATACACCGAGGGGCGAGACTTCCTGCTTCAAGATACTGGACAGTTGTGAGGGCAGTTTGAGGCCCATGATTCAGATGGCAAAGGCAGCGATTCTTTACCCGGATCACAGCCTGAATACCCTGATCGAAGGCCCTTCCGGTTCAGGTAAGACTACATTTGGCTACCTGATGTACCAGTTCGCTTGCGAGAACAAGGTGCTCCCGATGGGTGCGCCCTTTGAACGATTCAGCTGCCACTATTATGACGATCAGGAGGAAAAAGCATACAGCCGCCTGTTTGGTGCAGGCGAAGCACTGGAAAAGGCCAAGGGAGGTATGCTGTTTCTGGATAACGTCGAATATCTGCCGGTGGGCTGCCGGGAACATTTGCTCGATCTGATCGAGAATGACGATGCTGTGCTGCGAGATATCATTCTGGTGTGTTCCCTGCAGGATAAAGCCCGTGCTTCGGTCAAGGATGCCTACACGGCTCGCTTTTCCGCCCGGATCGAATTGCAGCCGCTGCAAAACTGGCAGCTGGGGGAGCGTTTTGCGCTGGTGCAGCAGTTCCTGATCAATGAGGCTGTGCGCATGAAGCGCACTGTGCGAGTGAACGCTGAACTGCTGCACTGCCTGTGCCTGTATCGGTGCGAAAATAACGTAAAACAATTCAAAAACGATATCCGTTTGGGCTGCGCCAATGCCTACCTGCGGGCCTTTCATGCAGACGAAAAGGAAGAACTGCCGCTTTACCTCAACGATTTTCCCAGCGGCGTGCAGCGAGGCCTGCTGTACTACAAGACCTACCGCAAGCAGCTGGAAGAACTGATCCCACAGGGCTACGCCTATACCTTCTCGGCGGACAGTATGCACAAGGAAAACTGCGATGCCGGCCAGCAGATGCCGGAGTTCGGGCACCCACCGCTCAGCGATTCGGTCTATGACATCATCGACCGCAAGGGCGACGAGCTGCGGCAGCGCGGCATCGGCGAAGAGGACATCAGCCGCATCATCAACGCCGAACTGGAATACGATATGAAGCAGTTCACCAGCCGGATGCCCCAGAGCAAGGTCAATCGTGAATCGTTGTACAAGGTGATGGATCGGCGCATCGTGGATGGTGTGGATGCACTGCTCAAACAGACCTCTCGCCAGTTCAACCGAGTGTACCCGGAATCCACTTTCTACGGTCTGTGTCTGCACCTTTCCTCCACGCTGGAACGCAGAAAGGCAGCAAAGCAGCGGCTGTCCAATGAGCGTATTCTGGATGTGGTGCAGAACCACCGGGAGGAATATGCCATTTGTATGCAGTTCGCTTCGGCAATGGAAAAAGAACTTGGTGTGCCCATGTCCATTGATGAGGCTGTTCTGCTGACCCTGTTCCTGTGCGAGGGCAACGAGACCCATAAAGCCGAGGACGGCCCGGTGGTACTGATCGCCATGCATGGCGACTCTACGGCTTCCTCCGTGGCGGATGTGGTCAACTCGCTGGCCGGGTGCGGCAATACCTATGCCTATGATATGCCGCTGGACAAGGATATGCAGCAGGCGTGCGATGAGCTTAAGGCCATGATCCAGGAGCTGGACCGTGGGCAGGGCATTCTGCTGCTGTACGATATGGGCTCTCTACGCACCATGGCAGAGGTGATCTCCAAGGAGACCGGTGTGCAGATCCGCACCGTGGCGGTACCGGGCACCCTGATCGCAGTGGACTGCTCCCGCAAGGCGGCCTCGGCCAGTTCGCTGGAAGAACTGCACGAAGATGCCATGGGCAGCTGCCGGGATTTTTACACCAACATTGCAGAGCCGGAAGGACGTTCCCACCACAAAAACACGCCGGTCATCATCACGCTGTGCATGACCGGTGAGGGTGGCGCAGTGCAGATGAAGAACTACCTGGAAAAGAACGCCGGGCTCAACGGCATTCAGGTCATCCCACTTTCTATCAGTAACCGCAAGGCCCTGCTGAACGAGGTGAACCGCCTGCGTGAAGAACACGAGATCCGCTGCATCATCGGCACTTACGACCCCGGCATGCACGGTATTCCGTTCATTTCGGTGGTCAAGCTGTTCGAGACGCCGGCAGATAAATTGGATATGCTGCTCACCATTCCGGAGTCCGACCACACGCCGGTGAACTACGAGATGATTTTCTCCTACCTGTCCAGCCAGATGCCTGCGCTGGACATCAAAAAGCTGCGGAAGAGTCTGCCTCGGGCGCTGGCGAAGATTAAGCGCATCTCCGCCGAAGGGCTGGATCAGAATCAGGAACTGGGGCTTTTCCTACACATTGCCTGCGCCATCGATCGGCTGCAAAACGGTGAAGCCATGCCGGAAAAGGGCAATCGGCAGGGCATCATCAGCCGCAACAAGCGCCTGTACAACGATCTGCGAGAAATCTTGTCCGGGCTTGAAGAAACATTTGACATTCGTTTCTCGGACGATGAGCTCGCATATATGATCGCAATGGTCAAAAAACTATAAGCATTTGTGTATAACTTGCACAATGGGAGATCCTTCGTGCTGTTCAAGCTCTGCTGAAAAGGCAGAGCTTTTTTGTGGGTGATATGCAGATTTCGCCTTGATAAGATGGAATTATGTGCCATTTTTATTTGCTTTTAAAATATTTATGAAGAACCCTTTAAGGATCTTTGAAGAAAAGTGTATAACCGATCGACCGCATTTCAAGTATGATTTTGGATAAAATTGGTGCAAATGAAAGAAAATGGTTGACAAAAAATGAGATGCTGGCCGCTTTTTTGATGGATCGCAGACCGGAGTGTTTAAAATGAGGAACATAGCGTATAAAATTCCGTCTGCACGGCCTGCCGCAGCTGGTTTGACAGAAACGGCAGGGCATCTGTATAATCGGGTCAATAAAAGCGGCACACCGCCGTGCGATGCCGCAAACCGATGAAGGAGGAATACACCTATGGCAATGACCCCCGATGAGCTGATCGACACTTCCATGATGCTGATCGTTCACTCCGGCGATGCCCGTGCCGCTGCGTTCCACGCATTGCAGGAAGCAAAAGCCGGTAACTACGAGGAAGCGAAAAAGCTGATGGCAGAATCCCAAGAGAAGGCGCTGGAGGCGCACCACATCCAGACCGGCCTGCTGACCGATGAGGGCAACGGCGAAGGCCCCCAGGTCAATCTGCTGCTGGTTCACGCACAGGACCACCTGATGACCAGTATGCTGGCACAGGAGCTGATTGCAGAGCTCATTGAGCTGCACGAGAAAAAGGCAGACAAGTAAGCCTGCCGGTGCACACATTTTTTGCAAGAAAAAGGAAAACGAAGCCATCCCTGTCCGTCTGTTCACACACCTGTTTAAAAGGAGGATTTTCTCATGGCAAACGAGAAAAAAGGCGCAATTGAACGCTTTGCCGAGAGTGCGTTCATGAAAAAATTGCAGGTTGGCAGCCAGAAACTGGCCTCCAACGAGATCTTTTCCACCATCTCCGGCGGCATGGGCGCTACCATGGGCCTGATCATGATCGGCGCCGTCATCCAGATCGTCTGTGCTGTTGGCGCAATGTTCGGCTGGGATACTTCCAGTGCATCCTATCAGGCATTCTATATGCCCTATAAGCTGACCATGGGTCTGATGGGTTTCTTCATGGCCTTCTCCATGTCCTGGAACTTTGCAAAACGCAAGAAGATGAACCAGATGCAGTCCGTTATCACTGCGTTGGTCAGTTACATTCTGGTGGTCTCTCCTCCGGTCTCTGCTTCCACTCTGGCAGCAGATGGCAGCGTTACTTCCACCTTTGACGCTTTGAATCTGGGTAAACTGGGCACAGGTGGTTTGTTCGTGGCTATCATCGTTGGTCTGTGCTCTGTGGCTATCAGCAAGTTCGTCATCGACCACGACTGGACCATCAAGCTGCCCGATGCTGTGCCCGAAGGAATCGCAAATTCCTTCAATGCCATCATCCCCATGGGAGTGAACATCATCGTCTGGTACGGCATCTCCCTGATCATCTCTGCTGTTTCTGGCGGCACCCTGACCCTGGCGACCTTGATCACTGTTGCACTGTCTGTCCCGGTCAACTTCCTCACTTCCACTCCGGGTATGTTCTTGGTCATCGCACTGGCACAGCTGTGCTGGTTCTTTGGTATCCATGGCACCAGCGTGATCTTCACCGTTTTGATGGTGCCTTACATCACTGCTTACACTACAAACTCCGCATTGGCTGCCGCTGGCCAGCCCTTGCAGTTCTTCCCCGTGTTCCTGATGCTCGGCAACGGCATCATGGGCGGTGCAGGCAATACCATGCCCTTCTCTCTGATGGGTCTCAAGAGCAAATCCAAGCGCATCCAGGCTGTTTCCAAGGCATCCTTTGTGCCCGGCCTGTTCGGCATCAACGAGCCTGCCATCTTCGGCTATCCCATCATGTATAACGGCCTCCTGCTGATCCCCTTCATGCTGTGCCCGCTGGTCTGCTCTGCACTGGCACTGGTTGCATGGAACCTGCACCTGATGGCTTATCCCCAGGTGCTGATCATGACCACGATGCCGGTGGTGTTCGGTACCTTTCTGAGCACGCTGGACTGGCGCAATGTCATCTACTCTTTGCTGATGTTCCCGATCTGCTGGCTGATCTGGCGTCCTTTCTACAAGATCTACGAGAAGCAGTGCATCGAAGAAGAGGCTGCTGCCGAAGCTGCTGAACTGGCTGCCCAGAACAAGTGATCTTGCAAGATCCGGGCAATCCTTACAACTGTAAATTTACCACTTTGGAACCCAAAGCCGGTTGAAAAAAAGCGGGCCGGTCGGCATGGATCGGCTCGCTTTTTCGGTTTTTATCACACAGAATAAACATTTAAGGAGAAACTGAAATGCAAAAGAGAAGACTGGGCATCTCCCTGTACCCTGAGCGCAGCACCTTTGAGCAGGATGTGGCTTATATGGAAAAGGCTGCAAAGCTGGGCTTTGACCTGCTGTTCATCGCACTGCTGGGCGCAGGTGACCGCCAGCAGACCATCGACCGCTACAAGCCCCTGCTGGCCAAGGCCAAGGAGCTGGGTTTTGAGATCGAAGCCGATGTGAACCCCATGATGTTTGAACGCATGGGCATCAACGCCAGCTTCTTCCACGGTCCGCTGGATCTGTCTTTCTTCACCGAGCTGCAGGTGGATATCCTGCGTCTGGATCTGGGCCTGAACGATATGGAAGAAGCCTTCCTCTCCAAGAACAAAGAGGGGATCAAGATCTGCGTGAACGGCTGCAACACGCAGGATCATGTGGGTCATGTGCTGGCTGCCGGCGGTGACCGTGATATGATCCTGGGCTGCCACAACTACTATCCGCACCGCTACACCGGCGTTTCTCTGGAGCACTTTGAAAAGGGATCTGCACCCATGGTCAAGCACAACCTGCGTCTGCAGTCCTTCGTTACCTCCCAAAACCCGGAGGCCTTTGGCCCCTGGCCCGTCACCGAGGGTCTGCCCACGCTGGAAATGCACCGTGACTGGCCCATTGAGATCCAGGTGGGGCACTATGTGATGATGGGGTATGTCAACGATATCATCATCGCCAACGCCTACGCCACCGATGCCGAGCTGGAAGCCATGGCCGCCGCCAACAGCACCAAGATCATGTTCCACATGACCCCGGCCGAAGGCCTGCCCGAGAGCATGAAGAAGCGCCTGCGGATGAACCTGTCCGTTCGTGGCGACAGCGGCGAGTGGATCATCCGCACCCTGGAGAGCCGTATGCTGCGAGAGGCGACCGAGCCCTTCAACACCGTGGACATCCAGCCCGGTGACGTGCTGATCGACAACAACCTCTATGGCCAGTACGCCGGTGAGGTGCAGATCGCTCGTAAGCCCATGAAAAACTACGGCAAGACCAACGTGGTGGGTCACATCGACCCCCGTGAGGTCGAACTGCTGCCCTACATGAAGGGCTCCACCCCGTTTGGTTTCAACTTCTGAAAACTAGAAAGGAAGGTGCGTCCCCATGTCTTTCCCGAAGGATTTCCTCTGGGGCGGTGCTACCGCTGCCAACCAGTGTGAAGGCGGCTGGAACGAGGGCGGCAAGGGCCTTGCCGCTTCGGACGTGCAGACCGCCGGCTCCCTGACCGAGCCGCGCTATGTGACCTATCTCGACAAGGACGGCAACCCCGGCAAGGTGATGGCCTTCCAGCCGCTGCCGGAGGGTGCACACCGTGCCGTGCTGCCGGGTTACTACTATCCGTATCATGAGGCTATCGATTTCTACCACCACTACAAAGAGGACATTGCCTTGTTTGCCGAGATGGGCTTCAAGGTGCTCCGTATGTCCATTGCATGGACACGCATTTACCCCAACGGCGTGGAGGAAACGCCCAATCAGGCTGGTCTGGATTTTTACCGGAACGTATTTCTGGAATTGAAGAAGTACGGCATCGAGCCGCTGGTCACCATCCAGCATTACGATGTGCCGCTGTATCTGGAAGAAACGTTTGGCGGCTGGAAGAACCGCAGGCTGATCGAGCTGTTTGACCGCTATACTGAGACGCTCTTCCGGGAGTACAAAGGTCTGGTCAAATACTGGCTCACCTTCAATGAGATCAACGTGCCCCTCATGATCAAGGATTTGATCCCTGGTTACCCGGCAGAGAACATCTGGCAGGATTTCCAGCTGCTGCACCACCAGTATGTGGCCAGCGCCCGTGCCGTGAAACGTGCTCATGAGATCGATCCTGAAAATGTGGTGGGCTGCATGATCGGCGGTGGACCCAGTACCTACCCACTGACCTGTGACCCCAAGGACGTGCTGCTGGTGCAGGAAAAATTGCAGGAAGGCATCTACTACACTGCCGACGTGATGGCCAAGGGTGCGTACCCATACTTTGCACCAAAGATCTGGAAAAAATACGGCGTGAATCTGGACATAACGCCTGAAGATGTGGTAGACTTGCAGCAGGGTACGGTGGATATGATCACCTACTCCTATTACTCTACCAGCTGTGCTACCACCCACCCGGTCACTGAGACGGCAGGCGGCAACCTGAACATGGGCCCCAAGAACCCCTACCTCACGTACAGCGAGTGGGGCTGGAGCCTGGACCCGGACGGCCTGCGCTACTCTCTGAACGAGTACTACGCTCGGTATCATCTGCCGCTCATGGTCGTGGAGAACGGTCTCGGCGCTTCCGACACACTGGAAGCAGACGGCACTGTGCACGACCCCTACCGCATCGCCTATGTCAAGGCGCATGTGCAGGCCATGGAGGCTGCTATGGCAGACGGCGTAGACCTGCGTGGCTATACCCCCTGGGGCTGCATCGATCTGGTAAGCGCTTCCACCGGTGAGATGAAAAAGCGCTACGGTTTTATCTACGTGGATAAAAACAACGATGGCACTGGTACGCTCAAGCGTTACCGCAAGGATTCTTTCTACTGGTACAAAAAGTGCATCGCCACAAATGGCGAGGATCTGACCTAAAATGTTTTTCTCCGCACCTCTGTGTGCGGTGAGATGATTTGAAAGGAGCTTTTTATTATGAAAGTTTTGCTCTGCTGCGCTGGCGGTCTGTCCAGCAGCATCCTGATGAAGAAGATGAAGACCTGGGCTGACGCACACGGTGAGGATCTGGAGATTCAGGCTATGGGGACTGGCGAGGCTGTGGAGACCTGGCAGAATGGCTACGAGTGCGTGCTTCTGGCTCCCCAGGTGAGCTACCGTCTGAAGCAGCTGCAGGAGGAAATCAAGCTGCCCATCGCAGAAGTTCCCTCTCTGGATTACGCCATCGGTAATGCCGAAAACGTGATGAAGCTGGCCCACAAGCTGTGCGATAAATAATCGAGAAAAACGACTGCAGAATCATGGGTGCAAGAGATTGCACGGATATGTGCCGCAGCCTGCCCAAGGAGCATCCGGAAGGCGATTGGAGCGTTATCCTCGTGGCCGATGAACAGGCACGGAATTTGCTATAAAAATCCGATACCTGTTTTAAGGGGCTGATTTTGGCTTTGCACATTTTTGCACACTTTTTGCACACCAGAACGGCTGGATAACGGATGCAAGAGGGGATGACAGGTGCAAAGGATGCAGCAGATGTAAAACGCGAATTCACGGTAAGACGATAAAAACAATGGTTCTGCGTGATTCTGAAAATTGACGATTGTTGCACATCGGTTTCTCTTGATCAGTTGGCCCGGGGTTCGAGTCCCTGGAGGTGCACCACAACAACAAAATCCGAACTTTTTCCGATAGGAGAAGGGTTCGGATTTTTTGTTTTTTTCGGAAAACAGAACGAATCCATTGCTTCCCCCGAAAAATGATCCACTGGCGTATGCAGACCTGATTCTCAATGGTGACCCGGAGGAATACTTGAAAAATGGAACCGGGAGCCACAGGCTGGAAATCTAAATGAATGCTGGACAGTACCATTTTTGAGCTGGTATTGTCCAGCATTTTTTTTGGCGTTAGCTGACCAATTTTAATGGAATCTTTATACTTCTACAATTTTCTTTACGGCTCTTTTATTTATTCCGTGCTAATCTTTATGAACACGGATAGGTAAAGGAGCTTTTATGATTCAATATCCTCGTTACAAGCGGCACCGTTTTTCTTCTTTTCAGGTCATTATTGCAGGTTTTGCGGCAGTTGATCTGGTGGGCGCGTTGCTTCTGATGTTTCCGATTGCTACGCAGCAGCGGTGCGTCACACCGTTCCATGAGGCACTGTTTACCTCCACTTCTGCTCTTTGTGTGACGGGTCTTGTAGTACAGGATACCGGCAGCTACTGGTCGGTTTTTGGGCAAAGTGTGATCCTTCTTCTGATCCAAATCGGAGGATTGGGTGTCATTACAGTGGGCGCTGCCTTTGCGCTGCTTTCTGGGCGAAAGATCTCCCTCAAGCAGCGCAGCACGATGCAGGAAGCTACTGCTGCCCCGCAGATGGGCGGCATCGTGCGGCTGACAGGCTTTATTCTGCGGATCACCGCCCTGTTTGAATTGGTCGGTGCTGCACTGCTGCTACCAACGTTTTGTGCCGATTATGGATTGCGCGGGATCTGGTATGCGTTGTTTCATTCCATTTCGGCGTTCTGCAATGCAGGTTTTGACCTGCTGGGAACAGAGGGGGCAAAATTTGTTTCGCTGACACAGTATGCAGACGATCCGCTGCTTACCACGGTGATCGCTGCACTGATCGTCTTTGGCGGCCTTGGCTTTCTGACATGGGAGGACATTTGTACATATCGCCTTGATTTTCACCGTTACCGGATGCAGAGTAAGGTGATCCTTGCCACGACGGCATTTCTTCTGGTACTTCCGTCGCTGTACTTTTATTGCTTCGAGTTCACGGCAGGCTCTGCCCGGCAGCGCATTTTATTGTCGATGTTCCAATCCGTTACACCCCGTACTGCCGGTTTTAACACCGCTGATCTTGCTGCGATGGGCAGCCCATCCCAGGCATTGATGGTGGTTCTGATGCTGTTGGGCGGTTCGCCCGGCTCTACGGCAGGCGGCATGAAAACCACAACATTTGCTGTTCTGCTGGCCAATATGTGGGCGACCTTCCGCCGCAGAGAAGATGCGGAATTTTTCGGGCGGCGCATAGATAGTTCTGCAGTCAAGAATGCTGCCACGATTGCAGGGATGTATTTGACGCTGTTCTTCCTCGGAGCCTTTGTCATTGCTACGGCAGAGCAGCTGCCGATGTCGGTCTGTTTGTATGAGACTGCTTCGGCCGTGGCAACGGTAGGTCTGACATTGGGTATCACGCCGCAGTTGGGCATCCTTTCGCAGGGGGTGCTGATCGCACTGATGTTTTTGGGACGTGTTGGCGGATTGACGTTGATCTATGCGGCATTTGGCAGCAGCCCTGCCCACTCTCGTCTGCCGCAGGAGAAGATCGCAATCGGATAAAGGAGACAAGTATGAAATCGATTCTTTTGATTGGGCTCGGCCGTTTTGGCCGCCATATTGCACGGGAACTGAATGAACTGGGGCATCAGGTCATGGCAATCGACAGCAACGAAGACCGTGTGAACGCCGTGCTTTCCTATGTGACGAATGCACAGATCGGTGACAGCACCAGCGAATACTTTCTGCGCTCCCTTGGTGTCGGCAATTTTGATGTGTGCATCGTAACGATCGGCGGAAATTTTCAGAGTTCGTTGGAAACAACATCGCTGCTCAAAGAATTGGGGGCAAAGTTTGTGGTCTCTCGTGCAGAGCGAGATGTACAAGCCAAGTTTCTGCTGCGCAATGGTGCGGATGAAGTGGTCTACCCGGAAAAGCAGCTGGCAAAGTGGGCAGCGATCCGATACAGCTCCGAACACATTCTGGATTATATCGAGCTGCAGGATGACCACGCCATCATGGAAGTGACCATTCCGCCGGAATGGATGGATCGCACGATCGGCGAGATCAATATCCGAAAAAAGTATAACATCAATATTCTTGCGCTGAAAAAAGACGGAAAGCTCGATATGAACATCACGCCGGATACGCAGCTGTGCCGGGATGAAAGTATGCTGGTTTTGGGAAAATACGCATTGATCCAGAAGTGTTTCCGGCTCTAAAAAGATAGGACGGATCATATGGATGTCGTTTTGTTGTTGATGGTTCTTGGAGTCATGTTGAGTGGCTTTTGGGCAGCAGATGCGCTGGATCACATACGAAAGGAGATCATTCGCCAAGAAGGAAAAAGACGCGGCTGGTGGTCGTGACCATCAAATTGTGCTATACTGTGGGCAAGGCAGGTGATCTTCATGAATCCGAACAACCCACCCACCGAACATATTCTGGCGTGTCTGTCATCTTCTCCCTCCAATGCAAAGATCGTGCGGACGGCGGCAACAATGGCAAAGGCTTTCGGCGGCTCTTTTACTGCGTTGTATGTCAAAACACCGGATGCCGACGGGATGAGTGCGCAGGACAAACAGCGCTTGCAGCAGCATATCCACATGGCGGAACAGGCGGGCGCAGATATTACGACCCTCTACGGCGATGACATTCCGCAGCAGATCGCAGAGTTTGCCCGGATCTCCGGCATTACAAAAATCGTACTGGGGCGCTCCAGTGTACATCGCCGCCATTTCTGGAGTGGACCGTCACTGACTGAAAAATTGACGCTGACTGCGCCCAATCTGGATATTTATATCATCCCGGATGCAGCAGTTGAGCAGGATTACGGCTCTGGCAGAAGGCTGTTTGCCCGTTCCATCGTCCCATCGTTCCGTGATCTGCTGATTACGGCAGGGATTCTAGCCTGCATCACGGTGATTGGATTTTTGTTCCTGCAACTGGACTTTGCGCGCTACAATATCATTATGTTCTATATGTTGGGTGTTTTGCTCACGGCTCTTACAACATCTGGCTATTCCTGCGGCGTTTTGGGTTCGATCGCCAGCGTTGCGCTCTATAACTTCTTCCTGACGGAGCCAAGACTGACATTCCATGCCTATGATCCGGGGTATCAAATCACCTTTGTGCTGATGCTGACTTCTGCCATCGTCACCTGTACGCTGACGACCCGGTTGAAAGATCAGGCAAAAATGTCTGCACAGGCGGCGTTTCGGACGAAGGTGCTGTTTGATACCAGCCGGCTTTTGCAGAAAGCGACCAACGAAGACGAAATTTTATCCCTGACGGCAGCGCAGCTTACCAAACTGCTAAACCGGAACCTGATCGTGTATCCAGAGCAGGATGGTTCTCTTGGACAGGGGCAAATTTTTAACACAGTGGAAGGAAGCAGCCGACTCCGTTTTGATTCTGCGCCGGAACGCAGTGCCGCGGAGTGGTGCTTTGCAAATAAGAAGCGTTCGGGTGCATCGACGGATTACTGCACCGATGCAAAAGGACTGTACCTTGCGATTCGTACAGGCAGCGGTGTGTTTGGTGTTATCGGCATCGACCTGTCGGAACGCTCCATGGATGCGTTTGAAAACAGCGTCCTGCTGTCGATCCTTGGTGAATGCGCATTGGCAGTGGAAAACCGTCGCATTGCGCTGGAAAAGGAGCAAGCCACTGTTCATGCACAGAATGAACAGCTTCGGGCAAATTTGCTGCGAACCATTTCCCATGATCTTCGGACGCCGCTGACCTCCATCTCAGGCAATGCAAGCAATCTGCTCTCCAATGCGGAAACGCTGGATGCAGAAACACGGACAAAGATCTGTACGGATATTTTTGATGATGCACAGTGGTTGATCGGTCTGGTGGAAAATTTGCTTTCTATCACCCGCATTGAGGATGGGCGGATGAATCTTCAAATCTCTCCGCAGCTCATGGATGAGGTGGTCGAGGAAACGCTGCGGCATATCAGCCGAAAAAGCAAGGAGCATATCATCACAACGACTTATTCGGATGAAATTCTTCTTGCCGACATGGACGCACGGCTTATCATGCAGGTCATTATCAATCTGGTGGACAACGCCATCAAATACACGCAGAAAGGCTCCCGGATCAATATTTCTGCGTATGCAAAAAACAGTAATATCGTGGTAGATGTATCCGATGATGGCCCCGGTATCCCGGAGCAGAATAAAGCGCAGGTCTTTGAAATGTTCTTTACCGGGCAGAATCAGATTGCAGACAGCCACCGCAGTCTGGGGCTGGGACTTGCGCTCTGCCGGACGATCCTTGCAGCTCATAAAGGTACCCTGACTCTCCGGGATAACGAACCGCACGGCTGCATATTCTCTTTTGAACTTCCCAAAAGCGAGGTAAGTATTCATGAATAAACCAACGATTCTGGTTGTTGAGGACGATTCATCGGTACGGAGTCTGATCACAACCACCCTGAAAGCACACGGGTATAAATTCCTGACAGCGGCCAACGGAGAGATGGCTGTGATGATGGCGTCCAGCCATAACCCGGATATTATGCTGCTGGATCTCGGACTGCCGGATATTGATGGCGTTGAGGTGATCCGCCGCATCCGGGAGTGGTCGAATCTACCCATCATCGTTTTGAGTGCCCGCAGTGAGGATTCCGATAAGATCGAAGCACTGGATCAGGGCGCAGACGATTATCTGACGAAGCCTTTCTCAGTGGATGAGCTTCTGGCTCGCCTGCGCGTGACGCAAAGGCGGCTGAATTTGCAGGCATCCGGTGAGGTCAGCAGCTCCGTTTTTGTAAATGGCCCGCTGAAAATTGATTTTGCTGCCGGCTGTGTCTGGCTGAACGATGAAGAACTGCATCTGACCCCAATCGAATATAAGCTGCTTTGTGTCCTTGCGCACAATGTGGGAAAGGTTCTGACCCATACGGCGATTACGCAAAAAGTCTGGGGAAGCTCGCAAGAAAACGACATTGCATCCCTGCGTGTCTACATGGCATCTTTGCGCAAAAAGCTGGAATCAGGCGCACATTCTCTGCATCTGGTTCAGACCCATGTGGGGGTCGGCTACCGGATGCTGCGTGTTGAAGCGGATGATTCGCCAGAAGAATAGTCCTCAGGCAGATTCAGACAAAACAAAAACAGGGGGCATCCACCCGGACGCACCCTGCAAAAATCCACAGACGATAAGGTTGACAGGGCGTTCCCCAGCGGGAACGCTCTGTTTTTCTTTGTTTGCATGATGAGCTTGTTCCGCCTGCGCAAACGCGGACTTGTCGGGGCAAGGCTCCTCCATCTTGCGGGCACCAGCCCTCTTGACAAGAAAAAGCACAAGGCTCTTTAGGATGATAAAGCTATAAGAACAGGATAAAGACGATTATTTGAGATTTTTGAAAAAACGGAAATCATTTTGACGATATGGGACGTTTTAATAGACAGGAAGGGGGTGAACCGTATCCAGACAGAATTATTGCTGCGGAAAGCGCAGAGCGGAGATACGGGTGCGCTGGACACTCTGATTGCAGCGTACTACCCACAAATTCTGAACTATTGCCGTTGGCATACAGCAGACGAACAGCAGGCGCAGGATGCAGCACAGGAAACCTTTTTGAAAGCGGTGCGCTGGCTGGATTCCTGTGGTGGATTTCAGGGGTCATTCCGTCCCTTTCTGTACAAAATCGCAAAAAACAGTTGCATTGATCTGAATCGTACCATGGAGCGGACGGAGGTATCGCTGGAAGGTTTACCCGAAGAGCCTGCCTATCAGGAAAGCGGCTTTGCTGCGGCAGAGGAGAAAGCGAACCTGCGAGCGCTGACGGCCCAGCTGGAGCCGGAACAGCGGGAACTGGTATTGCTGCGGTTCGCACAACAGCTTAAATTGCGGGAGATCGCGCAGATCACAGGTCTGCCCCTGCGTACCGTGCAGTCCCGCCTGCGTGCCGCATTGAAAACCTTGAAAATGCAATGGGAAAAGGAGGACTGGAGATGAATCGAGCCTTTGAAAAAGAACTGTCCAGAGCACTGGCGGCAGAGCTTGACACAGCCGCCCCGGAAACGCTGCTGCGCCGCTGCCGGGCGGAACGTGTCGGAAAACAACGGAGTGATTGGCGCGATTTGCTGCACTTCCAGCTCAAATTGCTGGGCTGGAAGGTCTGGGCGCTGGAAGCAATGGCGGCACTGGCGTTGTACAGTGTGGGGCGGGAACTTGCCCTGTGGGAGAAGGCATGGACGGTACGCAATGCACTGTTTGGCCTGAGCACGCTCGCCATGCTGACAGCCCTGCTCGGTCTGCCGTTTTTATACCGGGCAAGTCAATATAAGATGCTTGAACTGGAACGTGCCACATATGCAGGGATCGGTCGTCCGCTGGTGATGCGGTTTTTGCTGCTGCTGGCGGGGGAAACGATCCTGCTGGGAGTGCTGGTACTCAATGTGCGGGCAGCCGTGCCATGGAGCATCGGGCAGCTGCTGGCGGTGCTGACCGTGCCATTTCTGACCGCAAACAATGAGCTGCTTCTGCTGCTGCGCTGGGTGCGCCCGGAATGGATGATGACCGGGGCTGTACCACTGTTTGCAGGGCAGCTGTGTTTGCTGCGGTTCGTGCAATTATCGGAACTGCCGAAAGGTCTGCCGCTGGCGGTGGGCGTACTGGTGCTCTGCATGGTGCTGCAGTGCATCCAGCTTGCCGCCCGGTCAGAATATATTGCAGAAGCCTGAAAGGAGCAAGCCATGGAACTGAAAATTCAGAATATTACAAAGCGATACCGGGATAAAACAGCGGTGGATGATGTGTCCATCACGCTCACGCCGGGTGTGTGGGGGCTGCTGGGGGCGAATGGTGCAGGCAAAACAACCTTAATGCGGATGCTGGCAGGCATTCTGCAGCCCAGCAGTGGACGGATTTTGTGCGATGGTGTGGAGATTGGGACGCTTGGTGCGGCCTACCGGGAAAAGCTGGGCTATCTGCCGCAGGAATTCGGGTTTTACCCGGAATTCACGGTGCAGGACTATCTGGAATATATGGCGGCGCTCAAGGGCCTGCCGCGCACAGAGGCTGCCCGACAGATCGACGCACTGCTGGAGCGGGTAAGCCTGACTGAGGTGCGCCGCAAAAAGATCATAAAACTTTCCGGCGGTATGAAGCGCCGGGTAGGCATCGCACAGGCACTGCTCAACGACCCGGAAATTTTAATTCTAGATGAGCCCACGGCAGGGCTGGACCCCGGAGAACGGGTGCGGTTCCGCAATCTGCTGTCGGAGTTTGCGCAGGAACGGATCGTTCTCATTTCAACGCATATCGTTTCGGATGTGGAATACATTGCGGCCGAAAATGCCGTGATGAAGGCTGGCAAAATCATTGCACAGGACACCACCGAAGGGCTGGTAAAGCAGATCGAAGCCAAAGTCTGGCAGGGGAACATCCCGATGGAACAGCTTGCCCGGTGGGAACACCGGCTGCGGGTAGTGAACCTACGCAACGAGCCGGACGGAACGGTAACATTGCGCTATCTTGCCGATACGCCGCAGCTGCCGGACAGCATCCCGGCGCAGCCCAGACTGGAAGATCTGTATCTGTGGCTTTTCCCAGAGGAAATGGAGGAAGCAAAATGAGCCTGTATCGTTTGGAATTGAAACGTGTATGCAAAACCCGTATGACAGCGATTCTGCTGGCCATTGCGCTGGTGCTGGCTGTGGTCATGGCATATCTGCCGGTGACCTTTATCGGTTGGACGGAACTGGATGCCAACGGAAACGAAGTGCGTTACACGGGTCTGAAAGCAATCCGGAAACGGCAGGAGCAGCAGGTATCCGTTACCATCACGCCGGATGTCATGCAGGAAGCACTGGAAGCCTATCAGCGGGTGTACCGGCAGTATGATGCAAGCTCCATCAACGATATCCCGGTCGAGGTGTTTTATAAAGAACTTGCCCGGTATCAGCCCCTTGTGAATAACGCAAAGGAAGCCTTTGCCGACCCGAAAACCGGTATGGCACCGGGCGTGATGGGGCTGACCGCAGAGGATATGCAGAACTTTTACAGCCAGCTCCCCAAACGGCTGGAATCGGTGATCTGGCTGGAACAAGACGGAAAGCCCGGCTATGAGCAGGCGCAGGCCATTGCACAGAAAAAGTTCGATGCTGTACAAAAACCGTTCACCTATTCATTTGGGGTCAGTTCAGACGCAATGGATTACCAGACCCTGTTGAACTTGCTGCTCACCCTGCTGTGCGCAGTGATTGCAGCCCCGGTGTTTGCGTCGGATGCACAGACCGGGGCGCAGGACATCCAACTGTGCACAAAAAACGGCGGTCTGCGGCTGGCAGCGGCAAAGCTGGCGGCGGCGTTCAGTATCACAGGGGCGGCGTATCTGCTCTGCGGCGTGGTGTGGATCCTGGTCACGAATGCTCTGTTTGGCTGGGAAAGTACCCAAACTTCCGTGCAATGGCTGTTTTCTGTGACCAGCCTGCTGCCGTATACCGTTGGCCAGATGGAGTGGGTCATGCTGGCGGCAAACTTTCTGATCTTCTTTGCGGAGGTGGCCTTTGTGCTGATGGCATCCGTATGGGCCAAGAACAACCTGACCGCTTTGTCTGTGGCACTGATCAGCGTGGTGGCACCGCTGATCGTTTACATGGTCGTGCCGGGCTCCTTTGGAGAATGGCTGTCCACCCTGCTTCCGGCAGGAGGCATTGGGCTTTCCAACGCATTGATGTATAAAATGATCAGTTTTGATTTTCTCTATGCAGGCGGGCATGCCTTCTTTCAGGCCGATGTACTGCTGGCATCGGCACCGGTCAAGATCGTTCTGCTCGTTGGACTGGCAGCATGGGGGTATCTGCGAAAGACCAGGGTGGCTTAAACGGAAACGCTGCCCCAAAAGGTCATCCGATGCATAGAAAACGGCATCCGATGACCTTTTGCGTCTGGAACTCCCTGCCAGGAATCAAAGTGGATGCACAGTGATGTGCAGGAGGACTGGACAATAAAAGAGCGTTGAGTCGTTGGACTTGATGCTCTTTTTTGTTTGTGTACCCCGAAAAATTGATGAACAAAAAGAAAAATTAAAAAAATTCTCTTGAAAGCTGTAACGAAAGAGCGGGAATTGCGTTAATTGGATAGAAACAGTTGATCAGAATGAAAAGCGGAGGTGAAGGTGTTTTATGAAAGGCAAAGAAAACCCATCTCTTATTTTGGCGTTCCATGGGATGCTTGGGCGGAAAAAGCAGACCAGCCTGTTGCTGATCCTGCTGACGATGGTTTTTTCGTTCCTGACAGCAGCCACGATTTATTCTGGCAGCTCTGCCCAGGCGTTGCAGGATACCCGATGCGAACTGTACGGCGAGTGGCAATACCTGAGATTATCGGATACGGACACGGATGCTGCACAGGTGCGGGAGAATCTGCCTGCGTCCGCAAAAGTCAGCACGGCAATTCAGGATGGAATCGTTCTTGGTGCAGACAATGGGCTGGCGGGCGGTATCGGAACCGTAGACAGCGCCTTTGCACAACTGGGGCGTATCGTGCCGATCGGCGGAAACTTTCCTGCACAACCGGATGAGATCGCTATGACGACAACGTTGTTGGATGCGTTGGGCTGTTCCTATGATCTGGGGCAGACGATCACGCTGAAGGTCGCAGACAATGATTATGACCCGTTATCCGGTTCCGGTAAGATCGTGGAACAGACCTATACCCTGTGCGGTGTTCTTCCGGCCTATGACGTCTATTGGAATCTTGGCAGCAACCTGACGGTCAGTGCGGTTGTCGCTGAGCCACTTGCACTGGCGGGGCAAAAATTTCAGACCTTCTACGATTTGAATGCGGACACCGTAGGTACTGCATCGGATGACCCGGATCTCATTGCAAATGAATATGCCTATCCGCAGGAAGATACGGTGTCTTCTTCGTTGACGTTCCTGCTGATGATCGCGATCCTGGTCAGCTTCTTTGCCGTTGCGCAGTATTTTGTGATCGTGCTTCATAAACGAGTGCAGACACTGCATACATTTCAAATCCTTGGCGCAAGAAAACAGGACTTACACCGGATGTGCCTGTGGGAAGCTCTTTTTGCAGGTCTTGCGGCAGTTTTCCTTGGTTTTGCACTTGGGTGTGGTGCTGCCGCCATAGGGCTTGGACTGCAAAAACAGCTTTCGTTCTTTGCGGTTCCTTTTGCATCGTTGATCCTGCTTGCCGTACTATTTTTGGTTGCTGTGCTGTTGGGCGCATTCCTGCCGGCTGTTCTGACCCGCCCAAAGGCAGCACAGAAGAAGGAAAGCAAGGCCAAAAAGTTCCGTTTGGCGCAGCTTCCGCTTGCACCGCAGGTCGGTGTCGGCTGTGCGGTCTTGCTGATCGCAGTCAGCTGCCTTTATGTCGGATGGCGTGTCATGCTGCCGTATGATCTGGATGCGCCGTATGCTTGTCTGTCCATCAAGATGAACGGAAGAACGTCCGGGATGCCATTTTCTTTGAAAGAAGACCTTGCAGCATTGCCCGGTGTGGAAGATGTTTCGGCTGCGATCGACCTGACCGACATCTACAGTATTACTTCGGACAAGATCCAGGGCAGCCAGATGCTCTCCGATATCCGGGTCAAGGACAACGGATTTTATACGGGCGTTCCGAATCTCATGCATAATGCCTCGAATGGGACGCTGAATACGTTCGTTTGCGCCCTGCCGGATGATGAACTGGAACGCATTGCCGAGGATGCAGACGTTCCGGAAAACAGTATGGATGCACTGCTGGCCGGAGATTCTGTTCTGCTCCGGTGGGGAGATTGCTATTATGATCCCGCTGCGGATGAATATTATCAGGGCTTCCAACCGGATGGCAGTACGCCGGTTGAACCGGTCTTCTCGGCCGGTGATAAGCTGAGCATCCAATACCAGCGTTATACCGGGCAGGATGAAGCCGGGAATGATGTTTATCAGACGTATGCCGCCGAGCTGCCCATTGCCGGCATTGTAAAATCTACGGCAGATTACACACTGCTGACAACGGATCGGATCTTCTACAATGGCATGGTTTTTGTCAGCACGGCTCTTTATCATAAAATGTTTGAAGGCGCAGGAAGCTACCATATGGAAAAAGAAGGATACAGCAGCCTGAATGTAAAGCTGGCTGCCGACAATAACTTCTCGCTGCGGCGTTCCATTGCATCCATTGCCACACGCAGAAATGGGATTCTGAGCGCAGACAACTACGATCTGCTCAGCCAAAGCTATACGGAAGGAACGCAAAGTGCATTTCTGGTCGGAATTCTGGCGGTACTTGGTGTTCTTCTGGGCTGCGCTTTGCTGGTCGTCCTGAACCTTTCTGCCTATGAAGTCCAGCAGCAGCGGTTGTCCCTTCTCCTGACGCTGGGCGTTTCCCCGAAAAAACTGGTGTGTTCTTATGCAAAACGGGTGATACCGGTGATCGTTGGAACTACGCTGATCGTCAATATCCTTGTATCGGTGGCAGTTTCGCACATTGTCCCGATTCAAAGCATTCTGGATCTGATCCGGATCCATACAGACGGACGTGTATTTGAATTTCACAGACCTGTGGGAAGTCAGATCCTGGTCAGCATTCTGCTGATGGGATTCTGGCTGGGCGCGGCTTTGCTGCCGGTTTTCTCCTTTATCCGGAAAAAAGCATCGAAGGGGGACATCTTATGAAAGACAAAATTCTGGAAGCTGTGCAAATTTCCAAAACCTATGGCGAGGGCGAAAGTGCGGTGCAGGCATTGAAAGCCAGCGACCTGACGATCTGGAAGGGGGAATTTGCGTCCATCATTGGTTCCAGTGGCAGCGGAAAATCCACTCTTCTGAAGATCCTGGGAGGACTGCTGCCGCCCACGACCGGAAACGTTCTGCTGGATGGGCAGGACATCTATGCAATGAATGCAGAGCAGCTTGCACAGGTGCGGCGGCAAAAAATTGGCTTTATTTTTCAGGACTTCCGGTTGTTCCCGGAGTATACGGTGCGGGACAACATTCTGATTCCATTTTATCTCGACCATCGGACACCGGACGAGCAGATGCTCCGTAAACTGACGGGAATTCTTGGAATTGCAGAGAAACTCGATGCTCGTCCTTCTCAGATTTCGGGTGGACAACAGCAGCGTGTGGCAATCGCCCGCGCACTGATCGTAAAACCGCGCATTGTCTTTGCGGACGAACCGACCGGAAATCTGGACACCAGAACGGGTGAGGACACCATGAAGCTCCTGACAGAATGTGCAGCAGAATTCGGACAGACCCTGATCGTTGTCACCCACAACCCGGAGATCGCGAAGAAAGCGCAGCAGATCATCCGAATCGAGGATGGGTGCATCCTAAAAGGACTTTAAAATCAAGACCCCGCGTGAAAACGCGGGGTCTTGATTTTCTGAACAGGAGATTTTTTATTGTGGCAGAACGCTTCTTTTTACAGGAACAACGTCACGCTTTTACATCCCGTTTCCGCAGCAGGCCCCATGCCAGCAAAAACATCGCTGCCAGCCAGAACGCACAGCTGAGAAAGAACATTCCATAACTTCCGGCCAGCGCGTCCTCGCTTTTGTTGGCATTCATGCCCGCCTGCATCAGGGCGTAGGGCCAGAGCAGGGAAAAGCCTTTGGACCCGGCAAAAATGCCAAGGATGCCGCCCAGCAGCCCCAGGAAGATGGGCACGGCAAAACTGCGGATGACCATGGCCAGCACCAGCTGGGCGGCAATGACAGCCAACGCACCCAGCAGTCCCCGCAGTAAAAACAGAGGTAAGGTGACCGGCGGCAGCCCGGGCAGATGGGCAAATACCTTGCCGCAGAACACATACAGGCAAAAGACGAAGGCGTGGGTCAGCAGTGCCAGCTTTGTCACCACCACAAACTTTGCGGCAAACAGGTCCATCGGGCGCACGGGGCTTGCCATGATGAGGTTCCAGTTGTGCCCCAGATGTTCCAGCCGCCACAGGTAGGCGGCATAGGTGGCGACCATGGCAGGGAAGAAGAGCATGGAATAAAACAGGGTGTGCTGGGTCCACAGGCTATACCAGCCGTCGGTGAGGATCTCGAGATTTTGGAGATAATTGAAGGTGCCGTAGGTGGCGGAAAGAATGGGCAGCACAAAGAACATTGCCCAGATGGGGGATGCGTGGAGTTTGCGGTCCTCCGCAAGAATACAGCGTTTCAGCATGGTTTTATACCTCCTCGTCCTGTACCTTGCGCCACGCAAGGGCAAACAGCACTGCGCCCAGCGCAAGGGTAAAGGCCAGCAGCCCCCAGTTGAAGGGGCGAGTGCCGTAGGTGACGGTGTGGGTAGCCTCGTCCCAGTTTGCCACTTCGTAGGCGCTCAGCGGGATGTAGTACCCAAAGGGCACAAAATAACTGGCAAGCGGCGGCATAAAAGCAGAGAACAGACCCACCAGCGCCCCTACGATGCCCACGCAGAGCGCCGGCAGGGGATTGCCCACCCACAGCATCAGCAGAAATTCGCCAAAGAAGAGCATTGCATCCACAGCCAGCGTGCAGACGAACAGATAGACCAGCTGCCCAGTGGGAAAGGCTTCCGTGTAGCCGTGCACGATGCCCAGCAGGACGGCGGCTCCCATTTCCAGCAGAGTCACCAGCAGAATTTCCAGCAGGCCAAAGGCGGCTTTGCCCGCAAACAGGCTGCGGCGCTCCTGCAGGGTGTAGAGGAGCTTTGGCATACTGCCTTTGACCTCGATCTCCCACAGGCGGCTGGCAAGCACGGCCATCAGCACCGGCATCAGAATGGCCTCGATGACCGGGATGCTGTAAAGCAGGGCGCTATAACCGTTGGCCAGTTCTCCAGGGTCAGAGGGAGCAAGCCCGCCCACCCATAAGATCATGATGAGGGGCACCAGCAGGCAGAGCAGCAGATCGTGCCGCCGGTGCGCCTTCTGAAGTTCAGCATGAAAGGAACGCAGCATCTCAGGCCACCTCCCCGCTGGTCTGGGTCAGGCTGAGGAAGATGTCCTCAAGGCTCTTTGTCTGGGCCGTCAGGCCAACCACACCCACGCCGCTTTCGGCCAGCGTGCTTACCAGTGCCGCCAGTGCTTCGTCCGGCAGGGCGGGCAGTTCCAGCACATCCGGGTGCTGTGCCTGTGTCACCGCCCGGATGCCCTGTCGGTTCAGCACCGCAATGCTTTTGGGAACATCCAGCACCCGCAGCAGGATCCCGCCGCGGCTGTGCTTCTGCAAGGCCTGCAAAGAGCCCTCAAACAGCATCTTTCCGTGGTTCAGGATGCCCACCTGCGTGACCATCTGCTCGATCTCGCCCAATAGGTGGCTGGAGATCAGCACGGTTGCCCCGGTGGTTTCCGGCATGGAGGAAATCAGGCTGCGCATTTCCTGAATGCCGGCCGGGTCCAGACCATTGGTCGGCTCGTCCAGGATCAAAAGTTTAGGACTGCCCAGCAGAGCCATGGCAATGCCGAGCCGCTGCTTCATGCCCAGCGAATACTGCCCCACCTTCCGGTTGGCATCGGCAGTCAGGTGGACGATCTCCAGCACCCGGTCAATGTCCTTGTGGGCAACGCCTTTCAGGTCGGCCACAATGGCCAGATTTTCCCGGGCCGTCAGATGCAGATAGCCGGAGGGGGATTCGATCAGGCTGCCGGTCTGCCGCAGCAGGGGGATGCGGTTTGTTTCGTTCATGGTATGGCCCAGCAGTTCCACGCTGCCGCCGGTGGGGTGCACCAGCCCCAGCAGCATCTTCATGCTGGTGGATTTGCCCGCACCGTTCGGGCCTAAAAAGCCGTAGACGCACCCTTGCGGGACGGTCAGGTTCAGATGATCGACTACGGTGCGGCCGTTGTAGCTTTTGCACAGGTCGTGTGTTTCAATGACAGGTTTCATAGAGGATGCTCCTTTCTCGTTCGCTTGGAACACCCACAGTTTACCTCGGCGGGCTTAAGCTCCGCCGAAGCCTGTCTTAATCTGCGCTTAAATTTTCGCAAAATCCGGACATTTCCGGCCAGAACGTGTTATAGTGGGAACAGAAAATGACCGGAGGAACACCGCGATGAACACGATCCAACAGGCACACATTTTACTTGTAGATGACAACACCGATCTGCTGCGGCTGCTCGAAGAGCAGCTGCGTGGGGCAGGCTATCAGAACATCCGCACTGTGCAGAACTGTGCCGCCGCACAGACTGCTTTTGCAGCCGAGATGCCGGAACTGATGATCCTGGACATCAACCTCCCGGACGGGGACGGGTTTTCGCTGTTTCGTACCCTGCGGGCAAAAGCCGATGTGCCGACCCTGTTCCTCTCTGCACGGGACGCTGATGCCGACCGCTTGTTCGGGCTGGGACTGGGCGCAGACGATTACCTGACCAAGCCATTTCTGATGCAGGAACTGCTTTTGCGGGTGCAGCACCTTTTGCAGCGTGCTTACCGGACCGGGCTTTCCCGGACAAAAGCAGCAATCTTGCAGCTGGGCGACCGGAGCGTGGACCTGCACGATGCCCTTGTGACCCTGCCGGACGGAACCACCCTTGCCCTGACAGCGACCGAGCGGACGCTTTTGCGCAAGCTGGCCGAAAACCGCGGGCATATCGTGACCTACGATGCGCTGTGCGAAGCGGTGTGGGGCGCGGATTATTATGGGTATGAAAACAGTCTGGGTGTTCATATCCGGCATCTGCGGGAAAAGCTGGAACCGGAGCCGGGCAGGCCGCGCTTTCTGCAGACGGTGAGGGGCATCGGGTACAAGCTGGCAAAGGAGGATGCACGATGAAAACCTTTGTGCGGCTCATCCGGCGGTATGTTCTGGCGGCGGTGGGCATCGTTCTGCTGCTGGTGTTTCTGGGCCTTGGGCTGCTGGTGTTTCTGGGCTGGCAGGAAACGACCCATCTGCCGCAGAGGACCTATGCGTCCAGCGAAATTGCGGATGCCATGGTGGAAACTCCGGCGGGGCTTGCCCTTGGCGCAGCGCACACCCCGGAAGAATGGATGGACGGCTATGCATGGGCCATGGTGCTGGACGATACCGGAAATATCCGGTGGAACTATGCCCTGCCGGACGCGCTGAACCATGCCTATACCACCGGAGAAGTGGCAGGGTTTGCCCGCTGGTATCTGGACGATTATCCAGTGTTCTGCTGGGCAGAGGACTATGGCCTGTTCGTCATCGGGCTTGCCAGAGGGAGTTTGTGGAAATATAGCATTTACACCTCGCCGGGGTACATCCTGAGCCTTGCCAAAACCATTCCGCTGGGGTTTGGGCTGCTGTTGCTGCTGGCAGCGATCTGCTGTTTTCTGCTCAGCTGGCAGGGGGCCAAGCGGCTGGAAACGGTGGCTTCCGGGCTGGATGCGCTGGCCGAGGGGCAGACCGTACAGCTGCCTACGGAGGGCTTTGCCGGGGAACTGGCCGAAAAGCTGAACCAGACCAGTGCGCAGCTGCAAACGCGGAACGAACTGCTGGCCCGGCGGGACGATGCCCGCACCCAGTGGATCGCCGGGGTCAGCCACGATGTGCGCACCCCGCTGGCGCTGATCCTGGGCTGGGCGGAGCAGCTGGAGCGGGACGCCGTCCTGCCGGAAACTGCCCGGCAAAAAGCCGGAGGCATCCGCACCCAGAGCGAAAAACTCCGCACCCTAATTGAGGACCTGAACCTGACCAGCAAGCTGGAATATGGAACACAGCCCCTGCGCAAGCAGGAATTTGCGGCGGGGCCGCTGTTCCGGGAGCTGGTGGCGCAGTTCTGCGAAAGTCCACAGGCGGAGACCTGCGAGGTGTCGCTGCAGCAGACCGATGCCGCAGAGCAGGCGAAACTCTGCGTGGACCGCGCCCTGCTGGAACGATTGCTGGAAAACCTGCTGGGCAACAGCATCCGGCATAATTCGGCACCCGTAGAGATCGAGGTGCAGACGAATGTTGCCGGAAATCGCTTCTGCCTGACCGTCGCGGACAATGGCACAGGCTATCCGCCTGCCGTTCTGGCGGCACTGCAAGGCATGCCGCAGAACGAGCAGACCCCGCACATTCTGGGACTTCATGTGGTGGAGCAGATCGCCGCCGCGCATGGCGGCAGGGTGGCGTTCGGGCAGAATGTGCCAACCGGTGCAAAGGCAACGGTGTGGCTGCCCTGCGCTGAAAAAAAGGCCCCTGTTGCTTTTGGTCAGAATGTGGTAAAATAAAACCATCAAGTTACACAGGAGGCGCTTTCATGCTCAAACGTCTGCGCACAGCTCACCCCATTTTGTATTGCATCCTTGCCGAGGTACTGTTCCTCGGCTCCCTGTTTTTGTCCAGTCTGGTGCTGACCGTCGCGCTGGTGGCGGCCGGGGCAGATTTTTCCGGTCTGGATGAATACCTTCTCAGCCTTGTACAGGAGCTGGTGGGGGCAGGGGCGGCCTGGCTGCTGCTGCGCCGCACCGGGCGGCAGGGACTGCTGGGCCGCCGCGGCAGCGGCTTTTGGAACGGTCTGCTGGTGGGGATGTACCCGCTGGCATTCATCTGCTACAGCATATACAGCGCACTGATCTTTGAGCGGCCGGACACGCCGCTGCTCCCGGCGGGGCGCATCCTGAGCTTTCTGGCCTGCATGGCAATGGTGGGCGTGGCGGAGGAATTCCTGTTCCGGGGCGTCATTGCCGAAACGCTGCTGGAACACTTCGGCACCAGCCGGGCCGGTGTCTGGAAAGCCTGCCTGCTGTCCGGCGTGCTGTTCGGCGCGGCCCACCTGACCAACCTGTCCAGCTCGGCACCCTTCGGCGTGCTGATGCAGTGCGCGTTCTCGGCGTCGCTGGGAACGCTGTTTGCGGCCATCTACTTCCGCACCGGCAACCTCTGGGTCACAGTATTCCTGCACGGGGCCATGGACATTGCCTCCATGCTCATCGGCGGGCTGTACGGCACCACGACCCTCTCCGAGAGCGTGAGCGGCTACGACGCCTCCATGCTGCTGACCGTGGTGGTATACCTGCTGCCCGTTGCGTTCCTGCTGCGGAAAAAGAAGCTGCCGGAGGTGCAGCTGTACTGGGGAGCGTACACCCAAAAATGAGGGCAGCAGGCAAAAAAATCCTTGCAATCTGCCCTGTAATCTGGTATACTGTACCTGTTACCGTGGTACGGGGCTGGGAGTATGCCCGCATACCGGGAAAACCGTTTCCCGCCGCTGTTCCATTGGCACATAAAATTTTATAAAGAGGTATAGTACTATGAACAAGCAGGAAGTTATGGCCAAAGTCGCTCTGACCGAGAAGGACACTGGCTCTCCCGAAGTCCAGGTCGCTCTGCTGACCGCTCACATCAACGAGCTGAACGAGCACCTGAAGAAGAACCCCAACGATCACCACAGCCGCCGCGGCCTGATGAAGATGGTCGGCCGTCGCCGCAATCTGCTGGCTTATCTCCAGAAGAAGGACATCGAGCGTTACCGTGCTCTGATCGCAACTCTGGGTCTGCGTAAGTAATTTAAACAGAGGGCAGGTACCGCAATGGTGCCTGCCTTTTGCTTTTGTATACAACTGGCAGCGGCTGCGTATTGCAGCAGTAAATCGAACGCCTGTGCCTGCAGCGGGTACGGACGCTGGATTTATTGCTATGATGCGCGTGTCACCGCCTTTTGGATAGGAAAACAAGTCCGAAAAACAAGGAGGCAAAAACAATGGCAATTGAATTTGGTTCCCGCAAAGAGACCTTTGAAAACTACAAGGTCTACGAAACCATGCTGGCAGGCCGCCCGTTCAAGGTTGAAATGGGCAAGATGTGCGGTCTGTCCAATGCCAGCGCGCTGATCCGTTACGGCGAGACCTGCGTGATGTGCAATGTCGTCATGAGCCCCAAGCCCCGCGAAGGCGTTGACTTCTTCCCGCTGAACGTGGAATACGAGGAGAAGCTCTATGCCGCCGGCCGCATCCCCGGCAGCTTCATGCGCCGTGAGGGCCGCCCCGGTGAGCGCGCCATCCTGACCAGCCGCGTGGTGGACCGCCCCATGCGCCCGCTGTTCCCCAAGGAAATGCGCAATGACGTGTGCATCACCATGACCGTCATGAGCCTGGACCCGGACTGCAGCCCGGAGATCGCCGGTATGATCGGCGCTTCTCTGGTCACTGCTGTGTCGGACATCCCCTGGAACGGCCCCATCGGCGGCGTGCAGGTAGGTCTGGTGGACGGCCAGATCGTGCTGAACCCCACCCAGGAGCAGCGCAAAGTGAGCGACCTGGCCCTGACCGTAGCCGCTACCATGGACAAGATCGTGATGATCGAGGCCGGTGCCAACGAGGTGGACGAGGACACCATGCTGAATGCCATCAAGGCAGCGCATGTGGAGATCAAGAAGATCATCGAGTTCATCAACCGCATCGTGGCCGAGCGCGGCAAGAAGAAGATCGACTTCCAGGTCGTGGGTCTGGACATGGACATGTTCCATGCCATCCAGAACAAGTATCTGGACGACTTCAAGGCCGCGATGGACACCGACGACAAGAACGTGCGTGACGCTGCTCTGCTGCCCATTCTGGACAAGATCGCAGAGGAATACCCGGACCTGTCTGCTGCGGACCTGGATCTGGTGAGCTACAAGATGCAGAAGTTCGTCGTGCGCCGCTGGCTGCTGGACGAGGGCAAGCGTGTGGACGGCCGCGGCATCAACGAGATCCGCCCGCTGGCTGCCGAAGTGGGCATCCTGCCCCGCGTGCACGGTTCCGGTATGTTCACCCGCGGCCAGACCCAGGTGCTGACCACCTGCACCCTGGGCGGCACCAAGGACAACCAGCTCATGGATGACCTGACCGACGAGCAGACCAAGCGCTATATCCACCACTACAACTTCCCGCCGTACTCTGTGGGCGAGGCTCGCGCACCCCGCAGCCCCGGCCGCCGCGAGATCGGCCACGGCGCTCTGGCCGAGCGTGCTCTGGTGCCCGTGCTGCCCTCTCTGGAGGAGTTCCCCTACACCATCCGCTGCGTGTCGGAGGTGCTCTCTTCCAACGGCTCCACCTCGCAGGCTTCCATCTGCGGCTCTACGCTGGCTCTGATGGATGCCGGTGTGCCCATCAAGGCCCCTGTGGCCGGCATTTCCTGCGGCCTGATCACCGAGGGTGACCGCTGGATGACCATGCTGGACATTCAGGGCGTGGAGGACTTCCACGGCGATATGGACTTCAAGGTGGGCGGTACCCGCAAGGGCATTACCGCCATCCAGATGGATATCAAGATCGACGGCCTGACCTACGACATCATTGCCGAGGCCTTCGAGAAGTGCCGCAAGGGCCGCCTGTATATCCTGGACGAGATCATCAAGCCCGTCATCGCCGAGCCGCGCCACGAGCTGAGCCGCTACGCTCCCAAGATGTTCAGCATGATGATCCCCACCGACAAGATCAAGGACGTGATCGGCAAGGGCGGCAAGGTCATCCAGGACATCTGCGCTACCTGCAACTGCAAGATCGACGTGCAGGAAGACGGCCATGTGTTCGTCTCCGCCGTGGATCAGGAGGACGCAAAGCGCGCCATCTTTACCATCAAGACCATTGTGGAGGACCCCGAGATCGGTGCCATCTACAAGGGCAAGGTCACCCGCCTGATGAACTTTGGTGCGTTTGTTGAGATCGCACCGGGTAAGGAAGGTCTGGTGCACATCTCCAAGCTGGACACCAAGCGTGTGGATCGCGTGGAGGATGTGGTCGCTGTGGGCGACGCCATCGTGGTCAAGGTGACCGACATCGACCAGCAGGGCCGCATCAATCTGAGCCGCCGCGACGCCATCCTGGCTCTGGAAGCCAAGCGCGCAGAGCAGGCCCAGCAGTGATCTGATGGGGACCCCGTCAGGCAGACCGTAAGAATATGATGAAAGATCCGCTGTTTCTCCAAAGGAACGGCGGATTTTTTGTGCTGGACGCACTGCGTCTGTGCGCGGTATAATCAGAAAAAAGCGGACAGCATGAAAGGAAGAAAACCCATGGAAGAACATCACATTCCGCAGGCGGTGCAGATCCGCAATGCCCATGTCCACAACCTCAAGAACATTGATGTGGACATCCCACTGCACCAGATCGTGGGCATTGCGGGCGTGTCCGGCTCCGGCAAATCCTCGCTGGCACTGGGCGTGCTGTATGCGGAGGGCTCCCGGCGCTACCTGGATGCCCTGTCCACCTACACCCGCCGCCGGATGACGCAGGCCGCCCGGGCGGGCGTGGACGAGGTGCTGTACGTTCCGGCTGCGCTGGCCCTGCACCAGCGGCCCGGCGTCCCGGGCATCCGCAGCACCTTTGGCACCGGGACCGAGCTGCTCAACAGCCTGCGGCTCATGTACTCCCGTCTGGCCAGCCACCGCTGCCCCAATGGGCATTATCTGGCCCCGTCGCTGCGGGTGGCGGCCGGGAAAGAGCTGCTCTGCCCGGAATGCGGGGCGCAGTTTCTGGCCCCGTCGGCCGAAGAGCTGGCCTTCAACTCGCAGGGGGCCTGCCCGCAGTGCGGCGGCATCGGCACGGTGCGCACGGTGGACCCGGACACGCTGGTGCCGGATGATTC
This sequence comes from uncultured Faecalibacterium sp., assembly GCA_900539945.1. Classification (GTDB taxonomy): domain Bacteria; phylum Bacillota; class Clostridia; order Oscillospirales; family Ruminococcaceae; genus Faecalibacterium. The sequence goes on from UQDV01000008.1 coordinate 62,128, forward strand.
CCTGACCATCGACGAGGGTGCCGTGGCCCCGTGGAACAGCCTGATGTGGTCGCTGATGACCGACATCTGCCGGGAGATGGGCGTGCGCACCAATGTGCCCTTCCGGGACCTGACCGCGCAGGAAAAGGAGATCGTGTTCCACGGTCCGGCGGAGAAAAAGCACATTTTCTATCACAACAAGAATTCCAATCAGGCAGGGGAGCTGGACTTTACCTATTTCAATGCGACCTACACCGTGGAAAACGCGCTGGCCAAGGTCAAGGACGAAAAAGGCATGAAGCGGGTAGAAAAGTTCCTGAAAGAGGACATTTGCCCTGCGTGCCATGGCACCCGCCTTTCGGCAGCGGCCCGCGCCCCCAAGCTGCGGGGCCTCTCGCTGGATGAGGCCTGCCGGATGCCCCTTTCGGAGCTGGTCGGCTGGGTGCAGGGCGTGCCGGACAGCCTACCCGCAGAGATGCGCCCGATGGCGGAAAACATTGTGGAATCCTTCACCGGCCCGGCAAAACGGCTGATGGACCTGGGGCTGGGCTACCTCACGCTGGACCGTGCGGCCTCGACCCTTTCCACCGGAGAGCGCCAGCGCATGCAGCTGGCCCGCGCCGTGCGCAACCGCACCACCGGGGTGCTCTATGTGCTGGACGAACCCAGCATCGGCCTGCATCCCTCCAACGTCGTGGGCCTGACCGGCGTGATGCACGACCTGATCGCGGACGGCAATTCGGTGATCCTGGTGGATCACGACACGCAGATTTTAAAGGAAGCAGACTGGATCGTGGAAATGGGGCCGGAAGCCGGAGCAAAGGGCGGCCATGTGATCGCACAGGGCACCATCCCGGCCATCGAGGCGGACCCGGCGTCCCAGATCGGGCCCTTCCTCTCCGGAAAGGCGGACACCCTGCGGCGAAAGCGCGCATTGGCGGACGCCCTGTTTGCACAGGGAACACTCCATCTTTCCACCGCGCAGCTCCACACGGTGAAGCCGCTGGAGGTAGACCTGCCCAAGGGGCGGCTGACCGTCGTGACCGGCGTGTCCGGCTCCGGCAAGACCACGTTGGTGCTGGAGAGCCTTGTTCCGGCACTGGAAGCCCGCATCGACGGCAAGACACTGCCGCCGCATGTCCGCGCCCTTGACGCGGAGGGCATCGCCCACGTCAAGCTCATTGATGCGACCCCCATCGGGATCAACGTCCGCTCCACCGTTGCCACCTACGCAGGCGTCCACGATGACCTGCGCAGGCTCTTTGCGCGGTCGCCGGACGCAAAGGCACACGGCTACAAAGCCGGAGATTTTTCCTACAACACCGGGTCCCTGCGCTGTCCCGGCTGCGACGGCACCGGCGAGGTGAGCCTGGACGTGCAGTTCCTGCCGGATGTGAACATCCCCTGCCCGGACTGCCGTGGTTCCCGCTATGCCCGGGCGGCCGGACTGGTAAAACTGACCGGCCCGGCGGGGCAGACGGCCTCGCTGCCGGAGCTGATGGACATGGACGTGAACACGGCCATTGATTTTTGCCGGAACATGAAAACGGTCTGCCAGAAGCTGAAGGTCCTGCAGCAGCTGGGCCTTGGCTACCTGACTCTGGGCGAGGAAACGCCCAGCCTTTCCGGCGGCGAAGCCCAGCGTCTGAAGCTGGCCAGCGAGATCGGCCGGACCCAGACCGATTCCGTGTTCGTGTTCGACGAGCCGTCCATCGGCCTGCACCCGCTGGATGTGCAGGTGCTGCTGGGGGTGTTCCAGGCCCTGCTGGACAATGGTGCGACTGTGGTGGTCATCGAGCATGATCTGGACGTCATTCGCAATGCGGACTACATCATCGACATGGGCCCCGGCGGCGGAGATGCCGGCGGGCGGATCGTGGCCTGCGGCACCCCGGAGCAGATCTGTAACGACCCGGCCAGCATCACTGGGCGGTATCTGCGCCGCTGATGGCTGCAGTTTGCTGTTGTGTTTTGCGCCCGGATATGCTATCATCGGGCCAGAAGCAATGCGAGGAGGAGTTTTCTATGATCCAATTTGGCCTGCGTCTGCACGACGCCGAAAAGCTGCCCCTGGAGCAGGTGCTCCCGCTGGTGCGTCAGCGGGGTTTCACCTGTGCTCACCTGGCCCTGAGCAAATCCCTCAAGGAGGTGCCCAACACGCCGAGCGCCCTCACCCCCGGTTACGCCGCCTATCTGCGCCGCCTGTTTGCCCAGCACGGCATTGACATTGCCGTGCTGGGCAACTACCTCAACCTGGCCCACCCGGACGAGGACGCTCTGCACGCCATTCAGGAAAAATACTACGCCCACATCCGCTTTGCCAGCCTGCTGGGCTGCGGCATGGTGGGCACCGAGACCGGTGCACCCAACGCGGAGTACAAGTTCTGCCCGGAGTGCCGCAGTGACGCGGCCCTTGCCACCTTTATCAGGAACTTCAAGCCGGTGGTGCGCTGCGCCGAGCAGTACGGTGTGACCATTGCCATCGAGCCGGTGGTCAAGCACATCGTGTACGATGCCAAGCGTGCCCGCACCGTGCTGGACGAGATCGGCAGCCCCAACCTGCAGATCCTGCTGGACCCGGTGAACCTGCTGAATATGGAAAACGTGGACGCCCGCGAGGAGGTGTTCGCCGAGGCCATCGAGCTGCTGGGCAAGGATGTGGCCATGATCCACTTCAAGGACTTCCTGCGCAAGGACGCCGGCGGGCAGCTGGCCGCCACCGGTGCCGGGCAGGGCGGCATGGGCGATTACCGCACCATCCTGCGCTTTGCCAAGCAGGAAAAGCCCTGGGTGTTCGCCACACTGGAAAACACCACGCCGGAGAATTCGGTCCAGTGCCTGCAATACCTGCAAAAGCAGTACGACGCGTGCTGAATCTGCCCCAATCACAAAAGGGTCTGCTGCCGGAAATGGCAGCAGACCCTTTTGTGATCTTTTGTGATAGAGAAATCAATCCAGATCCAGTTTGTTCTTCATCAGCCAGTTGGTGGCGGCAAAGTAGATACCGCACAGCACCGCATCGGCCAGCAGGGAAACCAGCACGGCGCGGAGATAGGTCTGGAGATAGGTCTGGTTCACTGCCACCTGCCAGGTGACGTCGCCGATGGCCGTGGAAGTCACCACCGTGCCCAGGTCAACGTTATCGCTGGCGTAGGGCAGCAGGGCCAAAAGACGGTTCTGCAGGACGTTCAGACCCACAAAGGCCGCGATGCCCACCAGCGCAAAATGCTGCTTGAACTGATGCCCGATCATGCAGGCGGTGTACAGGCACAGGATGGAGCAGACCAGCGTGGCCAGCCACTCGATGGCTGTGAGCAGCAGCATGAATCCGCTGACATTCAGAACGCGCTGCAGAATATCTGCCAGCTGCCGGAAGTCGCGCACGGCACCGGCCCAGTCCGAGAAGATGCCGTTGACGTTCAGCATCCCGCACAGGAAGAATACACCGAGGGAAAGCGCGATGACCAGGATGCTGCACAGCAGCCACACCATGCTGGAGATGAGCTTGGACAGGATGAGCTGCGCCGGGGTGACCGGCAGGGTGTGCATCAGATAACCCTCGCGCCCCAGCAGGTTGCGGGTGAACCGCTGGATGATGGTGAGCGCGGTGATGACTGCAATGGCGACACACAGCATCAGGTAAACGATCGTGACGACGACGATGGGAAAATCAGAAACCAGTGCCGGAAAGCGGAAGAACGCCCCCAGCAGTGCAGCAGCAGCCAGAATGGCCAGATACAGTCCGCCGTAAATGCGGCAGGTGGCCTTGAACTCATACTTTAAAAGTTTGCTCAGCATTTGAATACCTCCCGGAAATATGCATCCACGCTCATGCCCTCAGTCTCGCGGAGCTCCTCCACGCTGCGATGGGCGAACACCCGGCCGTCCTTCAGGAAGATGGCCTCGTCCAGCACCGGCTCGATGTCCCCGATGAGGTGGGTGGACAGGATGACCGTTGCGTCCTTGCTGTAGTTGCTGATGATGGTGTGCAGGATGTAGTCGCGGGCGGCGGGGTCCACGCCGCCGATGGGCTCATCCAGCAGGTAAAGCCGGGCCGCGCGGCTCATGGCCAGGATGAGCTGCACTTTTTCCTTGTTGCCCTTGGAGAGGGTCCTGAGCTTTGCGGTGCGGGCAATGTGCAGGGTGTCCAGCATCTCAAAGGCCTTGGCGGGGTCAAAGTCGGCGTAAAAATCCGTGAACATGCCCACCAGCTGCTCTACCTGCATCCAGTCGGGCAGCCAGTCGGCGTCCGGCAGGTAGGAAACAAGGGCCTTGGTGTCCGGGCCGGGGGCCATGCCGGCTACCTTGATGCTGCCGGACGTGGGCTGCAGCAGGCCGTTGGCCAGCTTGATGAGGGTGGTCTTGCCGCTGCCGTTGGGGCCCAGCAGGCCCACGATGCGGCCAAAATTCACATGCAGATCCACGCCGTCCAGCGCGGTCTTGTCTTTGTCGTAGCACTTGGTCAGTGCTTCACAGGTCAGAATCTCACTCATTGTGCATCCTCCTTGGTGGTGTCCAGCTGCTCCAGCAGGGCAGCCGCGCGTGCAGGGCTGTAGCCGATGCCGCGCATCTTGACCAGAAATTCTTCCGCCAGTTTCCGGGCGGCTTCGGTCCGAAGCTGTTCGATCAATTCGGTGTCCTCCGTAACATAGCGGCCTGAGGTGCGTTCGGTGCGCACCAGACCTTCGGTTTCCAGCTGGGCCAGGGCCCGCTGCATGGTGTTGGGATTGACCCCGGCGGCTGCGGCAAGGTCCCGCACCGAGTCCAGGTGCCCGCCGGGCGGGTAGGTGCCTGCCAGGATGCGGGCCTTGAGCCGTTCCACCAGCTGTGCATAGATCGGGCGGCTGGAATCAAACTGTTCCGACATACTGTTGTCTCCTTGTGTTGCTGTATTAAGCGCTTGATACAATAATACACGATCTGCCCCGCTTGTCAAGCCCTTTTGGCAAAAAAAGAAGAGCTGCTGCGAAAAAATACGCAGCAGCTCTGAAAATCAGAACAAATTTACTCCAGCACCAGCAACAGGCTCATCTTGAACTTGCCCTGTGCGGTCACACTGTGCAGGCCGTTCTTGTCAAAACGGAAGCTCTGGCCTGCGGTCAGCTCGTAGTCCTGGCCCTCGTAGCCGATGATGGCCTTGCCCTCCAGTGCGGTCAGGATGGCGTTGCCGGGAGCACGGTGCGGGGTCAGGCCGGTGCCCTCGTCAAAGGCCATCAGCACGAATTTCATGTTGTCGGTGTGAGCCAGGTCCAGGTTGGCGATGCTGCCCTCTTCGTAAGAGATCAGGTCCTTCAGTTCGGTGGCTGCGCCTGCTTTGAGGATGCTGTTCATCGTAAGGTTCTCCTTTTTGATGATGATTTCGGTATAGATAAGGCCGTTGTCGGTGCGGGTGCCGCACAGCGTTCCGGGCGGCACCCAGAGCAGCTGGCCGGGGTGCATGGGGACGTCGTGGGCGTCGCTGCCCAGAACAAAGGTCCCGCTGCCCTCACCGCCCAGATACAGGGTGGTGCAGTCGTAGAACTCCGGGGTGATGGAGGTGCCTGCACCCAGCGAAAACCAGGTGACGGGCACCTCCCGCCCGAGCTGTGCCGGGCGGGAAACGGTCATGGCCGGGCGGATGGGCCGCACCTGCGAGGGGGCGAAGGGCTGGTTGAACATAAAACGGACTCCTTGTGTGGGAAGTGGAGCCGCCAATTCCGCTGCGGCAGCGGGGTGGACGGCTTATTTTTTATAGTATACCCCTTTTGTAGGGTGAAATCCGTGGTTATAACCACGGAATATGAAAAATAGCACGATTCCTTCAAAACGATGCAATCTGTCCAGAAAAAATGAGGATGATATCAAAAGTTACAGAGATTTCATACAATTCTGCATTGCAAATTTTTTGACGATGTGCTATGCTGAAAAGCAGAGAATCGCCGCCGGAACCGGCGGCGCAAATGAGTTTGGAGGATTTGACTTATGGCTGATCGCATCGTTCTGAATACCATTTCCTACCATGGCCATGGTGCCATCGAGAACATTGTGCCGGAGCTCACCGCCCGCGGCTACAAAAAGGCCTTCGTCTGCTCGGACCCCGACCTGATCAAGTTCGGCGTCACCAAGAAGGTCACCGACCTGCTGGACGCCGCAAACTTTGCCTACAGCGTGTACAGTGAGATCAAGCCCAACCCCACCATTGCCAATGTGCAGGACGGTGTGGCCGCTTTCAAGGCTGCCGAAGCAGACTGCATCGTGACCATCGGCGGCGGCTCCTCCATGGACACGGCCAAGGCCATCGGCATCATCATCAACAACCCGGAGTTTGCAGACGTCCGCTCTCTGGAGGGTGTGGCTCCCACCAAGAAGCACGCCGTGTTCACCATCGCGGTGCCCACCACTGCCGGTACGGCTGCTGAGGTCACCATCAACTACGTCATCACCGATGTGGAGAAGAAGCGCAAGTTCGTCTGCGTGGACACCAACGACATCCCGGAGATCGCCGTGGTGGACCCCGATATGATGTCCTCCATGCCCAAGGGCCTGACCGCTGCCACCGGTATGGACGCACTGACCCATGCCATTGAGGGTTATATCACCAAGGGCCACTGCACGATCTCCGACATGTTCCATCTGGAAGCCATCAAGCTCATCAGCGAGAACCTGCGCGGTGCCGTGCAGAACACCCCGGAAGGCCGTGAGGGCATGGCTCTGGGCCAGTACATCGCCGGTATGGGCTTCTCCAACGTGGGCCTGGGCATCGTGCACTCCATGGCACACGGCCTGTCCGCCCTGTATGATACCCCTCACGGCGTGGCCTGCGCCATCCTGCTGCCGGTGGGCCTGGAATACAACAAGACCGTCGCCGGTGAGCGCTACCGTGCCGTCGGCAAGGCCATGGGCGTGAAGGGCATCGACGAGATGAACGACGCCGAGGCAGCCGATGCCACCATCGCCGCCGTCAAGCAGCTGAGCGCCGATGTGGGCATCCCCACAAACCTGCACGGCATCCTGAAGGAAGAGGACATCCAGTTCCTGGCCGAGTCCGCTTATGCCGACGCCTGCCGCCCTGGCAACCCGCGTGACACCAGCGTGGAAGAGATCGTGGAGCTGTACAAGAGCCAGCTGTAACCCTACAGCCTGAACCATCCGCGTAAACCAAAGGCCCCGCACCGTTCCGTTCGGAACCGGTGCGGGGCCTTTTGGATGATGCACTGCCGCAAAACTTATTCGGCTGCGCGGGACTGCTCCACAAAAGCGGCGATCTTGTCCACCTGGATCTCGGCCACGGCACGGCCGGTGTCGTACACGCGGCGCAGCTGGGCGGGGTCACGCTCCATGGAGCCGATCTCCAGCGGGATCGGCGGCCGGATGACAAAGGCCTGGCCGGTCTGCTCCAGCATGGCCACATGTTCCAGTGTCTCGTTGTAGCGCTCGTGGCGGTCGGCCACGGCCTCCACAAAGGCGGGGTAGCGCAGGTAGCGCGCCCGGATGGCGGGCAGCATCTTGTTTTTCTTTTTCACAAAGTCCTTGGGCTGGGTCAGCACGATGAGGTTGCGCTTGTAGCCGATGGACTCAAAGAAGCGCACCGGGATGGAATCTGCAACGCCGCCGTCCAGCAGCTGGTAGTGGCCGATCTTCACGATCTTTGCGGCCAGCGGCATGGAGGACGACGCCTGCATCCACTGGATGTCCTCGGCGTCGCCGGTGCGGCACTTGTGGTAGATGGGGTCGCCGGTGCGCACATCGGTGCACACCAAAAAAAAGTCCATGGGATCTTCCCGAAAGGTTTTGGCGTCAAACGGATCCAGCTTTTCCGGCACGGTGTGATAGCAGAACTGCTCGCTGTACAGGTTGCCGGTGCGCAGCAGGTTGCCAAAGCTGGCGTAGCGCTTATCTTTGCAGTATTCGGTGCTGTAGCGGATGGTGCGCCCGATCTGGTGCGACTTATAGTTGCAGCCGAACACGGCCCCCGCCGAAACACCGATGGCACCGTCCACCGTAATGCCGTGCTCCATCAGCACATCCAGAACACCGGCGGTGAACATGCCGCGCATAGCCCCGCCTTCCAGTACAAGTCCCGTTTTCATAACCGTTCTCCCTCTCCTCCGATCGGCATACAGGCACCGGTCTTTCTTCCAAGTATACTCAAAAATCAGCAAAGCACAAGAGCGCCGAAAGCCAAAAATTACAGAACTGTTTTGCGGAGTTTCGGTGCTTTTTGCCATAGGCATGCTTTTGGAAAAAGCCCACGCAGATGCAGCCTGGATTTTTTCAAATTTGGGCACAAAGCCACTTGCCAAAGGCAGGCACTTCCGTTATACTAGGTAAAATACATACAGGTTGCGGGCACAGCTTTGTGCCCCGGAATGGAAAAAGGCTGGAGGACAAAGACTGCTTATGAAGATGCTGGAAGATCGGATCCGCGCAGACGGCATTGTGCGCGAAGGAAATGTGCTCAAGGTGGACAGCTTCATCAACCACCAGATGGATATCCCGCTGTTCCGCGAGATGGCCCGGGAGTGGAAGCGCCTGTTTGCGGGCAAGCCCATCAACAAGGTGCTCACCATCGAGGCCAGCGGCATCGGCATTGCCGCCATTGTGGCCAGTGAGTTCAACGTGCCGGTGGTGTTTGCCAAAAAGTCCATGAGCATCAATCTGGACTACAACAACTACGAGACCAAGATCCAGTCCTTCACCCACAAAAAGATCTACAACGTCATCGTGTCCAAAAAGTTCCTCACCGCAGAGGATCATGTGCTGATCATCGACGATTTCCTGGCCAACGGCTGTGCCCTGATGGGCCTGCTGGAGCTGGCACAGGAGGCCGGTGCCACCGTGGAAGGCATCGGCATCGCCGTGGAAAAAGGCTTCCAGCAGGGCGGTGAGCTCATCCGCAGCAAGGGCATCCAGCTGGAGAGCCTTGCCATCGTGGAATCCATGAACAGCGAGACCGGCGAGATCGTGTTCCGCGAGCAGCCCCATCAGAACTGAAACTCCTTCCGTCATCGCGGAAGCGATGCCACCTCCCTCAATGAGGGAGGTTTTTTTGCTGTTTTAGGTGGCTCGCCCTCTCAGGCGCTATCGCGCCAGCTCCCCCAGAGGGGGAGCCAAGAGCCTGACCGTAACGCTTCTTGCCTCTCCCTTTGGGAGAGGTGACATTGCGTGAGCAATGGCGGAGAGGGCGAGGCAGTGAACCCTTTTTATGTCCCATCCGAACTGTCCCCGTCTGCCGGCAGGGCAGTGGTCTGCTCGGCGGGGACGTCTGCGGCGGCGCGGGGCACGCCTTTGTACACCAGCGTTTGTTCCAACACCTCGGCACACACCGGGGCCGAAAGGCTGCCGCCGGCGGTGGTCCAGCTGTGGGGTTCATCCAGGCAGACCAGACACAGAAACTGCGGGTCGTCGATGGGCGCCACGGCCACAAAGCTGGCAATGCGGGCTTTTTCGTCGGCGCTGTCCAGCTTCTGGCTGGTGCCGCTCTTGCCGCCCACCCGGTAGCCGGAGATCTGCGCGTTGCGTCCGCCGCCGTACAGAACAACGGCTTCCATCATCTCCCGCATGACGGCGGAAGTCTCCGGCTGGATCACCTGCTGTTTGCACACGGGGTCCCGGTGTTCCAGCACCGTGCCGTCCGGGGCCAGAATGTCCGATACAAGGTAGGGCTGCATCCGTTTTCCGCCGTTGACCACTGCGCACACGGCGGCGGCCATTTCCAGATAGGAGATCTTGCTGCTTTGCCCGAAGGCGCAGGAGGCCAGCTCCACCGGCCCCATACGGTCGGCGGTGTAGTACAGGCTCTTTTTCGGTTCGGCGGGCAGGTCGATGCCGGTGGGCTCCCGCAGGCCGAAGGCGGCAAAGTAATCGCAGAAGGCCTCCTTGCCAAGCCGCGCTCCGATCTGGATAAAGCTCTGGTTGCAGGAATTTTCCAGCGCCTGCGTCACGGTCTGGGTCCCGTGGCGCTTGTGATTGGCGCAGTGGAACCGGGTGCCCGCCACCGAGATGGACTCCCCGCAATAAAAGCTGGAGTTCCGGGTGATGGCTCCGGCGTCCAGCGCGGCCGCGCAGGTGATGAGCTTGAACACGCTGCCCGGTTCGTACAGGTCGCTCACGGCCTTGTTGCGCCACTGGGTCTGCTGGGCCAGCTGCAGGGCGGCCGCCCGCTGCTCCCCAGAGAGGGCATCTACGGCGGCGCGGGCAGCTTCGTCGTAGAGGATGCGCGGCTGGTTGGGGTCGTAGGCCGGGGTGGTGGACATGGCCAGCACGGCCCCGGTGTTCACGTCCAGCACGATGCCCACGGCACGGGCGGCCACATGGTGTTCCTGTACGGCGTAATTCAACGCATTTTCGAGATAATGTTGAATGTTGGCGTCAATGGTCAGCCGCAGGCTGCTGCCCTCCACCGGGAACTGCTCGGTCTCGTAGCTCTGCTCCAGCGTATAGCCCCAGGCGTTCACGGCGGTGAGCACCACGCCGTTCTGCCCGGTGAGCTGCTCGTTGTATTCCAGCTCCAGCCCGCTCACTCCGGCGTTGTCCACATTGGTAAAGCCCAGCACCGACGCCAGAAACTCCCCCTGCGGGTACCAGCGCTTGCTGTCCTGATTGATACGGATGCCGGTGATGCCGTTTTCCTCGCAGAAATCCCGCACGGCATCCGCCATGGAACGCTCCACCCGGTAGCGCAGCAGACAGTCGTTGGAGGCGCGGTCCCGGAACTTTTCCAGCAGGGCGGCTTCGTCCAGCTCCAAAATCTGCGCAAGACCGTGGGCGGCCAGCTCCAGTTTGTCGGCGGGCATCTCCCGCGGGCTGGCCCGCAGGGTCCAGCAGCTGCTGTTGGCCGCCAGCAACACGCCGTCGGCACTGTAGATGCGGCCCCGGTCGGCGGGCACCACGGTGTCCCGCAGCTGCTGCCCCAGTGCCCGCCGGGTGTACCAGTCCCCGGCGGCCAGCTGCAGCCAGTAGAGCCGGGCGATAAGCCCTGCAAAGCAGATGCCGCACAAAAGCAGCGCCACCAGCCGGGCACGGGCGCGGAACGCCTGCTCCGGCAGGGTGCGCAGGGGTTCGGGCCGGGACATGGCAGCACCTCCTTTTCCGGCTCAGTTTATGCGGGCAGGGCCTGCAGCTATGACTAACAGCCCGGCGGCCTGCGTACAATAGACCAAAAGGACTGCCGGAGGTGATGAGGATGCACAGGGCCGCTGTGCCTGCCCGGGCCCGGCGCGGACTGCTGCGTCCGCTGCCCGCCATGGACCTGCCCTTTCTGATCCTGGTGCTTACGCTGGTGGGCTTTGGGCTGGTAATGCTGTACAGTGCCAGCAGCGCGGTGGCGCTGTACCGGCGGGGCGATGCCTGGGCCTATGTGCGGCCGCAGCTGCTGTATGCGTCCATGGGCATCGGGGCCATGTGGGCGGCCAGCCGGGTGGATTACCACATCTATCACAAACTGGCCTGGCCGCTGCTGGCCCTCTCGCTGGTGCTGCTGGTCGTGGTGCTGTTCATGCCGGAATACAACGGCTGCAAGCGCTGGCTGGTGCTGCCGGGGCTGGGCACTCTGCAGCCCAGCGAGATCGCCAAATTTGCGGTGGTGCTGGTGTTTGCCCACATCATCTCCCTCAACCACAGCCGGATGGAGAGCTTTGCGGTGGGGGTGGTACCCTTTGCGCTGGTACTGGGCGCGGTGGCGGTGCTCATGCTGCTGGAGCCGCACCTGTCCGGCACGGTGCTGATCCTGGGCATCGGGGCAGTGCTCATGTTCGTGGGCGGCACCGGGCTGCGGTGGTTCGTGCTGGCCGGTGTGGGCGGAGCGGGTGCCATCGGGGCGGCCATCGTCATCATGCCGGATCTGGTGCCTTATGCGGCCAGCCGCCTGAGCTCCTGGCTAGACCCCTTTGCCGACCCGCTGGGCGACGGCCACCAGACCATCCAGAGCCTGTACGCCATCGGCTCCGGCGGGGCCGTGGGGCTGGGGCTGGGCAACAGCCGCCAGAAGCACCTGTTCGTGCCGGAACCCCAGAACGACTTCATCTTTTCCATCCTGTGCGAGGAGCTGGGGTTTGTGGGGGCCTGCGCGGTGATCTTGCTGTTCAGTCTGCTGCTGCTGCGGGGCGTCACGCTGGCGGCCCACGCGCCGGACCGCTTCGGGGCACTGCTGGTGGTGGGGTTCGTGGTGCAGGTGGCCTTGCAGGCGGTGCTGAACATCGCCGTGGTCACCAACACCATCCCGAACACCGGCATCAGCCTGCCCTTCTTTTCCTCCGGCGGCACCAGCCTGATGATGCTACTGGGCGAGATGGGCATCGTGCTGTCCGTCTCCCGCGGGGAAACGTAAAGGCGGCCATTTCTGCCGCAAAATGGGATGTTTGCCCCGCAAAAGACGCAAAAAACAGACAAACGACCGGACAAATGCGTTTTGCGGTGTCCGGGTACAAAACAGGGAACCGACGGCCCTCGTTCTGCATACCATGGGGTATCTTTGGCAGAACGGGGGTCTTTGCATGGCAGGGGATTACATCATCACGGGCGGGCGGCCGCTGAATGGAACGGTACGGGTCCCGGCGGCCAAGAACAGTGTGCTGCCGCTGCTGGCAGCGTCCCTGCTGTGCAGCGGGCCAGTGCGGCTGTGCGGGGTGCCGGAGCTGGCCGATGTGGCCGAGAGCCTTGCCCTGCTGCGCAGTGCAGGCTGCACAGCGGAGCGGCAGGGGGCGGATGTACGGGTGGACGGGGTGCCCGGCAGCGGGACGCTGGCGGCAGGCCCGGCGGGCCGGATGCGGGCATCCATCCTGTTCTGCGCCCCGCTGCTGGCCCGGCTGGGCCGGGCACAGACCGTGCTGCCCGGGGGCTGCCGCATCGGAGCGCGGCCCATTGATCTGCATCTGGCGGGCCTTGTGCAGATGGGAGCCTGCCCGCAGCTGGAAGGCGAACGCCTGCTGCTCACGGCTCCGGCGGGGCTGCACGGAGCGGACATCACCCTGCGGGTCCCCAGCGTGGGGGCCACCGAGACCCTGCTGCTGGCGGCGGCGCTGGCACAGGGGGAGACGACCCTGCGGGGTGCGGCCCGGGAGCCGGAGATCGAAGATCTGGCGGCATTCCTGAACCGGTGCGGCGGCCGGGTGCAGGGCGCGGGCACCGGCACGGTGCGGGTGCAGGGGGTGCGGCGGCTGCACGGATGCAGCTTTGCGCCCCTGCCGGACCGGATCACGGCAGCCACCTTTGCCTGTGCCTGCGCAGCGGCTGGGGGACGGGTGGAGCTGGCAGGCTGCGCGCCCCGGCTGTATGCGCCGGTGCTGGAAATTCTGGAACAAATGGGGTGCGGCATTGTGCGCCGGAGCGATGCTGCCGTTATTACCCGGTTCGGGCGGCTGTACGGGCCGGGGCGGGTGTTCACCGGGGCATATCCGGCGCTGGCCACCGACGCGGCCCCGCTGCTGGCGGCGGTGCTGCTCTGCGCGGAGGGACCCGGCAGCATCGAGGATGTGATCTTTGAGCGGCGGTTCGGCTGCGCGGCAGGCTTTGCGGCGCTGGGCGGCCGGGTGCGGGTGGAGGGCCGCACCCTGTACGCGGAACCCGGCGGCACCCTGCAGGGAACAGTGCTGGAAGCGCCCGACCTGCGGGGCGGGGCAGCGCTGGTGATCGCGGCGCTGGCGGCACAGGGCAGCAGCCGCATCACCCATACGGAGTTCATTGACCGCGGCTATGCCGATTTTGCACAGAAACTGACGGCTCTGGGTGGGCAAATTGCACGAGAAACCCCGCACGGGGCAGACTGCCCGAAAAAAAGAACTTCAAAAACGTAAATTTGACTTGCATTCACGGCAAAAAGATGATACGATACAGTTATATAAGTGTAGGTTGATATTTCTGTGCGTTCTGCACAGTTCTACGATAAAATCCGGATGGAGGACAAAGTTATGGCATTGATGCTCGATGAAGAAATGGACGAAAATGTTACGACGATCAAGGTGATCGGTGTTGGCGGCGGCGGCGGCAACGCCGTGAACCGCATGGTCAGCGATGGTCTGCAGGGCGTGGAGTTCATTGCGATGAACACGGACCAGCAGGCGCTGGCCAAGAACCATGCCACCGTCAAGGTCCAGCTGGGCTCCAAGCTCACCAAGGGCCGCGGCGCAGGTGCCGACCCTGAGATCGGCCAGCGTGCCGCTGAAGAAAGCAAGGACGAGATCGCAAACGCGCTCAAGGGCTCCCAGATGGTGTTCATCACCGCCGGTATGGGCGGCGGCACCGGCACCGGTGCGGCTCCTGTGGTGGCTGAGGTGGCACACGACCTGGGCATCCTGACCGTGGGCATCGTCACCAAGCCCTTCTCTTTTGAGGGCAAGCGCAAGATGGGCCTGGCTGAGCAGGGCATTGCCAACCTGCTGATGCATGTGGACAGCCTGATCGTGATCCCGAATGAGCGCCTGAAGATGATCAGCCAGGAGAAAATCACCCTGATGAACGCCTTCCAGGCTGCCGACAACGTGCTGCGTCAGGGCGTCGAGTCCATTTCCGCCCTGATCAACGTGCCCGCCTTCATCAATCTGGACTTCGCCGACGTGCGCTCCATCATGAAGGATGCCGGTTACGCACACATGGGCGTGGGCAGCGCCAAGGGTGCCGGCAAGGCCGAGAACGCCGCCAAGGCTGCCATTTCCAGCCCGCTGCTGGAGACCAGCATTGCCGGTGCACACGGTGTTATCATCAACATCACTTCCAGCCCCGACATCGGCCTGGAGGACGTGGAGACCGCAGCCGGCCTCATCACCCAGAGCGCTCATCCGGATGCGAACATCATCTGGGGTACTGCGTTTGACGAGAACCTGTCCGACGAGATGCGCGTGACCGTCGTTGCTACCGGCTTCGACAACAAGAGTGCCAGCGACCTGCGCAGCAGCATCAACAACGCCATGGGCGGTGCCCAGTCGGTGCCGTCGGCAGTGTTCAGCAGCGATACCGGCAGCGCAGCCACTGCTGCTGCTCCGGCAGCAGCCCCGGCCGCTCCGGCAGCTGCCGCAAAGCCCGTGGAAGAGGAAAGCAGCGACAACCGTTACTACGACGAGCTGCTGGCCATCCTGAACAAGCGGAAGTAAGGCTGGCAAATAATAAAAACGCATCGTGGCACAGCGCCCGTGAGGAGGGCGGGTCTCTTGCGCGCAAGCGGAGGGAGGCAATGCAATGCTGAAACAGGACGTTCCGCTGCGGACCGGATGGTTCGGGTACCGGAAACTGGATGTTGAAAATTGTATTGCGCACATCCGCGCAGCGTATGCGGCAGAACTCCGCCTTGCCCGGCAGACGCAGCAGGGAATGGAGGAGACCATGGCGCAACTCAGGCAGGAGAACAAAGCTCTGCGGCAGCGCTTTGCCCAGCAGGCGGCGGCGCAGGCCGCAGCATCGGTGCGGGCAGAGGGCAGCGACAAACTGCAGCAGCTGACCCGCAAGCTGGAAGCGGCCCACGCCGAGATCCGCCGCTACCAGACCCGGCTGTTTGCCTGCGAGCGCCAGATGATCGCTCTGCGGCGGGAAAATGCCGACCTCGAAGCGGCCTGTGAGCAGGCCCGGGAGGAGCTGCAGATGGCCGTGGCCCGTGCCGAAAAGGCAGAGCAGCAGGCTGCCCGGACGCCTGCCTGTCCGGAAGTGCCGGTGCAGGCCCCGACGCCGAAACCGCCCGAAGAAGCTGTGGCCTGCTGTGCAAGACCGGCCGCACAGCCTGCGGCGCAGCCGGAACCCGTGTGGCAGCCGGAAACGGAGCTGGAGAAGCTTTCGGTGGAGCTGCTGCGCCGGTTTGATGAAATGATGCAAGAATGATTCGACAAGCTGCTGCGCCGGCATGGGCTGGTGCAGCAGCTTTTTGTGTGAACAGGGGATTTTTGCTGCGGCAAGGCAGCACATTGCCAGATGGGGATGGCGAGGAGCAAGGCACATGAATGTGAAACAGAAGATCCTGATCGCAGACGATTCTGAGATCAACCGCGCGCTGCTGATGGAGATCCTGGGCGACGGGTATGAGTATCTGGAAGCGGAAAACGGTGTCCGGGCGGTGGAGCTTTTGCGCGAGCACACGGACATCGCACTGGTGCTGCTGGACATCATGATGCCGCAGATGGACGGCTTTGACGTGCTGAAGGTCATGCGCTGCTATTCCTGGCTGGACGAGATCCCGGTGATCATGATCTCGGCGGCAAAGGACACGGCCAACATCGAGCGTGCCTACGACCTGGGTGTGGCCGACTACATGCGCCGCCCCTTTGAGCGGGTCATGGTGCTGCGCCAGGTGCAGAACGTGCTCATGCTGTATGCCAAGCAGAAGCGCCTGACCCGGCTGGTGACCGATCAGGTGTACGAAAAAGAGCACAACAGCGTGCTGATGATCAGCATCCTGAGCCATGTGGTGGAGTTCCGCAACAGCGAGAGCGGCCTGCATGTGCTGCACATCCGCACCCTGACTGACCTATTGCTGCACCAGCTGGTGAACAAGACCGACCGCTACCAGCTGGACGAGAGCGACATTTCGCTCATCAGCACGGCATCGGCCCTGCACGACCTGGGCAAGATCGTGATCCCCACCGAGATCCTCAACAAGCCCGGCCGCCTGACCGCCGAAGAATACGCGGTGATCAAGACCCACACGGTGAAGGGTGCCCGCATCCTGCGGGACCTGAGCAACACCATCGGCGAGGAAAACGAGCCCCTGCTGCAGGTGGCCTATGCCATCTGCCGCTGGCACCATGAGCGCTGGGACGGCGGCGGCTACCCGGACAAGCTGAAGGGCGATGCGATCCCCATCGCAGCACAGGTGGTGGCACTGGCAGATGTGTACGACGCCCTGACCAGCGACCGCTGCTATAAACCGGCCTACGACCACGACACGGCCCTGCGCATGATCCTGAACGGCGAGTGCGGGGCCTTCAACCCGCTGCTGCTGGAATGCCTGAATGAGTCGTCGGAGCTGCTGCGGCAGGAGCTGCAGCGCAACGAGTGGGACCGCAGCTTCCACCAGGACACCCACCGCTTGTCGGAGGAGATCCTGCACCGGGAAGCCCTCCCGCGGGAGGACCGCAGCCAGCGGCTGCTCAACCTGGAACGCGAGCGCACCCAGTTCTATGCGGACCAGTGCGGCGGCATCCAGTTCGACTACGACCTGCTCAGCGGCCGGGTGACGGTGACCAACCACTACGCCAGCGCCGCCGAGCGCACCCAGGTGCTGGACTTTGACCATGGCGAAGGGCTGAACTTCCTCTCCCTGAAGGACCGCCGCCGCCTGTTGGAAGCGCTGGAAAAGGCAACTCCGGAGATCCCGCAGGCCAGCTTCCCCGTGGAGGTGCAGACCGGCGGCAGATACCAGCCGCACCGGCTGGTGCTGCGCACCCAGTGGAGCCGCGGCGGGCAGCGCCGCTGTGTGAGCGTGGCGGGCCAGCTGCTGCCGGAGCAGACCGAGGATGCAAAGGCGCAGCCGGATGTGCTGCTGCACAGCTCCGGAGGCTCGATGGCGGCTGTCCTGCAGCAGCTGCAGGGCGTGTTTGACCTGGTGCGTCTGGTGGACCCGGAGCGGGCCAAGGTGCTCACCCTGCACCCGGACGGCACGCTGGAAGAGCAGGCCGGTCACTGCCATGTGGTGTGGAACAAGGCCGGCCGGTGCGAGAACTGCATCTCGGCCAAGGTGTTCACCAGCAAAAAGACCCTGAACAAGATCGAATTCAATGGCGAGGACGCCTATTTTGTGCTGTCGCGCTATGTGGAGAACAACGGCCGCGGCTGCGTGCTGGAAATGGTTTCCAAGCTGTCCAACGGACGCTGGCTGGACATGGGCGGCCGCCGCATGCTGCTGGACCGCAGCGAGGACTTTGACAACAGTGCCTTCATGGATCCGCTCACCGGGGCCTACTCCCGCCGGTACTTTGAAAAGTTCCTGGCCGACAGTGAGCAGATCAACGGTGTGGTGGTCATTGACGTGGACCGCTTCAAGGCCGTGAACGACAGCTACGGCCATCTGGTGGGCGACAAGGCGCTGGAAAGCATCTCTGCGGCGGTGCAGGCCTGCCTGCGGGAGAGCGACATTCTGGTGCGCTACGGCGGCGACGAATTCCTGCTGCTGATGCCGCAGCTGCGGCCGGAAGGGCTGCCGCTGGTGATGGACCGCATCCAGGAAGCGGTGCGGCAGGCCCGGGTGGAGAGCCACCCGGAGATCCGCCTGTCCATCAGCGTGGGCGGTGTGTGCGGCGTGCACCCGCTGCGGGAGGCCATCCGGCAGGCAGATGACCGGATGTACCAGAACAAGGCCCGCAACAAGGAATAAAAAACAGGACCCGGACACGGGGCAGGCACAAAAAGGTGCTGCCGGTATCCGGGTCTTTTTTGGTATCGGGATAAAATATGCTCAGTGCACGGCGCTGGTGCGGTGCTCCATAAGATAGGTGGCTTCCAGATCCGCGATGTGCAGTTTGACGGCAAGGGGGTACTTGTCGTAGGCTTCCGAGATGGCAAAGCAGCCGCCCCGGGCCGCATCGTCAAAGCCGCCCATGTGCCAGCGGATGGCCACGGCCTCTTCCACCTTGAGCTTCATGAAGCGCTCAATGAGGAACACGCTTTTTTCACCGTGGCCGTAGGGAAACAGGTCCTCCACGCTGTAGCTGGGCACCTTTTCCCACTGACCGGTGGTCTCGTTCTTCACGTTGCGGGTGCCGGCCTTGTAGTAGTTGGCCTTGCACAGATCGTGCAGCAATGCGCAGATGGCAAAGCTCTCCTCACTCTCGCCCTCGGTAAAAAAGGTGTCGTGCAGGGCGTGGTAGACGTTCAGGCTGTGCATGCACAGCCCGCCGGTGCAGGCACCGTGGAACCGGGTGGACGCCGGAGCCGAAAAGAAATCGGTCTTGTGGTCCAGCCAGTCCAGCAGCTTTTCGCTGCCGGGGCGGGTGACATGCTGCCGGAAGATCTGCAAAAACTCCTCGCGGTCGGTCATGCTCACAGCTCCATATCTTCCAGGATGCCCTTGAGGATGGCCAGCTCGTCGTGGCTCAGGGAGATGCCCTTGCCCATGCGGGTGCCGTCCGGGGACCAGTCGCGGATGTCGTACTTGGGCTCGCCGTCGTTCCAGCTGATCAGGTTGAGCTGACGCTCCCAGCCGCGGGGACGCTGCGAGAGCACCGCGATGCGCTCGACGACTTCGTATTTGATCTCTGCCATAATGCAAAACCTGCCTTTATCTTTGTTTGCTACCATAATAAGGGAAGCGCGGCAAGATTTCAACAGGTAAAGCAAAAATTAACGGAAAATTTTTTTGTGCGGCTCAGCCGTAAGGGGCGTTTTCGCGCCATTCCACAAGCTGCTGCACCGCGTCGGCGTCCTCATCCGGGGCGGGGTGGGCCGAGTGCGTGTGCTGCAGGGTGCTGAACAGCCCCGGGGCATATTGCGCCATCACACCGGGTACCTTCCCGGCCAGAAATTCCTGCGCGTTTTTCTGGCGGCAGGCGGCGGGGGTGCCGTCGGTCATGGGCACACCGGCCTGCGGAGCGCTGCCCGGTTCCGGGTGCGGAGGATTGCCGGGCACTTCCGGCGGGGGCAGCTGGGTGCCGGGCGCCGAGGGGTCTCCGGGCGGCTGGGTCGGGTCCGGCTGTTTGCCCAGCGGCGGGG
>UQDV01000009.1 GCA_900539945.1 uncultured Faecalibacterium sp.
CCGCCGGGCGGCAGCAGCTGCAGGCCGCCCCGTTGCCTGCACCCTGCACCGTGCCTTTGACGTCTGCCGGGACCCCTTTGCCGCGCTGGCCGCCGCAAAGGAACTGGGCCTTGCCACCATCCTTACCAGCGGGCAGGCCGCCAGTGCGCCGCAGGGAGCTGAGCTGCTGCGCCAGCTGGTGGAAGCCGCCGGGAGCGATGTGGAAATTCTGGTGGGTGCCGGCGTCTCCGCGGGCAATCTCCCGGCGCTGGCCGCCCAGACCGGTGCCCGGGCGTTCCACCTCTCCGGCAAGCAGGTGCTGGACAGCCGCATGACCTTCCGCCGGGAAGGCGTGCCTATGGGCCTGCCGGGCTTTTCGGAGTTTGAACTGTGGCAGACCAGCGAAACCAATATCCGCGCCGCACGCACAGCGCTGGATGCCCTGTAAAAATCGCCCTCACGCAAAAACGGCCTCTCCTTTCGGAGAGGCCGTTTCTCGTTACAATGCCGGTGCTTCGTTGTCCTCATAACCGACCATCAGGCCGCCCAATTCGGCATAGTAGCTGCACAGGCCGCCGCAGGGGCTCACATCCACCTGCGCCCCCGGGAACACCGCGTGCAGCATCTTTTTCAGCCGGTCGGCGGCGTCAGGGTTGCCGCAGTGGGCAATGTGTACCCGGCCGGAGACAAAACCGCGGCCCTTCATTTCCAGCACGATGCGTTCCAGTGCGCCGTGTTCGCCGCGGGTCTTGCACAGCACCTCCAGCTCCCCCGCCTCACTGGCCTGCCCGATGACCCGGATGCCCAGCATCCGCGCCACAGCAGCTACCGCCGGTTTTACGCGGCCGTTGCGGGCGAGGTTGGCCAGCGATTCCAGCGAGAACAACAGGTGCGTGTGCCGGTGATAGGCCAGAATCTTCTCGGCGGCATCATCAAAGGCACAGCCCGCCTGCACCAGCGCCGCCAGACGCTCGGCCAACAGGCGGCATTCCGGCCCGGCCGACAGGCTGTCCAGCACGAACACGCGGGCACCTTCGTGCTCCTGCTGGTATTCCTCGGCGGCCAGCTGGGCCGCGTTATAGCTGCCGGACAGCGTGCCCGTGATGGTGACCACGAACACTTCCTCCGCGCCCTCGTAGGCCGCCAGCCAGTCGGCCACATTGGGGCAGGATGTGCCGGTCTTGCCCTTATAGCTGCGCAGGGTCTGGGCCATACCGACCGCATCCAGTTCTGCCGTGTCCAGATATTCCCCATCGTCGGTCACGATTTTCAACGGTACACAGGCAAAGTCCACCCCGCTGAGGGTATACAGGTTGGAGGAAGAGTCCACAACGATCTTGGTTTTCATACAGTACATCTCCAGTTTTATCGTTCAGCGGCGGACAGCCCGCCGGGCTTATTCGGTTTCTTGTGGACATCTTATCAGTTTTTTTAAAACCTGTCAAGCCGTTTTCATCATTTGATAAAAAGTTTTCATATTCCCGTTGACCGCTTCCATTTTTTGCGTTATACTGAAAACCAAAAGCCCCCCTCACCCGCTGAACAGAAAGCATGATCCACTATGAACAATGAAACCAAGCGCCGCGTTGCGGCCTGCGCCGCCGGGTTTGCCCTGCCCCGGTACCGCGACCTCCCTGCCGTAGGGCTGTATCTGGACCAGACCGTGCAATATGTCAACGCCTGCTTCCGCACCTTTTGCGGGGTAGAGCTCACCCCGTCCATGGTGAGCAACTACGTCAAAAAAGGCATTCTGAGCCACCCGGTCAAAAAGAAATACACCCGTGACCAGATCGCTTCCCTGCTGTACATCGTAGTCTCCAAAACAGTCCTCTCGATGGAAAATATCGACACCCTGTTCAAAATGCAGAAGGCCTATTGTTCCGCCGGGGCCGCCTACGACACCTTCTGTGAGGAGCTGGAGCGCTGCCTGCCGTTCGTGTTCGGCTGTACCCGTGCCCTGCCTGACCCGGACCCGGATGCCGCCGACGAAAAGCTGCTACTGCGCAGCACCATTCTGGCCGCTGCCAACAAGATGTATCTGGACTGCTGCTTTGACGCTTTGCGGCAAGAGCAGGCCCTGTGGGAGGATATTTTGCCGGACCTGGCATAACAAAAACGGGAGACAGCATCAACGCTGTCTCCCGTTTTTGTTATTTTGCGATTCGTCCTTCTGCCTTGCCGGACGAGATGTAATGCTCGTAGTATTTCACGTTATCGTCGCCAAATGCGGCCACGAGATCGGGGTTGTTTGCCTTGTATGTGTTCAAATTGAACTCGCTGCTTCCCTGCCGACCTTCTTTCATGCCGTTGGTCACAAAGTGTTCAAACAGTGCTTTCTGGTTTGCACCGAATGCATCTGCAAGATCCGGGTTAAGTTTCAGGTAATCCTGATAATTGTAGACGGCCTGATACTGGGCAAGTTGCTGGGCAAACGGCGGGTTCTGGAAACTCATCGTACGGTATTTAGAACCTACGTTTGAGAGCGTTTCTGTGCTTCCGTCCATGTAAATCAGTTCCACTTTGTCTACTGCGAGATAATCAATCGACCAGTCTCTCCACCATATATCTGGGAATTCAGAATCATCATAATTATACATCGCATTCTGAACTTCATCTTCACTTAAATATATGTAACTTTCAGGATTGCTTTCGTCCGGTTTCACAAAGAAATTCCCGTATACGTCTTGATATACCCACTGAGCATTATCGCCGATGGCAACTTTATATGGAGCCATTCGGTAATACTTAAACGGGCTATCCTCCGCTGCATTATCCTGCGCTTTCAGCTCATAATTATTATTTCGTTCCACATAAAA
Source organism: uncultured Faecalibacterium sp. (assembly GCA_900539945.1). Taxonomy (GTDB): domain Bacteria; phylum Bacillota; class Clostridia; order Oscillospirales; family Ruminococcaceae; genus Faecalibacterium. Next base: position 2,796 of record UQDV01000009.1, read on the forward strand.
CGGCTCCAATGGTCCTACCATCGTCAGGATTTTTGTCGGCGACATTGATGTTTTATCGTCCACACGATTGTATGCCGTCACATACCATCTCGCATACTTAATTGTTTTGTTACCATTCACACGGAAGCATATAACCGGGTTTGTCACCATAGCGCCATTCCATGCGGCATCTAAGCTCATCAATTCTATGCTTGGCTTCTTTGCTGCAAACGCTGTTCCGCAAAGACATGCACATAATATTGCCACTGTGCAAAAGAATGCTACAATTTTTCGTTTCATAACAATTCCTCCTTTACTCAACACAAGACAACCCTTCTAATTGCAGTATAGCGTTTCTTTTTCTATGTTTCAAGTAAAAATTCAGCAAAAAAGCCTGTGCACCGCACCGAAAATCAGATTGATGCACAGGCTTTTCATACAGTTTAAACTGTCAGGGATCAGGTGTCCTGCAGCTCGCCGCGGCTGGCGGCCTTGAGGTAGGCAAAGATGAAGCCATCCAGGTCGCCGTCCATCACGGCGTCCACATTGCCGGTCTCGTAGTTGGTGCGGTGATCCTTGACCATGGTGTAGGGCATGAACACATAGCTGCGGATCTGGTGGCCCCAGGCGATCTCGTTCTGCACGCCCTTGATGTCGTCGATCTTGTCCATGTGCTGCTGCTTGGCGATCTGGTACAGCTTAGCCTTCAGCATTTCCATGGCGTAGTCACGGTTCTGGAACTGGCTGCGCTGGGTCTGGCAGTTGACCACGATGCCGGTGGGCTTGTGGATCAGACGCACTGCGGAAGAAGTCTTGTTGATGTGCTGGCCGCCGGCACCGGAAGAACGGTACACCTGCATTTCGATGTCCTCGGGGCGGATGTCCACCTGGATGGTGTTGTCCAGCTCGGGCATCACTTCCAGCGAAGCAAAGCTGGTCTGGCGGCGGGCATTGGCGTCAAAGGGCGACACGCGCACCAGGCGGTGCACGCCGTTCTCGCTCTTGAGCAGGCCGTAGGCGTTGGCGCCCTTGACCATCATGGAAGCGCTCTTCAGGCCGGCTTCGTCGCCGTCCTGATAGTCCAGCACCTCTACGGTCATGCCGTGGGCCACGGCCCACTTGTTGTACATGCGGTACAGCATCTCGGCCCAGTCCTGTGCTTCGGTGCCGCCGGTACCGGCGTGGAAGGTGAGGATGGCATTGCTGTGGTCGTACTCGCCGTTCAGCATGGTCATGAGCTGCAGCTCATCCACAGCCTTGCCTACGGCGTTCACAGCCTCTTCGGCTTCGGGGATCATGGCGGGGTCGTACTCCTCGTCCAGCATCTCGATCATGGTCTCGGCGTCATCGTACAGGCCCTGCAGCTTTTCAAAGCGGCTCAGCTTGCCCTTCAGGTCGCCCACCTCGTCAAACACCTTTTTGCTCAGGTCGGCGTCATCATAAAAGCCGGGGCGGGACATGGTGTGCTCCAGCTCCTGCACACGCTTGCGGGAAGCCTCGATGGCCAGAGCCTCTTCCAGGTCCTTGACCGCCTTGGCATAATCGGCAAGCTGCACTTTCAGTTCGTCAATGGTGATCATTCTCTTGTTCCTCTCGTTCCGGGTTGGATCTACATTTAGGGAAGCGGTCTTTCGGGGTGACCCAAAAGACACAGTTTATACACAGATACTTCATTAGTATACCGAGAATCTGTGGTAAAGTAAAGAGGAAAAACGGTTGATCTGCTGGAATTTTGAAGAATTTCACCTTTTCTTTTGCTGGGTGGGAGAGTATAATACCAGTATGAACCTTATCACTGGAGGAAAACATGCCGAAATATTATGGCTGTCCCTGCGAGGGCTGCGGTGAGCCGCTGACCCTGAAAGATGACATCGTGGTCTGTCCGGACTGCGGTGCCCCCTATCACCGTACCTGCTACGAAAAGCTGGGCCGCTGCATCCACAGCCCCGCCCATGCGGCCGGGTACGAGTGGCATTTCCCGTATCAGGATGCCGAACTGCGCACCTGCCCCAGCTGCGGGGAGCGCACGCTGCGCAGCGAAGAGATCTGCCGCTGCTGCGGCGCTGCCCTGCCCCCGGAGACGGAAGCGGATGAGCAGCTCAATGACCGCAAAGCCGCACAGGACGAGCAGCACGGCGGCTTTGACTACGAGCGCTTTTACCGCCAGTACGAGCAGCAGACCATGGACCCGCTGCACCGCAACCTGCAGGCCGCTTTCGGGAAGGATGAGCTGATCGACGGCATCCCCAGCAGCGACTGGATGACCTACATCGGCACGGCCGCCCCGGCCTACCTGAACGATTACAGCCGGATGCAGCTGCAGCACACCAAAATTTCGCTGAGCTTTTCGGCGCTGCTGTTCGGGCCGTTCTACTTCTTTTACCGCAAGGCCTGGAAGCCCGCGTTTGCCTTTCTGGCCGCAGAATTGCTGCTGTTCGTGCCCACGCTGCTGCAGATGATGCAGATCACCGGCAGCTCGCTGTCTTTGGGCCTGAGCGATTCCACCTATGTGGTGCTGGGCCGCGTGGTGTCGTTGGCCAGCTTTGCGCTCATGCTGGCGCGCGGCATGTTTGCCAAGTGGTTCTACCGCAAGAGCGCGGCGGAGCACATCCGGCGCATCCGCGCGGAGTTCCCGGACGATGCCCAGCGCAGCGTGGTGCTTTCGGCACAGGGCGGTGTGAGCTGGGGTGCTGTGCTGGGGTCGCTCCTGCTGCTGATGGTGTTCGGTGCCTGCTGCAGCATGCTGCTGGGCCCCAATCTGGATGTTCTGCTGAACGCTCTCTCCTGATGCGATTTATAAAGGAGTTTTTATCATGAAAAAGGTAACCAAAGCTGTGATCCCCGCTGCCGGTCTTGGCACCCGTGTGCTGCCGGCCACCAAAGCCATGCCCAAGGGCATGCTGCCCATCGTGGACAAGCCCGCCATCCAGTATCTGGTGGAAGAGGCCGTGCGTTCCGGCATCACCGACATCCTGATCATTCTGGGCCGCAACCAGAGCGTGATTGAGGACCATTTTGACCGCAGCCCGGAGCTGGAAGAGAAGCTGGCCGCCCCCGGCAAGGAAAAGATGCTGGAGGAATGCCTTGGCATCTCCAATTTGGCCAACATCTATTTTGTACGCCAGAAGCAGACGCTGGGTCTGGGCCATGCCGTGAGCATGGCAAAGCCCTTTACCGGGGATGACCCCTTTGTGGTGATCTACGGCGATGATGTGATCTGGGGCGAGGACCCCGTGTGTGCTCAGCTGATCCGCGCCTACGAGGAGTTCGGCCGTCCGGCAGCCGGTGTTTCCGCTGTGCCCTGGGCCGATGTGAGCCGCTACTGCAGCTTAAAGACCACCCCCATCCACGACAACTATTTCTTTGTGGATGACATGATCGAGAAGCCCAAAAAGGGTCAGGAGTTCAGCAATTATTCCATCCTGGGCCGCGTGCTGCTCACCCCGGAGATCTACGACCTGCTGGCCCACACCAAACCCGGTGCCGGCGGTGAGATCCAGCTGACCGACGCCATGGCCGAGTACGCCCGCAATTACGGCGGCATGACGGCCGTGGAGTTTACCGGCAAGCACTACGACATGGGCAACAAGCTCAAAGTGGTAGAGGCTCAGGTGGAGCTGGCCCTGCAGCACCCGGAGATCGGTGAGGACTTCCGGGCCTACCTGAAGGAGTTCTGCAAGACGCTGTAAAATAAAATGATAATGAAAACACCCCGGAGGCTTTCGCTTTTCCGGGGTGTTTTTCTATGCTGCCGCAGTGTCCTTCATGCGCCGCAGCGCACATCATTTTTGCGAAGCAAAACATCATTTGCGCAGCAGCATCATTTATTTTGCCTGACTGGGATGCGGCACGGGCGGGTGCTTGGTGAACATCGCCTTGAGTGCCAGCGGGGTGGCCACGCTGGACACCACGATCAACAGGATCACGGCGGTAAAGTAGACCGGGTCTACCACGCCGATGGCAAGACCCTTCTGCGCCACGATCAGTGCCACCTCGCCGCGAGTCATCATGCCGACACCAACCTTCAGGGAGTCGCCCCAGTTGAAGCGGCAGACCTTGGCAGCCAGACCGCAGCCGATGATCTTGGTGATCAGTGCCACAATCACAAAGCAGACGCAGAACAGCAGGATCTCCGGGGTCAGGCCGCTGATATCGGTCTTAAGGCCGATGGAGGCAAAGAAGATCGGTGCAAAGATGATATAGTTGCTGATATCCACCCGGCGTTCCACATAGGGTGCGTCATTCATGGTGCACAGCACGATGCCGGCAATGTAGGCACCGGTAATATCGGCAATGCCAAAGTAGGCCTCGGCCACATAGGCCATGCCAAAGCAGAAGGCCAGGCTCACGATGGTGATACGCTGGGTGTGAGGGTTGCGCCGATCCAGCCACTTCATGGCGTAATGGACCACCAGGCCCACACCCACAGCGGTGGCAAAGAACAGCAGGGTGTTGAACAGCACCTTGCCCAGACCCGTACCGGTGCCGCTGCTGGCACCCAGCACACAGGTAAGCACCACGATACCCATCACATCGTCAATAACAGCTGCACTGACGATGGTGGTGCCCAGAAAGCTCTTCAGGTGGCCCAGCTCCTGCAGGGTGGCCACCGTGATGGACACGCTGGTAGCGGTCATAATGGTGCCAATGAACAGAGCCCTGTAAAACTCCGGGCTGCCCACTGCTGCAAAGCCGTAGAAAGCACCATATAATAAGGTGCCTCCCACCAGGGGCACAGCCACACCCACGGCGGCGATCAGGGTGGCGATGGGGCCTGCCTTGATCAGTTCCTTCAGGTTGGTGCCCAGGCCCGTGGTGAACATCAGCAGCACCACGCCGATCTCGGCGAAGGTGGCAATGGAGTCACTGGTCTGCACCAGGTTGAGCACACAGGGGCCGATGACAAGACCTGCCAGGATCTCGCCCACCACCTGCGGAGCCTTGCACTTGCGTGCTACCAGCCCAAAAAACTTTGCACTCAGGATGATGATTGCCAGATTGCGGAATATCGAGTACATAGATACGCTCCTTTTCCGATTTTTTAAATTTCCCACTTTCCTGCCGCCGCAGCACTTTGTTCCACGGTATCATCAGAAAGCGACTATATTATAGTCCCCTATGGCAAAAAAAGCAAAGGATTTTTTTCAGCACTTTTTTCATCCAAGGGCTTGACAGACGCCGCCGGACTTGCTATAATAAATTGCTGTCTGAACAGACACGCCGCACACAGCCGCAACGCCGCAGCTGTGTGTACCCTTGGTCTTGTGATTGCAAGACCCTTAAGTCCAAAAGGAGGTGCTACAAAAATGGCAAAGTACGAAACCATGCTGATTACCAGCGCCGCTCTCGACGAGGAGGCTACCGCCGCTCTGGTTGGTAAGTTCAAGACCCTGATCGAGGCTAACGGTACGATCGATTCCATCGACGAGTGGGGCAAGCGCCGTCTGGCCTACCCCATCAACGACGAGGAGGAAGGCGTCTACACCGTGATCAACTTCACCAGCGAGCCCAGCTTCCCCGCTGAGCTGGACCGTGTGTACAAGATCACCGAAGGCGTTATGCGCAGCCTGATCATTGCTCACGAGGAGTAATCCTTTCGTGATGAAAAAGGAGTCCGTACTATGTTGAATGTTGTTGCCATCATGGGCCGCCTTGTGGCGGACCCTGAACTGCGCACCACGCCCCAGGGCATCAATGTGTGCAGTTTCCGCATCGCCTGCGACCGCAATTTTGCACGTCAGGGCGAGCAGCGTCAGGCCGATTTCATTGATATCGTCGCTTGGCGTTCGCAGGCCGAGTTTGTGAGCAAGTATTTCCAGAAAGGCAGTCTGATCGCCATTGACGGCAGCATCCAGACCCGCCAGTATCAGGACAAGAACGGCAACAACCGCACGGCTTTTGAGATCGTGGCCAACAACATCAACTTTGCAGGCCCCAAGAACAGCAATGCAGGCGGCGGAGCAAATTATCAGAATTCTGCTCCGTCCTACCAGAACGCAGCCCCTGCCCGCCCGGCCGCTGTGGAGGCAGCTCCCAGCTATTCCGCCGGCAATGCCGATGACTTTGCCGTCATCGACGACAGCGACGACCTGCCGTTCTGACCCGAAACGGTCCATCCGTTAAAAATCCAATAGGAGGTAATAAGCAATGGCTTTTGAAAGAACCGAAGGCTCTCGCCCCGCACGCCCCATGCGTCGCGGCCGCAAGAAGGTTTGCAGCTTCTGTGTCGATCGCATCGACACCATCGATTACAAGGACGTGCCCCGTCTGCGTAAGTACGTCTCTGAGCGTGCAAAGATCATTCCCCGCCGTGTGACCGGCACTTGCGCTTATCATCAGCGCGCACTGACCATCGCCATCAAGCGTGCTCGTCACGTTGCTCTGATGCCCTACGTCAGCGACTAATCTTTAAAACATCAACCCAATCAAAATAATCAGCAATCAGCAAAGGCTCTTTCCCGATGACAAGGGAAAGAGCCTTTTTTCTGCCTTCGCGCATAAAAAGAGACGGGCACTCCCCTTTCCGGGGTGCCCGTCCCATCGCTTTGTCTTCCGGTTTTGCGGCAGGCGGTTACTCGAACAGTTTCTGGAACAGTTTCTGGAACAGGCCGCCCAGGCCGAAGAAGGAATCTGCTTTCTTCTTTTTCTGTGCACCGACGGAGCCGGTGTACACTTTGCAAGAAGCGCAGCGGCCTTCGGCGGAGGTCGCCGTGATCACGGCCTGACCGTCGCCCACGGCGGTGACATTGCCGTTAGCGTCCACCACAGCGGCGGCGGTGTTGCTGCTGGTCCATGTGATGGGCACGGTCTCCGGGTTCGCCACCGCCACCTTTGCGCGGAGCGCGCCCTGTGCGCCGATGCTTTCCAGATACATGCAGGACTTGTTCAGAGTCACGCGGCCGATGTTGTTCTGGACCGTGACCGTGCAGGACAGCGTGCCGCTGCGGTAGGTGGTGGCATAGATGGTGGCGGTGCCCTCCTGATACGCGGTAAGGTTGCCGTTGCGGTCAACGGAGACAACGGCAGGGTTGGAGCTGCGCCACTGGAGCACATCATCATAGCCGTTCCTGCTCTTCAGATACAGCTGGCTGCGGGGCTGGGGGTTGTTGTACTCGATCTCCATCGAGAGAACGCTTGTGTTCAGCTGGCTGGCCTCATCGACGTAGACTATGCAGCTGCCGACAGAGCCGCCAGCTGAGCGGGCAGTGATGATGGCCGTGCCCTGACTCCAGCCGGTCACGCAGCCATTGCCGTCCACAGTGGCAACGCTGGCGTTGCTGCTGGTCCAGGTGATGCGGCTGGACTGGTCTTCCACATACAGCACCTTGAGGTATTGGCTGGTGCTGCTGCTTCCGGGCTGAATGGTCAGATACAGCTCGTCCTGATCCAGACGGATGTAGCCGTAAGTATCATCGTAGCTGATATAGCCGTCGCCATCGTAATAATAGTAGTCGTTTGCCTGCCCCAGTACTTCCGGGGCGGCCTGATCCGGCGCAAGCGCCGAAGCTGCCTGCGGCGCGGCGATCAGCACCCCGCAGGCGAGGGCTGCAGCCGCAAGGGGAAGCAGTTTTTTCCGTTTCATGAGCAGATTCCTTTCCGTGCATCGTCCAATAAAAGTGGCGGCACGTTCAATATTCCTGATACTAGGATACACCCTGGAAGGATTCTTTTCCAGTTCTTTTCTATATATAATTTGTATTTTGTAACAAATAACAGAAGCAGGTGTCGAAAACCGTCATTCTGACACAACGTTCCCCTGCTGCTCTTCCCCGTTCCCGCTCGTAATGCAGCCAGAGGCTGACGATTTTTATGGTCTGTTCTTCTTCACAGACCTGATACACCAACCGATGCTGTAAGTGTACGTTCTTTGCAATGTCAACTGCGTTTTGCCGCTGATTTTTCCTCTCTTTCTCCCCTCTTTCAACCGGGAACGCTCCCGCAAAAAGTTACAAAGCGGTACGGTTTTGCCGGTAGTTTCTGACCGTTCCCGGGAATTTGCGGGAAGTCCAGTGCGTTTTGCTCTGCTGGCAAATCAATCTGCACAAAAACAGGTCGGGAGCATGTACAGATTGCACGAAACTGTTTTTTCATTCTTGATTTTTTATACGGAATGTGCCATACTATAGCCACTGGAAACGTTCCCGACAACGTTTCCGATAGTTCTTTCAGAGATGAGGGATTCCGGCAATGGGCAACATGACGATCAAAGATATCGCACGGATCAGCGGCTGTTCCGTCAGCACGATCTCCCGTGTGATCAACGATCGCCCGGATGTCCGGCCGGAGACCAAGGAACGAGTCCTGGAGGTAATGCGGGAAGCAGGCTTTGTGCCCAACACCAACGCACGGCAGCTCAAGATCCAGCAGTCGCGCAGCCTGGTGTTCGTGGTCAAAGGCACCCGCAACATCTTCTTCTCCGACTTTCTTGTGCAGCTGCAGCGGGCCGCCACCCTTTACGGGTACAACGGCATCGTCTCCTATCTGGACGAGAATGCCAACGAGATCGACGCCGCTGAAAAGATCCTGCGCGAGATCAAACCCAAAGGCATGATCTTCCTGGGCGGCAGCGTTGCAAACTTCCAGAAAGGATTTGCCAACATCAGCGTCCCTTCGGTGCTGGCCACCCTCGTGTCGGACGAGCTGGACTTTCCCAACCTGTCCATGGTGGGCGTGGATGACCGGGCAGCCGCCTATCAGGCAGTGTCCTACCTCATCCAGCAGGGCCACCGCAAAATCGCCGTGCTGGGCGGCCCGGCCACGAGCCACCCCAGCATGATGCGCCGTCAGGGTGCGCAGCAAGCCATGGAGGATGCGGGCATTCGCTTCGAGGACAAGCTCTACGGCCTGTCCAACTACGATTTCGAGTCCGCGTATCACGCCATGAATGGGCTTCTGGCCCGCCGGGCTGAGTTCACTGCCCTGTTTGCCATGAGCGATGTGATCGCCTTTGGTGCCATCCGGGCGCTGGTGAGCGCTGGGCTCCGGGTGCCGGAGGATGTGTCGGTCATCGGCTTTGATGGCATTACGATGTCCCGCTACTGTGTGCCTGTGATGACCACCATCGTACAGCCCAGCGAGCAGATCGCCCTGCAGAGCATTGAGCTGCTGGTGCGGCAGATCGAGCACGGCACCCCCGCTCAGACCGTGACGCTGCAGCCGGAGCTGCAGCAGGGCGAGAGCGTAAGGGCCCTCTGAATTTTGTATTCCCTCCGTCGAAGGACGGAGAGTATATAGTTGATCTTTAATTTTAATAAGAAGGAGAACTTATTATGAAAAAGATGATCACTCGTCGTAACTTCCTGAAGGCCGCTGGCGTTTCCGCCGCTGCTCTGGGTCTGGCTGCCTGCGGCGGTTCTTCCAGCAGCACCGCTTCCTCTGCCGCCGGTTCTACCGCTGCTTCCAGCACCGCTGCAAAGGCAGACGGCAAGGTCTACTACCTGAACTTCAAGCCCGAGCAGGATCAGGCTTGGCAGGATCTGGCTAAGGTCTACACCGAGGAGACCGGCGTGCCCGTGACCGTGGTCACCGCTGCTTCCGGCCAGTACGAGACCACCCTGATGAGCGAGATGGAGAAGAGCGAGGCTCCCACCCTGTTCCAGGTGAACGGCCCTGTGGGTCTGGCCAACTGGAAGGATTACTGCTACGACCTGTCCGGCAGCCAGCTGTACGGTGAGCTGACCAGCGATTCCTTCGCACTGAAGGATGGCGACGCCGTTGCCGCGATCGCCTACGTTATCGAGACCTACGGCATCATCTACAACAAGGAGCTGCTGACCGCCGCTGGCTATACCCAGGACGACATCAAGGGCTTTGACGATCTGAAGAAGGTCGCTGACGACATCCAGGCTCGCAAGGCTGAGCTGGGCGTGGACGGTGCCTTTACCTCCGCCGGTATGGATGGTTCTTCCGACTGGCGTTTCAAGACCCATCTGGCCAACCTGCCCATCTACTACGAGTACAAGGCTGACGGCATCGGCTCCACCGACGCCATCAAGGGCACCTATCTGGACAACTACAAGCAGATCTGGGACCTGTACATCACCGACTCCACCTGCGACCCCAAGCTGCTGGCTTCCAAGACCGGCAACGACGCTGTGGCGGAATTCGTGGACAAGAAGGCTGTGTTCTATCAGAACGGCACTTGGGCTTACGGCGATGTTTCCAGCCTGGGTGACGACAACCTGGGCATGCTGCCCATCTACATCGGCGTAGAGGGCGAAGAGAACCAGGGCCTGTGCACCGGTTCCGAGAACTTCTGGTGTGTCAACAACGCCGCTTCTGAGGCCGACATCCAGGCTACGCTGGACTTCCTGTACTGGTGTGTCACCTCCGACAAGGGCACCAGCGCCATGGCCGACGACATGGGCTTCGTGATCCCCTTCAAGGCTGCCAAGGATTCCACCAACCCCCTGATCGGCATTGCAAACCAGTATGTGGCTGACGGCAAGACCAGTGTGGACTGGTGCTTCTCCACCATGCCTTCCGAGGAGTGGAAGAACGGCGTGGGCAGCGCTCTGACTGCATACGCAGCAGGCACCGGCAAGTGGGACGACGTTGTCACCGCATTTGTGGATGGCTGGGCCAAGGAGTACAAGCTGGCCAACGGCTAAGCCTTTGACCGGAGTTTTCCCTAAGAACTGAACCGGGAGGCGGGCGAAGAAGTTCGCCCGCCTCCCTTCTTTTTTTGACAACCACTCCATCGCAGGAGGTATATCATGCAAAAAGCCATCAGCAAATACTGGCCGGTGTTTGTGCTGCCTACTCTGGTCGCCTTTATCATCGGCTTCATCTGGCCCTTCATCTGGGGCACTTACCTGTCTTTCCAGCGGTTCACCACCGTGAGCAAGACCACCTTCGTGGGCATCCAGAACTACATTTCGGTATTCCAGGATTCCACCTTCCTCCATGCCTTTGGCTTTACGGCGGTCTTTACTGTGGTGAGCACCGTGCTCATCAACGTGTGTGCCTTTGCCATTGCTCTGGTGCTCACCCGCGGCATCAAGGGCACCAACCTGTTCCGTACCGTGTACTTCATGCCCAACCTGATCGGCGGCATCCTGCTGGGCTACATCTGGCAGATCCTGCTCAACGGCGTGCTGGCCAACCTGCAGAAGCCCCTGCTGGCACTGGATGCCAAGGCTGGTTTCATCGGTCTGGTCATCCTGATGTGCTGGCAGCAGATCGGTTACATGATGATCATCTATGTGGCCGGCCTGCAGAGCGTGCCCGGCGACCTGATCGAGGCCGCCAAGATCGACGGTGCCAACGACCGCGAGATCCTGTTCAAGATCAAGATCCCCATGGTCATGCCCAGTGTGACCATCTGCACCTTCCTCACCCTGACCAACAGCTTCAAGCTGTTTGACCAGAACGTGGCCCTGACCGCCGGTGAACCCGCCAACGCCAGTGAAATGCTGGCCCTGAACATCTACAACACCTTCTACGGCCGCTCCGGTGCCCAGTGGAAGGGCATTGGTCAGGCAAAGGCTGTGGTGTTCTTCCTGATCGTGGTGGTCATCTCGCTCATCCAGCTCCACTTTACCCGCTCCAAGGAGGTGCAGCAGTAATGCCTAAACAGAAAAAGATGTGGGATAACATCCTCACCGTCATCATGAGTGTGCTGTGCCTGCTGTGGATCTACCCCATCGTGCTGATCCTGCTGAACAGCCTGAAAAAAGAGGGCACCTTTACCACCTCCACGGTGTTCCAGCTGCCCACGAAGGAGACCTTTGTGGGCCTGTCCAACTACGTTTACGGCGTGACCAAGATGGGCTTTCTGTCCAGCCTGGGCTACAGCCTTCTGATCACCATTACCAGTGTGTTCCTGATCCTGCTGTGCTGCTCCATGACCGGCTGGTACCTCACCCGCGTGAACAACAAGCTGAGCAAGTTCATGAACCTGCTGATCGTGTTCTCCATGGTCGTGCCCTTCCAGATGGTCATGTTCACCCTGTCTAAGACTGCTGACCAGCTGAAGCTGAACACCCCCTGGAACATCTGCATCATCTACCTGGGCTTCGGTGCCGGTCTGGCCGTGTTCATGTTCACCGGCTTTATGAAGAGCGTGCCCATGGAGATTGAGGAAGCCGCCATGATCGACGGCTGCAACCCCATCCAGATCTTCTTTAAGGTCGTGTTCCCCATCCTGAAGCCTACCATGATCTCCACTGCCATTCTGGAGACTATGTGGGTGTGGAACGACTACCTGCTGCCCACCCTGGTTCTGGACATCAAGAAGTACCGCACCATCCCCATGGCCATCCAATACTTCCGCGGTGGCTACGGTCGTGTGGAGCTGGCCCCCATGATGGCCTGCATCATCATTGCCATCATCCCCATCATCATCCTGTATATGACCTGCCAGAAGTACATCATCGAGGGCGTCGTGGCAGGTGCTGTCAAGGGCTAAGGAGGTGCGCACCATGCGTGCAAGCGGCATTCTGATGCCCGTGTTCAGCCTGCCGGGGCCCTTTGGCATCGGCACGCTGGGCAAAGAGGCCTTCGCATTTGTCGATTTCCTCGCCGAGGCAAAACAGACCTACTGGCAGATTTTGCCCATCGGCCCCACCGGCTACGGTGACAGCCCTTACCAGAGTTTTTCCGCCTTCGCCGGCAACCCCTACTTCATTGACTACCGCCTGCTGGCCGACACCGGTCTGCTGACGGCCGATGAAGTGCCCGCCGCACGGCCTGTAGGCCCCATCGACTACGGCGCACTGTACAACGAGCGGCCTGTGATCCTGAAAAAGGCAGCCGACCGCCTGCTGGCAGCCCCCTCCCCCGCCTATGAAGCCTTCTGCGAGGCGCAGAGCTTCTGGCTGGAGGATTACGCCCTGTTTATGGCTGTCAAGGCCGAACAGGGGCAGGCAGGCCTTGCCGACTGGCCGGATGACCTGCGCTGCCGCAAACCGGAAGCCATTGCTGCCGCAAAACAGCGTCTCGCCGGTGCGGTGGATTACTACAAGGCGGTGCAATTCTTCTTCTACACTCAGTGGAACGCCCTGAAGGCTTACGCCAACGGCAAGGGCGTCCGCCTGGTGGGCGATATTCCCATCTATGTCAGCCCGGATTCCAGTGACCTGTGGACCCACCCGGAGCTGTTCCAGACCGACGGAGAAATGCATCTGACCCAGGTGGCCGGATGCCCGCCGGACGCCTTTGCAGCAGACGGCCAGCTGTGGGGCAACCCCCTGTATGACTGGCCCACGCACAAAGCCACCGGCTTTGCCTGGTGGAAACGCCGGATGCAGCACGCCACCTCCATTTACGATGTGGTGCGCATCGACCATTTCCGCGGTTTTGAGAGCTACTACTCCATCCCCGCCGGAAACAAGACCGCAGCGGGCGGCCACTGGGAAAAGGGCCCGGACCGTGATTTTATCCACACCATGCACGAAGCTTTGGGCGAAGGCGGCATCATTGCCGAGGACCTGGGCTACCTGACCCCGGAGGTCAAGGCCATGCTGGCAGAGAGCGGCTACCCCGGCATGAAGATCATGCAGTTTGCCTTTGACAGCCGGGAGTCCGGCAATTACCTGCCTCATACCTACCCCCGCAACAGCGTGGTGTACACCGGCACCCATGACAACGTGACCACCGAAGGCTGGCGCACCAATGCCAGCCCGGAAGATGTGGCCTATGCCTGCCGCTACCTGCGCTGCAAGCCGGAGGATCTGACCGAGGCCATGATCTGCGCCTGCCTTGCCAGTGTGTCGGACATGGCGATTATTCCGCTGGCCGACTGGCTGCATCTGGGCAGTGAGGCCCGCATCAACACCCCCAGTACCCAGGGTGCCAACTGGCAGTGGCGGCTCGGCAGCCCTATGCCCGGCAGCCTTGCAGCACACATCGCACAGCTGACTGCACTGTACGAGCGCACCCCCTGCGGCGAATAAGCGTTTTCTCCCCTTTTGGCATCCGCAGCTTCCGGCTGCGGATGCCTTTTTTGCGTTTTTGCGGAACATTTTTTCAGCGGCCGAAAGCGCCGCATTCACACTGTTTCCATCGTCTGTTCGCAGTTATTCTCTTGTCCGTTCACGGTTTGTTCACAAAGGTATCATCTTTTTTTTCGCCGCATCCCTTGTTATTTTTATACAGATATGCTACAATTCAGATAACATATCGTCTGCCTTTGGGCGGATTTCACGAGTGAAAGGAGCCTTTCCATTATGGATCATACATATCAGAGCACCATGCTGATGCCCGCCTCCTATGCGGTTCTCTCGGAAGAAGAAATGACCTACCTCGACGGCGGTGCCGACTACAGCTTCAACGTCGGTGACTACACCGTTACCTTACACCCGGAAGTTTTGGTCACCTATGCCATGAATGTGGTGGTGAACGGCGTTTATATGCTGAGCCAGGGTTCCTTCCAGTACTTTATCAATACCTTCAAAGAGGGTCTGTCCGACGGCCTGAGCCTGACCGGTGTGGTCAAACACAATTGGAACCGTATGAATACCTGGAGCCGCGTTGCCACCGTCGGCATGGCAGGACTGGCCGGTTACTACGCTTATGCACAGGTGCGCAGCATGTACCTGTCGCTGAAGAACCTGTTCGGCTCTATGTTTGGCACTACCACGAATACCGACACACAGGATCCTTCCGTGGCCGCAGGTCTGGCCGCCTGAGTGTTTCGGATTTCTGCCTGAAAGGAGTGTTCGTTCATGAAAAAGCTCCAACTGCCTTCGTCGTATGCTGTGCTTTCGGAGGAAGAACAGCGGACCGTTTCGGGCGGCGGTGAACTCAAGGACTCTCTGGACGATTTTTTTGGCAGCCTGCACCTGTATGATTTCACAATGGGCGGAGGACTTATTTCCTTCTCCATCACCTTTGTGCCCATGCTGCTGTTCACGGCTGTCAAAAACACAGTAAGTTTTGCTTACCGCATCTACAACAAGCTGCTGGCATCCTCCATTTTCCGGCTGGGCACCTCGACCTCGGAAACGGTCCAGCATCTTGCAGCCCAGCAGGAGACCAATTCCTTCCCGCTGCGCTGAGTCCATTTGAATCAAAAAATTGAAAAGGGTCTGCTGCAAATTTGCAGCAGACCCTTTTTTGTTGCTTCTGCAGTTACAGCACTTGTCTTGCGCCCTGTTCCCGCAGCCGGAGCACATAGCAGCTGCCCGGGCCGAACACCCGCTCCATGGCGGTATGGTAGCGCTGCAGCAACGTTTCCGGCACATAGGCCTGAATGGTGCCCGCAAAGCCGCCGCCCTGCATCCGCCATGCGCCGCTGCTGCCCTGCAGGATGCTCTGGCTCAACGCAAGCGCCACCGACAGCCCCTGATGCCGGACATCCGTGGCGCAGTACACATTCTGGCACAGTGCAAAGGAGGCGCGCCCGCTTTCCAGCACCATCGCGGCAAAATCGGCAAAGCGTTTTTCCAGCAAAGCCCGGCGCTGGGCCAGCGTGCGGGCATTTTCTTCGTAATAGTGGATTGCACGCAGCACCGCGCGGTCGCCGCAGACGGTACGCAGCCGGGGCAGTGCTGCCCAAAAATCGGTTTCCGGCACCTGACCCAACACTTTGCCGCCCAGGCAGGCCGCCACAGCCTCCATCTCCTGCCGGATGGCCGCGAACTCCCCGGTCAACTCGCTGTGGCTGCCCCGGGTGTCGGTCACGCACAGGGTCATGCCGGGCGGCAGCAGGCCGTCTGCGTGGATCTTTTCCACCTGCGGGGCGGTCGGGTCTGCGAAGTCGGCAAAAATGACGCCGCCCACCGCGCTGGCCAGCTGGTCCAGCTGACCGCTGGGTTTGCCAAAGTAAGTATTCTCCGCATACTGGCAGATGCCGGCCAGTGCCCGGGCATCCAGCCCACAGGCGTACTCCCCGTTCCAGATGCAGGCCATGCCCATCTCAAAGGCCGCAGAGCTGGAAAGGCCGCTGCCCCGCAGCACGTCGCTGGCCGTGTAAGCATCAAAGCCGCCAATAGCCTTTCCCGCCGTACGGAAGCCCTCGGCAATGCCCCGGATCAGGCTGGCCGAGTGGGTGCTCTCCCCTTCCTGCGGCTCTGCCGTAGCCAGGTCGATCACATCCAGCTTGTTGAACCCGCGGGACTTGACCCGCACATAGCCGTCCGTGTTCCGGGCCGCTACCGCCACCAGATCCAGCGTGACCGCCGCCGCCAGCCCGTAGCCATGCTGGTGGTCGGTGTGGTTGCCGCCCAGCTCCGCACGCCCCGGGGCCGAGTACACCTGCACCTGCCGCCCCGGGCCGAAATACAGCTCGAACTGCTCCAGCGCCGCGCAGTACCGCGCCCGCTGCCGGGCCAGTTCCTGCGGGGCGGTGCCGTAAAGCGCGGCAAGGGGCCCGTCCCACCTCCCTGCCGCGATCTGTTCCCTGAGTTGTGCGCTGGTTGCCATCCGCGATCCCTCCCTGAAACATTCAAACAGTGTTTGTAGGTTTGTTAGGTCTATTGTAATGCATCCCTTCTGTTTTTTCAATTTCTATCGAAGAAAAAGCGCGAAATTTGGCGTCCGGCTCAAAGAATAAGATGTACTTTTGTTGAATTTGCAGGCGGTTCTGTGGTATACTGGTCAAAAGACGTGACAACGAGGGAGGTCAAGCCGCCATGGCAGACGTTTACAAGCAATCCTTCAAACAGAACTACACGAACAACATCGAACTTTCCATCTTCAACTGCGGCATTGAGCGCTGCGCCCCGTCCAAGACCTGGGGTCCTGGCATCCGTGACCATTACCTGATCCACCTGGTGCTCTCGGGCAAGGGCGAATTCGAGGTAGGCGGCCGAACCTGGCAAGTCAGCACCGGAGATCTGTTCTTTGCGCGCCCCAGCCAGCTCATCCGCTACACCGCCGATGAGCAGTACCCCTGGGAGTACAGTTGGGTGGGCTTCAACGGTGCCTGCGCCCACAAGCTGGCAGCCCAGCTGCCCTTTACCGACGACGCCCCCGTACACCACACCAGCGACCCGGACGGCATGCGCGCCGCCCTGGCTAACATCTACTCCTCCCGCGGGCTGCAGCCCCAGGACGAGGCCGCCATGGTGGGTTACCTTTATTTGTTCATTGCCGCTCTGATGAAGGAAACCATCGCCGGTAAGCCGCACTCCACCTCGTCCTCCAGCCAGTATGTGCTCAACGCCATCAAATACATCCAGTTCAACTACTCCCACGACATCTCCATTGACGATGTCGCCAAGAGCGTGGGCGTTTCCCGCAGCCACCTGTACCGGGTGTTCATGCTCAATGTGGGCAAAAGCCCCATCGACTACCTCACCGAATACCGCATCAACGAAGCCTGCAAGCTGCTGCGTGCCGGTCACCTTTCCATTGCAGAGGTGGCCGTGTCCGTAGGCTTCTTCGACCAGTTCTATTTTTCGCGGGTGTTCAAGCGCGCCAAGGGCGTACCGCCCAGCAAGTATTTTGCCACCCAGGCAGATGCTGCCCCCGCCGAACCGCAGCCGTGACCCGGCGCATTTCCACTACCAAAGGAGACTATGACCCATGCCCTTACAGAAGAACCAGATCCTGACCCTGCGCATCGAGCGGCTTTCCAGCGACGGCAGCGGTGTGACCCACAGCCCGGACGGCGAGACCGTTTTTGTGCCGGGTGCCGCCCCCGGTGACGAAGCCGATGTGCGCATCGTAAAGGACTGCAAGCGCTACGCCTTTGGCATTCTGGACCATCTGCGCACCCCCTCGCCGGACCGCATTCCGGTGGACTGTGCCGTGGCGGGACCCTGCGGCGGCTGCAGCCTGCGGCATCTGGATTACACTGCCGAGCTGCGTGCCAAGCAGGAGAATGTGACCGATGCCTTCCGCCGCATCGGTGGGCTGGACGTGCCGGTGCTGGACATCTGCCCCTCCCCCGAAGTGGACCGCTACCGCAACAAGGTCCAGTTCCCGGTAGGGCTGGACAAGAACGGTAACCCCTGCATCGGCTTCTACGCCGGGCGCACTCACCGCATCGTGCCCTGCCCGGACTGCAAATTGCAGCCCGGCGTGCTCAACGACATCGGCAATGCACTGTGCAGGTTCTTTGCCGAAAACGGCATCCAGCCTTACAACGAAGAGACCGGCCGGGGCCTGGTACGGCACATCTTCCTGCGGCGGGGCGCGCACCGCGGACAGATCATGGTGTGTCTGGTGTGCACCCGCCCGAACCTCCCCCACGCCGATGCGCTGTGCACCCGTCTGCGGGAGCAGTTTGCGGACATTGCCACCATCCTGCTCAATGTCAACAGCAAAAACACCAACGTGATCCTGGGCACCGAGACCCACACCCTGTACGGGCCGGGCTACATCGAAGATACGCTCTGCGGGGTTCCGGTGCAGCTGGGGCCGCTGTCGTTCTACCAGGTGAACACGCTGGCCGCCGAGCGGCTGTACGGCATTGCCGCACAGTACGCCCAGCTGACCCCGGATGACCTGTTGCTGGACCTCTACTGCGGCATGGGTACCATCGGCCTTTCCATGGTGGACCACTGCCGGGAGCTGGTGGGCGTGGAGATCGTGCCCGAAGCCATCGAGAGCGCCAAGGCCAACGCCGCCCGCATGGGGGATGCTGTGGCCGCAAAGAGCTGCTTCTTCTGTGCCGACGCCGGGCAGGCGGCCACCCGGCTGGCCGCCGAGGGCCTGCACCCGGACGTGGTGATGCTGGACCCGCCCCGCAAGGGCTGCGACGAGGCCACCCTCTCCGCCGTGGTGCGCATGGCTCCCCGCCGGGTGGTCTACGTCAGCTGCAACCCCGCCACCGCCGCCCGCGATGCCGCCTGGCTGGAGCAGAACGGCTACCACACCGAGAAGGTGCAGCCCGTGGATCTGTTCCCCAGGACGAAGCATTGTGAAGCGGTCATTCTTCTAACCAAGGTCCATGTCAACTGACACATCGAAGCGGAAGTAAGCATGGATGAGCTGGATGTGACTGCCGCCGAAAGCAAGGCCGCTTACAAAGAGATTCTGGATTATGTGTGGGAACACCACCTAACAAGCAAATCCCCAGTCTGTGCCACCTGGAATCGGCACAGACTGGGGATTTTTTCAGGTTCTGTAATATCAGATGCCGGCGGCAGCGTTCTGACCGGCAAAGCGGCCGAAGGTGGCGCTGCGGCCTGCGGCGGCACCGGCCATCAGGCAGGGATAGCTGCCGGAGAAGTAGTTGCCGCTCATGTCGCCGATGACGTACAGGCCTGGGATGGCCTTGAAGTCGTGGTCCAGTGCGTGCATGTTGTCGTCGATCTGGATGCCGTCCATGGTGCAGATGAGGTAGCCGCCGGACTGGCGCACACCGTAGAAGGGAGCTTCGCTCAGGGTGGACAGACGGTAGTCCTCCTTACCGTAATCCTCGTCCTCGCCCTTGGCAGCCAGCTCATTGTAGCGATCCACCGTTGCGGTGAAGGTGTCCTTGGGCAGGCCCAGCTTGTCGGCCAGCTCCTCCACGGTGTCGGCCTGCACGATGTAACCCTGGTCCTGCAGATCGGCGTTCATGCCCTCGATGTACTCCATGGGGAACACCGGAGCGGTGCCGTTCACATGCGGGTACAGGCGGCTGCAGCCGTGGGTGGCAAAGCGCTCCACATCCTCGGGGTACTTGCTGTCCCACACAGTGCAGTAGGTGTGGTAGGGCTGGCTGGCTGCAGCGTGCAGCACCAGATCGTAAGGCATGTACTCGTTCATAAAGCGCTCACCGTTCAGGTTCACCTTCAGGAACGGCTGGCTACCCATCCAGAACAGGGCACCGTCGTTGGCTTTGCCGTACTCGCCCACCTGGTCGGGCTTGATAGCACCGCGGTCAAAGATCATGGAGGTGTGGGTCTGGTCCATGATGGCACCGGCCCACAGGCAGGCCTTGATGCCGTCGCCCTTGGCACCGGGCTTGGAATAGTTGATGCAGGTCTGCTCCACGCTCTGGGGCTGCAGGGCGTTCATCATGGTTTCATTGCCGCTGTAGCCGCCGCAGGCCAGAATGACGCCCTTGGATGCATTGTAGCGCACATACTCGTCGTTGGCATTCTTGGCGATCAGGCCGGTGACGCGGTTGCCGTCCTTTTCCAGCTTGACCATGGTGATCTCGTACTGCACTTCCAGACCGTCGGCCTCGGCGTGCTTGAGCACGGCGTCCATGGTCAGCTGCTCGCTGTACTCGTCGCCGTACTGGGTGCTGTGGCCCACGTCCAGCACCTCGTAGTTGTCGTTGTCATGCTTTTCGTCGATCTCGTGGCGGAAGTCGATGCCGCTCTCGGCCAGTACGTCGGTGAACCAGTCGATGGTCTCACCGCTGCGGTCTGCCCACACCTGTGCCAGGCTGCGGCGGGTATAGCCCTGGCTCCAATTGCACAGGTAGCGCACAGCGTCCTTCTTGTTCACGTCATCGCCGTCCTCCTGCTGCTGCTTGGAGCCGCAGGCAGCCAGCGTGTCGCGGATGCCGCTGGCCATGTCGTGGCCGAACTTTTCGATGAGGATGGTCTTGGCACCGGCCTCGGCCGCGGCGGCAGCGGCAAAGCTGCCGGAGGAACCGGCACCCACCACCAGCACCTCACACTCCACGGTCTGCTTGATGTCGCTCTCGGCCACTTCGGGCTCCTCGCCCAGCCAGTCGGCGGTAGAGGCAGTCTCCTCGGTGGTCTGCTCAGCGGGGTTGATGGCACCGCCGCTGGCCTGACGGATGCAGTCGGCCACAGCGTTCTGCACAGCCTTGCTGGTCACGGTGGCACCGGTCACACCGTCGATCTGGCTGGTCTGAGCGTTCATCACCTGCTCGATCAGCTTGTCCTTGGCGGCCTGGCCGATGCTGTCGGTCTCGCCGGACAGGTCCAGCTCCACCTTGGTGATGGTGTTGGCATCAAAGGTAACGGTAGCGGTGATCTCGCTCATGCCCTTGGCAGTGGCGGTGTAGGTGCCGGGGGTGTAGATGCCGGCTGCACCGGAAGATGCAGCAGCGGTGGAGCTGCCGGCTGCATTGCAGGCAGCCAGACCGGCTGCGGTGACGCTGCTCATGGCGGCAGCGGCAGCGATCTTCAGAAAGCCTTTGCGGGAGATCTTTTCCATAATAAGGTTCCTTTCTCTTCTTTTTCTTCGTGCTTTGTTCCAGAATGGCAAAAATGCTTTGCCATTCTTGTTAAAAGTATCACATTTACAACCAAAGAAAAAGAAGTTATAATATCCCTGTAGGTATCAAGAAAAACTTGCGTTTTATTTCTGGAAAGGAACCTCCCATGACCATTCAGCAGCTGCGCTATTTTCTGGCCCTGTGTCAGGACCTGAACTATACCCGCACGGCCGGGCGGATGTATCTGTCCCGGCAGGCGCTGCGCCTCAGCATTGCCGCGCTGGAAAACGAGCTCTGCGGCCCGCTGTTCATCAATGTGCGCAATCACCTTGCCCTGACCGAAAAGGGCCAGCGCTTCCGGGCGCAGGCTGCGCCGGTGGTGGAGCAATTTGACCGGATGTGCGCGCAGGCGTATCAGGATATCCGGTCCCCCGCCCTGCGGCTGGGCATCAGTGTGGCGTTGGTGCCCAGCTACCTGCCCATGCTGGGGGATGTGCTGGAGCAGTTCCGGCAGCAATACCCGGGCATCCCGCTGGAAACCGCATTGCTCTCCAACGACGCCGTATGTGCACAATTGCAGAACGGCACGCTGGACGCCGGGCTGGTGATGGACCTGGGCGGCTGCGCGGCCGGGCTTGCCCGCACCGCGCTCACCCGGCACACCGCAGCCCTGCTGGTGCCCCGCTGCAGCCCGTTCTGGGGGCGCAGCAGCATCGCCCCGGCAGAGCTGGACGGTCGGCTGCTGTTGGTGCCGGGCCTTGCGCCGGAGCCGCTGGCCCCGCTGTGGAATACCCTGCGGCAGGCCGGTGCCCGCCCGAAGGTAGAGATCGGCGAGCAATACTATCAAGTGCTTTACCGCACCCAGGAGCGCAACGGTCTGGCCCTGGACCGGTTGGAGATCACCTCCGACCACTGCATGGACAATGTTCAGGACGTGGCACTGGACGGCATGCCGCCCATCTGCGCCGCCTTTTTGCAGCCGGAGCACGCAGAGCACCCCTGTGTCCGGCTTTTGTGCAGCTTTTTGCAGGAACACCTGCGCAATCTATGAAAGAAGGGACCCCTTATGCATTTTTATGGAACCATCGGCCCGGCCTGCGCCAGTGCCGGAACTCTGCGCCGCCTTGTGGACGCCGGCATGACCGGCCTGCGCATGAACCTTTCCCACGGGGCGCTGGCCGAACACACTGACTGGCTGGCAATGATCCACGCTGTCGGCATTCCGGACCTGCTCATCGACCTGCAGGGGCCGGAACTGCGTGTCGGGCGGCTGGCCAGCCCGGTCACCCTGCCGGAGGGCGGCACGGTACAGCTTGGGACAGGCGGCATCCCCTGCCCTGTCCAGCTGGTACAGGCAGCCCGGCCCGGACAGCAGCTTTTGCTGGATGACGGCAAGCTGCTGGTGGAAGTAACTGCCGCCGGGCCGGATGCACTGGTCTGCACCGTACTGCGGGGCGGCGTTCTGCAAAGCCGCAAGAGCATTGCCGCCCCGGGTCTGTCGGTGCCCATGCCCACCCTGACAAGTGAGGACCTTGCCAACCTGCGCATCGCAGCTT
This sequence comes from uncultured Faecalibacterium sp., assembly GCA_900539945.1. Classification (GTDB taxonomy): domain Bacteria; phylum Bacillota; class Clostridia; order Oscillospirales; family Ruminococcaceae; genus Faecalibacterium. Next base: position 25,344 of record UQDV01000009.1, read on the forward strand.
CCTGCGGCGTCACCGGGGTCATGCTGCCCTTCGTGCGCGGGAAACAGGACATCCTTGCTTTGCGGCAGGCGCTGGCCGAGGCCGGTGCGCCGCAGATCCGCATCTTTGCAAAGATCGAGAACCTTGCCGGGGTGCAGGCCCTGCCGGAGTTTCTGTCCCTCGTGGACGAGGTGGTCATTGCCCGCGGCGACCTGGGCAACGCCATGCCGCTGTGGGAGCTGCCCCGCTGTCAGAAACAGCTTTCCGCCGCCTGCCGGGCCGCCGGGGTACCCTTTATGGTGGTCACCCAGATGCTGGACAGCATGTGCACCCGTGCCGTGCCCACCCGCGCCGAGGTGAGCGATATTTACAATGCTGTGTTGGATGGTGCGTCCAGCCTGATGCTCACCGGCGAGACCGCCGCCGGGCAGTACCCCGTGCAGGCCATGGAGTTCCTGGTTCGGACGGCAAACACCGCCCTGTAAGGCAGTTCGGTCTTCTGCGCGCTTTTTCGGCCCGAAATGACAAAAAGGATGGATTCTGTCGGAAAGAGTTGGTATAATGAAGGCAAAATATTTTTGCAGGAAGGTTTTTCTATGGGAATCGTAGTCATCGGAGCCGTTTTTGTGGACATCAAGGGGTACCCCCTTTCCACCTACATCCCGGGCGGGCGCAACTCCGGCCGGGTCGAGCAGGTACACGGTGGTGTGAGCCGCAACATCGTGGAGGACATCGCCAATGTGGAGCTGCGCCCCACCTTTGTGGGTCTGGTGGACGACACCGGCATGGGCCAGGATGTCATCGACAAACTGCGCAACCACAAGGTGAACACCCAGTTCATCCGCCGCGTGAAGGACGGCATGGGCACCTGGCTGGCCGTGTTCAACAACGACGGTGACGTATGCGCCTCCATCTCCAAGCGCCCGGACACCACTCCCCTCACCGCTCTGCTGAAAGAGCAGGGAGACGAGATCTTCAAGGCCTGCGACAGCATCGCGCTGGAGCTGGATCTGGAAAAAGAGACGGTCAAGCAGGTGCTGCGCTTTGCCAAAAAGTACAACAAGCGGGTCTACGCGGCCATCTCCAACATGAGCATCGCCATGGAGCGCCGCGACTTTTTGCAGCAGGTGGACTGCTTTGTGTGCAACCAGCAGGAAGCCGGGCTGCTCTTCTCGGACGATTACGACCACCTTTCCCCCGCTGCCATGCGGGAGGTGCTGGCCGCCAATGTACACAGCGCCAACATCCCCTGCATGGTGGTCACCATGGGCGGGCAGGGTGCCGTGTATGCCCGCGCCAACGGCGAAAGCGGCGTTGTGCCCGCCAAGAAGGTGGATGTGATCGACACCACCGGTGCCGGTGACGCCTTCTTTGCCGGTACGGTCATCGGCCTGACCTACGGCAAGAACCTGCCCGCCTCCTGCGAGATCGGCAGCCGTCTGGCCGCCTCGGTGATCTCCATCACCGAAAACGTCTGCCCCCGGTTCCGCCCGCTGGAATTCGGGCTGGACATTCCCGTGCTGGACTGAGTTACACCCAAAAGCGCCGGAGCATTCCCGCAAAAGGGAGCGCTCCGGTGCTTGTTTTTTGTTTGTCAGAGTTCGTTGATTGCTGCTGTGACGGGCATTGCCTGCAATCGCTTCACCGGGCCGTGCACCGCAAGCGCCGCTGCACCTGCCACGAACAGACAGAGCACTGCCAGCAGCCCGAAGGGCACCCGCCACACGACGCCGAAATAGTGGGTGATCAGTCGGGTATACAGTGCACGGTGCAGCACAAGGCCGGCAGCAACGCCCATCAGCAGGCCGGACGCCGCATAGGTCCCGGCCTCCGCCGCGATCATCCGGCACAGTTGGACATCCTCCATGCCCACGGCGCGCATGGCACCGTACTGCCGGGCACGGGCGGAAACGCTCATGGAGATGCTGTTGACGATGTTCAGCAGCGAGATGCCGCCGATGATGGCCAGAAAACCGTACAGCACGATGCGTACCGCGTAATAGGTGCCGCGGTCCTGCCGGTTGCTCTCCCGCAGGTCCTGCATGATGACGTCATCCGTGGCAAGGTCCGCCAGCGTGAAGAGGGTGTCCTCGTCGGCGGTGCGGTCCAACTGCACACCTACCATATTATAGTTCTGGTCGCCTGCCACCTGTCGGAACAGCGCTTCCGGTGCAATAAGGGTCACATCATCCGGGAAGGCGCCCTCCGAGAAGGCACCCACGATGGTAAGCGGCACCCCGTTCACTATGATGACGTCCCCGATCTGCATGGGGTTGTTCTTATTGTAGAGGGTCATCACTTCATTGCCTGCGCCGGGCATCCGACCCCGTACCACCACGGAACGGCTGGATTCCAGCATATAATCATCGTAGGAGCAGAAGACAACGTGGTCCACGTTGCCCTTGTCGCTGCTGGCCGGGGTATCCACCAGACCAGTGCAGCCCCACGCATGGGCGACGCCCGGCACTTTCAGCAGTGTCCGGGTCATGCTGCCGGGCAGCACCTGCGCATTGCCGTAGCCGTTGTAAAGCACATCGGGCTGCCACGGCACCAGACTGGGCAACAGCAGAGAGGCGAACTGCAAGAGCACGGTAAAGCCCAGCGCCAGCACAATGCTCAGCGCAAAGCTGGCGGTCATCAGGGCCCAGTTCTTTTTGCTGGCGGTGGCATGGCGGACGCCCAGTGCCAGTTCCACCCGGCCCTTCCCGGCATGGGCCGCACGGCCCACCGGCACATTCTGGGTGCTGCCGGAGACCGCCGCCATCGGCGAGACCTTTGCTGCCCGTTTTGCCGGGGCCTGCGCAGCCAGCAGCACCGTCACCACACCCACCACGGCACCGGCGCACAGGCCCGCAGGGCTCAGCTGCCAGACTGGCGTTGCCGCAAACTCGCCGCCGATGCCGTACCGCAGCGCGGCGCAGATCGTCCAGCTGGCCAAAGTGCCCAGCACAAGGCCGATGGGCACCGCCGTCCTGCACCAGTTGAGGGCTTCCAGCCGGACGAACCGGATGACCTGCCGTTTGCTCATGCCGATGCAGCGCATCATGCCAAAGAACTGGGTGCGCTGGGCCAGATTGCTGTTCATGCTGCCGGAGATCATCAGCACTCCGGCCAGCAGCACCAGCACGAACAGCACTGCTGCCATACCGTACACGGTCTGAAAAGCCGTACTGCTGCTCTGCCCTGCCGAACCCATCACCTGCAGGTTTTCCTGCACAGCCGTCTCCCCATACCGGCTGCGCAGCTTCGGCAGGGCCTTTGCTGCTCTGGCCGCGCTGGTGTATTCCAGCTCATAATGTGTCTGGGGCAGTGCCTCGCTGTTTACAGTCAGCAGGGCCGCAAAGGCTTCCTGCGGCAGGTAGGCATCCACGATGCTGTACTGCTCGCCGTAAAAATCCTCGTCGATGCCGCCGACGCCGGTGACCGTGAGGGGCTTTTCCGTTCCGTCCGGCAGTGTCAGCGTTACAGTGTCTCCGCTGCCCACATGCAGCACCCGTGCAGCGGTCTTGCCCAGCAGCACTTCGTTTTCCGCCTGCGGGTAGGTGCCCGCAAAGGCTGCGGCACGGTTCAGGCTCACATAATCTGCATCGGCACCATACAGCACCACCCGCTTGCCGTTCAGGCGGTATGCGCTTTCGCCGTTCTCATTGAATACTGCTCCGGCACCCACCCGCACCACGTCCGGCTGGCCGACCAGCTGCGCAGCCTGCTCCGGCGTGATGCCGGTGACCTCCAGATGCCAGCTGCCGCTTTTTCCGGCTGCACGGCCCGTCTGGGTGCGCAGCATCATGTCCGCCACACTGAAGATGGCCGTGACCAGGAACACTGCCGTGACGATGCACAGGATGGTCAGCCGGTTCTGCCGCCTGCGCACCCTGGCAGAAATGGGGATCAGGCTCAGATAGCTTTTCATTCCGCGCACCTCCCGAAGTCGGTCAGCACGCCGTCCGACACCTGCAGCACCCGGTCTGCCGTCTGGGCGATGCTGCGGCTGTGGGTGATCATGACGATGGTCTGGGCGTATTTGCGGGAAGCCTCCTTCAACAGGGCGATCACCTCGCCGCTGTTGCGGGTGTCCAGATTGCCGGTCGGCTCATCGGCTAAAATCAGCGCCGGACGGGTGATGAGCGCCCGCCCAATGGCCACGCGCTGCTGCTGCCCGCCGGAAAGCTGGCCGGGCAGGTGACTGCGCCGCTTGCGGAGGTCCAGCACATCCAGCAGTTCTTCCAGATACGCCGTGTCCGGCTTCTGGTAGTCCAGCAATACCGGGAACAGGATATTCTGCTCCACGGTCAGCTCCGGGATCAGGTTGAACGCCTGAAACACAAAGCCGATGTTCCGGCGGCGGAAGATGGTGCGCTCCCGCTCTTTCATGGCAAACAGATCCCGCCCGTCCAGCAGCACCTTGCCGGAGGTAGGGGTGTCCAGCCCGCCCAGCAGATTGAGCAGAGTGCTCTTGCCGGAACCGCTCTCGCCCACCACGGCCACAAATTCGCCCTTGGGCACCGAGAAGCTCACGTCCTTCAGCGCCTGCACGGCAGTCTCGCCGGTGCCGTAAGTCTTGCAAAGGGCCTGTGCCTGCAACAGATTCATACAAAAACCTTCTTTCGTTTTGATCTGTCCACAGCATACCACCCGTTTGCTACAGCCCGGTGACTGCAAGACTACAATTTTGTAGGAATCGCCGGAGCGGGCCTGTTCCGCAGCAGGATGGTGAAGGCGGTGCCCCGGCCCAGCTCACTTTCCACTTCCAGTGTGCCGCCGTGGACCTCCACAATGGATTTCGCCAGCGGCAGCCCCAGCCCGATGCCCGGCGTGTCCTGCGCAAAGCGACTGCGGTAGAATCGCTTGAACAGATGGGGCAGGTCCTCCGGGTGGATGCCGGTGCCGGTGTCCACCACCCGGATGCGCACAAAGTCGGCAAAGCGGCTGCCCTCCACCGTCACGGTGTCCCCGGCGCGGGTGTGGTCCAGCGCATTCTTGATCAGGTTGCCCACGGCCTCGCGCATCCACACCCGGTCACAGCACAGGCACACCCCCTGCTCTGCCGTGACGGCCAGCTGCTTTTGATCCTGCCGGGCGCGGCAGGCAAAGGGCCGGGCAGTCTGCTCCAGCAGACCTTGCAGATCTTGTTCCGTTTTTTCCAGCTGTACAGTCCCCGCATCCAGCCGGGTGAGCTTGAGCAGACTTTGCACCAGCTGTTCCATCCGGTCCAGCTCCTGTTCGGAAAGTTCGGCCAGTTCCCGCACATTTTCTGCGTCATCCGTTCCGGCCTGCAGCAGACCGTTGTAGATATTCAGAGCGGCCAGCGGCGTCTTGAGCTGGTGAGAGATATCGGCCATGGTGTTCTTCAAAAACTGCTTTTCCCGCTGTTCCCGGTCGGCATGGGCGTTGAGCACTGCCGCCATCTCATTCACTTCATGGAACAGCCGGTACAACTGCCCTTCACGGCCGCTGTCCAGCCGGGCAGTGGCGTCCCCGTCCAGCAGGGCACGCACCTGCGCAGCCGCTTCCTCCAGCCGTTTCTGCCGTCGGGCAAAATAAGCAGCGGCACTGCTCAGCGTCCCGGCGCTCAACAGCAAAAACAGCCCCAGCAGCGGCAGGCACAGTGCCGGGCACAGTGCCCACGACGCGCATTCTGCCGCCAGCAGGGCCGCAGCCAGCCCGGTGCACAACCGGGCAAACAGCTGCCGGACATCGTCCTCCACCAGAAATTTCATCTCACACATCCCCGTTCCAGCGGTAGCCCATGCCCCGCACCGTGACCAGCCGCTGCGGGCTGCCGGGGTCGTCCTCTACCTTGAGCCGCAGCCGCCGGATGTACACCGTGAGGGTGTTGGTATCTACATAATTGCCCTCGCAATCCCACAGGGCGTTCAGAATGGTCTCTTTGGTCAGCACCTGCCCCGGGCTGCGCAGAAACAGGCACAGCAGCTTGTACTCCGCTGCCGTGAGTTCCAGCGGAACGCCGTTCTTTTCGGCCCGGCCGGCCAGCAGATCTACTCGGATGCCGCCGGAGCACAGCTCGGTGGCCTGCTGTGCCCCGAACCCTCCGGCCCGGCGCAGCAGTGCGTGCACCCGGCTCAGCAGCACCCCCAGCTTGAAGGGCTTGGTGATGTAATCGTCACCACCCAGGTCCAGCCCGGTGATGATGTCCATTTCCTCATCCGACGCGGTCAGAAACAGGATGGGCACCCCGGAAGTGCGGCGCACCTCACGGCAGAAGTCGAAGCCGGTGCCGTCCGGCAGGGTCACGTCCAGCATCAGCAGGTCGTAGCGGCCCGCCTGCCACAGACGGTTGGCCTCGGCCAGGGTGCGGGCCGTGTCCAGCGCATAACCCGCCCGGCCCAGTGCAAGGGTCAGCCCGGTGACCAGACTTTTGTCATCCTCCAGCAGTAAGATCCGCTCCATGGTGCAGTTTCTCCTTTTTTACAAAAAATGCCGGGTGCTGCCGCAGATACGGCAGCTGCCCGGCGCGCAGTCACGCATTCTGTTGTTTGTACTGTTCGCCCCACACCCGCATGGCATCCATGATGGGCTGCAGGCTCCGGCCCAGCGGGGTCAGGCTGTACTCCACCCGGGGCGGCACCTCCGGGTAGGCCTTGCGCTCCACCAGACCGTTTTCCTCCATCTCCCGCAGCTGGGAGGTGAGCACCTTCTGGCTCACGCCGGTCAGCGATTTTTTCAGCTCGCCGAAACGCTTGGTTCCGGTGAGCAGGTCCCGCAGAATCAGCACCTTCCATTTGTCACTGATCATGGTGAGGGTGGTTTCCACCGGGCAGGCCGACAGTTCCTTTTTGGTACACATCTGTCGTTTCTCCCCTCCGGCCCGTCGCGGGCCGTTTTTTCTATTTTACGGCACAGACGCGGTGCTTGTCAAGCAGGGGCCGGGCACCCCCGCACATCCGGCTCAAAAATTTTTTCGCAGTCCAAATTGCGAGAAATCAGCGGTTCACCGCAAAAGTTCCCGAATCGTAACCGGTCAAAAGTCACTCGCCGGTAACCAGGTTACCGCATTGTGCGTACTTTACGCCGGGCAAAAAGGGGTGTATCATAGCTTCGTCAGCCGGGGCACGCCGAGATGCCCCGCACACCCAATGCAATAATCCTGGAGGTACCAAACCATGTCTCTGAACAAAGTCGTTGAATTCCTGAATGCCAACCCCGTGCAGTATCTGGCCACCGTTGGCCGTGACGGCAAGGCCAAGTGCCGTCCCTTCATGTTCGCCGGTGAGCTGGACGGCAAGCTGTGGTTCTGCACCAACAGCCAGAAGGACGTATACAAGGATCTGCAGGCCAACCCCTACACCGAGATCTCGGTGTCCAGCCCGGAATACGCCTGGATCCGCCTGCACGGCAAAGCTGTGTTTGAAAACAACATGGCTGCCAAGGAGATGAGCATCGCCAACCCCATCGTGAAGGGCCAGTACGGCGAAGCCACCAACCCCATCTTTGAGGTGTTCTACCTGGAGGATGCTCACGGCGCCATCGCCGACTTCTCCGGCAACCCTCCCTACGAGTTCTGATTCCCATTTCGTGCAGATCGCCTTGGAAACGCTGTTTTCAGGGCGTTTTGCCGTTTGGTACCGCAAAGGAGGTCTTTCTATGACCCAGACCGAACGCCGCCGTTTTTTGCTCAGCAGCCTGCTGGCAGAAGCCCCCGAATACCGGCAGCTGGCCGTCCCGGACGATGCCGCCGGGCAGAAGCAGCTGCTGCGCGCACTGCTCAATGTGCGCCCGCCCCGGGATGCCAGCCCGGAGTTTTTGCAGGTGCAGGACGAATACCTGCGCGCCGAGCTTGCCCAGAAGGGCGTTACCGTCCTTGAAAGCCTGACCCCCGCCGCCCGCTGCGGGGAAGCCGCCCTTTACCTGTGGCAGGGCGACATCACCACGCTGCAGTGCGACGCCATCGTCAACGCCGCCAACAGCGGCATGACCGGCTGCTATGTGCCCGGCCACCGCTGCATCGACAACTGCATCCATACCTTTTCCGGGGTACAGCTGCGCAGCGCCTGTGCCCGCCTGATGGCACAGCAGGGCCACGAAGAGCCCACCGGGCAGGCCAAACTCACCCCGGCCTTCAACCTGCCCTGCCGGTATGTCCTGCACACGGTGGGGCCCATCGTGACCGGGCGCGTCACCGCACGGGACCGCACCCTGCTGGCCTCCTGCTACTGCACCTGCCTGACGAAGGCCGCAGAAGCCGGGCTGGAAAGCATCGCATTCTGCTGCATCTCCACCGGCGTGTTCTGTTTCCCGAATGAGGATGCGGCAGAAATTGCCGTACAGACTGTGAAGGAGTTCCTGCAAACACCCACAACCATCAAAAAGGTGATCTTCAATGTTTTCAAAGATTTGGACAAGGAAATCTACACCCGACTGCTCACAGCCTGAGCAGCTCAAAAAGGCCCTGCACGAGGCTGATGCCGTCATCATCGGCGCAGGAGCCGGGCTGTCCACCTCCGCCGGGTTCACCTACGCCGGGGAACGATTCCGAACATATTTCTCCGATTTTGCCAGCAAATACGGCTTTACGGATATGTATTCCGGTGGGTTCTACCCCTACTCCACCATGGAGGAATACTGGGCGTACTGGAGCCGGTACATTTATATCAACCGCTATCAGAACGCCCCGAAGCCTGTATACGACGCGCTGTTCCGGCTGGTGCAGGATAAGGATCACTTTGTAATCACCACCAATGTGGACCACTGCTTCCAGAAAGCAGGGTTCGACAAAAAGCGGCTGTTCTACACGCAGGGCGATTACGGCCTGTTCCAATGCAGTGAACCGTGCTGCCAGGAGACTTTCGACAATGAGGCACTCATCCGGCAGATGGTAGAAGCACAGGGGTATGTCCTCGCACCGGATGGTCAACTGACCGTGCCGGAGAATACCATCCTGAAAACTTCTGTTCCGTCCGAGCTTGTCCCCCACTGCCCGCACTGCGGCAAGCTGCTCACGATGAACCTGCGCAGTGATGACAGCTTTGTAGAGGATGCCGGCTGGCACGCCGCCGCCGAGCGGTACAGCGAATTTCTGCGCCGCCACGAGGGACAGAAGATTTTGTTCTTAGAGTTAGGCGTTGGCTATAATACGCCGGTCATCATCAAGTATCCTTTCTGGCGGATGACAGCCAGGAACCCCAATGCCACCTACGTCTGCATCAACAAGGGCGAGGCCGTCTGTCCGAATGAGATCGCCAAGCAGTCACTGCTTTTTGACGGTGACATTGCTGCGGTGCTGGCACAGATCAAATAATTACTTTTTCTATTCCATAGCGCACTTTCTGTCCTCTCGCTACAGTCCTGCACCCCGATAAAAAGCTGCCCGCATACCGTGTGATCTTGTCACATCCGGTATGCGGGCAGCTTGTCTTTTCTGATTTTACGCGCTTTTGGGGCTTATTTTGCCACGATCTCGTCGGCCAGAGCGTCCATCTGGGCCTCCGCAGCAGCATTGGCAGCAGAGCGGACGGTGACCACGTTCTCGCAGACCGTGATGTTCTTCATGCCTTCCAGCTCAGCGCGCATGAGTTTGGCAGCCATGGGGGCCCAGGTGCCGTTCTCCATCAGGCCGACGGTACGGTTCTGGAACGCCTTGGTCTTGAGGTGGGTCAGCAGGGACTCCATCGGCGGGAAGAGGAAGCCGTCATAGGTGGCGCAGGCCAGAACGATCTTTCCGCAGCGGAATGCCTCGGTGACGGCGTAGGACACATCGGTGCGGGTCAGGTCCATCTCCACCACCTTTGCGCCCTTGGCACGCAGCTTTTCGGCCATGGTGTGGGCCGCGGCGCGGGTATGGCCGTGGATGGAAGCACTGGCCACAAGGATCTTTTCCGGCTCCTCCGGCTTGTAGCTGGACCAGGTATCATAATAGGCCAGATACTTGCCCAGGTCCCCGGTGAGCACCGGGCCGTGCAGCGGGCAGATGGTGGCAATATCCAGTGCGGCTGCCTTTTTGAGCAGTGCCTGCACCTGCGGGCCGTACTTGCCCACGATGTTCAGGTAATACCGGCGGGCTTCGCTGGCCCAGTCGGCCTTTTCGTCAAACTTTGCCACCGCCCCGAAGCGGCCGAAACCGTCGGCGGAGAACAGCACCTTTTCGCTGCTCTCATAGCTGACCATGACCTCCGGCCAGTGCACCATGGGTGCAAACACAAAGGTGAGGGTGTGGCTCCCCAGAGACAAGCTCTCGCCGTCCTTCACCACCACACGGCGCTCCTTGGCCACGGCATCCGGGCCGAAGAACTGCTCCATATACACAAAGGTCTTGGCGTTGCCCACCACCTTCATGTCCGGGTACTTAGCGGCCAGGCGGGCAATGTTGGCACCATGGTCCGGCTCCATGTGGGAGACCACCAGATATTCCGGCATGCGGTCGCCCAGCGCTTCGGTGAGGTTTGCCAGCCAGGCATCCGTGGCACGGTTGTCCACCGTGTCCAGAATGGCGACCTTTTCATCCAGAATGACATAGGAGTTGTAGCTGACGCCGGTAGGCACCGGGTACTGACTTTCAAACAGGTCGATGGTGGTATCGTCCACCCCCACGCCCAGAATGGCATTGCTGATCTTCTGTACGCTCATAAATCCCATGCTCCTTTATTTTTATGCTGTGCCGCAGAAAGCGGCCGATTTTTCTTAAGAACAATTCCTAGTATAGCACATTGTCAGAAATTTAGCAAGAGGAATCTGCGGCTTTTCCTGCCCCCCCTGACCACAACCGTTATTCATCGCCCCTGCTTTCCGGCAGGCGGGCAGACACAGGGCGGCCCGGCTCGGTGTCCAGCTCCAGCAGGGCCGCAGCGCTGGCGTCGTCCATCGTCTGTACGGCCCGCAATTTGCGGCTGATGGCACGGCTGCGCACGCCGATAAGGTTGTCCAGCTCTTCGTCGGTCTGGCGCAGACGCTGCTGCAGCTTGGAAAGCCCCTGCCCGAACTTGTCGAACTCAGTCTTGACGGCACCCAGCAGCTGCCACACCTCGCCCGAACGTTTCTGGATGGCAAGAGTCTTGAAGCCCATCTGCAGGCTGTTGAGCAGGGCCGCCATGGTGCTGGGGCCGGCCACGTTCACTTGATAGTCCCGCTGCAGCACCTCCAGCAGGCCCGCATTCACCACCTCAGCGTACAGGCCCTCGAAGGGCAGAAACAGGATGCCGAAGGCTGTGGTATAAGGCGGCTCCACATACTTTTCGCGGATGTCCTTGGCCTCGCTGCGCAGCACCAGTTCCAGTGCATGGCGGGCGTTTTCAACAGCCTGCGCATCACCGGATGCCTGCGCATCCTGCAGGTGGGCGTAGGTATCACCGGGGAACTTGGAGTCGATCGGCAGCCAGACACTGCCGCCGTCGGCACCCGGCATTTTGATAGCGTACTCCACCCGCTGGGTGCTGCCGGGGATGGTGGCCACATTGGTGTCGTACTGCTCTGGGGCCAGAATTTCTTCCAGAATGGCTCCCAGCTGGATCTCGCCCAGGATGCCGCGGGTCTTGACGCCCGACAGCACCTGTTTCAGGCCGCCCACATCGGCGGCAAGGCTCTGCATCTCACCCAGGCCCTTGTACACCTGTTCCAGCTGGGCGTTGACCGCCTTGAAGCTCTCGGTCACCCGCTTCTGCAGGGCATCCTGCAGCTGCTCGTCCACCGTGCAGCGGATCTCGTCCAGCTTCTGGGCATTCTGTGCCTGCAGGGCGGCCATGCTTTCGGCCAGCGTTTTGCGCATTTCTTCCAGCTTGCGGGCGTTGGAAGCTTCCAGCCCCTGCAGGCGCTGTTCCATGGTCTGCTGCTGCGCGGCCTGCCCGGCATTCAGGGTGCTGCTCATACCCTGCACAGCGGTCTGCAGCGTTTCGCTGATGCCGCGCATGGCGTCGTAGTTCTGCCGGGCCAGCTCGGCCTGCTTCTGGGCAAAGAGCTTCGACTGGACGTCCAGCTGCTGACGCACCCACTCCTTGAGGGCTTCGTCGTCCTGCCGGGGTGCCGGTTTTCCGGATCGGTACAGCAGCAGTGCCTGCTGCAGGCAGATGGCCACCAGCAGAACCGTATACAAAAGCGAAAGAAATTCCATGGGATGTCTCCTTATAAAATCCAAGATCCGGGCCGTGCAGATGCAAAGCCCGGACCTTTTGCTTTTTACAGTGTCTCGTAGCGGCGCAGCGTCTGGCTCCACTGCAGCTGCTCGCCGTACAGGCCCACACCGTCGGCTTCCACCTCGCCCACCTGATTGTCACAGGGGTCGGCGCGGAAGGAGCACATGGGCGGGTCAAAGGGTGCGCAGAGGGCACGGTTGGCCACCATGCGCCCGGTGTCCAGATTGCCGAAGTAGTGCAGGCGCATCTTCTCGTTCCCGGCACGGGCCATGGAGGCACCGGCCGAGCAGTCGGCGTACATCCAGCCGTAGGGCGCGATGTAGAACGCGGCCCAGTCGTGGCAGCCCACCATCCCCCGCCGCACCACCAGACCGCTCTGCCACTGGGCCGGGATACCGGCCAGGCGGCACAGCACGATGAAGGTAGAGGCCATGATGCCGCAGTCGCCCCGGCGGTTGTGGGCACAGCCGTCGGTGATGTTTTCCTGCACGAAGTAGGGCGGCTGGTAGTGATAGTGAGTGTTGAGGGTCACATAGTCGTAAATGCGCTTTGCCTTCTGCACCGGGTCGGTGAGCCCCTGGGTGAGCTGGGCCGCCAGTGCCCGCAAATAGGGCGTGAACTCCAGATGCGGCAGCTCCTCCTGCGTGTCAAAATCCGGCTGCACGGGGTCCGCCTGCATGTGCAGCGGGTCGGCATAGCGGGCCGTGGTACGGTAGCTGTACACTGCGCCAAAGGGCCGGTTCTCGGCAAGGTCGGCCTCCCAATACGCCGTGCGCTGGGCGGCATCTTCCGGTGCAATGTGGGTCGGCGGCTCGGTGAAGGAATCCAGCGTGATGCCGCTCTGTGCCGGGCAGGCCGCCGGGAGCGGCAGCCACACCCGGACGTGCACGGTGCTGCGCCCCTGCTGCTTTGCGGCCGCAAGGGCTGCGGCAAAGGCCGCGTCACTCATGCCGATGCTGGTTTCCAGCGTGATGTCCGCGCTGACTGCGCCGGTGCGCACCATCTGGTCGTGCTCCGGCTCATACCGCTCCCAGCTGGGGTGCTGCAGGGGCGGGTCGATCTGCCGTGCTGCCAGCTCCGGATGGGTGGCCAGCAGGGTCTCGGCAAAGGAGCGGATGTACCGCTTCTCCCCTTCCACGAACCGCCAGTCCATGGCCCCGGCGCGGTCCAGTGCCCGGAATTCCTCCGGGGTAAAGTCCCGCACAAGGTCCTGCAGCAGTTCCAGCGCCTGTGCTTCGGGCACCGTATAGTCCAGCGGCAGACGGCGCAGGATCTCCCGCTGGGCCAGCAGAGCATCCCGCATGGCGTCCACCCCGTGGGGCGTGGGGTTTTCCGGCAGAGGGCCGCCGGGCTGCACCGGCTGGTTCTGCGTTTTTGTCCAGTCCTCCGCAAGATATGCGTCGATGCGGGCAATGGCCTCGGTGTAATAGCCCGCCTCCTTCAGACGGCGCACATCGTCCGGCAGGCCGAGGTTCAGGCTTGCCAGACATGCATTCAGATCTTTCATCGCATTCCGCTCCTTTTTTGTTCAGATTCAGCCGTTGATCTGGGTCTCCCAGAAGTTCGCAGCGTCCAGCATCCAGCCGTCGGCATCGGTGCCTGCGCCGGTACCCACGCCGTGGGTCGCATTGGGGAACAGCACCTCTTTGCAGGGCACATGGTGCTTTTCCAGTGCGCGGCTCAGCGCCGGGCGCTGAGCCGGGTAGCACAGCAGCGGGAACACATAATCGTTCTCGCCGTACCAGTGATACACCGGCGGGTAATCGTCGGTGACACAGTCAGAGATGTTCAGTTCATAGTACCGGCCCTCCAGTACAAAGGGGTCGATAGCAGCATGATAGACCGGCTTATACTCAAAGAAATTGTTGATGGGATAGCCCAGCAGCAAAGCACCGGGCTTGGGTACCCCATAGTGCTTGTAGCCCAGTTCGTCGCCGGAGAACACACCGGCCAGATGGCCGCCGGAGGAATAGCCCAGCAGTGCGTAGTTTTCCGGCTGCACATTGAACTGGTCTGCATGAGTGGTGATGAACCGGACAGCGTTGCCAAGGTCAGCCACCGGGGCGTTGTCCTTTGCCTTGAGGAACACGCGGTAGCGCAGCACGAAGGCTGCATAGCCCATCTGGTGCAGCCGCCATGCCGTGGCATAGCCCTCGGACATATTGGCAGTATTGTTGAGCACATTGCCGGACATGACCACCACAAACTTGCTGCCGGGCACTTCCGACGGCCAGTAATACAGTTCCACGCCATCACGGGTGGCGTCTGCGGCGATCTCCTCCGGGGAGTACACTTTATATGTCACCTGAGTGCCGGCTTCATAGGTATCGGCCAGATAGTTCAGGGCGTCGGCGCTGTCCTGTGCCATGTTGGCGCCCACATAGTCCGACAGCGTGGTGCCTGCTTCCGGGGTGTCCGGGCTGTCCACGGCACTCTGCCAGGTCCACACGCCGCTGGCGGCGAATGTCGGGTCGGCACGCAGGTCAGAGACGAGGGTATCCGGCGTAACGGTCAGATGGCCCGATGCGGCAGAGGCCTCCACCGGCAGGCCGGCCAGCAGCAGCGCGGCGGCCGAGGCACCGGTCACCTGCAGAAACTGGCGGCGAGAGATCTTGTTTTGCATAAAAGCATCCCCTTTTTTATAAATTCAAATTCTGATATTTCAGGAAGTGTGCTGCTCCCAGAAAGCCACCGCATCCGTCATCCAGCCCTCTGCATCGGTGCCGTTGGCGGTACCGATGGCGTGGGGTGCATTTTCATAGACGTGCACCTCACAGGGCACACCGTTTGCCTCCAACGCCTTCCGGACGGCCGGTCCCTGGAACGGATATCCCAGAGTCTTCAGGGAAACATCATTCTTGCCGTACCAGAAATAGGTCGGCGGGAAGTCCGGTGTGATGCCGCCTGAGATATCCGACCAGTAATACCTCCATCTGCAGGATGCCGGGTCCATCACGGCATGGTACACCGGCTTGATCTCTGCAAAATCGTTGACGGGGTAGCCCATCAGCAGTGCACCGGGCTTTGGCACATCATAGGCCTTGTAGCCATAGCGCTTATCCGAACTGAACAGCCCGCACAGCTGCCCGCCGGAGGAAAAGCCCACGAGGGCATAGTTTTCCGGCTGCACGCCGAACTGCTGTGCATGGTTCGTGATGAACTGCACCGCCCGGCCCAGATCCTGCAGGGGGCCGTTGTTGCTGATATCCCACCAGATGCGATACCGCAGCACAAAGACGCTATAGCCCATCTTGTTCAGCTTCGCTGCCACAGCAATGCCCTCGTTCAGGTCGCCGCTTTTCATGGCCGCATTGCCGCCCACCACCAGCGCATATTTGCCATCGGCATTCGTGCCGGGGAACCAGTACAGCTGCACACAGCCCAGCGAGGAGTCGGCTGCGACCTCTTCCGGGCTGTACACCTGCCAGGTCACCTGCTTACCGGCTTCGTAATTCTCAATGACGATGTTCAGGCCGTCGGCGCTGTCCTGTGCCGTGGTCTCACCCACATAGTCCAGAAGGGTCTTGTTTTCATACAGGCGGCGCAGTGCAAGGCTGTCCGCATCGCCTTTGATATACGTCGAGATTCCGCTGCCCGCAATGGCCGGGTCGGAGCGGATCTCCTTCATGGTCATATCGGTGGTGATGCGGCCTTCCGCATAGGCCGGCAGGGCAAGAACAGCCGCAAGGCACAGCATGGCCGCACCGCGTTTCAGCAGATGTCCGAACATTTCACCCATTCCTTTCCGATTTGAATCAGCCGGTGGTATGTGCTTCCCAGAAATCCACCGCATCCGTCATCCAGCCCTCTGCATCCGTACCGTTGCCGGTGCCGATGGCGTGGGGTGCGTGCTGATATGTCACACGTTTGTAGGGTACATTGCAGGCCTGCAGAGCCTTTTCAAAATCGTTATACTGGCCGGGCACCCAGGCAGGGCCCAGCATACTGTCGTCGTTTCCGCGCCAGAAGTATACCGGCGGATATCCTTCTTCCACAGCCTTGTCCAGAGAGGTCCAGTAATAACGCCACCCACAGGTGCCGATATCGTACAGGGTGTAGTATACCGGCTTCATCACGGAGGTGTCGGAGACGGAATACCCCAGCAGCAACACGCCGGGTTTTGCCACATGATACCGACCATAGCCTCGCTTGCTGTTGGCAAACACTCCTGCCACCTGTCCGCCGGAGGAAAAGCCCACCAGGGCGTAGTCCTCTGGCTGCACGCCAAGTTCCTCTGCATGGGCCGTGATATATTCCACCGCCCGGGCCAGGTCCTCCAGGGGAGCATTGTCGCCCATATCCATCCAGATGCGGTACCGCAGCACGAACACCCCGTACCCCATATCATGGAGCTGAGCCGCTGACGCCATACCCTCCCGCAGCTCGCCGCTGGTAAAGGCAATGTTGCCGCCCAGCACCACCGCAAATTTGGCGTTTGCCTGCTCCGCCGGGAAATAATACAGTTCCACCGCTGCCTTGGCTGGCGTGGCGGCGATCTCCTCCTCCGTGTAGACCTTGTAGGTTACCTGACGGCCTGCATTGTAGTTTTCTACTACCAGGTTCAGGGCTGCCGCACAGTCCTCTGCCTGTTCCTGGCCTGCGTATTCTGCCAAGGTCTGGTTCTGAAAGCAAGCTCGCAGCAGTGCGCTGCCATCATCGGCGTTGCCAAAGGTGAAGATGCCCGACTTTGCAATGCTGGGGTCCTGCCGGATTTCCTGCATCGTGGTCTGGGCTGTGATGGGGCCAGTGTTTTCCGCTGCCCACACCGGCAGGCTCAGGCAGGCCAGCTGTGCCAGGCACACCGCCCCACACAGCAGCTTGTAGTTCCATGATCTCATTTTTTGTTCCTCCTTTGGTCCGGTCCCAACCGGACGATATAGGTTTATTGTATCACATCCCAGGCTATTGTCAAAACAATTCTGCAGCCCCGCCCGCTGCAAATCCAAGACCAGATCAAACAAAGCAGGTGCCGCACTCCGCTCAGACAATCGTGTCTGACAGAACTGTGCTGCCCCTGCTTTGATCTCGTGCGCAGACCCTCACGGTTTTGAAGCCCACGGTCGAAATGCCGAAGTCCTTTCTGTAACACGCCCCGTCATTCTGTCTGCACCGCGAACCATTGACAAAAAAACGCCAGACCCTCCTGTACCAACCAAAAAGGCTTCCTCCTAGAGGGAGCTGCACGCAAAAATGGGCCCGGAGACTTTCGTCTCCGGGCCCATTCAGAACCTGTTCTTTGGTCTGCCCTCAGGCAAACCAGCTAGTCAGTCACAAATACTGATTAGCCAGCGATGGTCCAAGCCTTCTCACTGGCATCGTTCTTCACGGTGCCGGTAGCCAGGTTGTAGATAGCAGCAGCGGAACCGACCATACGCAGGCCAGCGTTCAGAACGCCGTTAGCACCGTTCAGGAACTTGTCGCCAGCGGTCAGCTCACCCTCATGCTTGCCGAAGCCAGCAGCGGAGCCGGTGCCGTAAGCATCCTTGACGCCGGTGAGCCATGCGTTGCCCAGGTTGCCGGGCTTGTAAGCGCCGTTGAACAGCTGGCCGACAGTGTTCTTGATGTAGCTGCTCATGAAGCTGTTACCGATGATGGTAACCATGTTGGTGTTGAACTTCTGCCAGTTCTTGACTTCCAGAGACGGAGCCAGGATGTCAGCCAGAGAAGCGCCACCGTTGACGTAGGTCATCTCGTTCTCAGAGATTGCGGAAAAGTTTGCAGGCATCATCATAATGAATTACTCCCTTCAAAATGTAGAAAGATATTTTGCAAGCTCACTTTCGTGTGCTCACCAATCCTTACTAGGATGGCAATAATATACCACACTTTCCAGAAATGTTCAAGTACCTTTTTGCAAAAAGTGTAAAAAATGTGAAACAAGGTCTATAAAAGTATTGCTTTTGTACAGTCCGCAGGCGGTTTTCCGGTTCCGACAAGCTTTGCCGCCGCCGGGCGGTACACTGGTTGCAAGGGGGCTGCAGCATTGAAAAGCGTGATCTACCTCGACGAGCTTCTGCTGACCAATTTTGTCCTTGCTGTGCTGTTTCTCACCGCAGCCGGTCTGCTGTGCGCCACCGTGTGCACTGGGGTGCGGCTGTGCACCGGGGCGGCGCTGGCGGCAGTGTCGGCATTGGTACTGCTGGCCCCGGAGCTGCCGGGAGCCGTGGCAGTTGGTTATAAAATTTTCACAGGTTGCGCGGTGGTGGCCGCCGCCTACGGCCTGCCCGGGCGGGGGCGTTTTGCCCGGTTGTGTGCGTGGTATGCACTGCTCAACCTGCTTTTGTGCGGAGCGGTGGTGCTGCCCGGCGTGCAGAGCCGCAACCTGAGTGTCAGCCTGCCCCTGTCCCCCGGGCGGCTGCTGGCCAGCTGTGCGGGGGTGTATGCCGTACTGCGGGCCCTGCTGTACTGCTTTGGCCGCAGCGGCGCGCCCAGCGTGCCCGCCACGCTGGAGGTGGCCGGGGTGCAGCTGCCGGTACAGGCCTTCCACGACACCGGCTTTGCCCTGCAGGAGCCGCTGAGCGGCAAGGCCGTGGTTCTGGTGCAGTACCCGGCGGTGCGGCACCGCCTGCCGCAGGCAGCCCGGCAGTATCTCGATGGCTGGTTTGCCCACAGCACAGCCCCGCCCCCGCCGGAGCTGGGGGTGCATCTGGTGCCCTGCCGCAGCATCCACGGGCAGAGCATGCTGCCTGCCCTGCCCGCTGCCCTGCAGTTGGGCAAAGACCGCGCAGGCGGGCTGCTGGCGGCGTTCTGCTGCCCCACGCCGCCGGACCCTGCATGGGAGCTGCTGTACGGCGAGGATGCGGCACAGCTGCTCTTATAATACTTATTATAGGGAGGACTGCTCATGTTCCAGTTTTTGCGGCAGCTCTGGCACCGCCTGTGTGCGCGGCTGCGGTTTTGCGGCGGCGTGCAGTATCTGGCCGGCACCGCCAGCCTGCCCTCTCCCCTCTCCCCCGCCGAGGAAAAAGCCCTACTGGCCCGCATGGCCGCCGGAGAGGCAGACGCCCGCGATGCGCTCATCCTGCACAATCTGCGGCTGGTGGTGTACCTTGCCAAAAAGTACGAGAACAGCGGTGTGCCCGCCGAGGACCTGATCAGCATCGGCACCATCGGGCTGATCAAGGCCGTGAACACCTTCACGCCGGAACGCAGCATCAAGCTGGCCACCTACGCCAGCCGCTGCATCGGCAACGAGATCCTGATGTACCTGCGCAAGACCTCCAACCGCCGCCAGGAGGCCAGCCTTGACGAGCCGCTGAATGTGGACGGCGACGGCAACGAGCTGCTGCTGTCGGACATCCTCGGCAGCGACGAGAACATGGTGGGCCAGCAGCTGGAGCAGGACGCCGAGCGCGCCGGTCTGCGCCGCGCCGTGAACAGCCTTTCGGCCCGGGAGCGCCGGATCATGGAGCTGCGCTTCGGCCTGACCGACGGCGTGGAACGCACCCAGAAGGAAGCCGCCGACGCCCTGGGCATCAGCCAGAGTTACATCTCCCGCCTTGAAAAGCGCATCATCCAGACCCTGAAGCTCCAACTGGAAGGGCAATAAAAAAGCGCGGCCTTGTCCTTGACAAACCGCGTGGAATCGTCTATACTGAAAATACAAAAGGCGCTGGCCCATACAAACGACTAGCTCCTTACCAGATTGATCAGAAAAAATGACCGTTCAGGCTTGGGAACTTGAAGGCGGTCATTTTTTCTTTTTATCATCCCTGTGCGAGACAGTCCATGTGATCTGAAATGTAACACGGCCTGCCCTTGACAAACCGCGCGGAATCGTCTATACTGAAAATACAAAAGGCGCTGGCCCATACAAACGACTAGCTCCTTACCATATAGTGATCAGAAAAGATGACCGTTCAGGTGTGGAGACTTGAAGGCGGTCATTTTTTCTTTTTATCATCACTGTGCGAGACAGTCCATGTGATCTGAAATGTAACGTAGATTGCTCCGCCAAGCAACGAAAGTAGCATTACGACCTGTTCAAACGTCATGGTGCATCCCCCCTTTCCGCCCTTGGGCATCCGGGGGAGGCCGAGATTTCAAGAAAAATTCGCTCCACCGGGCACTCAGGTGCCGGTAAGGAGCTCAGCCGCCTGCATTTGTGGGACGCAGCGCCTCGTGGCAGCCTTGCGGCTGCGTTTAAAGCATACCATAATTATGGGCCAATTGCAATTGCGGCTTTTTTGCACGCTCATCCGGCTGCCGGGTGGGCGTGTAATTTTTTCCACGCATAGTGGTTTGCCCCTGCGGCCATACTCCCGGTGAACTTCAAAACAGACCGGGGGCGTTTGGATGTACAATAAGGTGGAACTGTGCGGCGTGAACACGGCGCAGCTTCCTGTTTTGTCCGAAAGCGAAAAGCGGCAGCTGCTCCTGCAGGCCCACGCCGGGGATGCAGGAGCACGGGAACGCATGGTGGAGGGCAACCTGCGGCTGGTGCTGAGCGTGGTGCAGCGCTTTGCCCAGCGGGGCGAAAACCTCGACGACCTGTTTCAGGTGGGGTGCATCGGGCTCATCAAAGCCATCGACAACTTTGACCCTGCCCAGCCGGTGCGGTTTTCCACCTACGGCGTGCCCATGATCATCGGCGAGATCCGGCGCTTTTTGCGGGATAACAATGCCCTGCGGGTAAGCCGCAGCCTGCGCGATACCGCCTACCGGGCCATGCAGGCCCGCGAAACGCTGGAGAAGCAGCTGGGCCGGGAACCCACCATGGACGAGATCGCCGGGGAGGCAGGCCTGTCCCGCCGGGAGGTGACCGCGGCACTGGAATCGGTGGTAGAGCCGGTAAGCCTGGAAGAGCCGGTGTATACCGACGGCGGCGATGCCATGTACCTCATCGACCAGGTGCGCGACCCGGATGGCGAGGACAGCTGGATCAGCGGGCTGCAGTTCCGGCAGACCGTGGCCGGGCTGACCCCGCGCGAAAAGCGGATCATGGAGCTGCGCTATCTCCGGGGCAAGACCCAGATGGAGGTGGCGCAGGAGATCGGCATCAGTCAGGCGCAGGTGTCCCGGCTGGAAAAAGGTGCCTTGAATCAGTTCCGGGCCGGGCACTGAACACAGCAGCGCCCCTGCTCCGTCCATCCGGCGGCGTGCAGGGGCGCTGCGCTTCTATTTACGGTATTTTCGGCGGGTGGCAGCCCCGCCGCGCAGATGCCGCTCGGCTTTGTTGCGTGCCAACACCGCCCGCACCTGTGCCGACAGCCCCGGGCTGACCCGGACCAGCCGCACCGAAACGTCCTTGTGCACGGTGGACTTGCTGCACCCAAACGCTGCAGCCGCAGCGCGCACGGTGGCCCCCTGCTCCACGATGTATTCTGCCAGCTGTACCGCCCGCTGTTCCGGATCTGCTCTCATACCCCCACGCCCCCTGTATCGTGCTGCTACAGCCTATGCGCCGGGCCGGGCAATTATGTCGGCAAGGGTTGACTTTTGCCGCCCGGCTGCGCTATACTGGACGCGGACATAAAAACAGGGGCGCCGTAAGGCTGAGATCCGCACTGAGCGGAGTACCCTTTACCTGATCCGGGCAATGCCGGCGTAGGGAGTTTGCGGAGCTGTCCGTTCTTTCTCAAACACCCTTGCGCCTGCTTGCAAAAGTGGGCGCATTTTGTTTTTGTGTACTATTTATAAAGAGAAGAGGAATCTCTATGACCAAAACCTATTCCAAGACCCGCATTCTGGTGGAGGGTGCACTGATGATCGCTCTGTCCACCGTTTTGAGCATGATCCAGATCCCGCTCATGCCCCACGGCGGTTCCATCACCCTGTTCAGCATGGTGCCCATTCTGGTAATGAGCTACCGCCACGGCGCAAAGTGGGGCGTCATGACCGCTTTCGTCAACAGCCTGATCCAGCTTGTGCAGGGCCTTGGCAATCTGGCATACTGCCAGACCCTCACGGCACAGGTGGGCTGCGTGCTGCTAGACTACCTTCTGGCCTTCACGGTGCTGGGCTTTGCCTGCCTGATCGCAAAGCCGTTCCGCAGCCGCACCGTGGGTGTCGGTGTCAGCGCCTTTGTGGTGTGCCTGCTGCGCTTTTTGTGCAGCTTTCTGTCCGGTTACATCGTCTGGAAGGACTACGACTACGCTTTCAGCTGGATGACCGAGATCGGCTTTCCCGGCATCTCCAACATGAGCGTGGACGGTCTGTGCTGGCTGTACAGCGCCGTGTACAACGCCACCTACATGCTGCCTGAAGCCATCCTGACCACCGTCCTTGTGGTGATCCTGATCCGTGTCGCCCCGCAGATCTTCGACCGGCAGAACGCCAGAGCGTAAGTTTTTTCGCGATCATTTTTCCCGCCGGGAAGGGCATTTCCCCGGCGGGAATTTTTTTGCAGAAAATCCCAAAAAAGCTGTTGACAATCCGGCAAAGCGCTGGTATAATTACTTCTGTCGTCAGGCACGGCACGAACATCTGGGGGATTAGCTCAGCTGGGAGAGCGCTTGCATGGCATGCAAGAGGTCAGCGGTTCGATCCCGCTATTCTCCACCAATCAAGAGCAAAACGAACACGAAGTCACCATTCAAATGGTAGGCAACGTGTTCGTTTTGTTTTGTGGCCTTCCCTGCGTGACCACATCGTAAAACATAAAACGAAAAATCCCCCCCTACGCTGACCCGGTTCAAAGGTCAATGCAGGGGGATTTTGCTGTAAAATCAAGAGCGGAACCAGATTGATGCTGCTCTCTACAAAAGCTGTCGCTTTTCAAGTAGATTTATTCCACTCGATGCTGCCGCACCCGTCAAGTCTGAAGAGCTGGGCGAGATTTCCAGCTATCCTCCGGGATATAAAGAGACCGCCGGCATCTTCTGCCACAACAACCCGTGGGTGTCCTGTGCAGAAACCGTTGTCGACCACGGCGACCGGGCGCTTGAGATCTACCAAAAGACCGGTCCGGCCTACATTGAGGATAAGATAAAAGCGGGCCTCTCTGGAATGAACGCATTCCGAAGAGGCCCGCTTTTTAAGTCTATGCTGAATTTGCAGCTCAGAAGTTTCATCCTTGTTATCTTTTCTTATAAATCATCGTTTTTGCGTGAATCATCATTTATCCACAGAGCTTTGTGCTGCCGATGCACAAAGTGCCGCCCGGGGCCGGACATCCTCACTTTTGCTTGACATTTTCTGCCGGAACCGTTATGTTGGTACTGACAGCTGAATCATCCGTTCCGCCGCGAACCAGCTGCCTGCGTTGTAAGGAGATTAAAAAGATGAAATTGATCCGCACTGTTGACGCGGCAGGGCAGGTGCTCTGCCACGATATCACCCAGATCATCCCAGGCGAGTTCAAGGGCCCGCGCTTCCGTAAGGGGCACATCGTCCAGCCCGAGGACATCCCAGTGCTGCTGTCCATCGGCAAAGAAAACCTCTATGTCTGGGAAAAGCGCCCCGGCATCCTGCATGAGGACGAGGCAGCGGCCCTGCTGTACAAAGCTGCTGCCGGCAAAAACATCCACGGCACCGAACCGAAAGAGGGCAAGATCGAGCTGATCGCCGACTGCGACGGCCTGCTCAAGATCGATCGCGCCGCATTGCTGGCTGTGAACCGCACGCCCCAGATGATGATCGCCACCATCCACGGTGATATGCCCGTGAAAAAAGGCCAGAAGCTGGCCGGCACCCGCATCATCCCACTGGTGATCGAGCAGGAAAAGATGGACGCCATGCAGGCCGCTGCCGGGCCGGACCCCATCCTGAACGTGCTGCCCTTCCGTGCGAAGAAGTTTGCCGTCATCCCCACCGGCAGCGAGGTGTTCAAGGGCCGCATCGAGGACAAATTCACCCCGATTTTGCAAAACAAGCTGGCCGAATATGGCTGTGAGATGACCTTCTGCAAGGTCTGCGATGATGACCCGGCGGGCATCACGGCCGCCATTCTGGAGGCAAAAGACGCAGGCTGTGAGCTGATCTTCACCACCGGCGGCATGAGCGTGGACCCCGACGACCGCACCCCGCTGGCCATCAAAAACACCGGCGCCGACATCATCAGCTACGGCGCGCCGGTGCTGCCGGGTGCCATGTTCCTGGTCAGCTATCTGGACGGGGTACCCGTGTGCGGCCTGCCCGGCTGTGTGATGTACGCCAAGCGAACGATTTTTGACCTGCTGCTGCCCCGCCTGCTGGCCGATGCCCC
This sequence comes from uncultured Faecalibacterium sp., assembly GCA_900539945.1. GTDB lineage: Bacteria > Bacillota > Clostridia > Oscillospirales > Ruminococcaceae > Faecalibacterium. The sequence continues at coordinate 49,551 of UQDV01000009.1, forward strand.
CATCACCGCCGAGGACATTGCCCGGCTGGGCGAGGGCGGGCTGTGCCTGGGCTGTGCGGAATGCCACTGGCCCAACTGCGGCTTCGGCCATTGCTGAGAAACCCTCTCCGTCTCGCTGTCGAACGGCAGGGAGTTTTGCAATAGAGCGTAATAAGGACAAGAAATAAATGAGTGAAAATAATCTGACCCATTTTGATGCCGCCGGAAATGCCGTGATGGTGGATGTGAGCGGCAAACCGGTCACCGCCCGGGAGGCTACGGCCCGGGGCACCCTTACCATGAACGCCGAAGCCTTTGCCGCCGTGCAGAGCGGCACGGTGAAAAAGGGCGACGTGCTGGGCGTGGCCCGCATCGCCGGCATTATGGCCGCCAAACGCACCAGCGAGCTGATCCCGCTGTGCCATCCCCTGCCGCTGACCAAGGTACACGTGGATTTTGAACTGCTGCCCGAACAGCAGGCCGTGGAAGCCCGCTGCACGGTCAAAACCAGCGGCGTCACCGGCGTGGAGATGGAAGCCCTGACCGGCGTTTCCACAGCCCTGCTGACCATCTACGACATGTGCAAAGCTGTGGACAAGGGCATGGAGCTGAGCGGCATCCATCTGGTGGAAAAGACCGGCGGCAAGAGCGGCCATTACATCCGGTCGGAGGGCGGCTATGTTTGATTCCTGCCGCCGGGATATCCACTACCTGCGCCTGTCGGTCACCGACCGCTGCAACCTGCGCTGCCGGTACTGTATGCCGGACGGCGCAAAAATACCGGAGCACGAAGAAGTGCTGACCCATGAAGAATTTCTGCGTCTGGCCGCGCTGTTTGCGCAGTGCGGCATCGACACGGTGCGGGTGACCGGTGGTGAACCGTTGGTGCGCAAGAGTGTGGCACAGCTGGTGGCCGGGCTGAAAGCAACGCCCGGCATCCGTCATGTCAGCATGACCACCAACGGCACTCTGCTGGCGCAGCAGCTGCCCGCTTTACTGGACGCGGGCCTTGACAGCGTGAACATCAGTCTGGACACGCTGGACCCGGCGGTGTTCCGGCACATCACCGCCCGGGACGAATTCGCCGCCGTGCAGGCGGGCCTGCGCGCCGCATTGGAAAGTCCCCTGCCGGTCAAGCTCAACTGTGTGCCGCAAGTGGGCGTCAACGAGGGCGAACTGGAGGCGATTGCAGCGCTGGCCCGGGACAACGATCTGCAGGTGCGGTTCATTGAGATGATGCCCATCGGCTACGGCGCGGCCATGCCCTGCGTCTCCGGCCCGGAGCTGCGGGCGCGGTTTGCCAACCGCTGGCCGGAACTGCATCCTGTGGAAGGCACCACCTTTGGCAATGGCCCTGCCGTCTATTATACCGTGCCCGGCTGGAAGGGCAGCATTGGCTTCATTGCCGCCGTGCACGGCAAATTCTGCGTCTCCTGCAACCGGGTGCGGCTGACGAGTCAGGGCTTTCTGCGTCCCTGCCTTGCCAGCGAGACCGGGTGTGACCTGCGTGCCCTGCTGCGCGGCGGGGCCGACGACGCCCGGCTGCGGACGGCCATCCGGGAGACCATCTGGTCCAAACCCCGGGAGCATCATTTTGAGGACCGGTGCATGCCCGCGACACGCAGCATGTACCGCATCGGAGGATAATATTTTATGGGTAAAATTCTGGCCATCTGCACAAGCCCCCGGCGCGGCACCGTCAAGACCGCGGTGCCCAGCGCCGTGCTCACCCCGGAATGGGGCATCGTGGGCGACGCCCACGGCGGCAATTGGCACCGCCAGGTCAGTATGTTGAGCGCTGAAAAGATCGAAGCCTTCCGCAAAAAGGTCTGGGTGGACTACGGTGCCTTTGGCGAAAATCTGGTCGTCGAAGGGTTTGATTTCCGCACCCTTCCGGTCACCAGCCGGTTTGCCATCGGAGACGTGGTACTGGAGATGACCCAGATCGGCAAGGAATGCCACAACGACTGTGTCATCAAGCAGCAGACCGGCGAATGCATCATGCCGCGGGAGGGCGTGTTTGCCCGGGTAATTGCCGGCGGCGAGATCCGTGTGGGCGACGAAGTGACCCTGCTGCCCCCGCCGGAGAATCCGCCCCTGCGGGCTGCCGTCATTACCCTTTCTGACAAGGGCAGCCGCGGTGAACGAGAGGACAAAAGTGGCCCGCTCATCGTCAAAATGCTCGCCGCCGCAGGCTACAAAGTGGAAGAGACACTGCTTCTGCCCGACGAGGCAGCTGCCCTGAAAGCCCAGCTCATCCGGCTGGCCGACGGCCGTCAGGTCAACCTGATCCTCACCACCGGCGGCACCGGCTTTTCGCCCCGGGATATCACCCCGGAGGCCACCCTTGCCGTGGCCGACCGCAACGCGCCCGGCATCGCCGAGGCCATGCGGTACCACAGCCTGAGCATCACCCCGCGCGGGATGCTCAGCCGTGCAGCCAGTGTCCTCCGCGGCAAAACGCTCATCGTCAACCTGCCGGGCAGCCCCAAAGCTGTGCAGGAAAATCTGGAGTACATCCTGTCCAGTCTGGAACATGGGTTGCGCATCGCCGCCGGTCTGGACGGTGAATGTGCACGCCATTGACTTTTCAAAAAAGCAATACTATGCATCGGTCATCCCTCAATTTTGACCGATGTGCGCAGAAATTTTGGCCGGTTTTCCGCTTGACGGACCGGCCTGTTTTTTTGTATTCTATTCCTTGGAATTCTTTTATCCCGGTGGGCGGCACCGCATCCTGTACCGTATCGTGCAAAATCATTTCTTTCAAAGAACAGGAGAATAAGCCATGAACCTGAACAAGATTTCCCGCCGGAACTTTCTGTGTGCGGTCGGTCTGACCACCGCCGCTGCCCTGACTGCCTGCGGCAGCTCCGCTTCCAGCGCGGCCGCATCCTCTACCGCCGCTTCCTCCGGAGCCGCTGCAGAACCGGTGGAGCTCATCGTCTTTGCCGCCGCCTCCCTCACTGAGACCCTGACCGCCATCGGCGAAACGTACCCGGCAGAGAACCCGGGCGTGACCTTCCGGTTCAACTTTGATTCCTCCGGCACCCTCAAGACCCAGATCCAGGAAGGTGCCGACTGCGACGTGTTCATTTCGGCCGGTCAAAAGCAGATGAACCAGCTGGACAGCACCGATTCTGCGGATGTAAACACCGAAGGGCTGGACTTTGTGGACAGCGACAGCCGCGTGGACCTGCTGGAAAACAAAGTGGTGCTCTGCGTGCCGGAGGGCAGCGACAAGGGCATCGACAGCTTTGACGCCCTGGCCGAGCACCTGAAGGCCGAGGACATCCTCTTCTGCATGGGCAACAGTGATGTGCCGGTGGGCCAGTACACCCAGAAAATTCTGGCCTATTATGATCTGGACGAGGCCGCTCTGGCTGCCGCCGGGGTCATCACCTACGGTTCCAATGTCAAGGAGGTGACCACCCAGGTCACTGAGGGCAGCGTGGATGCCGGTGTAGTCTACTGCACCGACGCCTACAGCGCCGGTCTGACCCCGGTGGACGAGGCCACCAAGGAGATGTGCGGTCAGGTCATCTACCCTGCCGCCGTGATGAAAGCCGCTCCCAATGCCGACGCCGCCAAGGCTTTCCTCGCCTATCTGCAGACCGAAGAGGCCACGACGGTGTTCGAGGGCGTCGGTTTCAGCGCTGTGGCGCAGTAAAACGGTGCAGATCGGAAACAAATCCAGTATACCCGGCGCATTCCTGCAAATCAACCGTGCTTTTGTAAAATCCTGTAAAGTTCCCCGCGCAGGTCATTCCAACTTTGTCTGGCCCCATTCTACAAAATACGGTGTCCCATAAATATCTCTTTCACGCATTTTCCGGGACAAATGCACTATTTTTTGCGGTGTTCCCGCGGGGTCAGGCCAAAGTGCGCCTTGAATGCCCGGTTGAAATAGGAGAGGTTCTCGAACCCGCAGCGGGAAGCAATGCTCAGCACCGTGTCATCCGTTGTGTGCAGGGCTTCGGCAGCGGCATTGAGCCGGTATTCCTTGAGAAAAGCAATGAAGCTCTGCCCGGTCATCTGCCGGAACCACCGCATAAAATGGCTCTCGCTGCAAGGCACCAGCTGTGCTGCATCGGAGATATGCATCTCTTCGCCATAATGGTCCGCCACCCATTGCAAAATCTTTTTCAATCGCCGGGAGTCGGCGGTCTCCATCGGCGGCAGGTTCTTCCCCTGTGCAATGAGCAGCGCCAGAAAGCGCAGCAATGCCCCTTTGATAAACAGCTCATAGCCCGGCTCCTTGGCACGGTTCACATCCTCGGTCTCCCGCAGGCAGGCGGCGGCACGAGCATAACATGGCTCGTCCGGGGTCAGGCGCTGGGTCAGCGACAGCCGCCCACTTTGCAGCGGCAACAGGTATTTTTCGGCACAGAGGTCCCCCGCGCCGCCCAGCAGTTCCAAATCAAAGATGATGTTCTCATATTCCATGGAACAGCCCTCCTTCTGCCGCAGGGCATGGAGTGTCCCCGGCGAAAAGACAAAGATATCCCCTGTATGCGCCGGATAGGCCGCTGTGCCCATCTGCACAAGGCCGCTGCCGCGCTTGACAAAGACCAGCTCCATGCTGTCCTGCCAGTGCAGTGCCACCTGCGGGAAGTCCCCCGGGATGGTGCAGGGATAGATGTTGAATGGAAAACGCACGGCACCGTGTTGCTTTGTTTCCTGCAAAAAAGATGGATTTCCCATGTCTGTTTCCTCCTGATGATAGGATTGTATCACAATTTGCACTGTTTAGGCAAGATTTTGCACGTTTTGTGTGGTATATCTTGAGACACAGATGTCAAACCTGCTTTCCGTATCAAAGGAGGATCCTGTTATGAACTTTACTGAAACCTTACAAAGCCTTACCGGCAAACCTCTTTCTGCCTGCACGAATCAGGAACTGTATCTTGCCCTGCTGGAACTTGTCCGGCGCAAGAGTGCTGACCGTGTGCAGCCGGTGACCGGCCGTAAGCTCTATTATATCAGTGCCGAATTTCTCATCGGCAAGCTGCTGTCCAACAACCTCATCAATCTGGGTTTGTACGACGAAGCCCGCGACGCGCTGGCTGCTGCCGGGAAGAGCCTTGCAGACATTGAAGAAGTGGAGCCGGAGCCGTCTCTCGGCAACGGCGGTCTGGGCCGTCTGGCCGCCTGCTTCCTTGACTCGCTGGCCACGCTGAACCTGCCCGGCGACGGTGTAGGTCTGCGGTATCACTTTGGCCTGTTCCGGCAGTCTTTTGAGAACGGCGTCCAGAATGAGAAGCCCGACCCGTGGCTCACCGCCCACAGCTGGGCCGAAAAGACCGATATCACCTATCCGGTCCAGCTGGCCGGCAAGGAATACACCGCCCGCCTGTACAAGCTGGCCGTCACCGGTTACGAGGGCCGCACCAATACCCTGAACCTGTTCGACCTCGACACCATCGACGAGAGCATCGTCCACGACGGCATCGAATTTGACAAGACTGCCATTGACAAGAACCTGACCTTGTTCCTCTACCCGGACGATTCCGACGAAGCAGGCCGCCGTCTGCGGGTCTACCAGCAGTATCTGATGGTCTCTGCCGGTGCCCAGCTTATTCTGGCCGAGTGCGCCGCCCGGGGCTGCAACTACCACAACCTGGCCGATTATGCCGCCATCCAGATCAACGACACCCACCCCAGCATGGTCATCCCGGAGCTGATCCGTCTGCTGGGTGAAAAAGGCATTGATTTTGACGAAGCCGTAGAGATCGTTACCAAGACCTGCGCCTACACCAACCACACCATTCTGGCCGAAGCACTGGAAAAGTGGCCCCGTTCCTATCTGGATGCCGTGGTGCCCCAGCTGATGCCCATCATTGAGAAGCTGGATGCACTGGCCCGCACCCGCACCGAGGACGAAGGTCTTGCTATCATCGACAAGGACGACCGGGTGCACATGGCACACATGGATATCCACTTCACCCACTCCACCAACGGTGTGGCCGCCCTGCACACCGAGATTTTGAAAAACTCCGAGCTGCACGGTTTTTACGAGCTGTACCCGGAAAAATTCAACAACAAGACCAACGGCATCACCTTCCGCCGCTGGCTGCTGGAATGCGACCCGGCCCTGACCGCTGAGTTGGAACAGCACATCGGCTCCGGCTTCCGCAAGGATGCCGCCGAACTGGAAAAGCTGCTGGCCTTTGCGGAGGACGAGACGGTGCTGAACGAGCTGACCGCCGTGAAGAAGGCCAACAAACAGGCCCTTGCCGACTGGCTGCTGCATACGCAGAATGTCACTGTAAACACCGATGCCGTGTTTGATATCCAGTCCAAACGTCTGCATGAGTACAAGCGTCAGCAGCTCAACCTGCTCTATCTCATCCACCAGTATCACGAGATCAAGGCAGGCCATCTGCCCGCGGTGCCGCTGGTAAGCATCTTTGGTGCCAAGGCTGCGCCTGCCTACACGATCGCAAAGGACATCATCCACGCCCTGCTGACCCTTTCCAAGGTCATTGCGGCAGACCCGGAAGTGTCCAAGTGGTTACAGGTCGTGTTCATCGAGAACTACAACGTCACCGCTGCTGAAAAGCTGATCCCGGCCTGCGACCTGTCCGAGCAGATCAGCCTTGCCTCCAAGGAGGCTTCCGGCACCGGCAACATGAAGTTTATGTTGAACGGTGCGCTGACCCTCGGCACCATGGACGGTGCCAACGTGGAGATCTGCCAGCAGGTGGGCGAAGAGAACATCTATATCTTCGGCCAGACTTCCGATCAGGTCATCCACCGCTACGCCGCCGGGGATTACTGCGCGGCTCAGTGGTATGAGGGCGATGCCAACATCCGCCGTGCCATCGACTTCTTGACTGGGCCGGAGATGCTGGCCGCAGGCCACGCCGAGAACCTGACCCGCCTGCACGACGAGCTCGTCCACAAGGACTGGTTCCAGACCCTGCCGGACTTCAACGCCTATGTGGTACGCAAGGGGCAGGCCCTGAACGATTACGCCTGCGACCCGCTGGGCTGGCGCAAAAAGTGCCTGGTGAACATCGCCAAGGCAGGCTTCTTCTCCAGTGACCGCACCATTGGCGAATACGACCGCGACATCTGGCATCTGGGGCAGTAACCATTATTTCTTAGCGTTTCACGATCCTTTTCTCAGCCTCTTTGCTTTCCCGACAGGTTCTGCCGGGCGGCAAAGAGGTCTTTTTTTGCCCGTCCGACCGTTTCTTTACAAATGCAACTTGAAGCACGCTTATAGACGTGTTATACTAAAAATACATTTTCAGCAAAGAAATTTTGCAGCACACTTTACAAACTTGTGGCATAAAAGAGAGGAATCCGCCCATGATGGAAGAGAATATTTTCAGAGCGGAGTGCAAGCCCCTGACGCTGGACGATTACCTGTGCTATGACGTTGCAAGCCGCGGCAACCTTACCATCTGACCTGGCAGGCCAAGCAGGTGGCCAAGGGCGATTATACCCAGACCGTTTCCTATCTGGGCGAGTTCTCCAAGGCGTTCAACACAATGACCGCCAGACTGCCGGGAGCCTGTAAGTTTCACAATTTCGCACCGAGATCTGGCCGGTCTGCCACTTGACGGACCGGCCTGTTTTTTGTATCTTATTCTTCGGGATCTTTTTATCCCGGTGGGCGGCACCGCATCCTGTACCGTATTGCACGATCCGCATCCATTTCAAAAGACAGGAGAACAAACCATGAAACAACACAAGATTTCCCGCCGGAACGTTCTTTGCGCAGCCGGTCTGCAGCCCGAAAAATTCTATGAGAGCGTCGGCTTCAGCGCTGTGGCGCAGTAAGGACGAGCGATGGACTGGTATCCACTCTGGAACAGCCTGCGCATTGCGCTCATCAGCTGCGCAGCCGTGTTCTTTCTCGGCATTTTTGCCGCCTATTACATTGCCCGGCTGCCCCGGGCCGTCAAGGGCGTGCTGGACGTGGTGCTCACCCTGCCCATGGTACTGCCGCCCACGGTGGTGGGTTATTTCCTGCTGCTTCTCTTCGGGGCAAGGCGGCCGCTGGGCATCTTCTTCCTGGAACACTTCGGCGTGAAACTGGTCATGAACTGGTACAGCGCCATTTTCGCTTCCATTGTGGTGGCTTTTCCGCTGATGTACCGCACCGCCCGGGGTGCCTTCGAGAGCTTTGACGAAACGTTGGCCTGGTCGGCCCAGACCCTGGGACAGTCCAACACCTGGATCTTCTGGCGGGTGCGGATGCCTTACTGTCGGCAAGGCATTCTGGCAGGCACCGTGCTGGCCTTTGCCCGTGCCCTGGGCGAATACGGCGCCACCAGCATGATCGCGGGCTATACCCCCGGCAAGACCGCCACCATTGCCACCACGGTGTATCAGCTCTGGCGCACCAATGACGAAGCCGGGGCCCTGCGCTGGGTGCTGGTGGACATCGTCATTTCAGCGGTGGTTCTGCTGGCCGTGAACCTGCTGGAAAAGCAGCAGAAAGCAGGTGGACGCGCATGAGCCTGGAAGTGAACATTGAAAAGAAGCTGGATGGCTTCACCCTGCGGGCTGCCTTTTCTGCCGGAAACACCCCCACTGCCCTGCTGGGCGCTTCCGGCTGCGGCAAAAGCATGACCCTGCGCTGCATTGCCGGCATCGTGAAGCCGGACAAAGGCCGCATCGTGCTGGACGGGCGGGTACTGTTTGACAGTGAACAGCACATCGACCTGCCGCCTCAGCAGCGGGGCGCAGGACTGCTGTTCCAGAATTACGCCCTCTTCCCGAATATGACGGTGGAACAGAACATTCTCTGCGGCCTGAAAGCCGAAAAAGACCGCGCTGCCCGGCAGGCGCGCTGCGCCGAACTGCTGCGGGCCATGCGGCTGGAGCCGCTGGCAAAGCGGTACCCGGCCCAGCTTTCCGGCGGGCAGCAGCAGCGCACCGCACTGGCCCGCATCCTTGCCGGGCGGCCGCGCATCCTGATGCTGGACGAGCCCTTCAGCGCGCTGGACAGTTACCTGCGCGAGGCTGTGGAAAGCGAAGTGGGCAGTCTGCTGGCCGGGTTTGACGGCACCGCGCTTCTGGTCACCCACAACCGGGACGAAGCCTACCGCCTTTGCCCGGAAATGGTGGTACTGGACAGTGGCCGGGTGCTGCGCTCCGGCCACACCCGGGACGTCTTTGCGGACCCGCGCAGCATCACGGCAGCCCGGCTCACCGGCTGCAAGAACATTCTGCCCTGCACCCGGCTGGACGCGCACGCGGTGCGTCTGACCGGCTGGGATGTGCCGCTGCAGCTGGCGCTTCCGGTGCCGGAAGGCTGCACCGCCGTGGGCATCCGCGCACACGACTTTGTGCCCTGCGATGCCGGGGCACCGAACGCCTTACCGGTAGCAGCCCTTTCTTCCAGTGAAAATCCCTTTGACTGGAACCTCATCTGTACCGCTCCGGACGGTACGGCCCGCCTGTGGTGGAAGGTAAGCAAATCCACCCTTTCCTCCCCCGCTCCGGTGCCGCCGCATTTCCTGTGCGCTGCACCGGAAAGTATCATGCCCCTGACCAACTGAGCTGCATCTTTGACAAAGCCCCGCCCGGTGCTTGTACCGCACCGCAAATTCTGCTATACTAAAAATAGTGCATTTTGCAAAATCAGGGAGCATTGCGGCTCCCATTGGGGATGGGAACATGAGTGAAATAACGATCCGGCCCATGGTGCCGGAGGACTGGGACGATGTGGCCCGGATCTATCTGGAAGGCATTGCCACCGAGCACGCCACCTTCCAGACCGACTGTCCGCCCTATGCTGCATGGGACGCCTCCCACACCAAAGAGTGTCGGCTGGTCATTCTGGCCGACGGTGTGCTGGCCGGGTGGGCTGCCCTGCACCGGGTAGATCCCCGCTGGTGCTACCGGGGCGTGGCCGAGGTGAGCATTTATGTGGGCGAGCGCTTCCGTGGGAAGGGACTGGGCTCCCAGCTCCTGAACGCTCTGTGCGCTGACGCCGAGAAGGCAGGCTACTGGACCCTGCAGTCCACCGTGCTGCAGGACAACACGGCCAGCCGCGCCCTGCATACTAAATGCGGGTTCCGTCTGGTAGGGCGGCGGGAGCGCATCGCCCGCGACTGCCACGGCCGCTGGCTGGACACCTACCTGATGGAGCGCCGTGCTAAAGCCGATGAGCCAGAGGGCATCAAAAAACTGTAACGCCCCCCGCCCGGGCTGCTGATTTCAGGACAAAACGAAAGTCCCTGTGAACGCAAAGGTTCACAGGGACTTTTGTTTTGCTCGTTTCAGATTTTACAGAACTTCTCGTTATGCCCAGTTCATCCGGCCATAGCGGGTGGTGATACTGCAAATTTCTTTTTGCAGCTTTGGGGTCAGCTGGCTCTTTTTTAGCCGCCAGCGCCAGTTCTGGCCCACGGTGGAGGGCTTGTTGATCCGGGCGGAATTGTTCAGTCCCAGCCAGTCCTGCATGGGGATGATGCAGGTGGCTGCGGCACTGCGGAAGATAAGGGCGATCATGCTCTTATAGAGCTGCGCTTCCGGCGTGGCATAATCGTACAGATAATCCCGCACCCGTGCACGTTCGGCAGAGGTGATGGTCTGGTACCACGACACCAGTGTTTCGTTGTCGTGGGTGCCGGTGTAGGCCACGCTGTTCACCGGGTAATTATGGGGCAGGTAATCGCTGGCACTGCCGGTGTCGCGGGAATCGAAGGCAAATTCCAGCACCTTCATGCCGGGGAAACCGCTGTCCCGCACCAGCTGCCGGACAGTCTCGCTCATATAGCCCAGATCCTCGGCAATGATCTCCCGCTTGCCCAGTGCCTGCTCCACCGCACGGAACAGCTCGATGCCAGGGCCTTTTTCCCAATGGCCGGGTGCCGCAGTTTCACTGCCGTAAGGAATGGAAAAATACTCGTCGAAACCGCGGAAGTGGTCGATGCGAACCACATCGTACAGTTCAAAGCAATACCACAAGCGGGTGATCCACCACTGATAGCCCGTTTCCCGGTGCTTTTCCCAGCGGTAGAGCGGATTGCCCCAGAGCTGGCCGGTGGGCGAAAAACCATCCGGCGGAACACCTGCCACAGCGGTGGGAATGTTGTCCTCATCCAGCTGGAACATCTGCGGGTTCGCCCATGCATCGGCAGAATCCAGTGCCACATAGATGGGGATATCGCCGATGATGCGGATGCCCTTTTCGTTGGCGTAAGCCTTTAGTGCACGCCACTGCTGGTCGAATTTGAACTGGAGATATTTGTAGTACTCCACCTCAAAATACAATTCCCGGCGGTAGTAGTCCATGGCATTCTGCCAGCGCAGGCGGATATCCTCCGCCCACTCGATCCACGGCTTGCCCTCAAAGCGATCCTTCACCGCCATGAACAGGGCAAAGTCATCCAGCCACCACTTGTTCTGTTCACCGAAGGCCGCAAACTCCGCATTGTGGCCGATGTCGCTGCGGGAGTAGGCCAGCCGCAGCAGGCGGCCCCGCTCCTTGTAGAGCTGGCTGTAGTCGATATCGTCCGCCTTGCGGCCGAACTTTGCCTTTTTGCACTCTTCTGCCGTGAGCACACCCTCTTTGACCAGCTCATCCAGACTGATGAAATAGGGGTTGCCAGCAAAGGCGGAAAAGCTCTGATACGGGCTGTCGCCGTAGCTGGTCACACCCAGCGGCAGGATCTGCCAGTAGGTCTGCCCGGCGTCCTTCAGCCAATCTACAAAATCGTATGCTTCCTGCGAAAAGCAGCCGATGCCGTAGGGGGACGGCAGACTGCTGACGGGCAGTAAAATGCCTGCACTTCTTTGCATGTTTCTTGATTTCCTTCTTATCGTTCTACTTCGATCAGAACGCCCGCATGGTCGGAGACCCGGGGCTCCTGTTTTCCGCCGAATACCACCCGGCTGCTGTGCACCGGCACCGCCTGGGAGCACCAGATCTGGTCAATGCGTTTTTTGGCAGACGCGTCCGGAGCATCCCGCCAGCCGTCAATGGCCTGCACGACGGTATAGCCGTCATCCCGCTGCCGGGCCAGCCGGTAGGTATCCTGCCAGCCGCTGCGCAGAATGAGGTCGTAGCCCTCACCCCGCACATCGGCTTCACTGTTGAAATCGCCCAGCAGGAACGCCAGCGGTTTTGCACCGGCTGCCGCCGCCAGAATGTTCCACTGATCGGCAAAGGGCTCTTCCTCGTCCTTCCACCAGCCCAGATGCACCGCGTAATACCAGACATCTCCTGCACAGATGCCCAGCGCCCGACGGGTCTTCCAGTTGTTGTAATCGTTGATTTGGCTCAGCAGCAGGTTCTCGGCGGCGGTGATGGGTGCCCGGCTGAATACCGCCATGCCCTCGTCGTATCTGTCGTAGCCGATCTTGGCCGGGAGCCAGCTCCAATGGTAGGCACAGCCCGCTTCTTCCAGCATCCGGGCCACCGCAGCGGCATGGTTGTCCGCTTTCAGCAGCACCATATTGCCGGGGCAGGGGTAGTACCCCGCCGGGACATCTGCCAGCAGCGGCGCAGCGGCGGTCTGGTTCACCTCCTGCAGGGCGAACACATCCGGCTGTTCCTTTCGGATAAACTCCACAAAAGCATCCCGCTTGGCCTCATATGCCGGTTCGATGAGACTGTGGGTATTCAATGTCAGCAGTTTCATAGTTTTTTACAGAATATCGTTAATATCAGATTTCAGAACGTCTGCCTTGGGGCCGTACACCGCCTGGATGCCGTCGCCCTTGACCAGCAGGCTCAGGGCACCCTCGGCCTTCCATGCGGCGAGGTCGGCCACCTTGGCGGGGTCCTTCACGGTGACACGCAGACGGGTCATGCAGGCATCCACCAGCACGATGTTCTCCCGGCCGCCCAGCAGGGCGATGATGCGCTCGGCCTGACCGTTGTCCGCCTTTTTGTCGGCCTTCTTCTCGGTCTTGGTGTCAGCTGCGGCATCGTTTGCGTTGTCATCGGTGTAGTTGCCCAGACGGCCCGGGGTAGCCAGATTGAGCTTGCCGATCATGAAGTAGGCCACGAAATAGCCGATGAGGAAGAATGCCACCACGCAGAGCACAAAGTTGATGATATCACCGCCCAGACCGGCCTGCAGGGACATGGGGATACGGGTGATGAATTCCAGATTGCCGAAGGAGTGCAGGCGCAGATGGATGATGCCCGCCATGGCAAAGGCACAGCCCTGCAGGATGGCGTATACAATGTACAGCGGCATGGCGCAGAACATGAACATGAACTCCAGCGGCTCGGTCACACCGGTGAGGAACACAGCCAGTGCGGTGGAAATGAACATGGATTTGTAATTCTTGCGCTTGTCGGCATCCACGCGGCGGTACATGGCCAGGGCGATGCCCAGCAGCAGGCCGGTGGCGCCGATCATCTGACCAACCTTGAAGCGGGCGGGAGTGACGGTAGCCAGCAGATTATTATAGGCGGCCATGTCACCGCCCTTCTTGAAGTTGATGAGGTCGTTGGCCCATGCCAGCCACAGCGGGTCCTGACCAAACACCTGACTGCCTGCGTTCACGCCGGTGGCGATGGTGTAGGTGCCGCCGAAGGAGGTATAGTTCATGGGGATGGTCAGCATATGGTGCAGACCAAAGGGCAGCAGCAGACGCTCCAGAGTACCATAGATGAACGGAGCCAGCACCGGAGAAGTCTCGGAAGAGTTGGCGATCCAGATGCCAAAGTTGTTGATGCCGGTCTGCACCACAGGCCAGAACAGCGCCAGCACCATGGAGATGACCACCGAGTAGGCAATGACCACCATGGGCACGAAGCGCTTGCCGTTGAAGAAAGCCAGCGCATCCGGCAGCTTGCGGAAGTTGTAGTATTTATTGTAAGCCACGCCGCCCACAAAACCGGCAATGATGCCCACGAACACGCCCATGTTCAGAGCCGGTGCGCCCAGCACAGAGGTGAAGTAGCCGTTGACGGCGATTTCCTGCCCGAACAGGGTGTGGGTCACGGCGTTGGGGTCTGCCAGCATGGCGCTGGTAACGCCGAAGATGTTGCCGGTGATGACGTTGATGAGCGCAAAGGCCAGCACAGCCGCAAAGGCACCGCCTGCGCGTTCTTTTGCCCAGCTGCCGCCGATGGCGACGGCGAACAGGATATGCAGGTTGTTGATGACGGCCCAGCCGATGTTCTCCATCGTAGTGCCGATGGTCATGACGGCGGCAATGTCACCGCCGCTCATCTGCACTAGCTTGCCCAGACTGATCATCAGACCCGCCGCAGGCATGACGGCGATGACGGTCATCAGAACTTTGCCCAGTTTTTGCAAAAAGTCGAAATTGATGAGCCCCTTCTTGGGAGCTGTCTGTGTGATTGCCATGATGTTCCTCCTTGTTCTTTTGCATTTGATTATGCAAGTATTGCATTACGCTTGCATTAGATTGCGCAATAAGAATAGCTTACTTTCGCAAAGTTTACAAGAGTTTTTTGAGTTTCAGAGTGTCTTTCTGCATCTTGTACATTGTCGAAAGCGATTTTTGTTGAAAATGTCAAACCTTTGCAGCAGCACCGTTGCGCGATTTACGCAAACGAGCACGCAAACGTTGACTTTGCGTGCAAAGCCCTTTACAATAGAGATATCAGAAAGGAGATTCAGAGCATGGCAGTCACGATCAAAGATATTGCGGCCGCTGCGGGCGTTTCGCCGTCCACGGTCTCCCGCACCTGCAAGGACAGCCCATCCATCAGCCGGGACACAAAAGAACGCATCCGCCGCATCATGGCGCAGATGGGCTATGAACCAAATTTTGAGGCTGAACCGTCCGAAGCATTTTCCAAGACCATCGGCATCATCCTGCCTTCCTCCCAGCGGGACGTATATGAAAATGCCTTTCATCTGGAGATCATCCGGGGCATCGGGCAGTTCTGCAACCAGCGCCGTTATGTAAACACCGTCATCACCGGCGAGGACGATGCCGAAGTGCTGGATGCTATCCAGAGTATGGTAGCCAACACGCAGGCCGATGGATTCATCCTGCTCTACTCCAAAAAAGATTGTCCGGTGGCTGCCTATCTGCGCAGCGAGGGTCTGCTTCACGTTATCGTGGGCAAGGCAGCGCAGTCGGCCAACCAAACCATCTATATCGACAACGACAACGCACTGGCGGGCGAGGAAGCCACCGACTATCTCTACGAGATGGGACATCGCCGCATCGCCTATTTTGGGGTCAGCAATGCCATGCTGTTTTCTGCCGAGCGCAAGCGGGGCTACCAGCTGTCTCTGCTCAAGCATGGCATCACCCCGCGGGAAGGGGACTGTGTGGAGATCGATACCCTGAATGATTCCTATGAACCCGCCCTGAAAGCGCTGCTTACCGCTCCTGACCGCCCTACAGCGGTTCTGGTCAGCGATGACATTCTTGCGGTGGTACTGGAACAGTTCTGCAGCAAGCTGGGCCTGCGCATCCCGAAAGATCTGTCCATCGTATCCTTTAACAACTCGCTGTTCTCCCGCATCACCAACCCGCCGCTGACGACCGTGGACGTCAATCCCTATCAGCTTGGCATTGAGGCGGCAAGCCAGACCATCAACCACATCGAGAACCCCAACCTGCTGGCCACCAAGATCATCGTGCCGCATCAGCTCATCGTACGGGAAAGCTGCTGCCCACCGCCGGAAAATCGCACGGCTGCCTTGCCCGGCGGGGCACTGTGACCCCGCAGTACACCGCGCTCCATTGTCCATGAACTGAATGGATATCTGCCATGACGGCCAGCTTCAACGGTCGTTCCAGCGGCAGAGCCGCCGGAGCCTCTGTACGCTTCCGGAACACTGCCGCGCCCAGCACGCCTGCCGCCGCGCACCCAGCACAGCCCATCAGAAAGGTCCTCCGTTTCATACGCTCAGCTTCTCCACTGTGTGCCGATGTTCTTCACCTTTCCGCGCACCGAGATGTCCACCGTGGACAGGGTGTCCTGCACTTTCCGGGAAGTACGCACTTTCGGGTGGGTTGGTTACCTGTTGGAAACCATAGCGGCATCGGAAAAAAACCATCCCCCTCATGGTGATGACCGCAAACAGGAAGGTCACCGAGATGATGCGCAGGGCGGGCACCCCAAAGGTCAGCATTTCCTCACTGGCCGAGAACAGCCCCAGCAGCTGCCGCGGAAAGAGCAGGAACACCGCCGTCCCGCACAGGGCAAACACGATGCCGGTGGGCAACAGCACCTTCCATGCCTGCTTCACGCGGTCGGACTGCTTGCTGCCGTAATTGTAGCCAACCACCGGGATGGCGGCCTGTCCCAAACCGTTGACCGGCATCAGGAACAGGCCGGTGGTGGCACGGCAGGCTTCCTCCGGCTTTTTCTGGCCCAGCTTGCGGGAAAGCAAGGCGTTCAGCCCCACCGCGGTGCCCACGCCGATGGCGATCATCAGAAACTGGATGGCATACACCAGTGAGGCGGCGGTCAGTGCCGTTTCGGACAGGCGCGCCACAAAAATGCTGTCTACGATGTTATACAGCGACTGGATGAGCAGTGAAAGCATCAGCGGTACCGCTATCGTATACAGCAGTGGGCGGACGGGCATCGCGCCCAGTTTATTTTTCGGGTCCATAAGTTTCTTTTCTCCTTTTCCGTGCAAACAAAAAAGCGCGAAATCGTTGAGGAACAGCACTTCCTCAGGATTTCACGCTTTGTAAGCCGGCTTGTGTTTTGATTCTTGACGATGTGTATTATGCTCGAAACCGACCGGATTTTCAAGATGGATTTTATCCAGATCTGACGCAAAAAGCCCCTGCGGGCAATCAGCTCGCAGGGGCTTCGCTATGCGATGGACTGATGCTCCTCGCACCAGCACACGGCAGTTATTCAATTTCAATCCGATTGGGGTTTGCAGGCAGAGCCTTCTGCTGCTGGGGTGCAGGCAGCTGGATGTGCAGGATGCCATCCTCGAACTTTGCGTGGATGTCCTCTTTCTTCACGGCATCGCCCACATAAAAGCTGCGGGCGCAGGTGCCGGAGAAGGTCTCGCGGCGGATGTAGCGGCCGTTGTTGTCCTTCTCATCGTTCGAGTGGCTGCGCACGGCCTGAATGGTCAGGTAGCCGTCGTTCAGTTCCATCTGAACGTCTTCCTTCTTGCAGCCCGGCAGGTCCACGGCCACATCGTAGCCGTTCTCGGTCTGCCTCACATCGGTCTTCATCATGTTTGCACCGCGCTTGCCGAAGGTCTCGCGCTCTTCACGGTTCATCGCACGCTCCAGCGCACCATCGTTCCAGAACGGATCAAAGAGATCATCGAACAGATTCTCATGGAAAACAGCAGGCATAAACATAAATCATTCCTCCAATCCCGGCGTTCGGGTCGGGTCAAAAATCTTTATGTCGTTCACTCGAAAGGGCCTTCCTGGGAGCCTTGCGGCTCTCTCTTTTGCCCTTCCTCCTGAGCACGGCTTAGTTATAGCACCGTTTGTTAGCAGTGTCAAGTGTTGAGTGCTAAAATTCACAGAAAGATAATTTTCTGATAATCTTTCATGCAATCTTTCATCTCTTACAAGGTCATATTTTGTCTTGCGTTTCGGGTTGTCCGACACTTCCAGACGCACTGCTGCACCGGGCAGCAGCAGTTCCTTGCACCGCCCGGTGTTTTTGACATGGACGGTTTCCACGGTGCCATTCACATCTACATGGGCAATAAAGCGGTTCGGCCGGTCGATAAAGATGCCGTCTGTGATTTCTTTATCACCTGCAGGGCGAGGTCTTTTTTCGCAGCTGCTTGGGGAGCGGCGGCGTTCCCGGGTCAGGCCTCTGCGCTGCCCTCAGCCTTCATGGCGTTGTAGCCAATGAGGACGGTCCACACATAAGCGCAGGTCTTGGGGATCATCAGCATACCGATCAGGGGGTTCACGTCAGCCCACAGCACCACAGGGATGTAGAAACCGAAGCTCAGCACGATGGTGAGCCACATCCAACGGAAAGCCTTATCGCCGTGGTCCTTTGCGCTGCGGTAGAACAGCACGATGATCAGCAGGCCCAGCAGAGCAAAGGGTACGTTCCGCAGGATGCCCCAGGTGAGGGAGGTCTTGTTGGTGAGCCACTGGTTCTGGGGCATCATGCACAGCAGCACACGGACAGCAGACAGAGCGTACACAGCGATGGTCAGGTTCTTCTCGCCCTCTACCTGGTAACGCTTACGCCAGACGTAGTACAGCAGCACATAAAAGACGGTCATGGTGATGGAGGTGATCCACTTACCCAGGCCCAGGGGAACAGCGTAGTTCTCCAGGCCGGTGGTGCACAGAGCCAGTGCACGAGGTACCAGGTGGAAGGAATCGCCGGCACCCAGCACCACAGCCATGAGGCCGAACAGCTTGAACTGAGAGCCGCTCTTGCTGCCACGGATCATACGAATGCCCACCGTGAGAACGGCAGCCAGGTAAAAGATGTCAAACACAGTTTCAATGATTGCACGCATAGGTTTTTACTCCTTTTTCAGATTGGTTTTTGGGGAGGGGGGATTTATGTGAACAGGACGCTTCCGTCCTGCAGCACCGCCCATACTGAACATCGTTCACTTTCGTCCTAAAAAAATCCCACAGTTTTGTGGGATGTTTTTTAGTAGATGGCTCGCCGGACGATCTCCAGCACGGTAGAGGGGTCAAAGTCCTGCCGCACCAGGGCAGACAGCATCAGAGAGAAGAGTGTTTCCGCAAACTTTTCAACGGTAAACTCCTCTGTGAATGCGTCGGCCCGGATCTTGGTATCATTCTGCAGCACCACACACAGGGCTTCCAGAATGTGCCGCCAGGCACGCTGCATCTGCTGTTTGCCGTCGGCAGTATCCTGCCGGACAAAGCCCAGCGCATGGTGGGTAAAAAAGCCCGGATACCGCTGGCAGCCGTCCTCCAGCTGCTGATACATCCACCGGACGCAGGACAAGGTATCTTGAAAAACCACTTCGTTCTCCGGATGGTGGAAGATATCGCTCCAGATGCTTTCCACTGTAGCACTCAGCAGTTCGGTCTTGGATGCAAAGTAATTGTAGATGCACCCCACCGAGACCCCACAGGCAGCGGCCACCGAGCGGATGTTCACACCTGCCCATCCGTTTTGCTGGATAATCTCCCGGCTGGTTTTCAGGATATTCGCTTTTGACGTTGCATTTAGATTCATCGGATCACCTCAACATGAACGCCGTTCATGATGCATAGTATACAAGCCATCCAGGGCATTGTCAAGAGGGGGGGTAAAAATTTCCGAAGATTTGTCCCCTCTCTTTGCGGCGGCCTCAGCAGCTTAAAAGAGGCCTCTCTCCTGCCCTTGCAGTCATCCGTCCGGCACTCCTTATCTGGAAAAGCAGCACACCGCTCCGCCCATTGAACAGCTGAAACAGCTGACTGATGTGGCGTTTGATATGCTACCCCTAGAGTAGACAGAGTAAAAACAAAACTCTGAATACTCTGGGGGTATTTTTCATGTCAAGAAAAAGGCTATACAGTCCGAGACCTCTGCCCACTGGTACATATTGCGCGTTCATCTTATTACAAATGGCTGAACCATCCAAAAAGCAGCCATGAACTTGCAAACGAGAAGATTTCAGCGGCAATTCAAGAGATCTATAAGGAGCATCCGGATAAAGGACATCGCCGCATCCGTGATGATCTGGAGAAGGACTACGATATTCAGGTCTCTCCCAAATTAGGTACTGAGGTTGGCCCAGTTTTCCCGCCACGACTTTGCGATTTTGGGGTATTTATTGTCCCAGTTCTGCGCGAAGGTCTCCAAATCGTCCAGAGCAGCCTGCTCGTCCACTGCAGCATGGTCTCTCTTAATTTGCCCCCGGCACCCCTGAGAAAGGGAAACATTCAGGCGTTGGATTTGCACCACTCCATTGGCCTCTCGGCCACCCCGTCTTCTTTATGACCGGGCCTCGAATTACGGAAGTATCATTGTCTGGAAGTACCTGAAGCTGCATATTCAATTTTCAAGGTCCGCACGGCCCCGGTCTTGCTCCCTTTCGGGGCCAGGCCGTTTCCGTGACATGATTGTATCGTACTTTCGCAGAAAAGTTTAATGAAACATCCAACTTTTTGAATTGCGCTGTTCCATCACTCACCGCTGCAAAAAAACTTGCATTTTGTTCCACATCTACTATACTAAAGGATGTATTGATTATTCTTGAAAGTTGAAAGAAAGCGGATGCCATGAAATCACAAATGAAGTTGAAGCAATTCGCGTTTGATGAGCGCAGCGAATCAATGAAAGCCCCAGTGGGGCTTTTAAGCGACCGAACGGTCTTGCGTAGCAAGATGAAGAGGCTTCGCCTCTTCAAGTTCTTCAAACAGGAGACCGTTCTTTCGGTCGCCGCTGTACTGGCCGTGCTCTCCATGTTCTTTGTGCCGCCGGATGCAGACTACCTCGGTTACATCGACCTGCGCACGCTCGCCATTCTGTTTTCCCTGATGACCATCATGGCCGGGCTGCGGCGGCAGGGCGTTTTTGACCGGATGGGCCGGGCGCTGTTGGCACGGACCGGCAGCACCTTGCAGCTGGCGCTCGTTCTGGTCGGACTGTGCTTCTTCGGGAGCATGGTCATCACCAACGATGTTTCCTTGCTGACCTTTGTGCCTTTTACATTTGTGGTACTGAGCGGCCTTGCGCCGGACACCCGCCGGGCGCTGACCATCCCAGTGGTGTGCATGCAGACCATCGCGGCCAACCTTGGCAGTATGCTCACGCCCATCGGCAACCCGCAGAACCTCTACCTCTACGGCAAAAGCGGAATGCGCATGGCAGAGTTCCTCCTGCTCATGCTCCCCTACACGGTCGTTTCGCTGCTGCTTCTGGTGGGCTGGGCGGTCGCGGTCTGCCGCAAACAGGCATCCTCCTGCATCGGTGCGCTCCCGGAGCAGCCGAACACCACCGCAGACCGGAAAATCATCCTGCTGGATGCGGTGCTGTTTGCGGTCTGTCTGCTGGCGGTCGTCCGGGTATTGCCCTACGGCGTTGCCTTTGCCGCTGTGCTGGTCTGTACCCTCTGCGCTGACCGCTCCACTCTCCGCAATGTGGATTACTCCCTGCTGCTGACCTTTGTGGCATTCTTCGTTTTCATCGGCAATCTGGGGCGCATCCCGGCCTTTTCGGGCTGGCTGCAAGCCATCCTCGCCGGGCGGGAAGTGCTGGTGGCAGTTCTGGCTTCGCAGGTCACCAGCAATGTTCCCGCTGCCCTGCTCCTGTCCGGGTTCACGGATGAAACCGCCGCGCTTATCATCGGCACGAATCTCGGCGGCCTTGGCACCCTGATCGCGTCCATGGCCAGCCTGATTTCCTACCGCCAGATCGCGCGGGAGCTACCGGAGGAAAAAGACCTCTACTTCAAGCTGTTCACCCTGTCCAACCTGATTTTTCTGGTGATCCTGCTGGCTGAATGGAGGATCCTCGGGCGATAAGACCGAAACGTGGAGGTTCCGAAATGAAGCATCGTATTGTCACGGCCGCACAGATGAAGGCCATCGAACAGGCCGGGAATGCTCACGGCCTACCCTATCTGCAGATGATGGAGAATGCCGGGCTTGCAGTCTACGCTGAACTGAAAAAAGCCCTTCCGCAGCCCAGCACCCTGCTGGTGGTCTGCGGAAAGGGAAACAACGGCGGGGACGGTTTTGTCATCGCCCGCGCCGCTGCAAAAGAGGGCTGGAAGGCAACCGTCCTTCTGGCCGAAGGCGAGCCGAAAACGCCCGATGCCATCACAAATTTTGAACGCCTGCACGGCCTGCCGGTGGAAATTTTCACCGACGGTTCCGGACTTTCCGCTGAACCGTTTACCGCTGTCGTGGATGCGCTCTACGGCACCGGATTCCATGGCAGTCTGCGTCCTTCCGGCCTTGCCGCCTGTGCGCTGATGAACCGTCAGCATGAAAACGGCGCGTTTGTTCTGGCGGTAGACCTGCCCAGCGGCATCAACACCGACACCGGCGAGGTGGCCGAAGGTGCCGTCTGCGCCGACCTGACCGTCACGTTCGACAGCTGCAAGCCGCTGCACACGGCAGCATCGTCCGCACCGCTCTGCGGAAAAATCGTCTGCGCCGACATTGGCATCCGGGACGAGTGGCACCCGGCGTTCTGATTTTCTATTATGCTTCAAGCTGTATTCTTGATTCGTTCATTTCTGGATGTTACAGTATAATAGATCAAGCAAAAAGGAGTGTACTGCAATGGAAGAAATCGAAAAGTTCGCGTTTGCGCAGCAATGAAGTCCCCAGTGGGGACTTCAAGCGACCGAACGGTCTTGCCGCAGGCAAGATGGAGGGGCCTTGCCCCGACAAGTTCCTGAAAGAAGCCGAGACCTACTATCTGGCAACCGTGGAAGGCGACCAGCCGAGAGTTCGCCCCTTTGGTACGGCGCACATTTTTGAGGGCAAGCTGTACATCCAGACCGGCAAGAAGAAGGATGTTTCCAAGCAGCTGCACGCCAACCCGAAAGCCGAGCTTTGCGCTTTCAAGGGCGGCGAGTGGATTCGCGTTGCTGGCGAACTGGTCGAGGATGACCGCATCGAGGCACGGCAGTCCATGCTGGACGCTTACCCCAGCCTGAAAAAGATGTACGCCGCAGATGACGGCAACGCTGAGGTGTTCTACTTCAAGAACGGTGTCGCCACCATCTACGCCTTCACTCATGAGCCGGTCGTCATCAAGTTCTGAGAAATCGCTTATATTTAGATATAATGCCCAAGGAGGTATTGTTGCCTAATGTTATATTTGTTTGGTTGCTTAGTTTCATCTATAGCTTTTGGCATTCTCCTGATTTGCAAAATTGTTGATATGGTGCATTCTACTAACACGGATAAACTGAAAGATTATAAATTGATTTTATCCATCAGTGTGAGTGGCTTGGCAATATCGTGGTGGCTCTTTTTCATGGATTTGATTAACATTATTGGATATTAACCACGGATTACTGCGTTTTGGAGAATGCCCCTGTTATTGTTGAAAAGGAGTAATTTGAAAATGAGAAAAATTCAAAATTTTTTCTCGTATTTTCGAGCAAGCGAGTTGTCAACAAATCAAATTTTCGAGTTGTTCGATTCAAGCAACAAAGGGAAGGATATCTCTCCATATAAAATTGAATACTCGTTCAACAAGGATATTTTAAGCGAATGCGAATTGGAAGCTTATGAAGAGTTGCTTAGGCTTGATAATAAAGTTGCTCTTTTATCCAAGAACGGAAAAGTAGCTGCTCTTATTGGTTATATTTCACCACAGAAATAGACTGATTTTTATTAACTTCATTCGATAATCTCATCTTTTCGCAGACAGTTGGAGTTTAGCTTCTTTTGAAATGTTTCTAAATCTTCAATTTTAACTGATATTACAAAACCGCCAGACCTATTTAACATATGACGGTTTTGCTGCGGCAGCAGACTCATCTGCAACGGCTGCAGCAATTGCGGCAAATGTCTGTGACAGCTCTGAAACAACGCACGTCCCCTCCGTGCAGGCCCGGATCTCACGTTCCGGGTATCTGCGCGGAAGGGACGTTTCGTTTTATCAGAGTTTTGTCATCCACAGGCCGGGAGCCATCGGTTCCTTTTTCAGGAAATGGCATAGAACTGCTTCATAAACGCAAAAAAGTGCGCCGTCTGTTCCGACATAAACTGTGTGGAAGAATACACGATATAGAGTTTCCGCAAGAAAGCCGACTGTTCCAGAGGAATGATCAACAGCTTTCCAAGCTGTGCATCGTTCTGAACCGTTGCGCGGGAAAGGATGGAGATGCCCATCCCCAGTGTGATGCAGCAGATCAGCGAAGCGGCATCATCCATCACAGCGATCACATTCAGATCGTCCAGCGAAAGCCCCCGGTTTTTCAGATAATAGAGCGTTTCCTGTTTTGTCCCCGAAGTATCCTCCCGCAGGAGAAACGGTTCTTTCAGCAGCATGGAAACCGGATCTTTCAATTCCAGACAAGCCTGAAAATGCGGTGTAGCCGGGGCCGCGATCACAAGTTCATCCGAAGTGACCGGCAGAAAGCGGCAGGGCGTATCCGAAATTTTCGTGCCGACCAGCCCGATATCGCAGGTTCCATCTGTTACTTTCCGAATGACATCCAGACTGTCCGAGCAGCTGGTACGGAAGCGGACATCCGGAATTTCCTGATGGTACGCCGACAGCAGTTCCGGCAGAAGATAGAGGGACGGAACGGAGGAAACACCGATGTGCAGCAGCTTCTGATTTTTATCGGAAAGTTCCAGAATCGCTTTCTGCTGGAGATTCAGGATCTCGGCTGCGTAGTTGTAAAGGGTCTGCCCTGCGGGCGTGACCGACAAACTCTTGGTCGTTCGCTTCAAAAGCTGCGTATGAAGTTCTTTTTCCAGATTGTTGATATGCGAACTGACGGTCGGCTGCGAAAGATAAAGCTTTTGAGCCGCAAGGGAAAAACTCTGGTATTTTACGTTATACACAAAGGCTTCCAGTTGGCGGATATCCATGCTGCGCTCCTTTTTGTGCTGAAAAGGCTTTTTTCTTCTATTATAATCCAGTTCATTGATTACATCAATAAGTACATACGGATTATCAATAAAATCAATTTCACCTGAAAAATCGTGTGTGTTATACTGAACTGGTAAAGTTTACCCGCTAAAAAAGGAGGCAATCATGAAATTATTCGACAAAACATGGAAGCTGGCCTTGTCCGGTGTGGTCATCGGACTTCTGGTCATGCTTCTGGCCATGTCTGGCAACCCGGCCAACATGGCAATCTGCGTGGCCTGTTTCATCCGCGACGCGGCAGGCGCGCTCAAACTGCACACCGCTGCACCCGTTCAGTATTTCCGCCCTGAGATCGTCGGCTTTGTCTGCGGCTCGTTCCTGATTTCCATGGCAACCAAAGAGTATCGCTCTACCGCCGGTTCTGCGCCGATGGTGCGTTTTCTGCTGGGTGCCGTTATGATGATCGGTGCACTGGTCTTTCTGGGCTGCCCGCTGCGCATGGTGCTACGGATGTCTGCCGGTGACCTGAATGCGTATGTGGCGCTCATCGGCTTTGCTGGCGGTGTCGCCACTGGCTCCTGCTTCTTGAAAAAAGGCTTTTCTCTGGGAAGAGCCTATGAAACCAAGTCGCTCAGCGGTGCGGTGCTGCCGGTTCTGCTGGCTGCTCTGCTGGTGATTGGTGTGGCAACGGGTGCTTATGCGGCAAGCACGGAAGGCCCCGGCAGCAAGCACGCTCCGCTGCTGCTGGCACTGGTGGTCGCATTGGTCATCGGTGCCCTCGCACAGAAAAGCCGTATGTGCTTTGCCGGAAGCATCCGCGATGTGATCCTGATGAAGAATTTCGACCTGCTCAGCATTATTGCCGCGCTGTTTGCGGTCATGACCATTTATAACATTGCCACCGGCAATTTCCATCTGAGCTTCTCCGGCCAGCCCATTGCACATTCGCAGCATCTGTGGAACATCCTTGGCATGTACGTTGTCGGTTTTGCAGCGGTATTGGCCGGTGGCTGCCCGCTGCGTCAGCTGATCCTTGCAGGGCAGGGTTCCTCCGACAGCGCGGTAACGTTCCTCGGTATGCTTCTGGGTGCCGCTTTTGCACACAATTTTAATCTGGTCGGCAGCGCCGCCAAAGCTGCCACAGCGACCGATGCCGCTGTTCCCGGCGGCCCGGCCATACCCGGCAAGATTGCAGTCATCGTTTGCATTGTACTGTTGTTTGTGATTGCAGCAACCAAACTGCGCCGTAAAAAAGCGGCAAAGTGATCTGAAAAAGGAGAAAGCACAATGGCTAAATTTGTTGAAGTGGACGTTCGCGACCTTTCCTGCCCTGAACCAGTGTTGCTGACGATGGATGCGATGGAAGAGCATCCGGGCGAGATGATCCGCATTCTCGGTGATGAAGCGCACACCCGCAAAAACATTGAAAAAATGCTGGAATATGAACACAAGGACGGTCAGACGACCACGCGGGCGGATGGCTGTTTTGAGATCACCTTTCAGGCATAACGGCAGCGTATGAGAGCAAAAAAGCCCTATCAGGTTTTGACATTCTACACTACTTCTGCGGTCATGGAACTGGAAGCCTTTTGCAAACAGAACGGGATTCCCGGCAGACTGATCCCTGTTCCGCGGGAACTTTCTGCCGGCTGCGGGATCGCATGGCGGATGGAACCGGATGCGTACCGGCAGCATTCCGGCCTGCTTGCAGAGTGCCCTGTTGAAATCGAACAGACCAAAGAGGTTCTGCTATAACAAAATCGTCCCCTCCGTGCAGACCCGGATCTCTCTTTCCGGGTATCTGCGCGGAGGAGACTTGTCGTTTTATCAGAGTTTTGTCATCCACAGGCCATGCAGATTGCAGTAGGCATAGACCGCCACCGGTGTCTCGTCGCCCAGCTCAAAAACCGCTCTGGGTGCCTCGCCCGGATGGAGATAACGGATGTGGCCGCCCTGCGCCGTTTCCACATAGAGCCACTGGATATGGTGGACATCCACCATCGGATGCTCTACCGCACCCACCGTGACGGTCAGGGTGCTGCCGGAGCGCTCGACCACCGGCAGATGCTTTTCTCCGCTGGCTTCCACGGTATTGGGGATCAGTTCACGCATCTTTTCGCCGCAGCAGAGCATCGGAACGCCTGCATCGTGGAGCGTGGTGATGAGGTTACCACAGTGGTCACAGATGTAAAACTTTGCACTCATATCGAAATCCTCCCTGAGAATGTTTTGTGTTTCTTGTGTCTATATGATAACAGTTCTCAGTTTTAATTTCCGTGATCGGGTCACAGAAAGAAGGATTATTTTGTCAGACACACAGGACTTGGATTACTTTTTTCCTTTTCGGAAATAAAGAATTGCGGTAACAAGACACATCCCTGCAATTCCTGCCAGAAATGAATTGGAATAGTTCTTTGTCAGGATGGCCCAAAGGTTGATCGACACAAAGACAATTAAAAATATAACACCGATTATCCTATTTTTCATCTCTGTTACCCCCTGCAACTTCCGATTTATCGTCACAAGGATAGCATACTGCCGCCTGTAAGAAAAGGCACAGACGCAAAAGCCCCTGCGGGCAATTGCTCGCAGGGGCTTGGGTTATGCGCCGGTGTTCCTCACACTGGCATAACGGTTATTCAATTTCGATGAGATTGGGGTTTGCAGGCAGAGCCTTCTGCTGCTGGGGTGCAGGCAGCTGGATGTGCAGGATGCCATCCTCGAACTTTGCGTGGATGTCCTCTTTCTTCACGGCATCGCCCACATAAAAGCTGCGGGCGCAGGTGCCGGAGAAGGTCTCGCGGCGGATGTAGCGGCCGTTGTTGTCCTTCTCATCGTTCGAGTGGCTGCGCACGGCCTGAATGGTCAGGTAGCCGTCGTTCAGTTCCATCTGAACGTCTTCCTTCTTGCAGCCCGGCAGGTCCACGGCCACATCGTAGCCGTTCTCGGTCTGCCTCACATCGGTCTTCATCATGTTTGCACCGCGCTTGCCGAAGGTCTCGCGCTCTTCACGGTTCATCGCACGCTCCAGCGCACCATCGTTCCAGAACGGATCAAAGAGATCATCGAACAGATTCTCATGGAAAACAGCAGGCATAAACATAAATCATTCCTCCAATCCCGGCGTTCGGGTCGGGTCAAAAATCTTTATGTCGTTCACTCGAAAGGGCCTTCCTGGGAGCCTTGCGGCTCTCTCTTTTGCCCTTCCTCCTGAGCACGGCTTAGTTATAGCACCGTTTGTTAGCAGTGTCAAGTGT
>UQDV01000010.1 GCA_900539945.1 uncultured Faecalibacterium sp.
AGGCCGCGCCCCCAAGGCCGACACCGGCCGCCGCAGCCGTCAGCCCGCTGCAAAGGACGAGGACCCGGGCCTTGTGCTCATCAGCCGCCGCCCGCCGCAGCAGAAGTTCACGAACTTTGAGGAGTACATGAACGCCCACGGCGGTGCCACCGCCCCCATTGAGGACCACAGCGACGAGGTATGAACCTGAACGAATTTGCCCCCTGGCAGTGCCCCCTGTGCGGCGCGCCGCTTGCCGGGGATGTGTCCCTGAAATGTGCCCGGAACCACAGCTTTGACCGTGCAAAAGAGGGCTACTGGCATCTGCTGCCGGTGCAGAGCATGCGCACCAAAGCCCCCGGAGACAGCAAAGAGATGGTGGCGGCTCGCCGCGCTTTCCTGAACGCCGGATATTACGGTATCTTCGGGCGGGCGGCGGGGGAGCTGTGCCTGGAATACGGCCAGCCTGCCGCCCCGGGTGCCGCACTGCATCTGCTGGATGCGGGCTGCGGCGAGGGCTGGTATGACCGCTGCATCGCGCAGCAGTTTGCCAAGGCGGGCAGGCCGCTGCAGCTGGCCGGGTTCGACATTGCCAAGCCTGCCGTGCGTCTGGCCGCCAAAGCACTGCCTGCCGCCCGGTACGCGGTGGCCTCCAGCTTCAGCCAGCCGGTGCGCACCGGCTGGGCCGACCTGCTGCTGAACTGCTTCTCGCCCTTTGCGCAGGAAGAGTTCCAGCGGGTATTGCGCCCCGGCGGACGCATGATCTATGTGGTGCCCGGCGCGGAACACCTCTACCAGATGAAGGCCGTGCTCTACGATACGCCTTACAAGAACCCGGTGCAGGAAGTTGCCTACCCGGGCTTCCGGGCCATCGGTGAGCGGGAAGTACAGGGCACCATCACGGTGCCCCACGACCAGCTGGAAGCGCTGTTCGCCATGACCCCCTATTACTGGAAAACGCCCCGCGACGGTGCGGCCCGTCTGGCCGCCCTGCCGGAGCTGACCACCGACATCGCATTCCGGTTCTTGCTGTTTGAGAAGCTGTGACCAAAAAGCTCCCCTGACCTATGGTCAGGGGAGCTTTTTTCATGCGTGATATTCCATCCACTTGCCCTTCCAGGCGTAGAGGATCATGAGCCCGGCACCCAGTGCCCAGGACACCGGGTAGAGGATGAACACCCCTTCGATGCCGGAGAAGAGGGGCAGCACCCACTGGATCCACACGATGCGGAACAGGCACAGCGACACCAGCAGTACCACCATGGGCGGTACGCTGGCACCGGTGCCGCGCACCGCACCGGCCAGCCCGTGCAGGATGCTGAGCAGGAAATAGAAGGGGCAGAACCAGTGCATGGCGGCTTCGCCGAAGAACACCACGGTCTCGTCATTGGTGAACAGGTGCATGATGGCGTCCTGCCCGAGCAGCAGCAAGGCACCGGTGGCCAGCGTGTACACAAGGCCCATGGCCAGGGTGACCCAGGTGCCTTTTTTGACCCGGTCCAGCCGGCCCGCGCCGTAGTTCTGGCCCACAAAGGTGGTGGCGGCCATGCTGATGCTGCTCACCGGCAGGATGTTGAAGCCGTCGATCTTCATGTAGGCGGCAAACCCGGCCATGGCGGCGGCACCGTAGCTGTTCACGCTGGCCTGCACCAGCACGTTGGAAAAGGAGATGACCATGTTCTGGATGCCGGTGGGCAGGCCCACCCGGATGATGCGGGCGGCCATCTTTTTGTGCAGGCGGATCTCGCGGGGGATCACCCGGCAGTCGTCGGTGGATTTTATCAGAAACCGCAGGCTCAGCACGCAGGACACCAGCTGGCTGATATCGGTGGCGATGGCGGCCCCCGCCACGCCCATGCGGAAGATCACGATGAACACCAGATCCAGCACGATGTTGGTCACCGAGGCCCATGCCAGATAGATGAGGGAGCGGCGGGAGTTTCCGGCGGCGTTCAGGATGCCGGCGGTCATGTTGTACACTACACTGAACAGCACGCCGCCAAAATAGATGCGGATGTAGGTCACGGCATCCCCCAGCACCTCGGCGGGGGTATTCATGGCCACCAGCAGGGCCCGGCCGCAGGCGATGCCGCCCACAGTGAGCAGCAGGCCCATGATCACGGCGATGGCCAGCGAGGTGTGCACGGCCTCCTGGGCTTCCCGGTGGTCCTTGGCCCCCAGGAACTGCGACACCACCACGCCCGCGCCCACGGCCAGGCCCTGGCTGAAGCCGATGAGCAGATAGATGGGGGAACCGCTGGAGCCCACGGCGGCCAGCGCGTTCGCACCGACAAAGTTGCCCACGATGATGCTGTCGGCGGTGTTGTACAACTGCTGCAGCAGGTTTCCGAAGATCAGCGGCAGGGCGAACAGCAGCAGGCTCTTGACGATGCTGCCCTCGGTCATCAGATTGTTTTGGGATGGGGTTTCAACGGCGTTTGCCACGGGAGATCTCCTTTCGATGCAGTGGATGAAAACTATCTTTTACCATAACACAAAACCGGGCCGGACACAAGAGCAAAGGCCGCATGCTGCATAATTGCGGCACAGCGGCCCATACTCCCTGCAGAAAGGCAGGGGAGCAGGATGCATGCACAGCACGACCGGCACCGGGGGTGGAACCCCTTCTGGGCGGCACTGGGGGCGGCGCTTCTGGTGCTGGTGCCGCTGGTGGGCGGCACCGTGCTGCTCAGTCGGCAGCAGCTCAGCCGCCAACTGCGGCAGGCGGCCCGGAGCCAGCAGGGCGTGGCGGTGCAGCTCCCGCGGGAGAGCGACCGCCTGACCGTGCTGGTGTGCACGGCGGGGGAGCAGCCGGGCTTTGTGCTGGCCTACCTGAACGCCAGCCAGAACGGTGTGCATCTGCTGGCGGTGCCCGCCGGGTTACAGGTGACCTTTGCGGACGAGGACGCGGCGCTGGCCGACTGCTACACGGCGGCGGGGCCGGCCCGCTGCCGACAGGCACTGATGGAGTGCCTGCCCCTGCCGGAAGATACCCGATACCTGGCGTTGTCGGAGGCCGTACTGGAGCGCATCACGGCCCGGTACGGGCCGGTTCGGGTGGGCTTTTCCGGGGCGATGACCGCCGGGGAGCTGGCCCGCTATGGCCGCGACAGCCGGGTGCAGGGACTTTCGGCGGCAGAAGCCCACGGCTTTCTGACCGGAATGGACGCGGACGCCGTGGTGCCGCAGGCCCACCGGGCCGCGGCGCGGGGCGCGGTGTGGGATGCCTTTTTCCGCCAGAACCTCGACCTGCTGCCCGGGGCCCTGCCGCAGGCACTGCGGTCGGTGAGCGCTTCGCTGCTGACCGACCTGACCGCACTGGACCTCGACACACTGGACCGCACGCTGGAATTTCTGGCCAACAACGAAGCGCAGATCGAGACGCAGGTCCTGCCGGGCGACGAGCAGGCCGGGCGTTACACCCTCAACGAGGAGTCCCTTGCGGCGGTGCAGAGCTTTTTCAACGTTTCGCCCACCGACGGGCAGGCGTCATCCGATAGCGAGCCGTAACCCAGCACAAAGGTGCCGGGGGCGGTGCTGCCGCTGCCGGTCAGGTCGTAGTCGCTGAGCAGGCTCAGCCGCACCCCCTGCGCCCTTGCTGCCGCGTGCAGGGCTGCATCCGGCGGGGCATTGCGCAGGTGTGCCAGCAGGTGCAGGCCGGTGTGCAGGCCGGTGAGGGTGAGCTCCCCGGGCGCAAAGGCGGCGGTCAGGGCAGCGGTCAGGGCGTCGCGGCGGGCCTTGTAGGCCACCCGCTCGCGGGCCAGATGCCGGGTGAAATAGCCTCCGGTGATGAAGCGGGCCAGCGTCTGCTGCTCAAAACGGCTCACGGTGCCGGAATACAGCCGGTATTTGGCGTGCCAGGCGGGCAGCAGATGTTCCGGCAGCACCATGTAGGCAATGCGGATGCCAGGCGCAAGGCTGCGGGAACAGGTGGACAGATACACCACCGGGCCGTCGGCCCCGGCCATGCCCTGCAGGCTGGGCAGGGGGCGGGTGTCAAAGCGGAACTCGGAGTCGTAGTCATCCTCGATGATGTAGCGCTGGCCGGGGCGGCGGGCGGCCCAGTGCAGCAGCTCGGCCCGGCGGCCGGCCGGCATGGTGACGCCGGTGGGGAACTGGTGGCTGGGGGTAACGTAACACACGGCGGCCCCGGAGCGGTCCAGTGCACCCAGCGAAAGGCCGCCCTCGTCCACGGGCAGGCAGCAGCAGCGCATGCCGGTGTTTTCCAGCACCTGCAAAGCGCGGGGGTAGCCGGGGGTCTCCACGGCGGCGGTGCCGTGCAGCAGCGGGGCCAGCAGGCCCAGCAGATATTCCAGACCGGCACCCACCACCACCTGATGGGCACCGCACTGCACGCCGCGGTATTCGGCCAGATAATCCGCCAGCGCCTGCCGCAGGGCAAGGTCACCCTGGGCGTCGCCGTTGGTCAGCAGCTCCGGGGAAGAGTACAGCAGTTCCTTCTGCAGCCGCGCCCAGGTGCGGAAGGGAAACAGCCCCGGGTCCACGCCCCGGGTGGACAGGTCGTACCGCACCGGCGGTTCCGGCGCGGCGGGCTCCGGCACGGCCGGGGCGGGCGACGGGCCCCGTGCATCCGGCCCGACCTGCGGCAGCGCCAGATATTCCTGTACATAAAAGCCGCTGCGCTCCCGGGCGGCAAGGTAGCCCTCGGCAGCCAGCATCTGGTAGGCGGTGTCCACAGTGTTTACCGAGACCGACAGCTCGGCCGCCAGCCGCCGCTTGCCGGGCATCCGGGTGCCGGCGGGCAGGGCCCCGGTGCGCATCTCTCCGGCCAGACTGCGGTACAGCTGTTCGTACAGCGGCACCCCGGAGCCCGGCTCCAGTGCGGTGGTCAAATGGACCATGATCGTGTCCTCCTCTTTTTGCAGAATGCCAAACTGGCCCCATAAAAAAACTTTATTCTGGGTATTTTCATGAGGTCAGTTCCGCGTATAATAGGAGCATACCCGCCGGACACCCAAATGTCAAGTAGGATGGTGGGTAAGCGGCTGCGCGAGCGATCAAAGCCCCGGTGGGGCTTTGAAACGGAAAAGTCCGGCGATGTTGAAATTTGGAGGGAAAGTAATCATGTCTACTACTGCAATGTGGCTGCTGCTGGCAGTCGTTGTCGTTGCCATCGTGTTTGGCAGTGTGCTGTACAAGCGCACCTTTACCACCAAGGAACTGGCCCTTACCGGCGTCATGGCTGCGCTGAGCCTGGTGGCCTACCTGTTTTTCCGGGTGCCGTTCTACGGCGGCTCCTCGTTCCATCTGGGCAACACCTTCACGGCCCTGACCGCCCTGCTGCTGGACGGTGTGTCCGGCGGTCTGGCCGGTGCCATCGGTCTGGCTCTGGCCGACATCCTGGCCGGTGACCCGGGCTACGCCATCACCACCTTTGTGCTCAAGTTCATCATCGGCATCACCTGCGGCGCGGTGGCCCATAAGGCCTTCAAGCTGCGGGAGCTGGACAAGCACAGCAGCGGTTACCTCGTCAAGGTGATCGTGGCCGCGGCCTCCGGCCTGCTGCTGAACGTGTTTACGGACCCGTTCCTGGGCTACTTCCGCAATGTGTACATCTTTGGCCAGGAATACACCGTGGCACAGGCCCTGACCAAGATCGCAGGCGGCGTCACCTTTGTGAACAGCGTGGCCTCCACCGTGTGCGTGGTGGTGCTGTACCTGGCCCTGCGCCCGGCACTGGAGCGTGCCGGGCTGCTGCCCAAGGGCGAAACCAACTAAGCCATCTCTCTACCCTGATACAAGCACTGCCGCCCCCGTCTGCCGGACCCTATCCCCCGGCGGCCGGGGGCGGTGGTGTTTTTGGCCTGCAGGGCGGTTCCGGCCGTTCTGCTTTGCATTCTGGCGGTGCGTGCGGCATAAGATGGAAAAAAGAGCTTGCACATGGGGGCAAAATATGGTATAGTCTTTCTATCGCGCACAGCTGTGCACGGAGAAAGAACCGAAAAGACGTGCGGGGAAGCATTGCCCTGCACTCTGGAGAAGCCCGCAGCAGCGGGTGCCGAAGGTGTAAGGCCGCAGGGAAAGGCGGCTGTATCTCTCAGGCAAAAGGACAGAGCCATCGTCTGATACGCACAAGGGCACCGCCGGGAATGCGGCGTGCCCGGCAGCGGAAAATGAATGCGCCTGAATTTTGCAGACAGAGCCTTTGGTGGGTTCTGCCTGCTTTTTTGTTTTGTGTAAGAGGGGGAAATTTACCATGCTGGAATGGATCACGCAGATCAACAATGCAGTGAACGGAGTGGTCTGGGGCCCGGCGGGTCTGGTGCTGCTGTTCGGCACCGGCCTGATCATGTCGGTGCGCACCGGATTTTTCCAGTTCCGCAAAATGGGCTACTGGCTCCGGCACACCATCGGAGCCATCTTTACCAACAAGGACGTCACCGCCCACACCAGCAAGGAGGACATGGCCATCAGCCAGTTCCAGAGCATGTGTACAGCGCTGGCGGGCACCATCGGCACCGGCAACATCGTGGGCGTGGCCACGGCCATCGTCTCCGGCGGGCCGGGTGCCATCTTCTGGATGTGGGTCATGGCGTTGCTGGGCATGATGACCAGCTTTTCGGAGAACGTGCTGGGTGTGTACTACCGCCGCAAAAATGAAAAAGGCGAGTGGAGCGGCGGTGCCATGTACTACCTCACCGATGGTCTGGGCGCAAAGAAGGGCTGCAAGCAGCTGGGCAAGGTGCTGGCCGTGCTGTTTGCCTGCTTCTGCATTCTGGCGTCCTTCGGCATCGGCAACATGAGCCAGCTCAACTCCATTGCCGGCAATATGAACGCTGCCTTCGGGGTGCCCACCATCGTCACCGGTCTGGCCCTCATGGCCGTTACGGCGCTCATCGTCATCGGCGGCCTGAAGCGTGTGGCGGCGGTCACCGAAAAGCTGGTGCCGGTGATGGCATTGTTCTATATCATCGGTGCCCTGGTCATCGTGGTGATGCACGCAGGCAACATCCCGGCAGCCTTCGTGGCCATTTTCAAGGGCGCCTTCAACCTGCAGGCTGCCGGCGGCGGTGCGCTGGGCTACGGCATCAGCCAGACCATCACCTGGGGCTTCAAGCGCGGTGCCTTCTCCAATGAGGCGGGCCTTGGCTCGGCGGTTATGGTCAATTCGGCTTCCAACGTCAAGGAGCCGGTGCATCAGGGCATGTGGGGTGTGTTTGAGGTGTTTGCCGATACCATCGTGGTGTGCACCCTCACCGCCCTGGTCATCCTGACCACCGGCGTGGTGGACCTGCAGAGCGGCGCGGTGCTGGCCAACGTGCAGGACAACGCCTTGGTGGGGCAGGCCTTCACCGCTGCCTTTGGCAGCTTTGGCCCCAAGTTCATCGCTATTTCCATCCTGCTGTTTGCCTACTCCACCACGCTGGGCTGGAGCCACTATGGCACGAAAGCGGTGGAGTACCTGTTCGGCACCACGGGCAGCCGCATCTATAAAGTGGTGTTCGTGGGCATGACCGTGGTGGGCTCCACCATGAAGCTGGGCCTTGCCTGGGACCTGTCCGATACCTTCAACGGCCTGATGATGATCCCGAACCTCATCGGCGTGCTGGCACTGTCCGGTACGGTGGTGGCCATCACGAAAAACTATCTGGACCGCCGGGTGAAGGGGCTGGATATCGAGCCCATGTGGTCGGCCTTTGAGGAGTACCAGAAACAGGAAGAAGCCGAAGCGGCCGCCGAGGAAGCGGCACAGCGCGGCCAGTAAGACCGGATAAAACGCGGCCGGGCCGTTCCACGCATCGTGGAACGGCCCGGCTTTTTTGTCAATGTTTCTTTTTGCGGGGAGGCTTCTGGGACGGTACAGCCCGGCGCGGTTTTGCCGCACTGCGCCCGGCGGCAAGGCCGCTGCCAAAGGCCCAGTGCAGGTTGAAGCCGCCGCAGCGGCCCACGCAGTCCAGCGTTTCGCCCACAAAGTAAAGGCCGGGGCAGCCCTTGAACTGGAAATCCGGTTCCAGCTCGGTGAGGGCAAGGCCGCCGCCGGTGACCTGCGCCTGCTTCCAGCCGCAGGGGGTCAGGCCCTCGAACCGCCAGTGCTTGGCGATGTGGGCCAGCTTCTGCCACTGGGCGGCGGAGAGCCGGTGCACATCGGCGTCCGGCAGGCCGGCGGCCTGCCACAGGGCACGGCCCAACTTGGCGTTCAGCAGGCCCAGCCAGAAGTCTGCCGCCGTATCGCCCGGCAGCAGGGGTACGCGGGCGGCGAACAGCGCGGAAAGTGCGTCCTCGGCAACGTCCGGGAAGAGGTCCAGCTCCACGGCAGGGTTTTTCACCGCCGGGGTCAGGTGGCGGGTCAGGTCCATGATGCAGATGCCGGACAGGCCGTAGTCGGTGAACTGTACCTCACCCCGGTAATCTGCCAGCAGGGTGCTGCCGCTGTACAGGGCGGCGTGGGCCTTGGCCCGGATGCCGGCCAGACGCTTGTCCGGCTTTGCACACTGCAAAGCGGTCAGGCAGGGGTACAGCGGGGCCAGTGCACCGCCGCACTGGGCGGCGAACCGGGGGCCGAAGCCGTCGGTGCCGAACTGCGGCCCGGCACTGCCGCCCATGGCACAGACCACGGCATCGGCCCGTAAGCTCTCGTCGGCACCGTCCGCGTTGGAGAACAGCACCACATAGCCGCCCCGGCTCTGGCTCAGGGTCTGCACGGTGCAGCCGGTACGCACCTCCACGCCGCAGCGGGCCAGATGATGCTCCAGCAGGGCCAGCACGTCGGCGGCCTGATTGGAGTAGGGGTATACCCGGCCGGTCTCATCGGTGCGGGTGTAAAGGCCCAGCGCACGGAACCAGCCCAGTGGGTCGGCGGCGTTCACCGTGCGCAGCAGCGCGTCCAGCGCGGCGCGGTCAGCAGAAGAGTAGCTTTCCGGCGTGATGCCCTCGTTGTCGAGGTTGCAGCGGCCGTTGCCGGTGGCCAGCAGCTTTTTGCCCGGGCGGGGGCTGCGCTCCAGCACCGTGACGCGGGCTGTGGGGTCTGTCTGCGCGGCAGCCAGAGCGGCCGCCAGCCCGGCGGCCCCGCCGCCCAGAATGAGGATGTGTGCCATGCCGGCACCTGCCTTTCGTGGTTGGATTTGTGTTTATTGTAGCAGAAGCCCGCCCAAAACACAATGAAGGGGCAAAGAAAAACGGAGCGCGCCCGGCGGGATTTTTACACTGTGCATGGCAGGTATAAATTCCCTTGGCTGACAAATACTATGGACACAGCCAATTGCAAGCAGAACCGGAAACAGGGAGGAAACACCGCATGAAAGCAACCGGAATCGTCCGCCGCATTGATGAACTGGGCCGGGTGGTCATCCCCAAGGAGATCCGCCGCACCCAGCGCATCCGGCGCGGGGACCCACTGGAGATCTTTACCACCGGGGACGGGGAAGTGATCTTCAAAAAGTATTCGCCCATCGGGGAGATGAGCACCGTAGCCGCCCAGTACACCGAGGTGCTCAACAAGAGCTTTGCCCTCACCGCCTTTGTGGCCGACCGGGACCACATTCTGGCCGTGAGCGGGGCAGGCCGGCGGGAACTGGCCGACCGCAGCATCAGCCAGCCGCTGGAAAAGCTCATAGACGCCCGCCGCCCCTACCGGAACGAGGGCGAGCCGGACCGGGCCCTGATGCCCTGCGAAGGGGCCGCCCGGGTGCTGCTGTGCGCGGTGCCTATCATCGCGGCGGGGGACGTGGCCGGTGCGGTGGGGTTGCTGACCGAGGACCGCACCGCCACGCCGGACGAAGCCCAGTGTAAAGCCGTGAGCGTGGCGGCGGCCTTTCTGGCAAAGCAGATGGAAGAGTAAAAGAAAACGAAAACTCCCTCAGTCGCCTGCGGCGGAAGCTCCTCCCTTGGGGGCTGGCATCGCGGCAGCGATGACTGGGGGAGTTTTGCTGGGTTTATGACAGAATTATGAATCTTTCAAAACATTTTTGCAAAGCCCTTGACAGCACCGGAAAATTGGCTATAATGGTCTTAGCACTCAGGAACAAGGAGTGCTAAACAAGAAAAGCCAAGCAAAAAGGAGGCAGGCGCTATGACGATGGATGCACGCAAACAACGCGTTTTGCAGGCGATCGTGGCGCTGTATGGTCTCGAAGGCGAGCCCGTGGGCAGCAGTGTGCTGGCCAACTACTTTGACATGGCTGTGTCCAGCGCCACCCTTCGCAATGAAATGGCGGCGCTGACAAAGCTGGGCCTGCTGGAACAGCCCCACACCAGTGCGGGCCGCGTGCCCAGCGCCAAGGGCTACCGTTATTATCTCGACAACCTGCTGACGGACGATCAGCCGCTGGACCGCGTGACCCGCGCCCGGGTGGATGCCGTGTTCGCCAGCCTGGATCATGAACCGGAAAAGCTGGCACAGGGTGCCGCCAGAGCGCTGGCCGCCATCAGCGGCTGTACCGCCGCGGTCAGCACCCCCTGCGCCGAGGACCTGTGCATCGCCCATTACGAGGTGGTGCAGGTGGGCCGCAGCGCAGCCGCTGTGCTGGCGGTGACCACCGCCGGTTACGTCCGCACCCGTGTGGCGCGGGTGCGCAGCGGCCTCTCCCGTGAGAAAGCCGCTGCCCTGGCCGCACTGCTGAACCACAGCCTGACCTTTGTGGCGCCGGTGGATCTGTCCGGCCGGATGCTGGCCGAGCTGTGCAGTCAGATCGACCCGGAACTGGTGCCCGTCATCAGCGCCGCCGCCGCCATCCTGCAGGACTCGGTCAAACCCCACGTCTTTCTGGGCGGCGAGCAGCACCTGCTGGACTGGCCGCAGCTGGACGGCAAGGTGGGCGACATCCTCACCCTGCTGAACGACGAGGAACAGGCCGCTGGCCTCATCGCACCCCCCGCAGACCGCAATGAGAGCGTGCTGCTGGGCGAGGATCTGGAGCCGCAGATCCCCGGCATGTGCATCGTGAGCGACCGGTATCTGGTGGGCGGAGGCCTGTGGGGCTCCATTGCCCTGATCGGCCCCACCCGGATGCCCTTCCAGAAGCTGATGCCGCTGCTGCATTACTTTGCAGACCAGCTGGGCGAGGGCATGAGCGGCAAACGAAAAGACACCCCGCAGGCTGCCGCACCCCGGCGGACTGTGATCTATAAGGAGGATCTGGAATGAGCGAAGAAACCAAAAAGACTGCTCCCGCTGCGGAAGCGGAGCAGCAGCCCGCCGCCGCTCCGGAGGCAACGGCAGAGCAGGCAGCTCCCGCACAGGAGCCCGCCGCAGAAGAAGCTGCCGACCCGAAGGACGACAAGAAAAAGGACGGCGGCTGGTTCAACAAGAAGGCCCGCGAGATGGAAGCCGTCAAGGCTAAGCTGGACGCGGCCGAGCAGAACGCCGCACAGGCCAAGGAACAGCTGCTGCGCATGGCTGCCGAGTACGACAACTACCGCAAGCGCTCCACCCGCGAAGCCGACCAGAAGTTCAACGACGGCATTTCCTTTGCCGTGAACCAGATCATCCCCATTCTCGACACGCTGGATATGGCAGCCAACGCTCCTACCACCGACGAGAACTACAAGAAGGGTGTGGTCATGACGCTGGACAAAGCCGCCAAGGCGCTGGAAGCCCTCCATGTGGAGGAGATCGAAGCGCTGGGCAAGCCCTTTGACCCCAACTTCATGAACGCCGTGCAGCAGATTCCCGCCCCGGACGGGCAGGAGAGCGGCACGGTGGTCACCGTCTACCAGAAGGGTTACAAGCTGGGCGACAAGATCGTCCGCCATGCGACCGTTGTGGTGGCCGAATAACAACGCCTGAACTTCCGCAAGGGAGTTTTGAATATACCATCCGCTAAGCAAAAACTTGAGCATCATATAAACAAGAGTTGTTCTTTCGAGAGGAGTTTTCATTATGAGTAAGATCATTGGTATCGACCTTGGTACTACCAACAGCTGCGTGGCTGTCATGGAGGGCGGCGAGCCCGTTGTCATCGCAAACTCTGAGGGTGCACGCACCACCCCGTCTGTGGTCGGCTTTACCAAGACCGGCGACCGTCTGGTCGGCCAGGTCGCAAAGCGTCAGGCCATCACCAATCCCGAAAACACCGTGGCTTCCATCAAGCGTTACATGGGCACCGACCACAAGGTGACCCTGAACGGCAAGGAGTACACTCCCCAGCAGGTCAGCGCTATGATTCTGCAGAAGCTGAAGGCTGACGCCGAGGCTTACCTGGGCGAGCCCGTCACCGAGGCCGTCATCACCGTGCCTGCCTACTTCAACGACAGCCAGCGTCAGGCCACCAAGGACGCCGGCACCATCGCAGGCCTGAACGTCCGCCGTATCATCAACGAGCCCACTGCCGCTTCTCTGGCATACGGCATTGATAAGGAAGAGGACCAGAAGATCATGGTCTACGACCTGGGCGGCGGCACCTTCGATGTGTCCATCATTGAGATGGGCGACGGCGTGACCGAGGTCCTGGCCACCAACGGTGATACTCACCTGGGCGGCGATGATTTCGACCAGCGCATCATCGACTGGATGGCAGACGCCTTCCAGACCGAGAACGGCATCGACCTGCGCAAGGACAAGATGGCTGCACAGCGCCTGAAGGAAGCTGCCGAGAAGGCAAAGATCGAGCTGTCCAGCGCGATGAGCAGCCAGATCAACCTGCCCTTCATCACTGCCGACGCTACCGGCCCCAAGCATCTGGATATGACCCTGACCCGCGCAAAGTTCAACGAGCTGACCGCAGATCTGGTCGACCGTACCATGGGCCCCGTCCGCAAGGCTCTGCAGGATGCAGGCCTGCGTCCCTCTGACCTGAAGAAGGTCCTGATGGTCGGCGGCTCCACCCGTATCCCCGCTGTCTACGATGCCGTCAAGAAGGAACTGAACTGCGAGCCCTTCAAGGGCATCAACCCCGATGAGTGCGTGGCCGTGGGTGCTGCCATCCAGGGCGGCGTGCTGCAGGGCGATGTCAAGGGCCTGCTGCTGCTGGATGTCACCCCGCTGAGCCTGGGCATTGAGACTCTGGGCGGCGTGTGCACCAAGATCATTGACCGCAACACCACCATCCCCACCCACAAGAGCCAGGTGTTCTCCACCGCAGCCGACAACCAGCCCTCTGTTGAGGTCAACGTGCTGCAGGGCGAGCGTGAGTTTGCCCGCGACAACAAGAGCCTGGGTGTGTTCCACCTGGATGGCATCGCTCCGGCTCCCCGTGGTGTGCCTCAGATCGAAGTCACCTTCGATATCGACGCCAACGGCATCGTGAAGGTCAGCGCAAAGGATCTGGGCACCGGCAAGGAGCAGAACATCACCATCACTGCTTCCACCAACATGTCCAAGGAGGACATCGACAAGGCTGTGAAGGAAGCTGAGCAGTTTGCTGCCGACGATAAGAAGAAGCGTGAAGAGGTCGATATCCGCAACGGTGCCGACCAGATGGTGTTCCAGACCGAGAAGATGCTGAAGGAGAACGGCGACAAGCTGCCCGCAGACGTCAAGAGCGATGCCGAGGCAAAGCTGGCCGACCTCAAGACTGCCGTGCAGTCCGGCTCCATCGACGACATCAAGGCAAAGCAGGAAGCTTTGAGCCAGGTGTTCGAGAAGATGTACCAGGCAGCTGCTGCCGCACAGCAGGCTGCAGGCGCACAGCCCGGCCCCGACGCAGGTGCTTCCAACAACCAGCAGAAGCCCAACGATGACGGCGTCGTGGATGCCGACTTCAAGGAAGTCTGATCCATGAAATGAGCGGTGGGTGTCCGGCCAAACCGGCGGGCACGCACGCATGAATAGCAAAAGCCGCTCCGGTTTTGCCGGGGCGGCTCTTGCTGGTTATAGAGCGAGGAACCACCGGGAACAAGTCCCGGGTATGGATGTTCCCGGAGAGGTGAGTGGATATGGCACAGGAAAAACGTGATTATTACGAGGTGCTGGGGGTATCCAAAACGGCGACGGACGCGGAGATCAAAAAGGCCTACCGCAAGCTCGCTATGAAGTACCACCCGGACTACAACCCCGGCGACAAGGAAGCCGAGGAAAAGTTCAAGGAGGTCAATGAGGCCAACGAGGTGCTTTCGGACCCGAAAAAGCGCCAGCTGTACGACCAGTACGGTTTTGCAGGCGTTGACCCGGCCTACGCAGCCCAGAACGGCGGCGGCCCCGGTGCGGGCGGCTTTGGCGGTTTTGGCGGCGACGGTGTGGACCTGGGCGACATCTTCGGCGATATCTTCGGCGGCGGTTTCGGCGGCTTTGGCGGTTCGTCCCGTCGGGCCAATCCCAACGCACCCCGCAAGGGTCAGGACATCCGTGTGCGCATCACCCTGAGCTTTGACGAGGCCGTGCACGGCTGCAAGAAGAACATCACCATCACCCGTCAGCAGGAGTGCACCGAGTGCCACGGCAGCGGCTGGGCCGCCGGGACCAGCCCCGAGACCTGCCCGGACTGCGGCGGCCGCGGCTTCGTGATCCGTCAGCAGCGCACTCCCTTTGGTGTGATGCAGACCCAGCAGCCCTGCTCCCGCTGCGGCGGCAAGGGCAAGCTGGTCAAGAACCCCTGCAAGGTCTGCCATGGCAGCGGCAAGGTGGCCACCAAAAAGACGCTGGAGGTGTCCATCCCCATGGGCATCGACGACGACCAGAGCTTTGCACTGCGCGGCATGGGCGATGCCGGTGCCAACGGCGGCCCCTCCGGTGATGTGATCGTCATGGTCACCGTGCGGCCCAGCGAGGTGTTCCAGCGCGACGGCTACGACGTGTGGGTCACGGTGCCCATCACCTACAGCCAGGCGGTGCTGGGCGACGAGATCCAGGTGCCGTCCATCGACGGCAAGGTGGAGTACACCGTGCCGGAGGGCACCCAGAGCGGCACCACCTTCCGCCTGCGCGGCAAGGGCATCCAGTACCTGAACGGCCGCGGCCGCGGCGACATGTACGTCAAGTGCGAGGTGGAGATCCCCAAAAAGCTGAACAAGACCCAGCGCGAGGCCCTGAAGAAATTTGAGGGCACCCTGAAAGAAGAGAACTACGAAAAGCGCAAGGGCTTCTTCAAAAAGCTGAAGGATATGTTCAACGCATAAACTTACGCCAAAGGCGGCGGCATCGGAACGATGCCGCCGCCTTTTTTGCTGCCGCAAAACAAAAAGCGAGGGGGCTTCCCGATGGGAAGCCCCCTCACAGTGGATCTTTGGTATCTCCGGGCAAATTACTTCTTGAAGATGATGTAAGCTGCCGGGATCAGGCCG
This sequence comes from uncultured Faecalibacterium sp., assembly GCA_900539945.1. Taxonomy (GTDB): domain Bacteria; phylum Bacillota; class Clostridia; order Oscillospirales; family Ruminococcaceae; genus Faecalibacterium. Next base: position 15,157 of record UQDV01000010.1, read on the forward strand.
AGACCGCTGGTGGCAATGTTTAAGGTGACGAAGTTGTAAGCGCAGCCGATGCCATAGATGGCGTTGGTCACGCTCTTCTCACAGCCTGCCACAAAGGCGTCCAGACCGGTGTCCAGCCAGGTGCTGGGGTTCTTCTTGCGGTAATCACGGATCTCCGTGCTTGCCTTGTACCAGCCATAGGGCGGGATCAGGGCAGCCAGCAGAGCCTGGGTCATGGTAGCGCCGCCTTCGGTGTAGGTCATCTCTTCCTGCGACAGAACATTGTACATTGCGGGAAGCATCATGGTCTTTTCCATAGTAACACTCCTTTTACACAAAACATATTCCATCAGTGCACCTGTTGTGCACTGCATCGTCGGGAGGCAAGGGCACTTACTTGCGCAGGATCAGCACCAGGCTTACGGGAGCCAGTGCGCACACCGTGACGGCCGACACGCCGTCGCGCAGGAAGTTGCTGGAGGACTTCTTCATATCGGCAGACAGGGCGTCCAGGGCACGGCCGTAAACGGTAAAGATGTTGCCCTCCTTGTTGCCCGGCTGCTTGAGCCAGTCACGGGTCTGCTGGATGCCCCAGGCGTAGCTGGCAGCCAGCACGCCCGTGCCAACGATGGTGGCACCGGTACTATACAGGCCCAGCAGGGTGGAGATCACGCCGCCGCCCTGGGTATAGGTCATTTCGTTATCGGACAGCACTGCATAATCAGCAGGCAGATGCAGATCTTGTTTCATGGTATCACACACTCCTTTGAAGAAGCGCACCGTCCGCATTGACGGGCCGCTTCGTTTCCCTCAATGGTTCGGATGGAGAGAGACCCTCTCGCTACCCTCATTTTACAACAGGTGTTTGTTTTTTGCAAGGGGGTTCTGGGTAGAATGTGCAAAAATCGGAAAGGCGTATGAAAAAAACTGGAAAAGATTGTGAAAATAGCCTGCAATAATCTGACAAAATGCAAAAATGCCTGTGCCACGGCCAAAAAGCACGCGGCACAGGCAGAACAAACCGGGAAAACGCTCAGCCGGTCACACCGGCGCGGTAGAGATAGGGGTCGCTCTTGAAGCTGTCAAAGCTGTACAGCACCAGGATCTGGTCATAATCGTTGTCGGCGATCAGCTGGTCCAGACCAAAGTTGTAGTTGCGGAAGTCCACCACGTCGATGTCGGCGTAATTGGCGGTGAGGTAGGGCACGAAACAGTTGGCGTAGCTGTCCTTGATGACAAGGATCTTTCCGGTGCCGTCGCCCTGCACCCGGCTCAGGCCGTTGTTGCCGTGCAGGAACATGGCGTACTTGTCGTAGACGGTGAGCTTGTCGGTATCGTACAGGCCGGTGGCCTCGCCGTCTGTGGGCTGCCCGGCGGCCGTCACGTTGTAGATGGTCAGCTGGTTGGGCAGGTCGTACCAGGTGATGGTGTCCGGCACGGCGTTCCAGGTGCGGGCCTTGGAGTAGTGGGTGCCGTAGAAGCGATCTGCGGTCTGGGCCGTGTGGGCGGTGGTGTCAAAAGGCGTAAGGCCCAGGGCAGTGCACAGCTGCTGGTAGGCGTAATAAGCGCCCAGGCTCGTCCAGTGGTGGTCGGTGCGGTAATAGAGATACTCGCCCTTGTGGTCGGTCAGGGTTCCGCGCACATCCACAAAGCGGCCTCCGGCGGCCTGCACGGCGGCGCTGAGCGGATCAAGATAAGTGTTCTCGTCCAGCAGGGGCGCGTTGGCAGGTACGTTCTCCGGGTAGATGTCCGATGCAGCCGGGGCCAGCAGTACATTCACCTTGCCGGGGTATCGCTGACAGAGGGATTCCACCGCAGAAGTATTCTTGGGCAGGGTGCGCTCCTCGCTGGAGAGCAGCCCGAAAGTGCGGGGGAACATCATGTGCTCCCTGCCCAGCAGGATGCCGCCGTTCTGCTCTTTCTGCAGCAGGGTGGTCTCCACCATGCTCTGCAGGCTGATCCACTGGTCGCGGCCGAATACCTGATCCTTGACGTACTTGGTGTAGGCGGTAAAGTAGCTGTTCAGCCCCTTGGCCGAGAGCTGCGTGAGGGCCGGGCGCTGGCTGAGGGTGGTATTCTCCAGCTCACTGTAGGCCCGGTCCGGGGTGATCAGATCCAGTGCGAACAGCCCCACAAAGAACAGGGTGAACACGATCAGCACCGGGTAGTGCAGCAGGGAAGATCTTTTTGCATGCTTGTCCATGGGTCACACCTCCCTCAGAAGTTGAAGTACAGGAACGGGCTGTTGGTGCTGCCCACCACATAGGCAGTGGAGACCACCAGCAGCAACAGGATGGTGGCGCAGCGGGTGATGACATTGCGCCGCAGGGTGTTCCAGATCTTTTCGATCAGCGGGGTGCAGCAGATCACACTGACGATGAGCAGGACGCCGTAGTTGCGCAGGAAATACAGCGGGGATACGCCGCCGGACGGGATGAACAGCTTCTGGAACAGCAGCCCGAAGCTCACGCCGGTGTCGTTGCCCACGAACATGGCCCAGCCCACCACCACGAGGAACAGGGTGTAGATGTGGGGCCACACTTTGCCCTTTTTGAGGTGGGGCAGCAGGAACAGCTTTTCAATGGCCAGCAGCACAAAGTAGTACAGGCCCCAGCAGATGAAGTTCCAGTTGGCACCATGCCAGATGCCGGTGAGCAGCTCCACAATGAACAGGTTTAGGATCTGCCGCTTCAGGCCCTTGCGGTTGCCGCCCAGCGGGATATACACATACTCCCGGAACCAGCCGGACAGGGTCATGTGCCAGCGACGCCAGAACTCGGTGATGGAAGCAGAGATATACGGGTAATTGAAGTTTGCAGGGAAGTCGAAGCCCAGCATTTTGCCCATGCCGATGCCCATCATGGAATAGCCGGAGAAGTCGAAGTACAGCTGCAGGCTGTAGGCGATGATGCCCAGCCACACCAGCGGGGTGGAGGCGTTGGCCAGCCCCACAAAGGTGGTGGAAGGGCTGGCGGCCACGCCGATGATGTCGGTCCACAAGGCACCGATGGCGTCTGCCAGCAGCACCTTCTTGGCCAGACCGAAGGTGAACAGGGTCATGCCCTCTTCGATCTGCGACAGGGTGTAGCGGTGCTTGTAGACGTGCAGCTGATTCGATACATCGCGGTATTTCACGATGGGGCCCGCAATGAGCTGCGGGAACATGACCACATAGGCACCAAAGTCGATGATGTTGCGCTCGGCCTTCACATCCCGGCGGTAGACATCAATGGAGTAGGACAGGGTCTGGAAGGTGTAGAAGCTGATGCCCAGCGGCAGGGTGCCGATGCCCTGGATCTCGGCAAAGGCCGTGCCCAGCAGGGCATTGGCGCTGCGCAGCACGAAGTTTGCATACTTGAAGTAGAACAGCATGCCCAGGCTGCCGATGAGGGCGATGAGCAGAAAAACTTTGCGCAGGGCGGGCTTTGCGTCAAAATGCTCAATGGCAAGGCCGCAGACATAGTTGATGAGGATGAGGGCCACCATGACCGGGAAAAAACGGACCTCGCCCCAGCAGTAAAACACAAGGCTGCAGAGGAACAGCACGGTGTTCTTGAGCTTTGCGGGCGCAAGGTAGTACAGCGCCAGCGTGATGGGCAAAAAGCGGAACAGGAAAATAATGGTGCTGAAAACCAAAGCGTCAGCCTCCTTTGTGCTTGCTCAAAAAAAGCCGATGCCGCAGCGGCACCGGCTCGGATAAGATCAGATCAGCTGTTCAGTGCGCTGTCCACGGCGCTGTCCAGATCGGCAGTGCACTCGTTGGAAGCGATGGCCATGACCACGCGGTTGTCCTTGAAGGCGATGACAGCGTTCTCCACGTTGCTCTGTGCCTGGGCAAACTCGGCGTAGTTGCCGTAGAAAGCCACCTGGTCCTGCTGGTAGGCGGTCAGCTGGTTGGCAATGTCCTCGGCCTTGCCGTCGGCAGCTTCGATCACCAGCACTAGGCCGGCGTCGCCGTTGTCGTTGCTCTTCACGCCCTTGTAGCTCACCACGTCCTCGGCCTGCAGACCGAAGTCGTACTCAATGTTCATGGCGGCGATCTCAAACTGGTTGGAGATGGGGTCTGCCTGCAGCAGGGCGTTGTAGATGCCGTCCAGATCGGATGCACCGTTCTCTTCGGCAGCGGCGGAGCTCACGACGCTGGAAGCTGCCTGCGAAGAAGCAGCCGGGGCGGCGGAAGAAGCCGTGGAGGAAGAAGCGGAGGAGCCGCCGCAGCCGGTCAGCACAGCGGCAGACAGGATGGCGCAGACAGCCAGAGATGCAATTTTTGTGCGGTTTATCATAAATTATTCCTTCTTTTGTTGAAATCATTCGTTCGGCTGCGGGTGTGTATGCGAACACCGGGCAGAACAGTATTATCTTACCATATCGGGGGGCAAAATGCAACGCGCAGGCACCCTTTTGCCAGCGGGTTTTACACATTCTTAACCGGTGACGGACTGCCCGGCGGCCAGCTTCTGCAAAACGGCAATGGCATCCTCAAAGCACAGGCCGCTCTGGCTGATAAGGGCGGCGTTTTCCGGCCCCACATAGCGCCAGTGCCACGGCTCGTAGGTGATCTCGGTGACGGCTTCGGCCTCCTTGGGGTAGCGCAGGATAAAGCCGTACTCCACCGCGTGCTGGCACAGCCAGCGGAAGGCAGTGGTATTCTCAAAGCCCTCGTCCAGGCTGGTGTGCTCCGGGGTGTTCAGGTCGGCGGCAAGGCCGGTGGCGTGCTCGGAGTAGCCCGGCGGGTTCACGATGGTGGCCGCTTTGGCCCGGGCGTCGGCTTCGCTGCAGCCCTGGTCGCGGTAATACTGGGTCTTGTTGTTGTAAAGCCTGGTCTGGTAGTCCACACTGCGGTAGCCGCTCTGCATCCGGATGTCCACACCGTCCTTCGCAGCGGCAGCCTGCATGGCAAAAAAGGCATCAGCGGCCTCGGTCTGCAGGTCCTTGTTGATGGCGGTGGAAGAACCGCATTTTTTGGTGGTGATGGTGTAGCCGTCCGCCAGCTTGTGGGTGTGGTTCACCAGCACCATGCGGGGGTCATCCAGCAGGGCCTGCGCCTGAGCGGCGGTCAGCAGGCCGTTTTCTGCGTCCGAGCTGCTGGCCGCGGGCCGCGATGCGGCAGACGATGCGGCGGCCTGCGGCTCCTGACTGAGCGCAAAGGCGATGCATCCGGCCACACAGCAGGCCAGCACGGTCAGGCAGAACAGGCGGCGGCCATGGCGGCGTCTGCGGCGGGGTGCGGGATGTGCGCTGGGGGAAGGCCGGGAAGAAGCGGAAGAACGCATAACAGCAAACCTTCTTTCCAAAAACGGATAACATGCGGCCTGCCGGGGCAAGCTATGCCCGGAGGGGAGCACAATGAAGATGACAGCACAGGAATATGCGCGCCGGGTGCGGCGCACAGGGCCGCATTCGCCCCTGCTGGCCGACATCGCGTGGGCTTTTTGCGTGGGCGGCGGTATCTGCCTGCTGGGCGAGGTGCTGCGGCAGCGGTTTCTGGCCGCCGGAATAGAAACCGAGCTGGCCGGGACCCTGACCAGCTGCAGCCTGATCGCACTTTCGGCGGTGCTCACCACGCTGGGCTGGTACCAGAAGCTGGCCGCCCGGGCCGGGGCCGGGTCGCTGGTGCCCATCACCGGCTTTGCCAATGCGGTGGTCAGTGCGGCCATCGAGTTCAAAGCGGAAGGGCGGGTGCTGGGCACCGGAGCCAAGATGTTCACCATCGCCGGGCCGGTCATCGTATACGGCACGCTGGCGGCGGTGGTGTACGGCGCGGTGCTGTGGCTGAAAGGGCTGCTCCCTGTATAATACGATGCAGCCGGGCCGCAGATTGCACAGCGGCTCTCTATAGTATAGCACAACCCGGTGGATTTTTTGCCGGAAAGGAGAAATTTTGTTCATGACACAACGATGCGGCGACACACTGCTGTTCCGCACGCCGCCCGTGATCGCTGCGCAGGCGGCGGTGGGCGGCAAAAAGGAGGGGGAGGGCCCGCTGGCTGCAGCCTTTGATGAGCTGAGCAGTGACAACCGGTTCGGCCAGAGCAGCTGGGAGGCGGCGGAAAAATACCTGCAGCTGCGGGCGGCCCGGCTCTGCCTGCAGAAGGCGCAGCTGCCCGAAGAAAAGGTCCGGCTGGTGCTGGCAGGGGACTTGCAGGCCCAGTGTACGGCCTCCGGTTATGCCATGCGGGAGTTGGGGGTACCCTTTGCCGGGGTGTTCGGGGCCTGCAGTACCATGGCGGAAACACTGGGTCTGGGGGCTGCGCTGTGTGCCTCCGGGGCGGCGGAGCACCTGCTGGCCATGGCGTCCAGCCATTTCTGTGCCGCCGAGCGGCAGTTCCGCACCCCGCTGAGCTACGGCGCTGTACGCACCCCCACCGCCCAGTGGACCGTAACGGCGGCAGGCTGCTGCCTGCTGCAGCCTGCCGGGCCGGGAGTGCCGATAGCGGCGGCCACCTTCGGCCGTGTGCAGGATTATCAGGTCCGGGACATCAACAACATGGGCGCGGCCATGGCCCCGGCAGCCGCGTCCACCCTGCTGCATTATTTTGCTGATACCCACACCGAGCCGCAGGAATTCGACTGCATCTACACCGGGGACCTGGGGCAGGTGGGCAGCAGCCTGCTGCGGGAGCTGCTGGCGGCCGAGGGCCTGCTGGTGAAGAACCATGTGGATTGCGGCTGCATCCTGTTCGACGCTGCGGAACAGCAGGTGAAAAGCGGCGGTTCCGGGCCGGGCTGCTGTGCCGCGGTGCTGTGCGGGCACATCCTGCCCCGCCTGCTGCGCCGCAGCCAGAAGCGGGTGCTGTTCGTGGCCACCGGTGCCCTGATGAGTCAGACCACTTTTCTGCAGAAGGAGAGCATCCCGGCGGTGGCGCACCTTGTGGAGCTGCGCGCGCCGGAGAAGGAGAGCGGAGCATGAATTATTTCTGGGCGTTCTGTGTGGGCGGCGGCATCTGTGTGGTGGGGCAGCTGCTCATCGACCTCACCGGCCTGACCCCGGCCCGCATCCTCACGGGTTATGTGGTGGCCGGGGTGGTGCTGTCGGCCATCGGGTGGTATGCCCCGCTGGCCGAGTTTGCAGGCTGCGGGGCCACAGTGCCGCTGCTGGGCTTCGGCCACCTGCTGGCAAAAGGGGTGCGCACCGCACTGGAGGAAGAGGGAGCCGTGGGCATCCTCACTGGCGGGCTCACTGCCGCTGCGGCCGGCATTACCACCAGCCTTGTGTGCGGCGTGGTGTGCTCCTGGGTGGGCAAGAGCCACGACCAGAACTGAAAAAAGGCTTGACAGGACGGCGCGGCGGGTGTATGCTAAAGATACAGACCGGCGGTCTGTAAAGGGGGACGAGCAGATGCCGCGCAACAAATATCCGGAACAGACGGTGGAAAAGATCCTGGATGCCGCCGCCGCACTCTTTGCGGAAAAGGGCTACCAGAGCACCACTTTGCAGGACATCATCGACGCCACGGGACTTTCCAAGGGGGCGGTGTACCATCATTTCCGCTCCAAGGAGGAGATCGCCCGGAAGGTGGGCGACCGCATGGGGGATGAGATGTGGGAGCCGCTGCGCCGCATCCGGGAAGCAGCGGGCCTGACCGGCCTGCAGAAGCTGCAGGCAGTGTTTGCGATGTCCTTTGCAGGGGACCGGCAGCAGCGCATGGGCCGCACTTTGCCGCACCTGACCGATGACCCGTATTTTCTGGTACTGGAGTGGCAGAGCATCGAGGAACGTCTGGTGCCGGAGTGCATTGCGCCCCTTGTCCGGCAGGGCGTGGCCGATGGCAGCATCCATACCGGAGACCCCGATGCACTGGCCGGTGCGCTGTTCTTTCTGGCCGATCTGTGGCTGCCGCCCCAGAGCCGCCCTACGACTCGCACGCAGCAGCGAGCACGCAACCGGGTCTTTCAGCAGATGACAAGGGCGCTGGGGCTGGACCTGCTCACGGAGGAACAGGCCCTTCAGCTGGAAGAACTGTGCCCGGAGAAATAACAGAAAAAGAATCGGCGGAGAAAGCTCCGCCTTTTTCAGATGATTTTACAGACCAATGGTCTGTAAATGGAAAAGAAAGGATGATACGATGGGACCATTTGTACAGGTGGTACTGGGGCAGATCATTTCGCTGTTCGGCAATGCGGCGCTGCGGTTCGTGCTGCCGCTGATCCTGCTGCGACAGACCGGTTCGGCGGCGGTGTACGGTGCGGCGACTGCGCTGGCACTGCTTCCAGCGCTGGCCGGGACACTGGCCGGAGGCGTTCTGGCTGACCGCTGCCGCAAGGCGCGGCTCATGGCGGCGCTGGACCTTGCTGCCGCCGGGCTTGCATTGGGTGCCGCAGCCTCCGCCGACGACCTGCCGGTAGTTCTGTGGGCACCGGCGGCACTCTGTGCGCTTTATGCGCTGCAGGGGCTGTATCAGCCGGTGGTGCGGGCCAGCCTGCCGTTGCTGCTGGCGGGAGACCGCCTTGTGCAGGGCAATGCGGTAATCCAATTGGTCGATACGCTGGACGAGCTGCTGGGGCCCTTGCTGGGCAGTGTGCTGCTGGGTGTGATGGGGCTGGGGCCCCTGCTGGTGCTGTGTGGGGCCTGCTTTGCCGCTTCCGCTCTGTTGGAGTGGCAGATCCGCATCCCCGGCGACCGGCCGCAGCCACGCACGCAAGGAAAACCGGATTTTGCGGCAGACCTGCGGGAGAGCCTTACTTATCTGTACCACAGCCGGCCGGAATTGCTGCGGCTGGCGGGCATCATGGCGTTGGTGAACCTTGTGGAGATCCCGGCGGTGGTAGTGGGCATCCCGGTGGTGATCGTGCAGTACCTGGGGCAGAGCGATGCTGTGCTGGGGGCCGTTCAGGCCGTGTTGAGCGTGGGCGGCCTTGCAGGCGGAGCGCTGGCAGGCCGCAGCCGACACCCACTGTCCGACCGGCAGGCCCTGGGACTTCTGCTGGGCATTGCCGGGCTGTGCGCCGCCATGGGCGTCGTGCTCTGGGTACCACCGCTTGCCTGCGGCGGGGTGGCCCTGTGCGGGTTTGGGGTGATGGCCGCCGCTATGCGGTTCAATGTGTGGTTCTTTGCCCGGCTGCAGGCGGTGCTGCCGCAGGCACAGCTGGGCCGGGTGACCGGCTGTACAATGGCGCTGGCCAGCCTGACCCAGCCGGTAGGGCAGGCCGTGTACGGGGTACTGTTTGATGTGTTTTCCGCCTGTCCGGCAGGGGTGCTGCTGGGGGCCGGTGCCGTGTCGGCGGTGTTTCTGACCGGCGCGATGCGCCATGAGACCGAAAAACGCCCCGGCTGACAGTTCAGCCTGGGTGCGGGAAATCGGTCTGGCTGCCATCCTTCGCCTTGTTTTTCAACAGCTCTGCGCTAGAATGTGGAAAACAGGAGGCGATGAACGATGAAACACCGCTGGATGACCCTTTTGTGGGAGCTGTGGGCCGCGCAGCTGCTGTGCACGGCGGCGGCAATGCTGCCCGGCAGCCGGGTGTGCACGATGCCGGGGCTGGCGCTGCCTGCGCTGGGTCTTGCGGCGGCGGTGCCCACGGCCTGGTTTGTGTGGGGCGTGTGGGCGGAACCGCCCCTGCCGCTGCCGCCGGAACAGCTGCTGGAACCGCCCCGGACACTGGACCCAGCCACCCTGCTGGACCTGCCGGAGCCGGTGGCGTAAAAAACAAAAACCCCTGTACCGGGCGCTCCGGTACAGAGGTTTTGTTCGTCAATCAAACTGCGATCAAGCGTTCTTGTTAGCACGCTTTGCCATACGGCTGATCTTGCGGCTTGCGGTGTTCTTCTTGATGACACCCTTAGCGCGAGCCTTGTCGATCGCGGAAACAGCAGCCAGGACGGTTGCGTCCTTGTCAGCGGCATTCGCATCAATGGCAGCGTCTGCCTTCTTGACGACTGTTTTCAGGTTGGTCTTAATGGCCTTGTTGTGAGCCTGCTCTGCAGCAGCCTGCACGACGCGGTCCTTCTGAGATTTGATGTTAGGCATTCGTTCCACCTCCTTGGCTACCTATAACAGCGCACCTTATGATACCATATTTGCCGTACCAACGCAAGCGTTTTTTTGATTTTTGTTTGGAAAAGTTTCAATTTTCCCATACTTTGCACGAAAAACAGGGGTCTGCAGGCCCCGGACAGACGGGAGTGTGGGAAAATGCGCACGACAGATATGGCCGACGAGCTGTTCCGCGGCCCGGAGACAGAGCTGCCCGCCGGGGTGCGGCTGGCCACAGCGAAGCGCGGCGGGGTCACGGTCACCCGGGTGGAGATCGCGCGGGAGGGGCTGGCAAGGCCCCGCGGGCGGTACGTCACGCTGGAGATGCCCAGCGTCAGCGTCCTGGACGAGCGGGACACGGATGTGATCGAGACCGGGGCAGCCGAGCTGCGGGCCCTGCTGCCGCCGGAAGGCCCGGTGCTGGTGCTGGGCATCGGCAACCGGCGGGTGACGGCGGACGCTCTTGGCCCCCGCACAGCCCAGAAGATCCTGGTCACCATGGGGCCGCAGCATACCCTGCCGGTGCGGGGCATCCGGCCGGTGGCGGCACTGGCCCCCGGCGTGTCCGGGGACACCGGGCTGACCCTGCGGCAGCTGGCGGCGGCCATGGTCGACGCCGTGCGGCCCGCAGCCCTGATCTGTGTGGACAGCCTTTGCAGTGCGGAGGCTGCCCGGCTGGGCCGCACCATCCAGTTTTCCGACACAGGCCTGCACCCGGCGGATGCCCGACACGCCCGGCATCTGGACGCCGCAGCCCTGGGCGTACCGGTGATCGCGGCGGGCATCCCCACCCTGATGGACGCCGACGAGGGGGCAGACCTGGTGCTCACGCCCCGTGCGCTGGACAGCGTCATCGCTCACGGGTCGGCGCTGCTGGCGGGCATCCTGAACCGGGCCCTGCAGCCCCGCCTCAGCGTGGCGCAGCTGTGCTGGCTGACGGGCTGACCGCATATAAAATAAGAACGGGATTCCGGGAAGGGGGGATCAGTCATGCGCAGCCGCACACCGCTGCCCCAGCGGCAGCAGGCCCACTGGGGCGCTTTTCTGGAAGCCGCCGCCCTGTTTCTGGCGCTGTGTGTGCTGGGCCGCAGCGCCGCTCTGACCTTGGCGGCGGTGGTGGCGGCACCCTTCCCGGCGGTGCAGACGGCTTTGTGGTGGGGGCAGCGGAACCTGCAAAGCGAGACATCCGACCCGGAGCCGGAACCCGCCGCCGAAGAGCAGGCCCCGCCCGCTTCCTCGGCGGTGCCGGAAGCCGTGCAGGCGCTGACCGGCGGCATCGAGGATTATCTGGTGGCCCTGCAGCCGGAGGACGCCCGTCCGGCGGATGCAGGAGCGGTCATCGAAAAGCAGTACCCGCAGGGCAGCGGCGAAAAGTACGTTGCCTGCGGCGCGGGCAGCATCAAGAACAACACCCGGCAGACGGCGGCGGATCTTGCCGCCGAGATCGAAAACCCGCTGCCCTTTGCCATTGAAAAGGACAGCCCCGACCCGCAGGTGCTGGTGATGCACACCCACGCCACCGAGGACTACCGCCTGTCGGCCGGGCTGTGGTTCACCCCCGGCGACGGGGCCCGCAGCACCGACCGCAGCATCAACATGTGCGCGGTGGGCCGGGTGGTGGCCGACACCCTCAACGCGGCGGGCATCCACACCCTGCACGACGAGACCCTGAACGACTACCCCAGCTACACCGGCAGTTATGCCAACAGCCGGACCGTGGTGCAGCAGTATCTGGCGCAGTACCCCAGCATCAAGGTGGTGCTGGATGTGCACCGCGACGCCATCGAGACCGAGAACGGCTCCCGGATGGCCCCGGTGTGCACCGTAGACGGGCGGCAGGCCGCCCAGGTGATGATCATCTGCGGGTGCGACAACGGCACCACCGTTCAGCTGCCGGACTGGCGGCAGAACCTGCGGGTTGCGGCGGCGTGGGAGCGGGCCATGGAGGGCATGTACCCCGGCTTCACCCGCCCGGTGCTGTTCAGCTACCGGTTTTACAATCAGGACCTGACCACCGGCAGCCTGCTCATCGAGATCGGCGGCCACGGCAACAACCTCAACGAAGCCCTCTACGCCGGGCAGCTGGCCGCAAAGGGGCTGGCCGCCGCCCTGCTGGGCGGTGCTTGACAAAAGGCCGCCAAAGTGCTATTTTTTAAGAGTCAAATGCAACGATCGGGAAAAGTAGCGCGGGCCGTCCGGCCCAGAGAGTGCGGCACAGCTGAGAGCCGCGCCCGCACGCCGCGTGAACGAACACCCGGGAGCAGCAAACTGAACCGGCCTTTGCCGCAAGTAGGTGCGCCGCAGGTCCTGCGTTACCGGGACAGCGCTTACAAAGGAGCGCGTGAGCGACCGGACACTTCCGGTAATTCAGGTGGCACCGCGGACATTACAAGACAGCTTGTTCGCCCTGAACTTTCAGGGAGAACAAAGCTGTCTTTTTTCATTATTTTCGGGAGGAAAAACATTATGGAACGTACCGAGATCGTTTCGCTGTTCAAGAACACCCCCGCCGACGGCACCGAGATCACCGTCTGCGGCTGGGCCAAGAACATCCGCGACTCCAAGAACATCGGCTTCATCGCCCTGTCGGACGGCGGCTGCTTCAAGACCCTGCAGGTCGTGCTGGAGGCCGGCAAGCTGGCCAACTACGACGAAGTCATCCACACCGGTCTGTACAGCAGCCTGCGCGTCAAGGGCAAGCTGGTGCTCACCCCGCAGGCCAAGCAGCCCTTTGAGCTGAACGCCGACAGCGTGGAGATCCTGGGTGACTGCCCCGCCGACGAGTACCCCCTGCAGAAAAAGAAGATGAGCATGGAGTATCTGCGCACCATGCCTACCCTGCGCCCCCGCACCAACACCTTCAACGCCGCATTCCGTGTGCGCAGCGTGGCAGCCTATGCCATCCACAAGTTCTTCCAGGAGAACGGCTTTGTCTACGCTCACTCCCCGCTGCTGACCGCCTCTGACTGCGAGGGTGCCGGTGAGATGTTCCGCGTGACTACCCTCGACCTGGAGAACGTGCCCAAGAACGAGGACGGCACCGTGGATTATACCAAGGACTTCTTTGAGAAGCCGGTCAACCTGACCGTTTCCGGCCAGCTGGAAGCCGAGGCCATGGCCATGGCATTCGGCAAGGTGTACACCTTCGGCCCTACCTTCCGGGCGGAGAAGAGCTTTACCACCCGCCACGCAGCCGAGTTCTGGATGATCGAGCCGGAGATGGCTTTCTGCGACCTGTCCGGCTACATGGACACCGCCGAGGCGATGACCAAGTACGTCATCCGCTATGTGCTGGACAACTGCCCGGATGAGATGGCGTTCTTCAACCAGTTCATCGACAAGGGCCTCATCGAGCGCCTGGAGCTGGTGGCAAACAGCGAATTCGGCCGCATCACCTACACCGACGCCATCGAGGTGCTGAAGAAGAACAACAAGAAGTTCCAGTTCCCGGTGGAGTGGGGCGTGGACATCCAGACCGAGCACGAGCGGTACCTCACCGAGGTGGTGTTCAAGAAGCCCGTGTTCGTCACCGACTACCCGAAGGAGATCAAGAGCTTCTACATGAAGCAGAACCCGGACGGCAAGACTGTGGCCGCAGCCGATATGCTGGTGCCCGGCATCGGTGAGCTGATCGGCGGCAGCCAGCGTGAAGAGGACTACGACAAGCTGGTGGCCCGCATGGACGAGTTGGGTCTGGACAAGTCCAGCTACGACTGGTACCTCAACCTGCGCAAGTTCGGCGGCGTGGAGCATGCCGGCTACGGCCTGGGCTTCGAGCGCATGATCATGTACCTCACGGGCATCCAGAACATCCGTGACGTGCTGCCGTTCCCCCGCACCGCTTACGGTTTCTGATAAGCGCACATATTTTTACCGGGCTGCTGCATCCTGCGGCAGCTCGTTTTTGGTTAAACGGCCTCGCCCTCTCAGTCACCTTCGGTGACAGCTCTCCCAAAGGGAGAGCCCTTGGCATGGCGGGAAAGTTACCGGCTTAAATGGAAAGTGACCGGTTTCGCCAGAGGCTCCCCCTTTGGGGGAGCTGGCAAATCCGCAGGATTTGACTGAGAGGGCGAGGCCGCTAAAGATCACACCTGCTGCCCAAGGCGCAAAGCAGATGCTGAGTGCCGCAACCTGGCAGCGGAGGCAATTCTAAATCGAAAAAATGCCTTAACTTTCAACAAGGAGACAAAAACAAGTGGAAAACATTGCACCGGCCCTGCTGGACTGGTTTTACAAAAACCACCGCATCCTGCCCTTCCGGGAGGACCCCACGCCCTACCACGTCTGGCTCAGCGAAGTGATGCTGCAGCAGACACGGGTGTCGGCGGCGCTGCCGTATTACGAGCGCTTTCTGGCGGCGCTGCCGGATATCCCGGCGCTGGCCGCCTGCGAGGAGGAAAAGCTGCACAAGCTGTGGGAGGGTCTTGGCTACTACAGCCGGGTGCGCAACCTGCAGAAGGCCGCAAAGATCGTCTGCGAACAGTACGGCGGCCAGCTGCCCGCCGACTATGCCGCCCTGCGGGCCCTGCCCGGCATCGGGGACTACACCGCCGGGGCCATTGCATCCATCAGCTTTGGCATCCCGGTGCCGGCGGTGGACGGCAATGTGCTGCGGGTGTTTTCCCGCCTGTATAATGACCCCGGTGTCATTACAGATCCGAAGGTGAAAAAGGCCTTTACTGCCCGGGTGATGGAACATCAGCCGCCGGAAAAGGCCGGGGATTACAATCAGGCCCTGATGGAGCTGGGGGCGCTGGTCTGTGTGCCCAACGGTGCACCCCTGTGCGATGTCTGCCCGCTGGCCGGGCTGTGTCAGGCCCGCGCGGCGGGCACCACCGCCGTGCTGCCCCAGAAGGCAAAGCCGAAGCCCCGCAAGGTGCTGCCGGTGACGGTGGCGCTGGTGGAAAGCCCGGCGGGCTTTCTGGTACAGCAGCGGCCCGCAAAGGGACTGCTGGCCGGGCTGTGGCAGCCGCTGTTGTGGGAGAGCGAGCACCTTTTGCAGGCCGAAGTGCTGGCAAGGCTGGCAGCCCTTGGAGTGGACACCGGCACCGCAGTGCCGGAAGCCCTGCCGGCAGCCAAGCACATCTTCAGCCACATCGAATGGCTGCTGTCCGGTGTGGCCCTCACGGTGCCGGAGCAGGCGGCCCCGGCGGGCTGCGTCTGGGCCAGCCGCGAGGAGCTGCGCACCACCTACACCCTGCCCGGTGCCTTTGCCGCCTACAAGGACCGGATGCTGGGATGATTTGGAAATTCTGGCAATCTGCCCAAAGCTTTTTGTACAGAATGGACAGGAAGCGAAAAAGTTGCCCGCAACGGTTGTAATTTTTGACAGGAACGGGTATAATAACCACAAGATAGCGGGGAAGCGGACCGTGCCCGAAGCCCCCTGAATGGAGTGGATGCGGATGTTCTTTCTGGTAAAATGCTCCCTTCACATGCTGTCGTTTCTCTGGAAGGCGGCGGACGTGCTGCTGCGGGTCTCCCGCTGGAAAAATAAGCTGAAACACCATCGTTTCGACCGAAAAAAGGAGTGTACTGAACCTATGAAGAAATCTTGCCTGATCGCTGTGATCACTGCCCTGGCCGCTGTTGCCGGAGCACTGGCTGCTGTGGCTGTTTACCTGCACCGCCGCGAAAAGGAACTGGACGAGTACGAGCGTCTGCTCTTTGGCGAGGACGATGCAGAAACGGTCGAGCCGGAAGCTGCCGAAGAGGCACCTGCCGAGGATGCTGCAGAATAAACCAAACACCGGACACAAAGGAGGCGCACCGGCAGTCTGACCACAGGCTGCGCGGGTGCGCCTTTTTGCTACATAAAAGGAGAAGGACATGAAGCGTTTTCTGCTGTGGATCATCAGCGTTGCACTGGGCGTGGCCCTGCTGCTGGCGGCTGTGATGGGGGTGAGCTATGCCTTTACCACGCAGGGCGGCTGCCCGGATGCTGCCGCGCAGTTCGGCGGCCAGGATCTGGAGACCAACGGCTTCTGCTGGCAGGTGCCGCTGCTGGGCGGCCGGCTGGACAAGGTGTTTGCCAGCCCTGCCACCCTCACGGTGCAGAAGCTGGGCACCCTGTACACGGCGCACCCGGACATTACTCTGCCGGACTGGGCCAGCTACACCACCCTGACCATCCAGACCGCGGTCGGCAGTGTGGTGTTTGCCGGCAGCGTGAGCGAATACCAGAGCTTCCTCTTCCCGGCCAACGGCGAATACAAGGCCGAAATGACCCTCTGGCGCGTGCCCAAGGGCGGTATGGCCACCCAGTTCGAGGGCGGCAGCACCGGTGCCCTGCGCAAAAATCTGGGGCTGGAGCGCCCCGCAAAGCCCACGGGGTGGTACCGGTATTCCTTCCGGTTCACCCTGCAGGCCAGCGCGGACATCGCGTTCTCCGCCGAGCGGGTGGAGCAGGGCGGCATCGTGGGCGTGCGCATCTCCGGCATGACCGGCGACACCGCCCCCGCCGTGGAGACCGACCTTGGCAGCGTGCAGTGCGTGCGCGCCGCCGACGGCTGGCGCGCCTACATCCCGGCGGCCTATAATGCGTCCTCCGGCGGACATGCGGTGAATGTTGCCGTGAACGGCGAAACGCTCACCCACACCCTCGTCGTGCTGCCCAAGGACTTTGGCACCGTGGAGGTGGACCCGGAACCGGCAGCCACCGATGCCGCCAATGCCGAGTTTCGCAATGCGGTCTGGGGCCTGTACGAGGCCCCCGCGCGGGAAAAGCTGTGGTCCGGCGGTTTCGTGAACCCGGCGGAAAACTCCATGACACTGGTGGACTACGGACAGGTAAAGGTGACAAACGGCCAGCAGGGCAGCCGCTCCAACTCCACCAAGCTCTACACCATCCCCGGCGAGCCCTGCCGTGCCCCGGCCAACGGCGTGGTGGTGCTGGCCCGGAACCTTGCCCTCACCGGCAACACGGTGGTCATTGACCACGGAGCCGGGATGCGCAGCTACCTGTACGGCCTGCAGGCGCTCGTGGTGTCCGAGGGACAGACGGTGGAAAAAGGCCAGGCCGTGGGTGCTCTGGGCGAAGAGCTGACCATGGACTTCAAGCTGGGCAGCAAGAGTGTGAACCCCTGGCTGCTGTTCCAGACCTCCGGCGGATTGTTCTGGAAGGAAAATACATAAAAATAAATCGGAAGTTGTGGAGGAAACAAACGTGGAAGATAATAAAGCAACGAATGTCAAGAAAACGGTAAAATCAGGAATAACTTTTGGAAGTGCATTAGCTATGGTTATTAGTTATACAACGTGGAAGTCTGTCGGTTGGGCGATTTTTCATGGATTACTTAGCTGGGTATATGTCATATATTTCCTTTTGCGTTACTAAATTCCAGTTTGTCGGACGCTGAAAAAATCAAAAACCCTGTAACGTTTGCTCCTTTTGTGCGTTATTGGGGTGAAACAGCCCGAAAAGGAGGAAAAGACGATGAAACTGGATTGTGAAGTCATCCGGGATCTGCTGCCGCTGTACGCCGAGCACATGGCAAGTCCGGCCAGTACGGCACTGGTGGAAGAGCATTTGCAGGAATGCGAAGCCTGCCGCGCCGAGCTGGAGCAGATGCAGCTGCCGGTGCCGGTGCAGCCGGAACCCCAGCCGGATGCCCCGCTGAAAGGCATCCGCACGGCTTTGCGGAAAAAGCGCATCCTTACGGCCGCAGCCGCCGTGCTGGCGGTGCTGTGCGCCGTGGTGCTGGTGTTCTGGATGGGCAACCTCAGCACGCCGGTGACGGCGGAGGAAGCCGGGATCTGGCTCTACAACAAAAAGGAGGATGGCGCAAACCTCTGCGTGCTGGAAGTGCAGGGCGAGAATGTCCGGCTGGAGACCGAGGGCGGGTTCAGCTGGGGCAAGGAATACATCACCGTCCGGGCCATGCGGTATACCTTCCCCGGCCTCCATGCCGCGCTGACAAAGCTGACCGGCTCCGAGATCGTGTCCACAGAGATCGCCGTCTCCCGCACCCAGGTGCTGGCCGTGGAGTGCGCCGACGGAACGCGCTATTACAGCGACAGCCAGCAGGTGGAACGATTCATTGCGGGGGAGAACCCGGACGGCACCGTGCGGTACGGGTACGGCACCGAGGAACAATATGGGCACGACTTTAAGAAGGGCTGATTATGGACATGGAAACCATTTACCGGCTCTATTTCCGGGACGTGTACCTGTTTCTGCAGGGCCTGACCCGCTCGGAGACACTGGCCGAAGAGCTGACCCAGGAGACCTTCTTCAAGGCGCTGGACGGTCTGAAGAACTTTGACGGAAAACAGGATGTGCGGGCGTGGCTGTTCACGGTGGCCCGCAACTGCTATTACGACCACTGCCGCAAGGCAAAGCACGCCGCCCCGCTGGAGGACGCAGAGACAAAGGCCGCCGATACGCCGGACATTGCCCAGCTGCTGGTGGACAAGGATGCCGCCTTTACGGTGCACCAGTGCCTGCACACGCTGGAAGAACCCTATAAAGAGGTGTTCAGCCTGCGGGTGTTCGGGGAGCTGTCCTTTGAGGACATCGGAGCCATTTTTGGCCACAATGCCGCCTGGGCACGGGTGACCTACTACCGCGCCAAAACAAAATTGCAGGCGATGCTGCAAACTACCTGAAGCGATCCCGTATCATAGCAAAAGCCCCCTCGGAGCTGCGGCTCTGAGGGGGCTTGGTGTTTGCGGGGAAAACTCAGGAAATGGAATCCACATCCCACTTCATGCGCACGGCGTCGGCACCGTCCAGATGGATGTGCATCGCACCGGCGTTATCAGTCACCTGCTGCGGAGTGCGGGCACCGCACAGCACGAACAGGCCGGGCACCATGCGGGCGGTCAGAGCGATGACCAGCTGCGCCATGGTGCAGTGGTACTTCTCGGTCAGGTCCTGCCAGTTGTTCAGCATGGCAAGGGCCTGCGCCCGGCGTGCGGGCTGGAAGCTGGGATTGCTGTTGCGGGTGCTGCCCTCCGGGTAGGTGGTGTCCATGGTCACCTTGCCGGTCAGCAGGCCCTGCTCCAGCGGGGAGTAGGCCTGCACCGACACGCCCAGCTCCTTGCAGGTGGGCAGCAGCTGCTTTTCCACCCGGCGGGTCAGCAGGCTGTACTTTTCCTGGATGACGTCCAGCTGGCCGTACTTGCAGTAGCCGCGGATGATGTCGGCGGTGACGTTGGACGCACCGATGGCGCGGATCTTGCCCTGGTCCTTCAGCTTCATCATGGCTTCCACCGTGGCCTCCAGCGGGTACAGGCCGAAGTCGGGCGACTGCCAGTGGGTGTACAGCACGTCGAGGTGGTCGGTGTGCAGGCGGCGCAGGCTGTCCTCCACATCCTCGATGATGCTCTGGGCCGACAGGTCACGGTACACGGTCACGCCGTCCACCACCTTGTGCAGTACGGGGGTCTCGTGCCGCCACTCCAGGCCGCACTTGGTGGACAGCACCACCTTGTCGCGGTCGATGTGCTTCATGGCTTCGCCCACCACTTCTTCGCTGTGGTACAGGCCGTAGATGGGCGCGGTGTCGATCCACCGGATGCCCTGTTCCACGGCGGTCTGGATGGCCTTGACCGACAGACTGTCGTCGTTGTCGCCCCACCAGGCACCGCCGCCGATGGCCCAGGTGCCCATGCCGAGGAACGGCACCTCGATGCCGCTCTTGCCGATTTGGAGATTCTTCATATAACTTACCCTCCTGCCAGCAGTGTTCCCCGCAATGGGAATCCTTCATTCCAATGCTGGCATCCTTTGATGTATTTTTTGGTTTATTCAAAAAAAGCCGCAGCGCAGGGGGTTGCCCCACACAGCAGCTCTCTTGAAACAGATTCGCGTTTGCGTAACGAAATGGAGCAATGAAAGCCCCGGTGGGGCTTTTAAGCGACCGAACGGTCTCGCGCAGGCGAGATGGAGGGGCCTTGCCCCGACAAGTTAAATGTTGCCGAACTCGCTCAGTTCCAGCGTTTCGTTGTGGGTCTCGGCCCAGCGCACGGCCCAGTCGGAGGTGAACAGCAGCAGGCGGTTGCCCTTCATGTCCTCCACAGCCTTGGTGTCGCTGGTCAGGTCCAGGTCGCGCAGGTTGTAGGTGTCGGGGTCGTTCTTCACCCAGCGCAGCTGCTCAAAGGGCAGCTGCTGCATGCGGATCTCCACGTTGTACTCGGTGTTCAGGCGGTACTCCAGCACTTCCAGCTGCAGCACGCCGACCACGCCGACCACCACTTCTTCCATGCCGCCGCCCACTTCGCGGAAGATCTGGATGGCGCCCTCCTGGGCGATCTGCTCCATGCCCTTCACGAACTGCTTGCGCTTCATGGTGTCCTTCTGTTCGATGCGGGCAAAGTGCTCCGGCGAGAAGGTGGGGATGCCCGCAAACTGCACCTTCTTCTTGCCGGTGCACAGGGTGTCGCCAATGGAGAAGATGCCCGGATCGAACAGGCCGATGATATCACCGGCATAGGCCTCGTCCACGATGGCGCGGTCCTGCGCCATCAGCTGGGTGCCGGTGGCCAGCTTGATGTTCTTGCCCTCCTGCACATGATAGGCTTCCATGCCGCGCTCGAACTTGCCGGAGCAGATGCGCATGAAGGCGATGCGGTCGCGGTGGGCCTTGTTCATGTTGGCCTGGATCTTGAAGATGAAAGCCGAGAACTCGTCACGGCAGGGATCCACGGACTCGCCGGTCAGGCTGTCCACGCGGGCCAGCGGGGTGGGGGTGAGCCGCAGGAAGTTCTCCAGGAAGGGTTCCACACCGAAGTTGGTCAGGGCCGAACCGAAGAACACGGGACTCAGCTCGCCGCGCAGCACCTTGTCCAGGTCGAACTCCTCGGCGGCACCGTCCAGCAGCTCGATCTCATCCGCCAGCTGCTGGTGCAGGTAGGGGGTGAGCAGCTCATCCAGTGCGGGATCACCCAGTTCGGCCTCGGTCTCGCTGACCTTCTTCACGCCGTTGGCGCGGCCGTCGCTGGAGAAAGCCAGCACCTTGCGGGTGTTGCGGTCGAACACGCCCTTGAACTCCTTGCCGCAGCCGATGGGCCAGTTCATGGGGTAGGTCTTGATGCCCAGGATCTCCTCGATGTTCTCCATCAGCTCAAAGGGGTCGCGGGCTTCGCGGTCCATCTTGTTGATGAAGGTAAAGATGGGGATGTGGCGCAGGGTGCACACCTTGAACAGCTTGATGGTCTGGGCCTCGACGCCCTTTGCGGCGTCGATGACCATGACGGCGGAGTCCGCCGCCATCAGGGTGCGGTAGGTATCCTCCGAAAAGTCCTGATGGCCCGGGGTGTCCAGAATGTTCACGCACTTGCCGGCGTAGTTGAACTGCAGCACCGAGGAGGTGACGGAAATACCGCGCTGCTTCTCGATGTCCATCCAGTCGGAAACAGCGTGCTTGGCGCTCTGCTTGCCCTTGACGGAACCGGCCTGGTTGATGGCTCCGCCGTACAGCAGCAGCTTTTCGGTCAGCGTGGTCTTGCCGGCGTCGGGATGGCTGATGATCGCAAACGTCCGGCGGCGCTCGATTTCTTCACGATTTGTCATAGATCTGAAATTCTCCTAGAAGGGGGTGAAGTTTTCTCCGCTCCCGCGCAGCGGAAGCGGAGAAAACATATTTTTACACATACGCACTTTATTCTATACGAAAACGCGCGATAATGCAAGGGCTTTCGTTATTTTTTCAGGATGAAGCAGGGCAGAGGGGCGGTTTCGGCCCAATTGGCAAAATCGCACACCAGAACGGTGAAATCTTTCAGCGGAAGTGCCCGCAGCCAGGCCAGCACCGCCTGCTTTTCGTCTGTGCCGATGACCGCCCCGCTGTACAGGATGGCGCTCACGATGCCGCCGGGGCGCACCGCCTGCAATGCCGCCTGCAATGCGGGGATGCTGCTGTCGGCGGTGGAGAACACCGCGTGGTCGGCCCCCGGCAGCCAGCCGAAGTTGAACATCACGGCATCCGCCGTACCGGGCTGCACATACTGTAACAGATGGGCGTGGCTGTCGCAGTGCAGGGCATACTGCCCGGCGGGCACCCCGGCCTGTTCCAGCCGGGCGCGGGTGGAGGCGATGGCTTCCGGCTGGATGTCAAAGCCCAGCACACGGCCCTCCGGTGCGGTAAGACGGCACAGGAAGGCCGTGTCGCCGCCGTTGCCGCAGGTGGCGTCCACGCACAGGCGCGGGTGCACCAGCCGTGCGGCGAGGAAGTCCTGCACGAATTTGACGGCGGTCAGGTCCGGGGTGCGGCGGCGCACCAGCTGCGGCCCCTCGGCCGCAAAGCCGAATTTGGCCCAGAAGGCCATCTCGGCGCAGTCGGCGGGCAGGGGTGCCGTAAACACGGTGGCGGCTTCGCGGTCATAACCGCCAAAGCTGCGCAATACTTCTTTTAACAGGTAGGAGCCGTAGCCCTTGCGCCGCCATGCCGGGTCGATGGTAAGGGCGGCAAGGGCCGCGCCCTGTGCGGCGGGGTGCAGGGTGCAATGGCCGATGATCTCCTTTTCCTTATAAAGGGCAAAGCCCGTTTCCGTGCGGCGCAGTTCCATGCGGCAGTCTCCTCTTTTCTGCAGGTTTTTCTGCTGTTACAATAGCAACTGCGGGCGTTCTTGTCAAGAAAAAACGGCAGGACCGCATTTCACAGTTTCTTCACGGCACATGCGATTGGTTTTCACAATTGGTGTATACAATAAGAACAGTTCCAGGGGGCGCAGTTCCCCGGAGACAGAGCCTTTTCAGGGAAGGAAGTATCAATATGGATGAGAACAAATGGGAATACAACTATTCCTCTTCCGATAACACGGCAGGCGGCACCGGTTACCCCAATGTGGGCAGCAGCGGCATGAACACTGCCAACCAGTACAACAACGAGCCGGAGCAGCAGGCTGCTGCCCCGGATGCCGGCAGCACGGTGCCTCCCACCGAGGTGCCGCCCCGGCAGCCGGCGGAGCCGGAACCGCCCAAAAAGAAGAAGCACCATGTCAATGGCGGCAAGGTGGCACGCAGTGCCGTGGCACTGGTGCTGGCCGCAGTCATGGGCTTTGCAGGCGGCTATGTCGGCTCCCAGATGAACGGCAGCAAGGTGGTCATCCAGCAGGTGGCTCCCTCCAGCTCCAGCAGCTCTTCCGGCAGTGACAGCTCCATCACCTCGGCTTCGGCGTCCGGCAGCAGCCTGACCACCGAACAGGTGGCAGATCTGGTCAGCCCCAGCGTGGTGGTCATCACCACCGAGCAGGTGGTCTACTCCCAGTGGTCCTGGTACGGCCAGAATCAGGTGGAGAGCGGTGCCGGCAGCGGCGTGATCATCAGCTCGGATGGCTACATCCTCACCTGTGCCCACGTTGTGGACGGTGCTTCCAATATCACCGTGACGATCAATGATAAGGACTATACCGCAACGCTGGTGGGCGAAGATACCACCAGTGATATCGCGGTCATCAAGATCGACGCCGACGGCCTGACCCCCGCTACCGTGGGCAACAGCGACAGCCTGAAGGTGGGTCAGAACGTGATGGCTGTGGGCAACCCGCTGGGTGAGCTGGGCGGCACCGTGACCGGCGGCATGATCAGCGCACTGAACCGCAGCGTGACCATCCAGGGCACCAACTCCACCAACACCATGTCCCTGATCCAGATGGATGCCTCGGTCAGCCCCGGCAACTCCGGCGGCGGCCTGTTCAACATGAACGGTGAGCTGGTCGGCATCGTGAACGCAAAATCCTCTTCCAGCGATGCCGAGGGCCTGGGCTTTGCCATCCCCATCAATGATGCCATCAAGGTGGCACAGGAGCTGCTGGAGAACGGCTATGTGACCGGCCGCCCCTATCTGGGCATCACCTACCTGGCTGTGACCGACGCACAGACGGCACAGCAGCTGGGCGTGAACGCCTATGGCGTCTACATCGTGGACGTGACCAAGGGCGGCCCCGCCGATCAGGCCGGTCTGAAGGCCGGTGACCGCATCGTCAGCGTGGACGGCTCCGAGATCGCCGCCAAGGATGATCTGGGCACCCTGATGCAGAAGCATGCAGCCGGTGACACGCTGGCCATCACGGTGGCCCGCGACGGCCAGATGCAGACGGTCAATGTTACGCTGGGCGAAAAGACCGCGTCCAACAGCTAAAAATCCGATAGAACAAGGGCAGACTGCCGAAAAGCAGTCTGCCCTTGTTTTTTGTTGTTTATACGGCTCCAAACACGGTGGCGCTGTACGGCATCAGAAGGGCTTTCCGTTCATAGGTGCGGCTCTCGCCCCGCCATAAGCTGGAAGAAGTGCCGTTGCTCAGCAGCTTCCACCGCCCGGCGGGCAGGGGAACGGTGCGGGCAGTGTCGGTGGGGTTATAAAAGACGCACAACGCGCTCCATGCCGCGCCGTCGCCCCAGACGGCGGGCAGGGTCCAGCCCACCAGCGGCTGCTCCAGCGAGAAGAACTGCAGCGCCTCCGGGGCGTGGCGGTCGGTGGTGCCCAGCCGCGGGAAGGCGGCCCGCAGGGCCAGCAGGCCCCGGTAGTAGTCCACCAGGGCGTGGTACTGCCTGGCGCGGGCCCAGTCCAGACGGTTCAGGGCGGGGGAGGAGTGGTAGCTGTTGCCCACGCCCTTTTTGGTGCGGGCAAACTCTTCGCCCGCCTGCAGGAAGGGCAGGCCGAAACTGGTGAGGTAGATGCCGGCGGCCAGCCGGTTCTGGGCCAGTGCCACCGGGTCAGATGCGGTGAACTCCGGCCGCTCGTAGCGCACGCAGAGCAGTTTGTCCCACAGGGTGAAGTTGTCGTGGGCGGACACATAGCTTACGATCTGGCTGGGGGCGTGGGGTGGCAGACGGTCGCTGCGGCACCAGGCGGCCACCGCGCCGCCGATGTCCCAGAAGCTGCCGGGCTTGCCCTCCGCATAGCCCGGCTCCCGGGCATTGAAACAGCCGCCCTTGATGGCGTCGCGGGTGTCGTCGCAGAAGATGCCGATGCGCTCGTTCAGCATGGCCAGGTTTGCCTTGTTGGCCTCGTACCGGTGCAGCTGGCTGCCGCCGCCCTGCCACGGCTCGCCGTACATCAGGATATCCCGCCCGCCGGGCAGGGCATCCAAAGCGGCACGGGCCGCGTTCATGGTGTCCACGTCGTACAGGCCCATCAGGTCGAACCGGAAACCGTCGATGTGGTACTCCTGCGCCCAGTAGAGCAGAGAGTCGATCATATATTTGCGGGCCATGGGGCGCTCGCTGGCAAACTCGTTGCCGCAGCCGCTGCCGTTGGACAGGCTGCCGTCCTCATTCTGGCGGAAAAAGTAGTCCGGTACGGTGTTGTTCAGCACGTTTTCGTAGCGGTACATGTGGTTATATACCACATCCATGATCACGCCGATGCCTGCCGCGTGCAGGGCGGCGATCATCTCTTTGCACTCCCGCACCCGCACTTCGCCCCGGGTGGGGTCGGTGGAGTAGCTGCCCTCCGGGAAATTGTAGTTGGTGGGGTCGTAGCCCCAGTTGTACTGCCGCAGCAGCGGCTTTGCCTCGTCCACGCTGCCAAAGTCGAAGATGGGCATCAGCTGCACATAGCCCACGCCCAGCCGCTTGAGGTAGTTCAGGCAGGTGGGGTGGATGCCGTCGCCGTGCAGGGTGGTGCCGGTCTGGGTAAAGGCCAGAAATTTGCCCCGCCAGGCCGGGCGCACGCCGCTGGCCGCATCCTGCGAAAAGTCGCGCACGCTCACCTCCCACACTGACCGCCGGGCCGGGGGGATCACCGGGCGCACGTCCCGCTCCCACCCGGCAGGGGCGGTGCGGGCCAGGTCCACGATCATGCTGCGCAGGCCGTTGATGCCGGCGGAGCGGGCGTAGGGGTCGCCGGTCTCCCGTGCAACGCCGTCCACCGTGACCGTAAAGGTATAGTAATGTCCATGCTGGTCGCCGGGCAGCCAGATGCTCCATACGCCCTGCGGGCCGCGCTGCAGCGGCAGCGTGCCGATGCAGGGGCTGTCGTGCCCCTTGCGGTACAGGTTCACCGCGGCCTGCTCCGCGGTGGGGGCCCACAGCCGCAGCCGGGTGCCGGCGGGGGTGTACTCCGGCCAAAGCGGGCCGTTATAGGTGGTTTCGCGGGCAAAGCGGGCGCTCTCGTACAGGGCGCGGCGCTGTGCCGGTGTCATAGTACCCATGGTTTCTTCATTCCTTCTTGCGAGATTTCCGCATATTCAAACATCTGTAGTGTAAACAACCGGCGTGGATTTTGCAAGAGGCAAAATCCCTTGCAAAACGGGCCGGGGTACACTATACTGGAAGAAAACTGCAGGGAGGGCCGCACAATGGCATATACCGACGATTGGGAATCCCTTATGAACGGCGTATTCGGCGCAGGCGGGCGCGTGAAATTTGGTTCCGGAGCTGCGCAGCCGGACACAAAGGCAAAGACCGGGGGCCTGCCGGACCTGAACGCGGCCCTTCTGGAGCAGCAGAAACAGCTGGACGAGCTGCTGAAAAAGCAGAATGCCCAGCTGAAAAAGCAGGATGCCGACACCCAGACGGCGCTGGAAAACAGCCGTCAGATGCTGCGGGACATGGAGAATGACGGCCTGCTGGCCAAAGGCACCGCCGACACGAAGCCGGAGCATCTGGGCAGCTTTGAAGGGCTGGCGACCGAGGTGAAAAAGACCGTGCTGGGGCAGGACGCCTTTGTGGACGGTGTGGTGCGGGCCATGCGGCGGCCCTTTGTTCTGGGCACCGAGGCCCCGGTGGCCCGCAACGTGATCCTGCTGAGCGGTGCGCCCGGCACCGGGCGGCACTTTGCGCTGGAGGAGACAGCCCGCATCATGGCGGCCCGCGGCCTGCTGCAGAGCGATAAGACCGCCGTGCTGGACCTGGCCCTGTACCCGGATGCCGGGTCCGAAAAGCTGTTTTTGCAGGACCTGTATGCCGCTCTGCACGCCCCCGGCGAGATCCTGATCTTTGAGCACTACGAGAGCTGCTACCCCGGCTTTTTAAAAACCATCGCCGACCTTGCCACCAGGGGCAGCGCACCGCTGTCCAGCCGGTACCTGGTCAACAAGGAGGGCATTCTGGTGGATGCCGGTACCGCGCTGGCGCCCGGTGCGGTGAGCCGCATCGACCCCTGCGGAAAGTACCTGATCTTCTTCTCCCACAAGGGCCGGGAGGTGCTGGCCGACAAGTTCGGTGCGCCCTTTGTTTCGGCGGTGGGGGACGTGTGTACCACCACCGCCTTTGCACGGGAAGATCTGGCCGCTATGGCGGCGCAGGAGCTGAACGCGCTGGCCCAGAAGGTGCGCACCCGGCTGGGGCTCACCCTTACTGCCGGGGCAGACGTGCGGGACTATGTGGCCGCCCAGTGCTCCAAGGAGAAGGGCGCGGCCGGTCTGAAGCTGTGCTGTGACCGCATCTTCCGCGCCCTGAGTGAATACTGCCTGCAGACCGATACGGCCCTTACCGGCACCGTGGCCCTGACTGCCGTGCCGGAGGGGCTGCAGTTTGCCCTGAACGGGGCCGCCCCGGCAGACCTGTTCAGCCTGCTGCCGACGGAGTACACCGGTGCTGTGGACGAGATCCGCGCCGAGCTGGACGCGCTGGTGGGCCTTGCCCCGGTCAAGGACTATGTGTTCGGTCTGGCAGACAACCTGCAGGTGCAGCAGCGCCGCGCCGCCGCCGGGTTCAAGACGGCCAGCCTGTCCATGCATATGATCTTCACCGGCAACCCCGGCACCGGCAAGACCACCATCGCCCGGCTGGTGGCAAAGTACCTCAAGGCCATCGGGGCGCTCAAGGGCGGCCAACTGGTGGAGGTGAGCCGCGGCGACCTGGTGGGCCGCTACACCGGCCACACCGCCCCGCTGACCAACAGCGTCATCCAGAGTGCACTGGGCGGTGTGCTGTTCATCGACGAGGCCTACAGCCTGTACCGCGGCGAGCAGGACAGCTTCGGGCTGGAAGCCATCGACACCCTTGTGAAGGGCATGGAGGACCACCGCGACGAACTGGTGGTGATCCTGGCCGGGTATACCAAAGAGATGGAAGTGTTCCTCACGGCCAACAGCGGCCTTGCCAGCCGCTTCCCGAACAAGGTGGAATTCCCGGATTACACCGCCGACGAGCTGCTGGACATCACCACCGTGCTGGCCAAAGGCAAGGGCTACCGGCTGGACGAAAGCTGCACCTTCCCGCTGCTGGGCTACTACAAGCGCCGTCAGGCGCTGGACAGCCGCACCGCCGGCAACGGCCGCCTTGCCCGCAACACGCTGGAAAAGGCCATCTTCAACCAGAGCCGCCGCCTTGTGGCAGAGCCCAACGCCCCGCTGGACCTGATCTTGCCCAGCGACCTGGAATTTGACGAATGAGAAAGAATTATTTATAACGAACGAACCCCCGGCAGGCTGCGGCCTGCCGGGGGTTCGTTGATTCTGGATCAGTTGTGCTGCTCGGCCAGCTCCTGCACCATGTCGTGCAGGCCCTGCCGTACTTCGGCGGGGGAGGTGACCTCCACCTTGCCGCCAAAACCGCAGACCCAGCCGTAAAACTGGTCGCTCACGCAGACCGGGACATCAAAGTGGAAGTACCCGTCTGCTTCCGGCAAAAAGAGAGTGTCCTGCCCGAAGCGGTCCCGCATGGCGGCTTCCAGGTCGGCGGTGCAGCGCAGGGTCACCCGGTATTCCGGCCCGCCGAACATGTTGAAATGCTTGCGCAGATAGCTGGGCAGGTCGAAGGCGGCAAAGGCCTCCTTGCCCCGGCGGGGGCGGTCCAGCACCTTGACGTAGGACATGCGGTCCACCCGGTAGTTGCGGATGTTGGCGGGATCCTTTTCATCCTGGTAGGCGATGAGGTAGTAGCAGCCGCCCTCCCAGGCCAGCTGCCAGGGGCTGACCGTCCAGGTGCTGTTGTTCTTGTAGCGGAACTGCACCAGCCGCCCGGCGCTGATGGCCGTGTGCAGCGCGTCGATGCTGTACAGCAAGGTGCGGCTGTCGGCCTTGGGGCGGCCGTCTACATACACCTGACGCTGCAGCTGGGTGCCCTCGTACTCGGAGCACAGGGCCTCCAGCTTGCGGATGAGCTTTTTGCTGGTGCGTGCCGAGATGACCTTGCTGGCCTGCACAGCGTCCACCAGCAGCTTGAGCTCGGAAAGCTCGAAGGCACGGCTGGCCATCCAGTAGCCGCCGCCGCGCCCGCGCCGCAGCTGGATGTCGTAGCCCAGCGCGCACAGGGTGTCGATGTCGCTGTAGATGCTCTTGCGCTCGGCCAGAATGCCCTGCTGTTCCAGCAGTTCCACCAGCTGGGGCACGTTCAGCAGGTGGTTTTCGTCGGTTTTCTGCTCAAAGATGTGCAGCAATGCCAGGAGCTTGGTCTTTTGTCCTTCCTGCTTGGGCATGGCGGAATACCTCCCTTGTTTTACGGCAGCTTTTTGTCAAAGGCAGCGCGGCGCTGGGTGGACAGGCGGAACATCTCTTCCAGCTTGTCCCGGTCGTCGGCCACGAGGGCGTTGCGCATTTCGCGCAGGGCCGCATCGAACTGGTCGATCTCGCTGATCAGGTTTTCCTTGTTCCACAGGAACAGTTCCGCCCACATTTTGTCGTTGATGCGGGCAATGCGGGTCAGATCCCGGAAGGAGTCACCGGTGTACTCGCACAGCGAGGTGTTGTCGTTGGCGCACATCAGGCTCACGGCGATGGCGTGGCACAGCTGGCTGACGTAGCCGATCATTTTGTCGTGCTCCTGCACGGTCAGGGTGCAGATGTGCTTGAAGCCCAGCACTTCTGCCAGCTCCTTTGCCCACTGGATGGCCTCCGGGGTGTTCTTGTCGGTGGGGGTGATGATGAAGTTGGCCGGGGCAAAGTTCACCTCGGCAGCGTGCTCCACGCTGGAGGTCTCACGGCCTGCCATGGGGTGGCTGGCAATGAACTCCACCCCTGCCGGGCACATGGCCTGTACCGGCTCCACAAGGCCGGTCTTGACGCCGGACACATCCGTGAAGATGCAGCCGGGCTTGAGGAGCGGGCCGTAGGCTTTGAACCATTCCAGCAGGGCCGTGGGGTACAGGCCAAAGATGATGTGGTCGGCCTGCTGCACCAGATCTTCAAAATCATGGGTCTTGCCGCTGGCAATGTAGCCGTGGTCGAGGGCATATTGCAGGTGCCCCTCGCTGCGGTTGATGCCGTCCACATGGAAACCGGCTTTGGTCAGCTCCAGGGCATACTTGCCGCCCAGCAGACCAAGACCCACCACGAGATAACGTTTTGTTTTGTCAAGCATATTCTACCTCCACACCCAAAGGCCGGATGGCTGCAAAGAAATTCGGCCAGCTCTTCTGGATGGCTTCGGCGTCATCCACAGTCAGGGGCAGCCCGGCGGCTGCGCTCAGCACCGCAAGGCTCATGACCACCCGGTGGTCGTTGTGCCCGTGCAGAATGCCTTCCGGCGCGTGCAGATGCTCGGCGCAGCCGTGCACCGTGATGGTGCCGCCCTCGCTTTCCAGCACGCCGCCGCAGGCCCGCAGCTCGGCTTCCATGGCGGCGATGCGGTCGCTCTCCTTCAGGCGCAGGCGCTCGGCGTTGCGGATGACGGTGGTGCCCTCACACAGCAGGCCCAGCACCATGAGCACAGGGCCAAGGTCCGGGCAGTCGGCCAGGTCGATGTCCACCCCGTGCAGGGGCGCCTTTGCAAAGGTGACGGTGTCCCCCTCACGGGTGAACTGTGCGCCGCACCGGCGCAGGATATCCAGAATGACCGCGTCGCCCTGCAGGGTGTCCGGGGAAAGGCCGGTGACGGTCACCCCGCCGCACACGGCACCCAGCACCGCCGGGAAGGCCGCCTGACTGTAGTCGCCCTCTACGGCGTGATCGCAGGGGTGATAGTGCTGGCGGCCCGGCAGGGCCAGCGTATTCCCATCCAGCCAGCGGCTGGTCACCCCAAAGGCGGCCTGCACCGCGCGGGTCATGTCGATGTAGCTGCGGCTCTCCACCGGCGGGATGAGGTGCAGGGTGCTGTCGCCGTCCAGCAGGGGCAGGGCGAACAACAGCCCGCTGATGAACTGGCTGGACACATTGCCCGCCAGCCGGTATTCCCCCGGTGTGAGGGCACCGGCCACGGTCAGACCGGCAGAGGTCTGTTCAAACCGTAGATCCTGCTCCCGGTACAACGTTTCGTAGACCGACTGGGGCCGCTCCATGAGCCGCCCGCGGCCGGTAAAGGTCACTTCCTGCCCGGTGAGGCTGGCAATGGGGATGAGGAACCGCAGGGTGCTGCCGCTCTCGCAGCAGTCCACCGGGGCAGTGAGGGGGGCAAACCGGCCCAGCCCTTCCACCACGGCATCTGCGGGGCCGGTGGTCACCCGGGCACACAGCTGGCCTGCGGCGGCCAGCGTGGCGGAGATGTCCTTACTGAATTCCAGATTTGTGATGTGGGAGCTGCCTGTGGCCAGCGCCGCACACAGCACGGCCCGGTGGGCCATGCTCTTGCTGGGCGGGGCTGTGATGCTCCCGCCGATGGGGCGGGAAGAATGAATGGTTACCAGCATAGGCCGTTACATATCGCGGCCGATGGCCCATGCCACCTGGCGGCACTTGGCCATGGCCTGTGCAAAGGCGTCCGGGGTCAGGCACTGGGCACCGTCGCTCCAGGCGTGGCGGGGGTCATAGTGCACCTCCACCTCCAGACCGTCGGCACCGGCGGCCACAGCGGCGATCATCATGGGTTCCACGAGGTTTGCCTTGCCGGTGGCGTGGCTGGGGTCCACGATGACGGGCAGGTGGGTCTTTTCGTGGATGAGGGGCACGGCAGACAGGTCCAGCGTGTTGCGGGTGTACTTTTCAAAGGTGCGGATGCCGCGCTCGCACAGGATGACCTGCTCGTTGCCGCCTGCCATGATGTACTCGGCGCTCATGATCCACTCCTCGATGGTGTTGCACAGGCCGCGCTTGAGCAGCACGGGCTTGTGCATCTTGCCCACGGCCTTGAGCAGCTGGAAGTTCTGCATGTTGCGGGCACCGATCTGCACCACGTCCACATACTCCTCAAACTCCGGGATGCGGTCCTCGCTCATCAGCTCGGACACGATGGGCAGGCCGGTGGCCTCGCGGGCCTTGACCATGTCCAGGATGCCCTCGGTCTCCAGACCCTGGAAGGAGTAGGGAGAGGTACGGGGCTTGTAGGCACCGCCGCGGAACAGGGCCGCGCCGCCGGCCTTGACGCTCTGTGCGATGCGCAGAGCCTGCTCGGCACCCTCGATGCTGCAGGGGCCTGCCATGACGGCAATCTTTTCCTTGCCGCCGATCTTCACGCCGCCGCAGTCAATGACCGAATCGGCGGGGTGGAACAGGCGGTTGGCGCGCTTGTACGGGGCAGACACGCGGGTGACGTTGTCGATCCAGGGGTTGGCCAGCACGTCCCCCTCGTCGATCTTGGTGGTGTCGCCCACCAGACCGAACACGTTGTAGTCCTTGCCGGTGATCAGGGTCACGTCCAGACCCTGATGCTCGAACTTGTCAACGATCTTTTCCAGTTCTTCCTTCGGGGTGCCTTTCTTGGTGGAGATGATCATGGTTTATGGTTCCTTTCTGGTTTTAGAAAACCCTCTCCGTCATCGCTGCGGATGCCACCTCCCCCGAAGGGGAAGGTTTTATAGCGTGCCCGGGGCAGAACAGCTCCCCCCCTCGGGGGAGCTGTCGCCGCAGGCGACTGAGAGGGTTCGTTTTTCACATCACGATATGGGCTTGGGGGGAGCCGTCCAGGCGCAGCAGCTGGGCCAGATAGGCACAGGCGTGCAGGTAACCCTGGGGTCCCTGGCCGATGAAATGTCCCTGACAGCCAAAGGACACCACGTCCGTTTTGCGGAAGGGCTCCCGCTCGTCCGGGGCGGTGAGCAGCACTTCCACGGCAGGCACACCGCACAGCCGCAGCGCGTCCAGAATGGCCACGCTGGTGTGGGCGTAGCCGCCGGGGTTGAGCACGATGCCGTCCACCCGCCCGGCGGCGGCCTGGATCTCGTCGATCAGGTCGCCCTCGTGGTTGGTCTGGCACACGTCGGTCTCAATGCCCATCTGGTCGCAGCCGGACTGCACATAGTCCATCATGCCGTTGTAGTCCAGCTCACCGGGCATGCCCGGCTCCGAGTAGCGCTGCAGGTTGACGTTGGGCCCGTTAAGAATCAAAAATTTCATCCAAAGCCTCCATGGCGGCCCGCAGAGCATCCTCCAGCGTGCCGGTATTGGGCACCACCGCGTCAGCGGCGGCCCGGTACAGCGGGCGGCGCTGGGCCTCCATGGTGCGCAGCGCCTCCATGCTGGAGGAGAGCGGGCGGCTGCCGCCCACGGCCAGTGCTTCCACCGGTCGGTCGATGAACAGCACCACGCCGTTCTGATGCAGGGCCCGCAGATTTTCGGGCCGCTTCACCACGCCGCCGCCGCAGGACAGCAGCTGGCGGTTCTCCTTGCCGAAGCGGGTGGTCTGCTCGGTCTCTTTTGCACGGAAGCCGTCCTCGCCCTCGGCGGCAAAGATGTCCGGGATGCTGCGCCCGTCGGCCTTGACGATCGCGTCGTCCAGGTCCACGAAGGTGCGGCCCAGCCGCTTTGCCAGCAGTTTGCCCAGCGTGGTCTTGCCGGAAGAAGGCATGCCGATGAGGGCAATGTTCAGCGTGTCCCGGCGCAGGGCCGCCGTGATGCGCCGGATCTCGGCGGGGGCGTCCTCGAATTTGCGGTCCAGGAAATATTCGGCCGCATACACGGCCTGTGCTACCAGCATCTCCAGACCGCCTACGGCCACCGGAACCCCGGCTTCTTCGGCCCGGAGGATGAGTTCCGTTTTGTCGGGATTGTATACCACGTCCACTACGGCTTCCAGCCCGGGCATGGCGGCCACATCCAGATTGCACACCCCCACATTGGGGTACATGCCGGCGGGCGTGGTGTTGATGACGATCTGTGCACCACTGCGCACGGCTTCTGCATAGCTCAGCTCGCCCGTTTCCGGGTCCGGATGGCGGCTGACCGTGAGCACCTTTGCGGCACCCTTGTCCCGCGCCACGGCGCTGGTGGTGTTGTGGGTGCCGCCGGTGCCAAGGATGAGCACCGTCCGGCCTGCAAAGTCCACGCCGCGGGCGTCGCACAGGTGGGCAAAGCCGAGGTAATCGGTGTTGTACCCGTACAGCAGGCCGTTCTTGTTCACCACGGTGTTCACGGCCCCGATGGCCTTGGCCCGGGGGTCGATGTAGGAGCAGTATTCCATGACCAGTCTCTTGTAGGGGATGGTCACGTTGATGGCCCGGAACTGCCGCTTGGTCAGAAAGGCACGGGCCTCTTCCTCGGTGGGCAGGGGGCACAGGTCGTATTTGTAGCCGCAGAGCATCTCGTGGATGATCTTGGAGTAGGAGTGGCCGAGCCTTGCCCCGATAAGTCCGTATTCCATATCAGTCGTCCTCCTTGCGGAAGCTGGTGGGGTGGGTCATCCAGGCTTCGCCGTAGCGGGCCGTGAGCAGGTCGGCCACCGCCAGTGCGGCGGAGCAGGTCTGCACGATGGCGGCCCGGGGCACGATGCAGGGGTCGTGACGGCCCTGAATGGACAGCTCGGCGTTCTTTTTGGCGAGGTAATCCACGGTGTCCTGCTGCTTGTAGATGCTGGGAGTGGGCTTGACCACCGTGCGGAACACCACGGGCATGCCGTTGGCGATGCCGCCGTTGATGCCGGCATTGTGGTTGCTGGCGGTGACCACGGCCCCCTCCGGCGTCATGCGGAAGGCGTCGTTGGCCTCGGAACCCCGCAGCCCGGCAAAGCTGAACCCGGTGCCGAACTCGATGCCCTTGACGGCGGGGATGGAGAAGGCCAGATGGGCGATCTTGCTTTCCACGCTGTCAAAGTACGGCTCACCGATCCCGGCGGGCAGGCCGAGGATGGCGGTCTCCAGCAGGCCGCCCACACTGTCGCCGTCAGCCCCGGCGGCGCGGATGGCAGCCTTCATGGGCTCTTCCACGGCGGGGTCCAGCACGGCAAAGCCCTCCGGTTTGTCGGCCAGGGCTTCCACCTGTGCGGCCAGCGCAGCGGCATCGTCCAGCGCAAAGCGGGTGTCGGAGATGCCTGCACAGGCGGCGATATGGGTGGAGATGTCGATACCGGCCCGGCTCAGCGCACCCAGCACGACGGCACCGCCGGCCACGAGGGCAGCGGTGACCCGGCCGGAAAAGTGCCCGCCGCCCCGCGCATCCTGAAACCCGTGGTACTTGGCATAGGCGGTGTAATCGGCGTGGCCGGGGCGCAGCAGGTCGGCGGTCTTGGCGTAATCGGCGCTGCGGGTGTTCTGGTTTTCCACCATCAGCGCAATGGCGGTGCCGGTGGTGCAGCCGTTCACTACGCCGGACAAAAACTGCACGGCGTCTGCCTCGGTGCGGGGAGTGGACAGGCCGTCGCCCCGGGCGCGGCGTTTGTCCATGCAGGCGGCCACAAAGGCTTCGTCCACCGGGACCCCGGCGGCCATGCCGTCCAGCACGGCTCCGATGGCCCGACCGTGGCTTTCGCCGAAAATGGTCAGCGAAAGGTCGCTGCCAAAGGTATTTTTCATGGTGTCAGTCCTCCATGCCCAGCAGGGGACGCAGCCCCTCCACGGGGATGGTCTCGGCCCGCCAGCAGCCCAGACCCGGCACCTTGATCACCGTGATCTGGCCGCCCTGGGCCTTTTTGTCGTGCAGCATCTCGGTCAGCACTTTTTCCTTGTTGTAGGTGGTGCGCACAGGCAGGCCAAGGCGGCGGTACACCGCACGCACCCGCTTCTGCAGGGCCTTGGACTCGATCATGGGCAGCATGCCCAGCGCCACGCACTCGCCGTGGAACAGGCCCACGGTACGGCGGCCCTTGATGCCCTTGACGGCCTCGATGCCGTGGCCGATGGTGTGGCCGAAGTTCAGCGCCTTGCGCATACCCTGCTCGGTCTCGTCCTGCTCCACGATACCCTTCTTGAACCGCAGGCTGCGGCAGATGATCTCGCCGATCTGGGCGTCGATGTCGCCCTTCTCAAAGATGGCGAACAGCTCCGGGTCGGCCAGCAGGCTGGCCTTGACCGCCTCGGCCAGGCCGTTGATGTAGTGGCGGCGGGGCAGGGTGGACAGGGTGTCCGGGTCCACGATGACCAGTTTGGGCTGCCAGAAAGCACCCACGATGTTCTTGGTGTCGCCCAGGTCCACGGCGGTCTTGCCGCCGATGGAGGAGTCGATCATGGAAAGGGTGGTGGTGGGGCAGTTGATGAAGTCGATGCCGCGCATATAGGTGGCAGCTG
Organism: uncultured Faecalibacterium sp.; assembly: GCA_900539945.1. Taxonomy (GTDB): domain Bacteria; phylum Bacillota; class Clostridia; order Oscillospirales; family Ruminococcaceae; genus Faecalibacterium. Next base: position 51,308 of record UQDV01000010.1, read on the forward strand.
CAAAACCAGCCAGGTCGCCCACCACGCCGCCGCCCACGGCCACGACCAGGTCCCCCCGGCCCATGCCGAAGTCCAGCATCTGGCGCAGCACGCTTTCCAGAATTTTAAAGCTCTTGCTGGCTTCACCCTGGGGCACCGTGATGATGCGGGCGTCCTTGCACTGGTCGGCCACCATCTGGGCATACTGGGCGGGCACGCCGCTGTCGGTGACCACGGCCACCCGGCGGTCCAGCCGGGCAAACTGGTACAGGTTTTCCAGCGAGCCGCTCTTGATGATGATGTCATAGCTGCGCTCGCCCAGATTCATGGTGAGTTTGGTTCCGATAAATTCGCTCATTTTGTATACACTCCTAACAAACGCACGGTGCGGCAGGTGCGGTCCAGCTGCTGCAGCAGGGCACCGGTCTCGTCGGCGGTGGGGTCGCCCACCAGCTCGACATAAAAATAATATTCAAACGGCACATGAGGCATGGGCCGGCTCTTGATGGATTCCATATTGAAGCCGCTGGCACCGATGACCTGGATCACCTCGGCGAGTTTGCCGGGCTTGTTGTCCACGGTGAACAGCAGCGAGAAGCGGTTGCCCGCCGTGGGCTTTTCGCGGCTGATCACGATAAAGCGGGTGGTGTTGTCGCCGTCGGTGTTGATGCGGGGCACCAGCACCTCCAGCCCGTACAGGGCAGCGGTCTCGGCGCTGGCAATGGCGGCTTTGGTCTTGTCACCGCTTTCGGCCACGAACTTGGCGGCCAGGGCGGTGTTGAGCATGGCGGTGGCCGGCAGATGGAACTGCTTTAAGAAGGTCTCGCTCTGGGCGATGGCCTGCTGATGACTGTACACGCTGCGGATCTCGGAAAGCTGGGTGCCGGGCAGCACCAGCAGGTTCTGGGAGATGGGCAGGTCGTACACGTCCACCACCCACAGGGCGGGGTGATTGTAGCACAGGTCCAGCACGGCAGAAACATCGCCCGCGTGGCTGTTCTCAAAGGGCACCACGCCGTGGGCAGCGTCCCCCCGCTCCACGGCGGCGAACACCTCGTCCCAGGTGGGGCAGCTCACGGCCTCGGCGTGGGGGAACAATGCCCGCAGTGCGATGTGCGCAAAGGCCCCCTCCACGCCCTGATAGGCGGCGCGGTTCTGGCCCAGAATGAGGGCTTCGTACTGCTTGGCCACGTCCATCATGTTCTGGACATGGTCTTTATAATAAGGGCGCAGCGCCGGGGCGTGGATGCGGGCGGCGGCCTTTTCCAGCACGGCGGCTTCCCGCGCGGCATCAAAGATCGGCAGGCCGTGGGTACGCTTGTACTCGGCCACCTGCAGCACAGCGGCCATGCGCCGCTCAAACAGGGCGGCCAGCTGGGCGTCCACTTCGTCGATCTCGGCACGGGCTTGTTCCAGTGCGTCCATGGGGGTCACATCCTTTATGTCTGGTTTGGGTACGATACTCAGTAAGTATACCATAACCGGGACGAAGAAACAACAAAAGGCCCCTGCTTTCAGAGTGGAGAATATTTCAAATCACACCGGAGTAAAAAGACAAAAATAGAAAGCAAAACTCCCCCTGCCGGCTTTGAAGGGAGCCGGGCAGAGGGAGCAAAGGGTGCTTATCGGTTTTTCCACAGGTCCTCGCGGCTGCGGGCGGTGCCGTAGTACCGCCCGTAGGGGTTGTCGAGGTCGGCGGCGCGGGGCGCGGACGGCTGCGGGGGCTTTGCGGGGGACGGGGTGCGGTCGAACACGAACCGGTGGGCACTCTGCCCGCTCTTTATGCGGAAGCGCATGGCCTCAGCCCTCCTTGGTCACGGTGGAAACGGCCCCGGCGGTCAGGGCCTGCCAGAGCGCTTCGCCGCCGGACAGCAGGTCGGCAGCGTCCTTGGTCCAGGCGCCCCGGATGCCGATGTAGTAGTGGCTCAGCAGTTCCTGACTGGAGCCGCTGTCGTTCTGCACGGCGTCGGAGGTGTAGTCGCCCAGGTCCAGCCCGGCCAGCACGGGGCAATCGTCCCAGTGGTACACCATATTCCACCAGTCGTTGTCTGCGTCGGACTGGGGCAGGCTGCCGTCCAGATACCGCAGGGTGCCGGTGGTGCTCTGGAACCCGGCCGGGTCGTAGAGGATGAAGAGGGAGCTCAGGGCACCCTGAATGTCGGTGGACAGTTTGGTGGTGCCGGCCATGTCAAGGTAGGCGTCCGAGTCATCGCTGCCGAAGTTCATGGTGTAGACGTTCAGCTTGACCACCACCTTGCCGTCGCCGTTCCGATCTTCGCCGTAGGCGGCAAGGGCGTCCTGCAGGGCGGTCTGGGTGGCCTCCGGCAGGTAGTGGGGGGCCACCACGGCCACATTGTAGTCGGCGTGGGTGGTAAGGAAATACTGCCCGATGAAGCAGTAGCCCACAAAGGCCGCGGCAATGCCGAGGATGATCACCCATTTCAGGTTGTAGTCCCACCAGTTGGCCCAGCGCTCCTTGCGGGTGTAGGTGTGCTTTTTGCGCGGGGTGAGGTCTTTGGGGTCGATGTCGCGTTCGTAACGGTAGCTTGCCATGGGACGGTGTCCTCCAGAATGTTTATTTCAGCTTGGCCAGAATGGTCTGGCGCACGGCTTCCGGCAGCTGCTTCTGCTCAGCCTTGCTCATGCCGGCGGTGCGGATGGGCGGCAGGATGCAGATGTGCACCCGGCCCGGGTGGCAGCGGTTGCCGTTGCTCTCAAACAGGGCGCGGGCACCGGTCATGGCCACCGGAACCACCGGGGCACCGGTCTTGACCGCAATGCGGAATGCGCCGTTCTTGAACTCGCCGACACCGCCCTCTTCGCCCTTGTAGCGGGTGCCCTCCGGGAAGATGACGAAGCTGCGGCCGCTCTCCACGATGGCGGTGGCGTCGTTCAGGGCGCGCACCGAGGCGCGCAGGTCGTCACGCTGCACGAACACGCAACCCAGCAGCTTCATCCAACGGTTCAGCAGGGGGATTTTTCCCAGCTCTTCCTTGGCCAGGATGCCGTGGGGCTTGTCGAGGCTGGCCAGCAGCAGGGGGATGTCGTAGTAGCTGCGGTGGTTGCCCACGAACACGCAGGGGCCTTCCTTGGGGATGTTCTCCAGCCCTTCCACGGTCAGGGTGACGCCGGTCACCTTCAGGATGCCGCGGCTCCAGCGGGGGATGTGACGGTCCACCAGGCGCTCCACCGTCTCGGTGTCACCGGCGGCCAGGGCCCGCTCGCCCCGGCGCAGGGTGCCGTAGTGTACGATCATGTAGCCGAACAGATACAGAAACATCGCAATGGTGCGAAAAATACTCATAAATTCTCCTCCTTATGGCATGGGGATGCCAGAGCCATTGTAACATACTTTTGCAGAAAAAGGGAGAAAAAATACTTTTTTTACAATTGGGTGGCCTGTGCCCTTGCAAAATTGACAAAATCCGGGTATATTTATATCTGTAAAGCCAGCACAATGGCGCTTTCCGGCTGCGGCGGCCTGCTGCGGAACGGAAAGGAAAGAACGAGGTAACCACAGCATTATGGGTCTGTTTCCTTCTGCAAACGATTTCAAGGCGGGCAAGGGCGTTGAAAAGGACGCTCCCCGCAAGACCGGCGTCCGCCGTTTCTTTGAGCTGGTAGGACGCGATATGAACAGCATGTTTCTGGCAAACCTGCTCACCTGCCTGGGCTTTGTGCCGGTGATCAGTCTGGTGTATATCGGCTTCCTGATGAACAACCTGCCGGTCATGCTGATCAGCGCCGCCGTGGGCGGCATCCTGGCCGGGCCAGTGCTGGCCGGAATGTACGACACCGTGCTGCGCGCCCTGCGCGACGAGGCCGGCTACTGGTGGGTGACCTACCGCAAGGCCTTCAAGCGCAACTTCAAGGCCAGCATCCTGCCGGGTGTGCTGTACTGCGTGGTGGTCACGCTGCAGATCTTCCTGGTCTATTTCTGCTTCAACATGCTGTATCACGGCACCAACGTGGGTGTGCCCCTGTGGGTGGCCACGGTGCTGAATCTGCTCGTCTTCCAGATGCTGTTTGCCTACATGTGGCCGCAGATCGCCCTGCTGGACCAGCCCCTGAGCCTGACGCTGAAGAACAGCATCAACTGCATGATCGCCTTCCTGCCCCATGCACTGGCAGCGTCCATCGTGCAGATCCTGTTCTGGGGCGTGGTGATCCTGTGCATGCCGCTGGGCCTGCTGCTCATGCTGGTGTTCGGCTTCTGGTTCGTCACCGAGGTGTCCTGTCAGATCGTGTACGGCGACCTGGACCGGGTGTTCCACATCGAGGAGAGCATCCGCAAGCTGAAGGATGCCGAGCTGGAAGCTGCCCTCCGCGAGGATTACGCCGCCGCGGAGGACGATACCGAGGAATGATCCCGCCTGTGCTGCGTGCGGAAAGGAGACTGGCCGGATGATGGAACAACGCAACAATCTGGTCCTGCAGGGCACCGAGACCTTTTCCCGCGGGCAGCTGGACAACCTTGCGCTGGAAAACGGCAGCCTTGTGCTGGACAGCGTGGCCGGACGCAGCCTGCAATACGGCAGCTACACCACTCCGGAATTTGCCATGCCGGCGTTCTGCAACCTGAGTGTGAGCTGGAACGCCAGCGCCCCCCACAACACCATGGTGGAGGTGCGGTGCCGGGTGTATGCCGGAAATGCCTGGACCGGCTGGATGAGCTTTGGCAAGTGGGCACCGGATTACCCCCGGTGCAGCACCCACGCCCAGAGCGAGGACGGCATGATCTTCCTGATGGGGGACACCGTGACGGTGGCCACCCCCGGCGGCGGCACCGGTGTGCAGCTGCAGGTGAACCTTTCCACCAACAACGATAAAGTGACCCCGGCAGTGCGGCTGCTGGCGGTGGCGGTGCGGCCCCTTACCTGGGAAAAGCACCACGGCCACCCGCTGAACCGGCGGCTTTACCTGCCGGAATACTGCCTGAACACCCACGACCCCAGCTTTGGCCGGGAGATGGACCTGCCGCTGATCATGGCGGCCCTGATGAACCGCTGGGGCGAGGATATCCTGCCCGAAGAGGTGGCCTATATCATGGAGGATATGGCCACCAGCAGCACCGCCAACGCGGCCTTTGCGGCCGCAGCCGCAGGCTGCTGCGGCTACCCCTGCTGGCAGGCCTGGATGGACCTTGCCGACCTGCGTGCCCAGATCCACGACGGCTGCTCGGTGGCCGTGCAGGTGGAGCGCCGCATCCGCGGCCAGCGCGACCCGGCCCGGGTGTGGATGGGGCTGCGGGGCTTCGGCCATGACGATGCCGTGATGGCGGACTACGTTCTGCTCAACGACCCCACCGCCGACACCGACGGTGCCGTGAACTGTACCATGGCACTGGTGGATTTTATGCGCTACTTTACCGGGCGCGCCATTGCGCTGCGGGCAAAACCCCGCGACCTGGCGGCCAACCGGCCGCTCCGCCTCCGGTGTGAGCTGGAGCCGGGGCAGCAGCCGGGTACCTATTATTTTTCCCAGCACGGGCAGCGGGATGCGCTGCCGGACAACTTTGCCGGATGGATCGCATGTGCTGCCCACGACGGGGTGGCGCACGCCACCACCGCACACCGCAGCTTTGTGCGCATGGAGCGCACCGAGGACGGCGGGGTGCGTTTTCTGCCGGAAGTGCTTGCCGCAGGCGGGCGCTTCAGCGTGTATGCCGTGGACCAGACCGGCAGGATGCGGGTAGCGGAGGTACGGCTGCCAAAGCCGCGCCCCGCACCGGAACAACCAGTCACCCAAGCGCAGGACAAGCCGGACACCGATCCGGCTGCACCCGGAGCTTTCGGGCAATAAATCGACATGGGAGGAACACATTATGGCAAAGACGATCATTACTTTGGGACGTGAGTACTGCACGGGCGGCCGTTACATCGCTGAGGATGTGGCCAATGCACTGGGCATCAAGCTTTACGACAAGGAACTGATCACCATGGCAGCAAAGCATTCCGGCTTGTCGGAAGAAGCCGTTGCCGCCAGCGAAAAACGGCATACGCACAGCCTGCTGTACAGCCTGTACACCATGGGCAACGAGCTGCCGCTGGGCGATCAGGTGTTCATTCTGCAGAGCCGCATCATCAAGCAGCTGGCCGAGGAAGGCCCCTGCGTGATCCTGGGCCGCTGCGGTGACTATGTGCTGCGGGAACGCCCGGACGTGCTGCGCGTGTTCGTGTACGCCCCCAAGGAGTGGCGGCTGGAATACGCCAAGACCAACCCCCTGGTCAAGGCCAAGGACGCCAAGGGCATCAAGGAGGAAGTGGAAAAGACCGACCGTAACCGTTCGGCCTACTACAACTACTACACCCAGAACCGCTGGGGCGATGCCCACAACTATGATCTGGCCATCAACGCCGCTCTGGGCCGCGAGACCTGCGTCAAGATGATCCTGGATGCAGCCGCCGCCAAGGAAAAGACCCTGGGCTGAGTTTCCGGCCGGGGCAAAAATAAAACAACGATGAATCGTGGGTAGGGCGCGTGAGCGTTCTGCCCACGTTTCGGGCAACGGCGACGACCGCGGCCTGCGGCCGATGCAGGGAGGAGCTGTTGGGGCAGCGGCCGGCAAGACACGAGTACCGCCCAAGGTGCAAAGTGGATGCCGGGAGCCGCAACCCGGGTATTCCTTCCGTCTCGTTGCTCGCTTCCGCAGAATGATGCGGCAGCGATTAAAAAAAATCTACTGTTAAAAGGAGCAATCGTGGAAACAAAGCAACCCCAGACCCCTCCCGCCGAAGCGCGGGAAAACATCATGGGCACCATGGAGATCAACCCCCTGCTGATAAAGCTCAGTGTGCCCATGATGATCTCCATGCTGGTGCAGGCGCTGTACAACGTGGTGGACTCGGTGTTCGTGTCCCATGTCAGCGAGAACGCCCTCACCGCCGTATCGCTGGCGTTCTCGCTGCAGAACGTGATGATCGCGGTGGGCGTGGGCACCGGTGTGGGTGTGAACGCTATGCTGAGCAAGAGCCTTGGCGAAAAGAACCAGCGCCGGGCCAATGCCACCGCCGAAAACGGCATCTTCCTGTCGCTGTGCAGCTTCGTGGTGTTCCTGGTCATCGGTCTGACCTGCATGAAGCCCTACTTCTACGCGCAGACCGGGGACGAGGCCATCGCCCGGCAGGGCATCCAGTACCTGTCGGTGTGCTGCATCTTCAGCCTGGGCCTGTTCACCCAGACCATGGGCGAAAAGCTGCTGGCCGCCACCGGCCGCACCTACCTGAGCATGATCAGCCAGCTGACGGGTGCCGTGGTGAACATCATCCTGGACCCCATCTTCATCTTCGGCTATTGCGGCGAGGCCCTCAGCGGCACCACCGGTGCCGCCGTGGCCACCGTCATCGGCCAGTTCTGCGGAGCGGGCATGACCTTGTTCTTCAACCTGAACAAGAACCCGGACATCCAGATCGGATTCAAGGGCTTCCGGCCCAGTGCAAAGGCCATTGGCCGCATCTACGCGGTGGGCCTGCCCAGCATCGCCATGCAGTGCGTGGGCAGCGTGATGACCTTTGGCATGAACCTGATCCTGATGACCTTCTCGGCCACGGCGGTGGCGGTGTTCGGCGTGTACTTCAAGCTGCAGAGCTTCGTGTTCATGCCGGTGTTCGGCCTGAACAACGGCATGGTGCCCATCATCAGCTACAACTACGGTGCCCGCCGCCCCGACCGCGTCAAAAAGACCATCAAGCTGGCCGTGTGCTACGCCGAGGGCATCATGCTGATCGGTTTCTGCATCTTCCAGTTCTTCCCGGACAAGGTGCTGGGCATCTTTGCGGCCAGGGATGCCATGCTGGCCATCGGCATCCCGGCGCTGCGCATCATCTGCCCGCACTTTTTGCTGGCAGGCATCGGCATCGTGATGGGGTCGGTGTTCCAGGCACTGGGCAACGGCGTGTTCAGCCTGATCGTCTCCATGTGCCGCCAGCTGGTGGTGCTGCTGCCTGCCGCCTGGCTCCTGGCCCGGACCGGCAGCGTGAACAACGTGTGGTGGGCCTTCCTGATCGCGGAAGTGGTCAGCCTGCTGCTGAGCCTTGCATTTTTTGCCCGCATCAACAAGACCGTCATTGCACCTCTGTACGGCCCCGAAGAACCGTGACCCCGGTGCAAAGCCTGTAACCGAAAGGAACGTGATCTCTATGGTAAAAAAGCTGAAATGGAACCTGGTGCTCATGAGCGTGCTGTACCTGGGGCTGGGCATCTTTCTGGTGCTGAAGCCCGGCACGGCCCTCAACATCGTATGCTATGCACTGGGCGGCGTGGTGCTGGCCTGCGCGGCCGTGCAGCTCATCCGCTACTTTGTGGTGGAGCGCGGGGTGTTCCAGAGCCAGCTCACCCTGATCTCCGGCCTGGTATGCCTGGCCCTGGGAGCTTTTTTGCTGCTGCGCAGCGATATCGTGGTAAGCATTTTGCCCATCGTGTTCGGCCTGTTCGTCATCTTTGACGCCATTGCCCGGGTACAGAACGCCTTAGACCTGCGCCGCTGCGGCTACGACAGCTGGAAGGGCTTCCTGCTGCTGCCGGTGCTCAGCGTGGTGCTGGGCGTGGTGCTGATCGTGAACCCCTTCGGTGCCATGGAGACGCTGGTCATGGCCATCGGCGTCATCCTGATCGTAGAGGGGGCCATCAACCTGCTCAGTGCCCTGTATACGGTGCTGGCCCTGCGCCGCTTTGCCAAGCTCCACCCGGAGACCCAGTCCATGCTGGAGGATCTGACCGGGGAGGACCTGAACGGCGACGGCGTGGTGGCCCCCGACGTGACCCGCACCGATGCAGAGGCCACCGCCGTGGAGCTGGACCATGTGGACGAGAGTGCCACGGTGGACCAGGAGGACCGGGAGTAAGGGCGGCGGCCTCGCCCTCTCCGTCACGGCTTACGCCGTGCCACCTCTCCCAAGGGGAGAGGCCTTGGCAAAGAGATGAAGTTTGCGTGGACTGCCAAGGGCTCCCACTTTGAGGAAAGACTTCCCCCGCGCCGGGGGAAGATGGCGCATAAGCGACAAAAGGGGGAATCTGGCAACGCCGTCAGGCGTTGACTGAGAGGGTGAGCACGCTGAACGGAAGCCATCATAAGCAAATATACAACAAGAAAAGGAACACATTATGGAAAAGTACGACCTGATCATTGTGGGCGCAGGCCCTGCCGGCATCTTTACCGCTGTGGAGCTGCTGCGCCACGGCAGCAAAAAGAAGATGCTGCTGGTGGAAAAAGGCAAGCCCGTGGAAAAGCGCCACTGCCCCAAGGCAGAGGTAGGCCACTGCGTCAACTGCCGCCCCACCTGCGCCATCACCACCGGCTTTTCCGGTGCGGGCGCCTTCTCGGACGGCAAGCTGAGCCTTTCCTATGAGGTGGGCGGCGACCTGCCCACCCTCATCGGGGAGGAGTTTGCCCAGGAGCTGATCGACTACACCGATAAGATCTATCTGGAGTTCGGCGCAGATCCCCATGTGGAGGGCATCTACACCGGCGAGGATATCAAGGAGATCCGCAAAAACGCCATCCATGCCGGCCTGAAGCTGGTGGACTGCCCCATCCGTCATCTGGGCACCGAGAAGGCACAGGAGCTGTATCTGGCCATCCAGAATTATCTGGCCGACAACGGTGTGGAAATGCGCTTCAACACCGAGTGTGAGAACATCATTCTGGAAGAGGACGGCTGCAAGGGTGTGCTGCTGAAGGATGGCGATGACCTGCTGCCCGTGTATGCGGACGAGGTGGTCATCGGCACCGGTCGGCGCGGCGCAGACTGGCTGGAAAAGCTCTGCGCCGAGCACCACATTGCCCATAAGCCCGGCACCGTGGACATCGGTGTGCGCGTGGAGTGCCGCAACGAGGTCATGGAAAAGGTGAACCAGGTGCTGTATGAGTCCAAGCTCATCGGCTATCCCAAGCCCTGGAAGAACAAGGTGCGCACCTTCTGCCAGAACCCCGGCGGCTTTGTGGCACAGGAAAACTACGACAATGACCTGGCGGTGGTCAACGGCCATAGCTTCAAGGAAAAGAAGAGCCCGAACACCAACCTTGCCATTCTGGTGTCTCACAACTTCACCGAACCCTTCAACCAGCCCATCGCCTATGCTCAGAAGGTGGGCGAGCTGACCAACATGCTGGGTGCAGGCCACATCATGGTGCAGCGCTACGGCGACATTCTGGACGGCAAGCGCACCTGGCAGAAGGAGCTGGCCCAGTCCAACGTCAAGCCCACCCTGAAGGATGCTGTGGCCGGTGATATCACCGCTGCCATGCCCTACCGTGCCATGACCAACATCATCGAGTTCATCAAGATGCTGGATATGGTGGTGCCCGGCTTTGCCGCCAACGAGACGTTGCTGTACAGCCCGGAACTGAAGTTCTACTCCAACAAGGTCAAGATGGACGAGAACCTCGACACCAACATCAAGGGCCTGCACTGCCTGGGCGACTCCTCCGGCTGGACCCGCGGCCTGATGATGGCGTCCGTCATGGGCGTGCTCATGGGCCGGAAGCTGGCTGAAAAAGAAGGCTGCTGAGCGGTATTCCGGAACATATAACAGAAAGCTCCCCGCCGGGAACCCGGCGGGGAACTTTCTTGTTCCTTCGGAACAGGAGGAATATGGTGAATGAAGTGGGGGATTTTGAGCTTACAGTGCTTTCAGTTCGGCGGCGATGGTCAGGCACAGCTCTTCGGACTGGACGATGGTGCCCAGCATATCCAAAAAGCCGTGGTCACAGCCGCAGTACCGGATGGAGCGTACCGGTACACCAAGGCTTGCCAGCCGCTTGGCGGCGTAGTCGCTGCCGACACGCAGGTAGTCGTACTCAGCGGCCACGATGACCGTTTCCGGGAACTTCTTCAGCTGCTCATCGGTGGCAAAGACGGCCGACACCAGCGGGTCGTGTGAAGTGGTATGGCCCTGCAGATACAGGCTGTTGCTGCTGTCAGGATCCTTATCCACGCTGCTCTTGATGCGGTCGATGCGGCTGTAGGCCAGTTTCTTGTCCTCGTCAGCCACCTCGTAAGCATCGTAACTCCAGGTGTAGGCGGTCTGCTCATGGTAATCGGAACCGTCCCACGAAGGATAGATGCCCATGATCTTGCGGATGATGCCCTTTTCGTCCTGCAGCACGCAGGCGTTAGTCAGGCTGCCGCCGGCGCTGTCACCGGCGACCATCAGCTTGGCAGGGTCGGCACCCAGTTCAGCGGCGTGTGCGTGCACCCACTGTACGGCGCCCCATGCATCTTCCACCGGAGCGGGGAAGGGGTTCTCGGGGGCCAGACGGTACTCCGGGAACACCACCACGGCACCGGACTGCTCGGCAATGTACTGCATCTGCTTGCCGAACAGGTGAATGTCACCGGCCGTGAATCCACCGCCGTGCAGGTACACCAGCACCGGTGCGTTGGGCTGGATGTTGGCAGCACGGTAGATGTAGATATCAATCTTGTGCCCGCCGATGGGGATCAGCTGTTCGGTGCAGTCCACAGGCGTTTCGATCAGGTCATAGGTCACCTTGTCCGGGCGGTAGCGCTCGCTGGAAAGGGTCCAGCCTGCCTTGGCGCGGTTGGCAAACATGGTGCGCTTTTTGATGATGATCTCCCGCAGGCGGGGATCCAGATGGGCAGGCTCCGCATCCGGCACCGGTTTGAACAGTACGGGGATCCCGTCCACCTCTTTGGTGAACTGGTTCTCATGGATCTTGGCGACAAGGGCCTTATCGTATAAACGCATGAAGCATCGTCCTTTCTGAAAAGCGGGAAGCAGTAAACTTATTCCGCGGCATCCTGTGCGGCAACGGCAGTTTCCTCGTAGCAGGAATCATCGAAGCCGATCAGGTTGACGGTGATGAAGCTCATGATGAGCATAAAGCCGACCAGCAGCAGAGCATTGCGGAAGTTTGCATAGTCCAGGTTGGGTCCGAGGTACAGCAGGATGTTGGTCAGGGAGTAGCCGCCGAAGGCGTAGCACTTCAGGTGCAGCAGACCGGCCAGCACAGCGGTGGACAGAGCGGTGATCAGGTATGCGTAGTAGGGGCGAACCATCTTGTAGCAGATGCCGTAGGTGGTAGGCTCGGAGATACCGCCCAGCAGAGCGGACAGGCAGCAGGAGAATGCGGTCTGGCGCAGCAGGGACTTCTTGGTGCGCAGCATCACAGCCAGAGAGATGAAGCCCGGGGTGATGGTGCAGCAGAAGAACCAGATGTTGATCAGGTCATCGTAACCAACAGCGGCGAGGCTGGCGGTCGCAATGGGGATCAGGGCCAGATGGAAGCCCGGAGCGATCAGGCCGATGGTGGTGCTCAGCAGCACGATGACCGGCACGCCAGCCCACGGAGCCACGGAGCGGACAGCCTCAACAAAGGCGTAGATGTAGTTGGTCAGCAGGCCGCCCAGAGGGCCGGTGACGGTCAGGGTGATGACCGACATGAGCAGCAGCAGAGTAAAGGGCTTGACGAAGTGCCGTGCAGCTTCCGGGATGACCTTCTTGAGCCATTTATCCAGCAGGGACATGACGAACACGGAGAGGATGATTTGGATCACGGCGCCATTATAAGTGGTATGCAGGACCGGCAGGCCGAAGTAGTGGGTGAAGGAGCCGTCCGCACCAGCCACCCAGTCCGGGTACAGTAGGAAGCAGGCCAGAACCATGGCCAGAACCGGCTCGGTGCCGAACTTCTTGGCAGAGGTGTAAGCCACTAGGACCGGCATGAAGTAGAACACGGTCTGCGACAGATTATACAGGATGGAGTAGGTGGAGCTGGTGGAAGCATCCACGTGCAACACCAGCGTCATGATGGTCAGCACGGTGGCCAGCAGGCCGGATGCGATCAGTGCGGGAATGACCGGGCTCAGGCAGCCAGCCATCAGCAGCAGGAAGCTGGAGAAGATCTCGGAGGGGCGCTTTTTCCAGAAGGGAACGTCATCTGCCACAGCGCCGCCGCCGTTGCCGGTGATCTTTTCCACTTCCAGATACAGGTCCTCAATGATGGCACCCACAATGATCTGAAGTTCTGCCTTGGAAGAATCGATGCCGATGACACCGTGCAGTCTCTTCAGCCCATCCTTGTCCACCTTTTCCATGTCCACCGGGTTCACGCGCAGGCGTGTGGCGCAGTGGTTGATGCGGGCTACGTTCTCTTTGCCGCCCAGACATTTGACGATCTGTTCGGCAAGGGCCGGCATCTCAGCCTTGGTGATCTTTGCCATAAAATTTATCCTCCTTTTTGGGGTACATTCTTGCCGCTCATGCGGTGCGGCAGGTCTCATTGACTGCATTATAACATGATGATTTTGTTTCGTAAATATGATTTTGTAAGAAAGTTCCTTTCGCCGTAACGAAAATTTTATAGAATGTTTGTTCAATGTGTACGAATAAATGGAAATGATGCTGAACAAATTGCTTTTTGACATAAAAACTGCTACACTAGTTCCGAACAAAACGCAGGCAGCGGGCCTGAAAGGACAGGAGGATGATTATGGGCGAAACGCCGGGCAGTGTGGTCACGCTGCTTTGCTCCGGGATGCACTTTTTCAATGCGGAAAAGCGGATCGCGGATTGTGTGCTGGAAGATACGGCCGGTGTGGCGGCAATGACATCGGCCGAACTGGCACGTTGCAGCTCCACCTCGGAAGCCACTGTGACCCGTTTTTGCAAAAAACTGGGGTTTGAGAATTATCGTGCTTTCCAGTTGGCGCTGGCGCGGGACGTGATGGAACGCCAGCCGCTGGAGATCTCCAACGAAGTGCAGCTGGACAATATCCCGCAGTCGCTGCAGAATATCCTTTCCAATAAGATCGATGAGATGAGCGCCACCATCAACGGCATCAACCCGGAAAATCTGCAGCGTGTGCTGGAACTGCTGCAGAATGCGCAGCTGGTGCAGATCGCCGCGGTGGGCAACACCATCCCGGTGGCGATGGATGCGGCCTTCAAGTTCAACCAGCTGGGGATGCGGTGCATCACCAGTGAGATCTCGGAGAAGAACTCGGCGTTCGCGCTCACCCTTACACCGCAGGACGTGCTGCTGCTGATCTCCAACTCCGGCAAATCCCGGCGGCTGAACCAGATGGCCCAGACAGCGCGGGACAACGGTGTGCCAGTGGTGCTGATCACCTGCGACCGCAGCTCGCCGCTGGCGCAGCTGGCCGATCATCTGCTGATCTCCACCAACCGCGAGCAACTCATCACCACGACGGATTTTGCGCTCTCCCGCATTTCTGCCATTGTGATCATTGAGGTGCTGTACAATTTCCTGCTGGTGGGGCGGCCCGGCGCCAAGGGCTTCGTGAGCCGTCATGAGGGACTGATGGCCCACGATAAGGACGTGCGCTGACACAGAACAAAAAAGATCCCGGAACCGTCAGGTCCCGGGATTTTTTATGGTTGTCTTTTAGCCCTCGATGAGCTCCACGGTCTTCATCTTGACCGGGGTGGTGGGCTTGTCGTTCCAGTCGGTGCGCACAGCGGCGATCTTGTCCACGACATCCATGCCGGCCACGACCTTGCCAAAGGCGGCATACTGGCCGTCCAGGTGGGGGGCATCCTGATGCATGATGAAGAACTGGCTGCCTGCGCTGTTGGGGTTCATGCTGCGGGCCATGCTGATGACACCACGGGTGTGCTTGAGCGGGTTGTTCACGCCGTTAGCAGCAAACTCACCCTTGATGTTCCAGCCCGGGCCGCCGGTGCCGGTGCCCAGGGGGCAGCCGCCCTGGATCATAAAGCCGGGGATCACGCGGTGGAAAGTCAGGCCGTTGTAAAAGCCCTCGCTGACCAGCTTTTTGAAATTCTCACAGGTGATGGGGGCAACTTCCTCGTTCAGTTCAATGTCGATGATGCCGCCGTCTTCCATAGTAATGCGAACCATAACGCTACAATACTCCTTTTGTGTTGACCCCGCAGCGGGGGGTGTGTGCGGCAGAGATGTCTGCCGGATATCTCTTATAGTATACCATAGCTTTTGCCTGTTGCAACGGCGCAGATGCAACGTTTTTGTTAAAAATCGGCTAAAGTTCCGTAATGCAACCAGAGTTTACACGCCGGTTGGTGGACGCAACCGGCATTTTTTGCTATGATTGTGCCAGCAAAAACACAAGCCGTTCCGATAAAGGAGGAAACAGTATGGATACGAAAAGCCTGATTTTTTACAGAGTGATCCAGGGCATTGGTTTTATGACAGCAATCCTGCGGCTCCTGGCTCCGGTGGCAGTCATCATTGCACTGTGGCTGCTGTACCGCATCGCCCGCAATCTGGAAAAGCCGCCCAAACTCACGGAGGAAGTCAAGATCGTGCGCAAGTCGCTGTCTGAGATGCTCCGGGAGAACCGTGCCCGCTGCAAGATGACCCAGGAATTTGTGGCGGAGAGCATCGGCGTCAGCCGACAGGCGGTGTCCAAATGGGAAAAAGGCACCTCGGAGCCGAACACTTCCAACCTGATGGCGCTGGCAAAGCTCTACGGCATCCCGGCCGAGGATCTGCTCCGGGGCGTGGAGAGTGCACTGGAAGAACAGAAAAAATCATAACTCGCTGTGCATCTCCACCATATCCGCCCAGAAGCGCTTGGGGCAATGGGTCATGCGGCCTTTTTCGTTGTGGCGCGCTTTGATTTCCAGCGTTTTGTAGAACTGCGTCCACAGCGCCTGAAACTGCTGCTCCCGCGCGCTGGGCGGCGGCAGCTCCAAAGGCGCTGCCAGTTCCAGCAGCCGGGTGCCGTGCTTTTCGTGCAGCAGCACCGCCTGATGGACGGCATCGTAGATCATAAAGTCCTCCTCCGGAAAGCGTCCGCAGAAGTGCGGGCGCAGCAGGGGGAGGATATAATTTTTGGGGTGGATGACCGCGCCCAGCATCCCGTCGTGCTCCTCGAACCGCACAAAGCCCTGAAACTTGTCTACCTCCCAGTCCAGACTTTTTTTCATGGCGTAGAGGGGCGCGACCACCGGGTGACCCTCCCGCTTCACCGTGCCGGGCCCCAGTGCAAAGGCCAGATGCAGAAAGCGGAGCAGCAGCAGCTCCTTGTCCTCCTGCCCGGAGAGAAAATCCCGGCTGACGAGGTACTCGGTCTCTGCGCCCAGCTTTTTGCCAAAGCTGGCAAATACCCGGCGGGCAATGGCGGGGTCGGTGGAGATCTCCTTGACCGGGTAGAGGGTGGCCGTCTCCCGCTGGGGCGTCCATACCGCAAAGGGAAGCTCGTGCTGGGCAAAGCTCTCGTACACGCAGCACAAAAAGCCCTCAAAGCTGCCGTCATACAGGTAGACCACGTCGGCATCGTGCAGCTTGCGTGCCCCCTTGGGGCTTACAGCGCTTTGGCAAGACATTGCACCGCCTCCTCCCGTACCATGCGGACAGCCGCCCGGGGCGGCACACCCTGCCCGATAAGATTGTCCACGGCAGGCGGGCTGAACAGGCTCAGCTGCTCGCAGCTGCCGCTGAACACGTTGGGGTCGATGAGCGCCCGGGTGATGCGCTCCCGCCCGGCGCTGCCGCGCCCCGGGTGTGCCCCGGCAAAGCCCCGGCAGGTGATGAAATACTGCGCCCGCTTGAGCACCACCCCCATGCGCTTGAGCTCGTCCAGCCCCAGGGCAGCCTGCTTGCGGGCGCGCCAGATGCGCCGGGCGCTTTTGGGGCCGATGCCCGGCACCCGCAGCAGCATTTCAAAGGGCGCACGGTTCACGTCCACCGGGAACAGCCCGTAGTGCTGCACCGCCCAGTTGCATTTGGGGTCCAGATAGGGGTTGAAGTTGGGGTTATCCTGATCTAAAATTTCGTCTGCCTCGAACTGGTAGAACCGCAGCAGCCAGTCTGCCTGATACAGCCGGTGTTCCCGCAGCAGGGGTGGTTTGGTGTCCAGCGCGGGCAGGCGGGTGTCCTCGGCCACCGGGATGTAAGCCGAGTAGAACACCCGCTTGAGGCTGTACTTCTGGTACATGCTCTCGGTGAGCTTTAAAATGTGGTAGTCCGTTTCCGGCGAGGCCCCCACGATCATCTGGGTGCTCTGCCCGGCGGGAGCAAACTTCGGCGCGTGACGGTACAGGGTGAGCTCTTCCCGGCTGGCGGCACCGGACACTGCGATCTGCTTCATGGGCCGGAAGATGGAGTGCCGCCCCTTGTCCGGGGCCAGCAGGTTCAGGCTGCGTTCGCTGGGCAATTCCACGTTCACGCTCAGACGGTCGGCCAGATACCCCAGCTGCTGCACAAGTTCCGGGCTGGTGCCGGGGATGGCCTTGGCGTGGATGTAGCCGCCAAAGCGGTATTCGCCCCGCAGCAGCCGCAGCACCGCCAGCATCCGCTCGGTGGTGTAGTCCGGGCTGCCCAGCACCGCGCTGGACAGGAACAAGCCCTCGATGTAGTTGCGGCGGTAGAACTCCATGGTCAGCTCGGCCAGCTCCCGGGGCGCAAAGGTGGCGCGTGGGATATCGTTGGACTTGCGGTTGACGCAGTAGCTGCAATCGAAGGAGCAGCAGTTGGTCATCAGCACCTTGAGCAGGCTCACACAGCGGCCGTCGGCGGTAAAGGCGTGGCAGCACCCCGGTGCATAACAGCTGCCCACGGTTCCGGCCCGCGCCGTGCGGGAAGCCCCGCTGGAGGTGCAGGCTACGTCGTATTTGGCGCTGTCGGCCAGAATGGTCAGCTTGTCCATGAGTGTCTGTTCCATAAAAATGCACCCCCGAATGGAAAAAGAGTATAAAAGAAAAAGCCATACGCAAAACTGCAAATGGCTTTTGATTCAAAAAACAAATGCATGCAGAAAACCTGTTTGCTCGCTCTTTTCGTGAAAATGTGTTTGGAGTGGCCCGCAGGCCACGACAAACACGAAATAAAAAACAAATTTTCCGCTGAATATGGCCAGAGTGAAACGGAGGCCATTTTAAAATAGAAGATTTACCACTTGGCCTTGGTCTCCACCACGCGGCCGGCGATGTGCAGGTGGTTCAGGTCCTCGCCCTTGATCACCAGTTCGTTGTAGGCGGGGTTGAAGGGCTGCAGCACCACACAGTTGCCGCGCTGGATGTAGCGCTTCAGGGTGCCCTCGCCCTCGTCGCCGTAGATCAGCACGCCCAGGTCGCCGTTTTCCAGCGTGTCCTGCTTGTGCACCAGGGCCAGGTCACCGTCCTGGATGCGGGGCTCCATGCTGTCACCGCGCACCACCAGATAGAAATAGTTGGAGGGATCCTTCACGCGGGCATACTCCTGCCCGTAGTCTTCCTCAAAGGCCAGAGCACCGTAACCGGCCTTCACGGTGCCGATCACCGGGATCAAGCTCTCGGAATAGCTGCCAAAGAAGCGCTCTTCCGGGGCGGACACGTTGCTCACCGGGCGGTACAGCCCCAGCAGATAGTCTGCCGTGGTGTTCAGCAGCTCCGCGATGCGGGCCACGGTGGAGGGGTCGGGGGAGGATTTGCCGCTTTCCCACTTGCCGACGGCCTGCTGGGTCACGCCGAGCTTTGCGGCGAGTTCTGCCTGGCTCACGCCCTGTTTTTTGCGGCACTGCTTCAATAGCTCTGAAAACGACATGGTAATTCTCCTTTACATCCAGAGGGGGATTCTTTTGATGGCTTTATTATACAACAAAAAGGTGTTTCTGTAAAGAGCTTTCTGCAAGCGGAGCAAAAAAAGGTTGTGGGTGACGGCGGCTTTTCCCACCATCCTGAAAAAATTTGCAGAAAGGCTTGACAGCACGCGGCAAATCTGGTAAATTAAATAGGCATTCGACACGGCGTAAGGCGAGTGTCCACAAGGAGAGATGTCCGAGTGGTTTAAGGAAGCAGTCTTGAAAACTGCCGTACGGCAACGTACCGTGGGTTCGAATCCCACTCTCTCCGCCATTTTTTATTGAATAAGTGTAACGCACTTTGCTCTGGAGTAGTACTCAAGAGGCCGAAGAGGCGCCCCTGCTAAGGGCGTAGGTCGTCTAAACAACGGCGCGAGGGTTCAAATCCCTCCTACTCCGCCAAGAAAATCCCTCGTAGTTTCGTGAAAACTGCGGGGGATTTTCCTTTTGTAAAATTCCTTCAGGCTTTGACAGACAGCGAAAGACCAAAACTGTTGCATCCTCGGTTGCACTCTTTAAGATGGGTTATACAGCCCTCTCGCCATCCCATTATACAGCAGCTCCAGAAACTGCACGGCACTGGGGCAGCCGGTCAGCGGGTAGCCAGCCAGATGCTGCACCTGCGCAGGGTTGGTGGCCCATGCGGTCTGCGCGGCACGGCGGATCATGCTCTGAATGGCGGTCCAGTCGCAGCAATGGCGGTCTGCAATGGGCTCGTAAATTTCTTTCTGGACGGCTTCCAGTCGGTCCTCCTGCTCGCAGATCAGCCGGAGCGCCTCGCTCAGAGTGTGGTAAGCCCGCATATTGCGGGTGATGCCCAGCGGGCGCAGCACCCCGTCCACCTGTGCGGCAAAGTCGGTCATATCATAAGTGGTCATTTTTTACACTTCCTTCCGGTACAACTCTAGCTGGAAAATGCCGGAAATGTGCTGAAAGTGTTGCAATATGTCGCAACATGTCGGAATGCGCTGCAAACAAAAACAGCCCCGTGGAACCGGAATCACCGGAACCACGGGGCTGTTGTCATGCTATGCGGCCTTTCGGCCTGCCGCCGGAGCGGCTAAGTAGTGTAGCGGCCTTACTTGTTGACCTGGCTCTTCTTGTCCTCCAGGTACTTGTCCGCCTGGATCGCGGCAGCGGTGAACGAGTTGTTGCTCCACCAGCTGATCAGCGCGGCCACGGTGGTGATGCCAGCGGTGACCAGCTGCTCTACGGTGGCGCTCTCGATGGGCAGCACGGGCTTGCCGCAGGCGCTGAGGATCTGGTTGGTCAGGGCCAGCAGCAGGACAGCAGTGCGGGTGATGGTACCGGCGGAGATGGTGGGTGCGTTGTAGGTCTTTGCGTTCATAGTCAGTTCCTTTCTCTCTCGTGTTCGTTGGCTTCTAAATCTGCGATGCGGTGGTTGGCCACCTTCATCTGCT
>UQDV01000011.1 GCA_900539945.1 uncultured Faecalibacterium sp.
TGCCGAAGATAGTTAGCTGGAAACGGCTTGTGAAAATAGGTAGTCGCCGACTTGAGTTGTCAAGATGAAGAAACCGCATCTTGACAATATGCACCTCTAGCTCAGTTGGTAGAGCAACTGACTCTTAATCAGTGGGCCCAGGGTTCGAGTCCCTGGAGGTGCACCAGATATTGAACGTCAAATCGTAAGATTTGACGTTCTTTCTTTATGTAGGAAAGCGGCTGCACACTTTCTGCACACCGTTTGCACATTTGCCCAAATCAGGGGCTTTTCTGCGCAAGGTTTGCACAGCCTGCTTTCCTTTGCATAAAAAGAAGAAATTTTAGGCGAACAAGGCTCTCGTCAATTCTCTGCGTTCGTCTGCGTCCATCAGCCGGATGGCTTCAAGGATCTCCTTGCCGGAGATTTTTGTTGCCGCCGGCTTTTCATTTTGCCGGGGCTGGGGTGCTGCCGGGGTCAGGTCTTGGGAATAGAAGTTCGCTTCGATCTTCTCGGTCAGTTCCAGCCGGGGCTTGTCCTGCGTGTGGGCGTAGGTGTCCATCAGGACAGATGCGGTGGCGTGACCTGTATTGCCTTGCACCGACTTGAAGTCGCCGTCCGACTGCAAGAGCTGATAGGTGGCACTGGAGTGCCGCAGACCATGGAACACGATCTGTTCAAACTCCGGGTGCTCCGCTCTCCACAGACGGTACCATTTCGTCAGCAGCTCCGGTGCGATGGGCAGACCGTCCGGGAGTCGGAACAGCTGTCCGCAGTTGCTGTACTTCTCCGGGGCGCTCTGCTCGTCCTGCTTGAGCTTTTCAAGCCATGCTTGAAGTTCCTCTTTCAGAGGTTTGGTCATATACAGGATACGATTTGACTTCTTGGTCTTGGGCTTTTTCAGGATGAGAGAGGATTTGCTACCCTCACGCCTGTCCGGGAACGTGTAGTAGACCTGCTTGGGGTCGAGTTTTTCCAGAGCGTCCTTATTGGCTCGCTGCATGATCTTGTTCACCAGAATCGTGCCACGGCCATCTGCGGCATCGAAATCCAGATCACTCGGCTGCAAGCCGGGAATTTCGCCCTCACGGAGCGAAAGGATCATGCTCAGATGCACCGCCAGATGGAGTGCCGGGTTCTCGATGGTCTGCAACGCTGCCAGCATGGTCTTTTCATCCCAGATAGTGCGATCCTCGCTGTTGACCTTAGGCGCATCACGGGGCAGGGGAATCTTGTGGATCAAGTCCCATTCCACCGCATAGGAAAAGGCTGTTTTCAGCAGGGCGTGGACTTCGTGGATGGAGGTGCTGGACAGCAGTTCTTTCTCGACCGTGATCTTTCGCTCCTGCGCCTCCTTTTATGTAAATATTAAATTGTTGGGATAGATTACCACAAAATTCGTGCCGTGTCAACGTGAAC
Organism: uncultured Faecalibacterium sp.; assembly: GCA_900539945.1. GTDB lineage: Bacteria > Bacillota > Clostridia > Oscillospirales > Ruminococcaceae > Faecalibacterium. Next base: position 1,399 of record UQDV01000011.1, read on the forward strand.
TTGTCGGGGCGAGGCCCCTCCATCTTGCTGCGCAAGACCGTTCTGTCGCTTAAAAGCCCCACTGGGGCTTTCATTGCTCTGCTGCGCTTCGCAAACGCGAACTTTTGAAAATACGCCACTTTCGGCAGAGTGCAAGAAAATACATCAAAAACTTTAGTAAAAAGAGAGAGGGCTGGACGGTGCCAGCCCTCTTGACAAGAAACTAACATGTTGAATTTTGAATTTGAGCCAAAATGAAGCTGGTATGTTGTAAGGCGGCAAATGGTAATGGTGGGACTGATACAACATCCAGTGGAATCAAGGAGATGGATAGTAACTACATAGAATTGATGAACAAAAACGGAAACCGCTTTTTTATCAGCTTTTTTTGCGGGTGGCGATATCCTGAAAGCAGAAATAATCCGGATGGTGGCGCGACTGCGTGTACTCGAACAGCATTCCATCGGAGTTGAAGGTCTGGTTTACCACCACCGCCACGCAATCATAGCCGTCCATATCCAGCAGCTTTTCGTCCCGGGCGGTGGCATGCTCCACCGTGATGCGCCGTTTGCTGGTGATGATTTGCATTCCGAGCACATTTTCAATAAAATCATAGATGGAATGGGATGCGATTTCCTCCGTCAGTCCGGGCACAAATTCCTTCAAAAAATAGTTGATGTCCAAAATCAGTGCTTTTCCGTCCAGATAGCGCACGCGCTGCACCGCCCACAGTTCGTCGCCCTCAGAAAATCCGCTTTCCGCAGCAAACTGCTCGGTTGCAGTGATCGTCTCAAACCGAATGACACGGGTAACGGCTTGCAGATGGTTGCGGCGGGCTGTCTCTTGAAAGGTCTCGATGCCGCCTATGGTAAAGGTGGTTTTGCCCACCGGTTGATAGATGACCCGGACACCACGTCCTTGCATGGCCTGCACATAGCCGTCTGCGGTCAGCTCGGCAATGGCGCGGCGCACCGTATTGCGGGAACAATCATATTCTTCAATCAGGGTATTCTCGCTGGGCAGCAGGGATTGGTATGGATAATCCTGCGCTTCGATGCGCTTTTTGATGCTGCGGTAGATGCCCTCATACTTTGCTTTCGGCATGGTGATACTCCTCAACTTGTTCAAACATTTACTTCAGTATACCGTGATTGCACCCGAATTTCAAGGCTTTTGTTTGTCCGAAACGCCGAAAATTATCAAGATGTTGGCGATTTTTTAGAAATATACTTGACTTGTATGAACAAGTTGGCTATACTGAAGCTGCAAGATAAGGTTGTTTGAACAAGTTGAACAACCTATCGAAAAATCAAGGTAAAGGAGAAGAACATCATGGGTAAATATCAAGAAGACGCAAAGCTGCTTCTCGAATATGTGGGCGGCAAAGAAAACATTGCGGCGGTGTCGCATTGCGTATCGCGGATGCGATTTGTCCTCAACGATCCCGCCAAGGCGGACGTTGCCAAGATCGAGGCACTGAAATCCGCCAAGGGCACTTTCACCCAGGCGGGCCAGTTTCAGGTCATCATCGGCAACACGGTGAGTGATTTCTACAATGATTTCATCGCGGTGTCCGGCATTGACGGCGTGTCCAAGGATGCCGTCAAGAGCGCGGCCAAGCAGAACCAGACCACCCTGCAGAAGATCATGAGTGCACTGGCCGAGATCTTTGCACCGCTGATCCCCGCCATCATCACCGGCGGTCTGATCCTTGGCTTCCGCAACTGCATCGACAGCATCTACTTCTTTGAAAACGGCACCAAAACCTTGTGCAATATCAGCCAGTTCTGGTCCGGCGTGGACAGCTTCCTGTGGCTGATCGGTGAAGCCATCTTCCATATGCTGCCGGTCTGCATCTGCTGGTCCGTTACCAAAAAGATGGGCACCACCCAGAGCCTTGGCATCGTGCTGGGCCTGACGCTGGTTTCCGGGCAGCTGCTCAATGCCTACGGTGTGGCTTCTACTGCGGCGGCGGATATCCCCAAATGGGACTTCGGCTTCTTCACCGTGAACATGATCGGCTATCAGGCGCAGGTCATCCCGGCCATCCTCGCGGCGTTCACGCTGGTGTATCTGGAACGGTTCTTCCGTAAGATCTGCCCGGCAGTCATCTCCATGATCGTGGTGCCGTTCTGCAGTCTGGTGCTGTCTGTTATCATTGCACACACCGTGCTCGGTCCCATCGGCTGGAAGATTGGTTCCGTCATCTCGGATGTGGTCTATGCGGGCATTTCCGGTTCCTTCCGCGTGGTGTTCGGTGCCATCTTCGGCTTCGTGTATGCCCCGCTGGTCATCACCGGCCTGCACCACATGTCCAACGCCATTGATATGCAGCTGATCGCCGACTTCGGCGGCACGATGCTGTGGCCCATGATCGCACTCTCCAACATCGCACAGGGTTCTGCCGTGCTGGGCATGATCTACCTCCAGCGCAAAAACGCTGCTGCACAGGAAGTCAATGTTCCTTCCTGCATCTCCTGCTATCTGGGTGTTACTGAGCCGGCCATGTTCGGTGTCAACCTCAAGTATCACTTCCCGTTTGTCTGCGGCATGATTGGATCTGCCATCGCAGCGGTCGTCTGTGTGGCAACTTCCACCACGGCCAACGCCATCGGTGTCGGCGGCATCCCTGGCATCCTGTCCATCCAGCCCGCCTATATGCTCAGCTTTGCGCTGTGCATGGCCATTGCCATCGTCGTCCCCTTTGTGCTGACCGTCATCGTCGGCAAGAAAAAAGGCGTTGCCTGATTTTGTGAGGTGTGTACCATGAATGATTTTAAAGATAAAGTTGTCTACCAAATTTACCCGAAATCCTTCATGGACTCGAACGGTGACGGCTTCGGCGATTTGAAGGGCGTCACGGCCAAGCTGGATTATCTCGCCGACCTGGGCGTTGACTATCTCTGGCTGACCCCGTTTTTTCCCTCGCCGCAGCGGGACAACGGCTATGACGTGGCGGATTACCGCGCTATCGACCCGCGCTACGGCACGATGGAAGATTTGGAAGAACTCATCCGCGAGGCGGACAAGCGCGGCATTGGCCTGATGTTGGATATGGTGTTCAACCACACCTCCACCGAGCATGCATGGTTCCAGCGGGCACTGGCCGGTGAGAAAAAGTATCAGGATTACTACATCTTTAAGAACGGAACCCCGGACAATCTGCCCACAAACTGGGTGTCCAAGTTCGGTGGCCCGGCATGGCAGTATGTGCCGCAGCTGGGCAAGTGGTATCTGCACCTGTTCGATGTGACACAGGCAGACCTGAACTGGGAGAACCCGGCGGTGCGGGAAGAAATGGCCGACATCCTCCGTTTCTGGAAGGCGAAGGGAATCAAGGGATTCCGCTTTGATGTGGTCAATCTGATTTCCAAACCGGAAGTGTATGAGGACGACTTTGCGGGCGATGGCCGTCGCTTCTACACCGATGGCCGCAATGTCCACAAATACCTGAAAGAATTGGTGGCGGCAGGCGGCATCGACGGCATGGTGACGGTGGGCGAAATGTCCTCCACCTCGTTGGAAAACTGCATCGGATACACTGCTGCGGGCAACCATGAACTGTCTATGTGCTTCAACTTCCATCATCTGAAGGTGGACTACAAGAACGGCGACAAATGGGCACTGATGCCTGCAGACCATCTTGCCCTGAAAAAACTGTTCCAGACATGGCAGGAAGGGATGCAGGAGCACAACGGCTGGAACGCGCTGTTCTGGTGCAATCACGACCAGCCCCGTGCCGTGAGTCGCTTTGGCAGCGATACGGCCTACTGGAAGGAAAGTGCCAAGATGCTGGCCGCCGCCATCCACTTCATGCGCGGTACGCCCTATATCTATCAGGGCGAAGAACTGGGTATGACCAATGCGCACTTTACCTCCATTGACCAGTACCGGGATGTAGAAAGCCTGAATTACTACAACATCCTGCGCGGCGAGGGCAAGTCCGAGGCCGAAACGCTCGACATCATCGCCCAGCGCAGCCGCGACAACGGCCGCACTCCGATGCAGTGGGATGCCAGCGCGAACGCAGGCTTCACCACCGGTACGCCGTGGATCGGCACCGCCGATAACTATCAGACCATCAACGCCGCCGCCGAGATGGACGACCCGGACTCGGTGCGCAGTTTCTACAAGACGCTGGTGCACCTGCGCAAACAGCACAAGGTCATCAGCGAGGGGAAAATCGAGTTCCTCTTCCCGGAAAATGCCGACCTGCTGGCCTACCGCCGCTATGGTGCGCCGGACGGAGAAGAGCTGCTGGTGCTGTGCAACCTGACAGCGCACGAAGTACCCGTCACCCTGCCGGAGGGGTGGGCCGGTACGGAAAAGCTGCTGGGCAACTACACGGAAACGGCTGCTGCGCTGCGCCCCTATGAGTGCACCGTTCTGAAAAAATAAAAACAAGGTGTGTCCACCAGCAGAGTTCCCATAAAACAGTATTTGCAAAAGTTCCCTAAATGGGGAAGATTTGGCGTGACTTCGGTCACGCCTTTTCTTTTGCTTCCAGTTCATCCAGAGGGATGTACCCCAGCCCATCGTACTTGATATGGATGTGCTGCACCCGCTTTCCGCTGGACTTATCCGGGGCATCCACATAGATAGCCGACACCAGTTCACGGAGAGCATAGGGGGTGAGTTCTTCAATATGGACGTACTTGTGCGCTTTCTGGACGAACTTTTCAATATTCTCAATTTGCTGTTCCTGTACTTCGACTTCCTGTTGGAAAGAGAGGACGTCCTCTTCCAGCTGCTTCTGCTCGGCATCGTAACTCTGGCTCATCATGTCGAAGCGGGCATCGCTCAGCTTTCCACTGGCGTTGTCCTCGTAGATTTTCATGAACAGCCGTTTGAGATCTGCGATTCGCTTCTCATTTCGGGCAAGCTGCTTCTTCAGGACAGTCAGCTTTTCGCTGCTTTCCACCCGAAGCTGTTCCTCCATGACCTTGCGGAAGTAGTCTTCATGGCAAAGGATGTAGTCTGTCACCTGCTGGATATGGTTCAGCACACGGCCTTCCAGAACCTTTACCCGGATGAAGTGTCCCTTGCACCTGCTCCCGTTCTTCTTGTGCAGAGAGCAATCAAAGAAGTCTTGACTGAAGTCCCTGTTATTGGACGAACCATATTGCATCTTGGAACCGCAGTCAGCACAGTAGACCATACCGGAGAAAATGCTGCTCTTGCCTGTCCGGGTCATGCGGTGACGCTGACTACGAATCTCCTGAACCTTTTCAAACACATCATCGTCGATAATGCGCTCATGTGTATCCGAGAAGATAGCCTGATTTTTCACAGGATTCAGATGTTTCTTTTTATCCCAGATAGAGTTAGTATAGGTCTTGAAGTTGACTGTGCAGCCAGTGTACTCCCGGCGTTCCAGAATCAAACTTACTGCTCTTTTATCCCAGCGATAAGGGTCTTCCGGGGCAGGTGCGTTTGTACTCCGGCCATGGCTCAACTTGTAGGCGGTAGGAGTCAGAACTTTGTCCACCCACAGTTGGTTTGCAATTTGGGTCGGGCCACGGCCTTCCATGCACATGGAGAAGATGCGCTTCACGACCGCAGCCGCTTCCGGATCAACAAGCCAATGTTTCGGGTTCTCCGGGTCTTTCACATAGCCGTACGGCACATTGACCGTCAGCGGTACTCCACGCTCTCCCTTGGCCTTCTGAACGGCCCGAATCTTGCGGCTGGTATCGCGGGCGTAAAACTCGTTGAACCAGTTCTTAATGCCTGCAAAATCGTTGTTTATGCTGTTCGGGTCAATGGTGTCATAGTTGTCATTAATGGCAATGTAGCGAACGCCATACTGGGGAAAGGTAAAGTTGGTGTACAGACCAGTCAAGGCGGAATTGCGCCCCAGTCGGGACAAATCCTTCGTGATAACGATTCCTATATGTCCCGCTTCGATCTCGGTCAGCATACTCTGGAAGCCGGGACGGTCATAGTTCGTGCCGGAGTAGCCATCATCCACAAAGAACACCGGGTTCGGGAAGTGGTTCTTTTTGGCGTATTCCAGAAGGATGGCCTTCTGGTTCTCAATGGACAGGCTTTCACCGAGCCGTGCGTCCTCTTGCGACAGTCGGCAGTAAAGTGCGGTGATTTTATTCGTTGCTCCAGACATTGTTGTGTCCTCCTTACTCTGTGGAGCAACTGTCGGTACAGGATTGGTTACCGGGTCAAGTATAGCAGAATTGGACGCAGTTGTCATTCGTCTGCACCCTCATCTTCAAATTTTTGCTGGGCGTTCTTGGCAACAATGCGCTCCAGCTTCTTCAAAAAGGATTCCTTGCCCTCATAGCTGCCGGTCACGGTGTAGGTGGTGTGACCGACTTTCTCCGTGGTGGTCAGTTCAGGAATCCAGAATGCAGACAGGTTCTTGACATGGAGATTGCCGTTCTCATCTACATAGGAGCCGTGTTTCTTCTGCTCTTCGGTCAAGGGCTGCCGCTTGAAATAGATTTCATTTTCGGAGATGCTCACGGTTTCGCTGGCTTGCTCCTTCGGGGTATTGTCATACAGCTGTGCGAAAAACGCCAATGCATCTTCGGGTGGTTCTTCCTCCATGAGTTGCTCGAAAACTCGCTGTTCCTCTGCCGAGAGGTTGTTCCATGCAGCATCCAACTCCTGCTCACTGGCTGCATTGACAAAGGCTTCGATTTCTTTTTTCATGGTGCATCCTCCTTTGGCTGTGAAAAGCGGATTTTCAAAAAGTGTGGGTTTTCGTGAGAGCAAGAATCGTCCCGTGGCCACAAATTTTCAATACTTGAAAATTCTTGCCCCTTTGGGACTGCTTCTTGTTGGGGCGTGCCTGCCCCAAACCCTGCTAGATAAAAGCAAAGGGGCATTATCTGCCCCGATGCTTTTCCTTTCGCTTCTGCTGTTTCAGTTCAAACTGACGCTGCTTTTCTGCTTCGCGTTGTTTCCGGCTAAGTGCTTTTCGCACCAGCTTGTTTTCTTCTCGCTGCATTTGCAACGCCTGCTGTGACTTTGTACCGATTCCTGTGGCAACTGTTTCCTTTCGGATTTGCCGTTGCAATCGCTTTGGGTTCACAGACTCTTTCTTTACAACTGTCTCAACAGATGGACTGAAGCGCAGCCGACTGTAATTTTTGAGCAGATACTCCCAGACTTCATAGTCCTTTGGTTCTGCACCAAACACGACTTTACACACTGAAAGCTTTCTTCTCTCAATACGTTCAAATACTCCAATCCAGAATGGAGCCTCAAAAAATACAGTCAGCTTTGTAGAATCAATATCCATAACGAAACCCTCCTGAAATAAATCCTTACAGGAACGGACAACCCGGAGGGGAAGGTTACTTACCTACACCGTGCGGTGTAGACGGCTGGGCTACCTACCAGCTCTGGCATCTCTCAGAAAGAAATGCGTTGCGTTTTTATCCTGCTTTTATTATATAAAGCACATCCCTGTGCATTATATCTACCTTAATTGGTTTTCCAAGTGAAGTATACCACACTCGTGGTCAAATGACCACCCATATATACGAGAATTTGGCTGTTTTACTGCGTACGTGCGTACCAACCTTCCGTACGCACGTACGCAGCGATTCGTCCGAAACGTACCTTATACAACCGTTCCCCCTCGGAGAGCCCACGGCACTTTGCAGGCCGCAGGGATGAAAGTGTCATAGTGGGTTATTACACTTCCGCAGAAGTGCCTTTTCCTCGCCGCAAACAGCCGGGGTGCGCCTTTGTGAGAGCTTTCTATGCGGCGAATCCACATCGCCCACAGGCGATGTGAGCAGGGATTCTAAGGGGCGCAGCACCCTTGGCACACAACTTTGCTACAAAGTCTAGTGTGTTACACCTTTCCAGAGGTGTACACGTTCCTGAAATGCAAAAAGTCCCATATCCAATACCTTGACGGTGCGGACATGGGACTTGATGCTTCCTTGGCCTAGCCGGGTACTCGTAACCAATCCTGACAGGCAGTTGCCGTGTCATTTCTCGAAAACTGTTTTACGAATACCCAGCACCTGGACGCACCCTGCCAAAATCCACATACGACAGCGATATGAGAAACAGAGCGTTCCCCATCGGGAACGCTCTGTTTTCTTTACTGGTGGTATGATGAGCCTGTTCTGCCTGCCATGCGGCAAGCTCGCTTTTGAGAACACGTCACTTTCGGCAGCTTGCAAGAAAACACGGTGAAAACTTTGGCAAAAAGAGAGAGAACTGGACGGTGCCAGCCCTCTTGACAAGGTTTTTCTACGAAATGTTGTTCCATCCCGGTTTTGTCCCGGTTTCAAAAAGGGCTTGCATTCGGTTATATACCATGCTATAATGCTCCCAGAAATTGAATCAAGAATCTTCAGGGCAGGGTGCGATTCCCTACCGGTGGTACAGCCCACGAGCCGCAAGGCATGATTCGGTGAAACTCCGAAGCCGACAGTACAGTCTGGATGAAAGAAGATAGGAAAGCATAGAGAAACCACAAGATCTCTGTACTCATGGAAGCTGCTCTGAGATGCGTTTGCATTTCAGAGCTTTCTTTTTGCGCAGGAGATACTGCGCCTGTTTGCCTTGCCCTGAACAATCTGGTTCGGGGCTTTTTTATTTGGAGGCAGAGAGATGAACGATACAGAGTATATGCGTCTTGCCTTAGAACTGGCTAAAAAAGGATGCGGATGGACATCCCCAAATCCGATGGTGGGTGCTGTCATTGTAAAAGATGGTCAGATCATCGGGCAGGGATGGCATGAACGGTATGGCCAGCCCCATGCGGAGCGAAATGCGTTAGCATCCTGCGCTGTTGACCCCGAAGGGGCAACGATGTATGTGACGCTGGAGCCCTGCTGTCATTTTGGGAAACAGCCGCCGTGTGTGAATGCTATTCTGGAAGCGGGCATCAGCCGGGTCGTAGTGGGGTCGGCAGACCCAAACCCGCTGGTGTCGGGAAAAGGAATTGCTGCTTTACGGGTGCAGGGGGTAGCGGTGACGGAAGGCGTTTTGCGGGAAGAATGCGACGCACTCAATCGGATATTCTTCCATTTTATAACGACAAAACGCCCGTTTGTTTCTATGAAGTATGCCATGACAATGGACGGAAAAATTGCCACGGTTACGGGCGCATCCAAATGGATTACAAGTGAAGCTGCCCGAGCGTATGTTCAACAACAGCGGCATCGTTTCAGCGGAATCATGGTCGGTGTCGGAACCATTCTTGCCGATGATCCCTTATTGACCTGCCACATGGAGAACGGAAAAAATCCAGTTCGCATTGTCTGCGATACTCAGCTGCGGACACCATTGCAAGCACAGGTGGTCGCAACAGCAAAACAGATCCCGACCATCCTTGCGACCTGCTGCGCCGACCCGAAACGGCAGGCGATATATCGACAGGCTGGGTGCCGAGTGATTTGTCTGGACAAAAGGAACGGTCACGTTGACCTTGTACAACTTATGGAAAAACTTGGTCAGGAACAAATCGACAGCATTCTTCTGGAAGGCGGAGGGACACTGAACTGGGCAGCACTGGAAAGCGGCGTTGTTCAACAGGTGCAGGCGTACATTGCCCCAAAGCTGTTCGGCGGACAGGAAGCAAAAACACCGGTGGAAGGTGCAGGAGTTCCTATGCCGAGTGCAGCATTCCGGCTGAAAAACAGCAGCCTGACCCATCTTGGCGAGGATATCCTGATTGAAAGCGAGGTCGAGTATCCATGTTCACCGGAATTATAGAAGAAGTCGGAACCGTAAAGCAGATCACGCATGGGCAGCATTCGGAAGTGCTGAACATTCAGGCACGGACCGTTCTGGAAAACACAAAAATCGGTGACAGCATCGCAGTGAATGGCATCTGCCTGACCGTTACCCGGCTTTTTGCAGACAGCTTTTCTGCCGATGTTATGCATGAAACCCTGAACCGCTCCTCTCTTGCAGGTCTTATGGTCGGGAGCAGGGTCAATCTGGAACGGGCAATGGCTGCGGATGGACGGTTCGGCGGGCATATTGTGGCGGGTCATGTGGATGGCACCGGGTGCATCCTGCGAATCGAAAAAGACGACAATGCGGTCTGGTTTACCATCCATGCGGAACCAAATCTTTTGCGCTATGTCGTGGAAAAAGGCTCCATCACGGTCGATGGTATAAGCCTGACGGTGGCAGAAGTCGGTTCGGATGCGTTTTCAGTGTCCACCATCCCTCACACCGTCAGCTGTACAAATCTGTGTCAAAGACACAAAAACGATGTGGTAAATCTGGAGACCGACATCCTTGGCAAGTATGTCGAAAAGCTGTTTCAGCCGATACCGCAGGAACACCGGAAAAGCTCTGTCACGAAAGAAATGCTGATACGCTACGGATTTGAATAAGGAGAAACGACGATGAGATTCAATACCATTCCTGAAGCTCTGGAAGATTTGAGACAAGGCAAGATCATTTTGGTGACGGATGACCCGGAACGCGAAAACGAGGGCGATTTTATCTGTGCCGCTGAGTTTGCGACAACAGAAAATGTCAATTTCATGGCGACCCACGGCAAAGGTCTGATCTGTATGCCGATGTCGGAAGCCTTTGTACAGAAGCTGAAGTTTCCGCAGATGGTTCAGCATAACACGGACAACCATGAAACCGCCTTTACCGTGTCCATCGACCATATTTCAACCACGACCGGCATTTCGGCTGCGGAACGCTCTATTACTGCGCTGGCCTGTGTAGCAGAAGACGCAAAAGCAGAAGATTTCCGGCGACCGGGTCATATGTTCCCGCTTTTAGCAAGGAAAAATGGTGTTCTGGAACGGAACGGCCACACAGAAGCCACCGTAGACCTGTGCCGTCTGGCAGGGCTGAAAGAGTGCGGGCTTTGCTGCGAGATCATGAGGGACGATGGCACTATGATGCGCACGAAGGAACTTGCACAGCTGGCAGAACGATTCCAAATCAAATTCATCACCATCCAAGCCTTGCAAGCGTACCGGAAGTGTCACGAAAAGCTGGTCGATCGGGTGGCTGCCGTAAATCTACCGACAAAATACGGCGACTTCCGCGCATACGGTTTTGTGAGCCGCCTGAACGGAGAGCATCACATCGCATTGGTAAAAGGTGAAATCGGTGATGGCCGGGATGTCCTGTGTCGGGTGCATTCGGAATGTCTGACGGGTGATACGTTCGGTTCGCTGCGCTGCGATTGCGGACAGCAGTTGGCTGCGGCGATGACGCAAATTGAAAAGGAGGGGCGTGGCATCCTGCTCTATATGCGGCAGGAAGGGCGCGGCATCGGTCTCATAAATAAGCTGCGTGCCTACGAGTTGCAGGAACAGGGCATGGATACCCTGGAAGCCAACCTCGCCCTTGGTTTCCATGGGGATGAACGGGAGTATTATATGGGAGCACAGATTTTGCGGGAGCTGGGAGCACACAGTTTGCGCCTGTTGACCAATAATCCGGATAAGGTATACCAACTTTCCGAGTTCGGTCTGGAGATTACAGAACGTGTCCCAATTCAGATGACTGCGACCGCGCACGACCTGTTCTATCTGAAAACCAAGCAGGCAAGAATGGGACATATCCTGAGTTATTAAGGAAAAGAGGGATTTTACAATGAAATCATTTGAAGGAAAACTGATTGCACAAAACATCCGGGTCGGTATCGTTGCTGCACGATTCAACGAGTTCATCACCTCAAGGCTCCTTGGCGGGGCAATGGATGCACTCCTCCGGCACGATGTGAGCGAGGACGATGTTCATGTCGCATGGGTGCCGGGAGCGTTTGAAATTCCGCTGGTTGCTTCCAAAATGGCAAAAAGCGGAAAGTACGATGCTGTGATTTGCCTTGGCGCAGTGATTCGCGGCTCTACCAGCCATTACGACTACGTCTGCAACGAAGTCTCAAAAGGCATCGCAGCAGTTTCGCTGGAAAGCGGTATTCCTGTTTTATTTGGCGTTCTGACGACTGAAAATATCGAGCAGGCAATCGAGCGGGCAGGTACGAAAGCCGGAAACAAGGGCTATGACTGCGCGGTCAGCGCCATCGAAATGGTCAATCTGATCCGCGAAATGGATGCAGAGTAACGGTGACACAGGAGCCTTCCATGATTGTGATACGAGCGAACACCCCGGACCAGGTACTGGAGCAAACGATTCTGAGCCTTTTGCAACAGGCGCAGATCGATGCGGAGCAGATCACATTCTGCGCAAAGAAAAAACTGGAACTGCCGGGATTGGTGATTGACAACACCCGACATGAAATTTCAGCCAACGGCAGAAATATTTCGTTGACACGTCTTGAATCCGACCTGTTGTGGGTGCTGGCAGTCTGCGAAGGAACGACGCTCTCTAAAAAAGAGCTTTTTGATGCTGTATGGGGAAAGGATTGCGCCGATACCTTAAAAGTGGTTGGCAATACCGTTTCCAATCTCCGAAAGAAGCTGGCATTCTGCGGGCTGGACGGATGTCTTTGCACAGTTGGTGGAGGGTATGCTTTTCGTTACGTTCTGGCAGAGCAGGGAAAAGCCCATTCCAATACTGTCCCGACAATGGTATACTGTTGCCCAAAGGAGCTGAGAGAAAATGACCCGAATCTTGTTCATCTGTCTGGGGAATATCTGCCGTAGTCCCATGGCGGAATTTGTTATGAAAGACCTTGTGGAAAAAGCCGGTATTGCAGAAAAATTTGAAATCGCCTCCGCTGCGACCAGTGCGGAAGAAGTGGGCAACCCGGTCTATCCACCCGCTCGGCAAAAATTGGAAGACCATGCCATTTCCTGTGTAGGCAAAACGGCGCGTCAGATGACACGGCAGGATTATGATACCTATGATTATCTGGTTGCAATGGATCGAAGCAACCTGCGGGATATGGCTCGTTTTGTAGGAAACGACCCGTTGCACAAGGTCTCCCTCCTGATGTCGTATACCAGTACGCCGCACGATGTGGCCGACCCGTGGTTTACTGGAAATTTCGAGGACACATGGCGGGATGTACTGGCAGGTTGCACGGCGTTGTTAGAGAGGCTGTGCCAATAAAAGAAACAACTGGGTGTATCATCGTTCAGATGAAGCATCCAGCTGTTTTTGATTTAATCTTCTGGCCTGCCGTGGTCGCAGCCGGGGGCGTATGGCTTTTTACATCAGAAGTTGTTGGAAAATCAACCCTGGATGCGGGTCTGCATCAGATGGTCCGGGGTGTAGGCATCGGATAAGGTACCGTTCATGCTGGCGGCATAGTAATACAGGGCTGTCCAGGATTTCAGTTCATAGCTGGTGCCCTCCAGCACGCCCTTGCCGCGGCAATAAGGAGCCCAGAACCGGTAGTATTCCTCCGATTTGTTGTCGGAGGGAACATCCATGTAGGTGCCGGTGGCCTCATCGTAGGGGGCAAAGGGAAGCGCCTGCCCTGTGGCCATTTTGCTGGCCCAGGGCAGCAGACTCACCAAGTTCTGGGAGGATTCAAAGGTGAACGAGGTGGAGTAGGCTTTGTGGAAGTCCAGAGGCTGCCAGCTGTCGCTCTCCGGGAAATAGACTTCGATGCTGGAAACATCACAGGAGATCTGCCCGTCAGAAATGTGATAGCGGTAGCGCAGATTTCCGGTGTGGAGGGTGCCGGCGCCGCCGTAGGTCCGGCCCTGAGGGGTGACACCGGAGCACGCAGCATCAAAGACACAGATGGATGCCAGCTGTGCACCGGACAAGTCGCAGACCACCAGACTGGAGCCCGCGCTGTGGTCGATCGCCGATTCACCGGTGGATTGCTCGTTGAAGGCGTCCGCGACGGTAAAGTCACCCTGATACAGCGCAGTGCGGACGTAGCCGCCGAACACGAAAGATACCTGAGAGCCGGAGGCATAATTAAAGGAATCACAGATAAAGGCGGTGACAGGAGACTGGATGTAAGTGTATCCGATGGCCTTTCCGTCTTCGTACTGGATATAGTCGTAGCCGGTGGGGATGGTCATCACCACGCTGTCCGGCGTTACATCGTCCAGACCCAGCTTGGAGAAATAGCCGTCCGGTGCCGTCAGGTCTGCGTCGTAGCGGGCCAGAAGATCCTGCATACTCCGGTATGCCAGAGCTTCCGGTGACAGATCCCGGGGATCCTCGTAGTCGTATGCCTTCGTCAGCTCATAGCAGCAGGTCTCCTCGGGCACCCAGGTCCAGCCGGCAGATGTTTTTTGCAGGCTCAGCACGCCCAGGTTTTGAGCATAGCAGCCGGTGGAGGTCATGATCACGCCGTTTTCCACGATGGGTTGGTCATAGGCGAGATGGTCGTGAGCGTTCTGGATCACGTCCAGGAAGCCTTCCTGAGCCCGCGCGGTGGCCCGGTCCTCTTCCATGCCGCAGTGGCTGATGGCGATGACAAGATCGCAGCCCTTCTCCTCCTTGAGGAAACGGGCATAGACTCTGGCAACCTCGGCACAGTCCATCCGGGTCAGGTCCGAGTTCTTGCAGTAGCCGTAGGACTCCTCGCCTTCCAGGGCAAACAGACCCACCCTGTAGCCTGCTACCTGGCGGATGGCGTAGTTTTTGGCTCCGGTCTTGGCGTAGGCCCCGGCACCAAAAGCATTGGTGCTCAGGTCATCGGGGCGGATGTCGGCGCTGGTATAAGAGATCGGCTCGCCGTTGGCGTTGTATTTGATGAACATATTGGATACCAGCAACTGGGGCAGTTTGCGGTAGACCCCGTAGCGCAGCCGGTTTTTCCGGGCGTTGACCCAGGAGTTTTCGACGGCCTGATCGCCCACGTCGAATTCATGGTTGCCCAGGGTGCAGAAATCTACCTGCATTTCGGCCAGGGCCAGGATCTCCCAGCCCTTTTGATAGCCGTCCTGGTAAGGAGTTCCCTGGGAGTAGTCACCACCGTCCAAGGTCAGGGTTTTGCCAAAGGCTCGGTGGCGTACCCCGGCCTGTGCGGCGGCCATTCGCGCCACGCCGCCGGTGATCCGGGTAGAGCCGTCCGTACTCATGATCTTAGAAGTACCCAGATTGGAGTGGATATCGTTGCTCAGCAGCAACACGATATCGCCTTTGTAGGGAGTGCGGTCCTGCGTGTCAGGCCAGGCACAGCCCATGAGAGCGGGAGCCATAGCAGTTCCGGCAGTGGTGGCGGCTGCCAGCTTCAGGAAACTTTTCCGCGAAATCTTTTTCATGATTCTGTTCTCCTTTTGACAGTCTCTTGGTATCGTGTCATTCTTGTGATGATGGACGGGAATGGCCATTCTCCCATCGGGTCTTTGGGACTGCTGTACTTCCGGTGCACACGGAAAAATGCAGAGAAGATTCCAACCTTGCAAAAAGAAAAAGACGCACCACAAGCCGAAAGGGGCTGTTGTGCGTCTCTCATTCTCTCACGCAGAACCTATATGGAATCCTTGTATCTCATACTATAGCAAGACTTTCCGCAAAAGTCAACACATTGTCTTGTTTTTTGATTGAATGTTGAAAATATTTTTGCTTTTGCAATATGGGCAAGGCCGGACCCTGTGAGCGTGAAAAACCTTCAGCTGTTTCCCAATGGACACGAATCGACAAAAATGAAGGAAAAATCACCAGCACGGCTGGTCGATGTTTATTGTGTGCAAGGGCAATTGTTGCCAATTTTCACAGATTGCGCTATACTGATTCCGAAAAGTTTTTGTGAAGGGGAGAACCGGATGCTGCGCTGTGCGATCGTGGAGGACAGCCCCAGAGAGCTGGAACATCTGAAAGAATGCCTTGCCCGCTACTCGGCAGAGCGGGATATCCCGCTGGAGACCACGGCCTTCGGGGATGCGGCGTCGTTTCTGGAACATTACCGTGCCGACTATGACATCGTGTTCATGGACATTGAGCTGCCGGGCATCAACGGCATGGAGGCGGCCCACCGCCTGCGGGAGATCGACTGGCAGGTCATCCTGATCTTTGTGACCAACATGGCCCAGTTTGCGGTCAAGGGCTATGAGGTGGATGCGCTGGACTACATCATCAAGCCTGCCCAGTATGGGCCGCTGAGCATCAAGCTGGACCGTGCGGCCCAGCGCTGGCGCGCCGCCGCCGAGAGCGTGATGGTGGCCCTGCCCACCGGCACCCAGCGGCTGCTGCTGTGGGAGATCTATTACATCGAGGTGCAGGGCCACAAGCTGACCTATCACACCGAAAAAGGCCAGCTGCCGGGCACCGGAACCCTGCAGGACGCCGAACAGCGGCTGCACGGCAAGGGCTTCCTGCGCTGCAACAAGTGCTATCTGGTCAACCAGAAGCACATCCAGACCGTCACCGGCAGCGACGTGGTGCTTTCCAACGGGGAGAAGCTGCAGATCAGCCGTCTGCGCAAAAAGGAATTCATGGAGGAGCTGGCCCGCAGCATGGGCAATGAATTTGTGCTATGAGTACGGTCATCGATCTGTTTGAACGCCACGGCTATGTGCTGGAACTGCTGGCGTGCGTGGCGGCCACCACCTGGAAGCTGGAGCGGCAGGAGCGCTTTGCGGCGCGGCTGACCGGCATCCTGCTGGCGGAGGCCTGCTTTACCATCGTGTGGGAGCAGGTGCCCCACAACCTCTACACCGAGTCGCTGCGCACCATTCTGCTGTGGAGCATCGCGGCGGTGGGCATCCGGCTGTGCTTCCGCATCGCGGCAGCGTGGGCGGTGTTCTATGCTACGGCGGCGGGCACCATGCAGCACATCATCTACCGGGGGGCCAAGCTGCTGCAGAATGCGGTGTATCACATGGACCGGCAGTACTGGGCCTGGAGCCGGTGGGTCTATCTGGGCCTTTTCGTGCTGCTGTTCGCGGTGTGCTGCCTGACCTTGACCCGGCGGCTGCACAGCCGCAATCTGGGCACACTGCCCGGGCGCACGATGACTTTTATCATGGTGGGCTACCAGCTGAGCATGAACATCTTCGTCAACCTGTTCAACGCCTTTAGTGTGGACGGTGCCCCGCGCATCTTTACTACCTACAGCGTCTACGACGAGGTGACCACCATCCTGCTGTTCTTCCTGCTGTGTGAGATCCTGCAGCACAGCGACGCCGAGTGGGACAACATGGTGCTGCAGCAGATGATGCGCCAGCAACGCCAGCAGATGGAGCTGTCCAAGGAGACGGTGGAGCTCATCAACATCAAGTGCCATGACATCCGCAAGCAGCTGTACACGCTGGGCAGCCGGGTGCCGACCGAGGAGCTGGACGAGCTGAAAAAGGCGGTGGATATCTACGACTCCACGGTCAAGACCGGCAACGAGACGTTGGACGTGCTGCTGGCGGAGCGCTCCATCGTGTGCAAGGGCCGCGGCATCCAGCTGGATTACATTGCCGACGGTGCAAAGCTGGACTTCCTGAAGCCCGGCGAGGTGTACTCGCTGTTCGGCAACGCGCTGGACAACGCCATCGAGGCGGTGACCCCGCTGGAGCCGGACCGCCGCTACATCGGCCTGCAGGTGCGGGCCGAGCGGGGCATGCTGCTCATCCGCATGGAGAACTGCGCCGCCGAGCCGCTGCACTTTGTGGACGGCCTGCCCCAGACCACCAAGGGGGACGCCCGGTGGCACGGTTTTGGCGTTAAGAGCATCCGCCGCATCGTGCAGCAGCACGGCGGCACCCTGACGATGCAGGCACAGGACGGCATGTTCCGTCTGGTGGCGCTCCTGCCGCTCAAATGACAGTTCAGGGCCCCAAAATGACAGTTTGGGAAAAATCTGTTGTAAATATTCACAAAACCTCTATACTATCGGCAGAGCTTTGAATCACTCTGCCGGTTTCTTTTTGCGCGGCGTTTGCTTCCGCACCGCACAGGGGGAGAGCGGACAACTTTCAAAGGAGGACAAAATGTTGAAGAAGAAAAACCTGTGGCGCGGTTTGACCATGGTGTTTGCCCTGCTTCTGGCCGTTTCCATGATGGCAGGCAACATCCTGGAGCTCTACCGCACCTCTGTGGATGCCTTCCTGGGCACCCGCAGCACCCAGACTGTGACCGAGCAGTCGGACGATGAATCCGATGCCTGGACCTACAAGTCGGAATTCACCACGGCCAAAGAAGCCTACGAGGGCTTCAAGGACTTCGCCATCGAGGCTTCGCAGGAGACCTTTGCCCTGCTGAAGAACGAGAACGGTGCCCTGCCTCTGGCCAAGGATGCCAAAATCACCATGCTGGGCGTCCGCAGCTATGCTCCTGTTTACGGCAACAGCGGCGGCAGCGTGCCGGACGGCAAGTCCACCGTGCAGATCTTTGACGCCTTTACCGAGCGCGGCTTCCAGCTGAACCCGGAGACCCTGGCAGCTTACAAGGCATTCTTTGCGGACAAGGAATGGACCAAGCCCCAGTTCGGCGGCGGCATCCTGCCGGCTTACGCCGAGATCACCGCTTACGATGATCCCCACGAGCTGACCCTGGACGAGCTCAAGCAGCTCAACCCCGACTTTGAGTCCAAGTACACCGAGTACGGCGACGCTGCCATCGTGGTGGTGAGCCGTGTCGGCGGCGAAGCCGGTGCATACTACCCCGGCGAGGAAGGCCTGGCAGACGGCGTGCACACCGTCAACGGCAACATCCTGAGCCTGAGCGATGAAGAAATGGCCATGATCGAGGAAGCAAAGGCCAATTTCGACAAGGTCATCGTGCTGGTCAACGCAGCCAACCCCATGGAGATCTCCAACCTGGAAGAGGACCCCGACATTGACGCCATCCTGTGGGTGGGCTACCCCGGTGCTTATGGCTTCTACGGCGTGGCCGACGTGCTGAACGGCACCGTGGCTCCCTCTGCCCATCTGGGCGATACCTTCGTCAAGAACGGTGCACTGGCTCCCGCCATGCAGAACTTTGGCAACATCCCCTGGGCAAACGCTTCGGACTTTGCTGAGGGCACCAGCGTCAACTCCTACCTGATCGAGACCGAGGGCATCTACGCCGGCTACCGTTACTACGAGACCCGTTATGCGGACATCGTGCTGGGCAACGGCGGTGCCAATGCCTCTGCCGGTACCTACGCCAACGCCGACGGCACCGTGGCCGCCAGCGACGGCACCTGGAGCTACGACAACGAGGTGGTCTATCCCTTCGGCTACGGCATGAGCTACACCACCTTTGAGCAGACCCTGGACAGCGTGGTCATCACCGGTGACAAGCGCACCGCTACCGTGACCGTGACCACCACCAACACCGGCGATGTGGCCGGCAAGGCTGTCGTGCAGCTGTACGCCAGCGCACCCTACACCGACTACGACAAGCAGAACGGCATCGAAAAGTCCGCCCTGCAGCTGATGGACTACGAAAAGACCAACACTCTGCAGCCCGGCGAGAGCCAGACCATTGCCATGAATGTGGACATGAGCCTGCTGGCCAGCTACGACAGCCAGAACGCCAAGACCTTCATCGTGGACCCGGGCAACTACTACTTCGCCATCGGCTCTGACGCCCATGATGCTCTGAACAACATCCTGGCTGCTCAGGGCAAGACCACTGCCGACGGCATGACCGCCGACGGCGATGCTTCCAAGACCTACCAGTGGACCTGGGACGGCGCTGTGGATGCCGACACCTTCTCTGTGAGCAAGAGCGGCGTGGAGATCACCAACGCAGTGAGTGACGGCGACTACTCCATGGACATCAACACCTTCATCCCCGGCACCGCTACTTATCTGTCCCGCAGCGACTGGGACGGCACCTTCCCCACCACCATCACCGGCCTGAAGGCCGAGGGCCGTCTGGCCACCCTGCTGGCGAACGACTTCATCGACATCAAGACCGATGAGGACACCTCGGACATCGTGTTCGGCGACACCACCAGCACCCTGACCCTGAACGACCTGAAGGGCGCGGACTTCGACGATCCCCGCTGGGATGAGCTGGTCGGCAAAGTGACCATCGACGAGTTCCTGAACTTTGCCTCCAACGCCTTCCACAACATCCAGAACATCGACTCCGTGGGCCTGCTGCAGTACGCAGCCGACGACGGCCCCAACGGTTCCGACTCGCACTACCTGACCGAGGGCAGCTACCAGGGCACCCCGTATGCAGATGCTGCCGATTACGACTACGGCACCCGCGTCGGCCCCACCCCGGAGAACATTGCTTACAGCTGGAACAAGGAACTGGCCTACCGCGTGGGTGAGATCACCCTGGGCGAGAGCACCCTGGTGCTGAACCTGCCCATCATGATCGGCCCCGGCATGAACATCCATCGTCACGGCTACAACGCCCGCGGCGCAGAGTATTACTCCGAGGACCCCGTCCTGTCCGGTTACACCGGTTCCGCTGTGGTGCAGGGCGCTCAGAGCAAGGGCACCCTGGTCAACATCAAGCACGCCGCCTTCAACGATCAGGAGATCAACCGCTCCGGCATCGCAGTCTTTATGACTGAGCAGAAGGCCCGCGAGCTGGAGCTGCGCAACCTGCAGCAGGCCTTTGAGGGCAACGGCAAGCCCGCTTCCTTCGAGGCGGATCCTTCCCGCGGTGACACCTACACGGTGGGTGCTCTGGGCGTGATGAGCTCCTACAACCGCATCGGTGCTGTGGCCTCCAGCGCAAACGCTGGTGTCCAGGTGCAGATCATGCGCAACGAGTGGGGCTTCAAGGGCTACAACGTCACCGACTTTACCGGTGTTACCCTGCATGCTTCTCCCAAGGAGTCCATCCTGGCCGGCACCACCGCATTCTGCGGTTTCGGCAAGGACGACAGCATCACCTACTGGAATGCTGACGCTCTGAAGGGCGACCGCACCATGCTGCTGGCCATCAAGCAGAACATCCATTACCTGCTGTACGCTCTGGCCAACAGTGCCGCCATGAACGGCGTCAACTCCACCACCCGCACCATCAGCGTGATGACCTGGTGGCGTATGAGCTACCGCGTGTGCATCTACGGCTTTGCAGCCCTCACCGCACTGTGCGCCCTGCTGTACGTCGTGTCTGCGGTCAAGAGCAAGAAGCAGAAGACTGCAAAGGAGGCCTGAGCCATGAAAACGAAACTGAACACGAAGACGATCGTGGCTGCTGTGGCCAGTGTGATCGGCCTTGCAGTCTATGGTTACACCTCGATGGTGGGCTATCTGGCGGCTTCGGCCACCAGCACCCTGCCGGTG
The DNA here is from genome assembly GCA_900539945.1 of uncultured Faecalibacterium sp. Classification (GTDB taxonomy): domain Bacteria; phylum Bacillota; class Clostridia; order Oscillospirales; family Ruminococcaceae; genus Faecalibacterium. Next base: position 22,389 of record UQDV01000011.1, read on the forward strand.
GTGCTCACCGTGGCCGCGCTGGTGTGCCTGGCTCTGCGCCAGTTCGCCGGCAGCAAGCTGCCCGCCGTGGTCAACGACGTGCTGCTGGTGGCAGCCAATGTCTGCCTGATCGGCAGCTTCGCCGTATTCGTTCTGGCCCGCGTTTCGCTGGCTGCGGACGTCTACTTCATCCCGGTCAACTATCCGGCTTCTGAGGCCACGGCCCTGCACATCTCCATCGTGGGTGCCGTGTGCTACCTGGTCGGCATCGTGACCCTGATCGTGGAAGGCTTCTCCGCAAAGAACTGATGAATCCCCCAGCCGCCCGGCGGAGAAGCTCTGCCGGGCGGCATTTTGGGTTCCGACCTTATCTTGTGATCAAATGAAAGGAGGCAGATGCCTGTGATCGCCTGTTCGTTCAACACCGGCTGGACCTGCCGCCACCTGTTGGAAGAGGGGCCGGCCGTGCCGGTCACCCTGCCCCATGATGCGGCACTGGCCGAACCCCGTACCGAGACGGCCCCCGGAGGCACCAACACCGGCTGGTACGAGGGCTATGATTACCTTTACGAAAAACGCTTCACCCCGGACGCAGCCCTGCAGGGCCAGACCCTTGTGCTGGAATTCGAGGGCGTGTACCACAACGCCGAAGTCTGGCTCAACGGCGAGAAGCTGGCGTTCAACCCCTACGGCTACACCGACTTCAAGGCAGACCTGACCGGGAAGCTGGACTTTGATGCCGAAAACGTGCTGCAGGTGATCGCCCGCAACGCCGACCAGCCCAACAGCCGCTGGTATTCCGGCGCGGGCATCTACCGCCCGGTCACCCTGTGGGTGGGCCCGGAAGCACACCTGCTGCTGGACGGCCTGCGGGTGCGCACCGTGTCCATCGACCCGCCGGAAGTGGAAGTCACGGCGGCGGCCAGCGCCCCCGGCACCGTGCAGCTGCAGGTGCTGGACGGCACTACCGTGCTGGCCAGTGCGTCCGCTGAGGCCGGAAAGCCGGTGCGCCTGAAACTGCCGGAGGCAGCGCTCTGGAGCCCGGAGCACCCGCAGCTGTACACCCTGCAGACGGCCTACGGCACCGACACGGCAGCGGCCCGCTTTGGCATCCGCAGCCTTGCCTGGGGCAGGGAGGGCCTGCTGCTCAACGGCAGCCGGATCATCCTGCAGGGTGCCTGCATCCACCACGACAACGGCCTGCTGGGTGCAGTGTGCCACCCGGATGCGGTGCGCCGCAAGGTGCGCATCCTGCACGAGAACGGCTACAACGCCATCCGTTCGGCCCACAACCCCTGTTCCAAGGCCCTGCTGGACGCCTGCGACGAGCAGGGTATGCTGGTGATGGATGAGTACATCGACCACTGGTACATCCACAAGACCGAGCACGACTATGTGGACTATTTCAACGACTGGTGGCGCAGCGACCTGGAAAGCATGGTCAAAAAGGACTACAACCACCCTTGTGTGATCCTGTATTCCACCGGCAATGAGGTCAGCGAGACGGCTCAGAAAAAGGGCATTGCCCTGACGAAGCAGCTCACCCGGTATCTGCACCGCCTGGATGACACCCGCCCGGTGACCTGCGGTGTGAACATCTTCTTCAACTTCCTCAGTTCCATCGGATTTGGTGTGTACAGCGACAAAAAAGCCAAAAAGCAGGCCGAGGACGCCACCAAAAAGAAAAAGGCCGTGGGCAGCCAGTTCTTCAACAATCTGGCGGGCCTGCTGGGCAGCGAGTTCATGAAGCACGGTGCCACCCTGCATGGCTGCGACGTCAAGACCCGCGACGCCTTTGCCAACATGGACATTGCCGGTTACAACTACGGTATCTACCGCTACGAGCACGACCTGAAAAAATACCCCGACCGCCTGATTTTGGGCAGCGAGACCTTCTGCAGCGACGCCTACCGGTTCCGGGAGCTGGCCAAGAAAGAACCCCGGCTCATCGGTGACTTTGTGTGGGCCGGTATGGACTACCTGGGCGAAGTGATGGTGGGCAGCTGGGAGTATGCCGACAACGCGCCCCGCTTTGACGGCGGCCTTGGCTGGGTGAGCGCCGGTTCCGGCCGCATCGACCTGACCGGCAAGCCGCTGGGTGAGGCCCTGTATACCCGGGTGGCGCTGGAACAGGCCGAAGGGCCGTTCCTGGCCGTGCGCCCGGTGAACCACACCGGCGACAAGCACTCGCCCTCGGCCTGGAAGATGACCGACGCCATGACGAGCTGGACCTGGCCCGGCTGCGAGGGAAAGCAGGCTGAGGTGGAGGTCTATGCCCGCGCGGCTTCCGCTGCGCTGGTGCTCAACGGCAAGGAAATCGCCCGCAAGAATGCGAAAAACGACTGCCTGTTCCGCTTCCGCTGTGCGTACCAGCCCGGTACGCTGGAGGCTGTGGCCTACAACGCAGCGGGGCAGGAGACCGGCCGCTGTGCGCTGACCACCGCCGGCCCTGCCACCGAGCTGCGGGCCGAGCCGGAGGAAGCCGTGCTGCGCCCCGGCCAGCTGTGCTACATCCGCCTGCGCTACACCGACCAGAACGGCGTGCTCAAGCCCACTGTGCGGGAGCCCATCCGGGTGCAGGTGACCGGCGGCCGCCTGCTGGCGCTGGGCAATGCCTGCCCCTTCAATCTGCAGGGCTACCGCACCAGCCAGACCGCTCCCTACTGGGGCGAGGCCATGGCCATCGTGGAAGCCGGCACCGAAGGCTGTGTGACCCTGCAGGCCGACAGCGCCGTTGGTTCTGCCATGGCTGCCGTGCAAGTTCATAAGGAGTAAATACCCATGTCCATTTCAGAGAAAAACCCCAAGCTGGCCAAGCTGGCCGGGCAGTTCATCAAGTTCTATGCCTTTTCCATGCTGGTCACCCTGCTGCAGTACCTGCTGCTCACCTTTCTGCCGGGGCTGTTCTACGCCCACACCGACTGGTGCAGCATCCCCTGCCAGCTCATCCACCTGAACCTTGGCCCGGTGGACACCTATGTGTTCAACTACCCGGTCACTGGGGACGCCACCGGCGGCATGGGCTACTTTGCCGCCTTTGCCATCACCCTGTTCCTGGCGCAGTGCGTCAACTTCCCCATGCAGCGCAACATCACCTTCAAGTCCAAGGGCAACATCTGGTATCAGATCCTGTGGTACGTCATCGCCTTTGTGCTCATCACCATCGTGTGCAGCTTCCTCATGGGCCTGTATGTGCCCCTGTGCAAGCAGTTCTTCTCCCCGGCGGTGTACAACGTGCTCATCACCGTGATCAACGGCGGCGTGCAGATGGTGATCTATTTCCCCATCTATAAGATCATTTTCCCGGAGGGTGAAGCCAAATGAAACATGCAGATGTGATCGCCAAACTGTCCCTGCGGGAAAAATGCGCCCTGCTTTCCGGTGCCACCGTGTTCGAGACCCATGCCCTGCCCAACAAGGGAGTGCCGGCCATCTGGCTGTCGGATGGCCCCAACGGCCTGCGCAAGCAGGCGGGCCCGGCCGACCATCTGGGCCTGAACCCCTCGGAGCCGGCCACCTGCTTCCCCACGGCGGCCACCGTGGCCAACAGCTGGGACCCCGCCCTGGGCGAGGAGATCGGCAAAGCGCTGGGCGAGGAGACCGCTTCCTACCGCGTCAATGTGATCCTGGGCCCCGGCCTGAACACCAAGCGCAGCCCGCTGTGCGGCCGCGATTTCGAGTATTTCTCGGAGGACCCGTACCTGTCCGGCAAGCTGGCAGCAGGCTATGTGCGCGGCATCCAGTCGGTGGGCGTTTCGGCCTGCCCCAAGCACTTTGCCGCCAACAATCAGGAGCTGCGCCGCATGGCCAGCAACAGCGTGCTGGACGAGCGCACCCTGCGGGAGCTGTACCTCACCGGCTTTGAGATCGCCGTGAAAGAGGGCAGGCCCAAGTGCATTATGACCTCCTACAACCGGGTCAACGGCACCTACGCCAACGAGAACCATCACCTGCTGCAGGATATCCTGCACGGCGAGTGGGGCTATGACGGGGCCGTGGTCACCGACTGGGGCGGCTCCAACGACCATGTGGAGGGTGTGCGCGAAGGCTCCACGCTGGAAATGCCCTGCCCCGGCTTTGGCTCGGCCAAGCGGCTGATGCAGGCCGTGGCGGAGGGCCGTCTGCCGGAATCCGCGGTGGATGCCCGGGTGGACGAGCTGCTGGAGCTGGTGTTCACCACCGATGCGGCAGTCAAGGCCGCACCGAAGCGGTTCGACCGGGACGCCCATCATGCGCTGGCCCGCCGTGCCGCCGCCGAAAGCGTGGTGCTGCTGAAAAACGAGGATGACCTGCTGCCCCTCAAGCCCGGGCAGCGCGTGGCCCTCATCGGTGATTTTGCGCAGACGCCCCGCTATCAGGGCGCAGGCTCCAGCTCGGTGAACGCTACCCGCGTGGACAACCTGAAGGACGCCGCCGAGGCGGACGACATCACGCTGGCAGGCTTCTGCGCAGGGTATGAGCGCAGCGGCACCCCCAACCCGGCCTTTGTGGAAGAGGCCGCCGCACTGGCCCGCAAGGCCGACGTGGTGGTGCTCTGCATGGGTCTGGACGAGTCCAGCGAGAGCGAAGGCCTGGACCGCAGCCACATCTGCATCCCGGAGAACCAGAAGCAGCTGCTGGAAGCTGTGGCGCAGGCCAACGAGAACCTCGTGGTGGTGCTGAGCGCCGGCAGTGTGGTGGAAACGGGCTGGGTCGGCCGCTGCAAGGCAGTGCTGCACGCCTATCTGGGCGGGCAGGCCGGTGCCGGTGCCATCATGGACGTGCTCACCGGCCGGGTGAACCCCAGCGGCAAGCTGGCCGAGACTCTGCCCCTGACCTACGAGGACACCCCGGCGGCCCGGTATTTCCCGGGCAAACAGCAGAACGTGGAGTACCGCGAGGGCCTGTACATCGGCTACCGCTACTACGAAACGGCCCATGTGCCGGTGCGCTATCCCTTCGGCTACGGCCTGAGCTACACCACCTTTGCCTACTCCGACCTGAAAGCGGACGCGGACAAGGTCACCTTTACCATCACCAACACCGGCAGCCGCGCCGGTGCCGAGATCGCACAGCTGTATGTGGCCAAGGCCGACGCAGCCGTGTTCCGCCCGGAAAAGGAGCTGAAGGGCTTTGCCAAGGTGTTCCTGCAGGCGGGCGAGTGCAAGACCGTGACCATTCCGCTGGACGACAAGGCCTTCCGCTACTGGAACGTGAAAACGGACCGCTGGGAGACCGAGGGCGGCAGCTACCAGCTGCTGGTGGGTGCCAGCGTACAGGACATCCGCCTGCGCGCCGAGGTGCCCGTGCAGGGCACTGGTGCCCCGGACCCCTATGCTGGCAAGGCTGTGCAGTGCTACCGCACCGCTGACATCAAGAATGTGCCGGATGCCGCCTTTGAGGCCCTGCTGGGCCACGCCATCCCGGAGGACAAGCCCCACATCGACCAGACCATGACGCTGGGCGAGCTGAACCACAGCCGCAGTCCGCTGTGCTGGCTGGCCTGGGCCGTGCTGCACACCCTGCTCAAGCGCAGCTCCCGCGAGGGCACGCCGGACCTGAACCTGCTGTTCCAGTACAACATGCCTGTCCGTGCGCTGGCCCAGATGACCGGCGGCATGGTCGGGCAGGAGACGGTGGACGGCATCGTGATGGAAGCAAAGGGCTTCTGGATCATCGGCCTGCTGCGGGCACTCATCGGCTTTGGGCAGAACGCAGTCTCCAACCGGAAGTTCCGCGCGGCACTGGACGCCGAGCGCGGCGGCCCGGCGGTGTAAAACCATCTGACATTCCCGGATTTTCTCCTTCATTCTAAACAAACGGCCCCGGACTTGTTGAAAAGTCCGGGGCTGTTTGCGTGTGGGGCTTAGTAAATGTAGGGCTGCACGGGCGGCTGGTCGGGGCGGTGCTCCCCGATGATCTTTTCCATCCAGACCATGTCGTACCAGCGGCCGAACTTGTACCCGCAGTTGTGGAAGGTGCCGACCAGTGCAAAGCCCAGATGCTCGTGGAACCGGGCGCTGTTCCGGGTCAGGTATTCGTCCTCCGCCTGCGGGTAGCCGATGCAGGCATACAGGTTCAGGATGCCCATGGCCTGCAGCCGGTCGGCCAGTGCCTCGTACAGGGCACGGCCCATGCCGTGTTTCCGGGCGTCGTGGTCCAGGTAGATGGTCAGCTCACAGGCCCAGTCGTAGGCGGCCCGGCCCACAAAGGGCCCCGCGTAGGCGTAGCCCTCCACCCGGCCGTCCCACTCGATGACCAGGTAGGGGTATTTCTGCATGGTGCGGCGCATGCGGCCTTCAAATTCCTCCAGTGAGGGTACGTCGTATTCAAAGGTGATGACCGTGTGCTCCACATACCAGGCGTAGATCTCCAGAATGCGGGGCGCATCGGCCAGAGATACATTCCGAATGGTAATATTCTGCATAAAAACATCTCCCTGTAGTAATAAATATCCCGAAATCCGGTCTGATTATAGCACAGCCCGCTTTAAAAAGACAGCGCAAAGCAGCAGAAGCGCCGCTCCGCACAGGCGGATAGGGGAGAAATTCTATTGGCAAAGTGGCAGAAAATGCGGCGTTCTGAGCCGGAAATCCCCACAAAAGCGCGAAAATCAGCCGTGCAGGCGCAAAATGCTGTACCTTGCTACTTTACTGTGATAAAATAACACCATCCTTTCCCCGCGCGCTGCGCGGGAAAAGCCAAACGAGAGGGGGAACCTTTATGACAAATGTCTGCATCATTGCCACCATTGTGATCTATCTGGTGGGCATGCTGCTGGTGGGCTTTGTATACAGCAAGTCCAACGAGGACAGCACCGACTTTTACCTCGGCGGCCGCAAGATGGGCCCGCTGGTCACTGCTATGAGCGCCGAAGCCAGCGATATGTCCAGCTGGCTGCTGATGGGCCTGCCCGGCCTTGCCTACCTCACCGGCATTGCGTCGCCGGGCTGGACGGCCATCGGCCTGGCTGTGGGCACCTGGCTCAACTGGCTCATCGTGGCCCGGCGGCTGCGGCGCTACTCGGCCAATCTGGACGCCATCACGGTGCCGCAGTTCCTGTCGCTGCGGTTCCATGACCAGCGCAACCTGCTCAACGCGCTGGGCGCGGTGATCATCATCGTGTTCTTTATCCCGTACACGGCTTCCGGCTTTGCGGCCTGCGGCAAGCTGTTCCACAGCCTGTTCGGCGTGGACTACATGATCGCGATGATCGTGTCCGCACTGGTCATCGTGGGGTACACCATTCTGGGCGGCTTCCGGGCCGTGACCACCACCGACCTCATCCAGTCGGTGGTCATGAGCATCGCACTGGTGGCGGTGCTGGCCTACGGCATCGGTGTGGCCGGGGGCTGGGGTGCCGTGATGGAAAACGCCCACAGCCTTTCCGGCTACCTGACCATGGCGGCCAGCCACGACGCTGCCGCCGGGACCGCCGCCTCCTACAGCCTGCTGGACATCGTGTCCACCATGGCCTGGGGCCTGGGCTACTTTGGCATGCCCCACATCCTGCTGCGGTTCATGGCCATTGAGGACGAAAAGAAGCTGGTGCTCAGCCGCCGCATTGCCAGCGTGTGGGTGGTCATTGCCATGACGGCCTCCATCGTCATTGGCGTGGTGGGTCTGGGCATGACCAAAGCCGGTGCGCTGGAATTCCTGAGCGGCTCTTCCAGCGAGACCCTCATCGTGCGCATTGCCAGCCTCATTGCACAGCACGGTGTGCTGGCGGCGGTGCTGGCGGGCCTGATCCTGGCCGGTATTCTGGCGGCCACCATGTCCACCGCCGACAGCCAGATGCTGGCAGCGGCGTCCAGTGTCTCGCAGAATATCCTGCAGGAGTTCGGCCATATGAAGCTCACCGAAAAGCAGAGCCTGTTTGCGGCCCGGCTTACCATCATCTGCGTCAGCGTGGTGGGTGTGGTGCTGGCCCGCGACCCGGATTCCAGCGTGTTCGGCATCGTCAGCTTTGCATGGGCCGGTTTTGGCGGTGCCTTTGGTGCGGTGGTGCTGTGCGCCCTGTTCTGGAAGCGCTGCAACTGGCAGGGTGCACTGGCCGGGATGCTCTGCGGCGGCCTGATGGTCTTTGTGTGGAAGTACCTCATCAGCCCGCTGGGCGGCGTGTTCGGCATCTATGAGCTGCTGCCGGCCTTCCTGTTTTCGCTGGCAGCCTGCGTGGTGGTCAGCCTTGCCACCCCGGCCCCCGGTGCGGACATCGAGGCCGAATTTGAAGCGGCGAAATAAACGATAAAAAGCAACCAGCCCCGGAACGATGATGGTCGTTCCGGGGCTGGTTTTTATTTGCTTATGATTCAGGCGAGGTTCAGCTTACAGCTGAGGGCCGGCAGAGACCAGAGCCTTGCCGTGCTCGTTGCCTTCGTACTTTGCGAAGTTCTTGATGAAGCGGCCAGCCAGATCCTTTGCCTTCTCCTCCCACTGGGAAGCGTCAGCATAGGTGTCGCGGGGATCCAAGATAGCGGGATCCACACCGGGCAGCTGGGTGGGAACCTCGAAGTCGAAGTAGGGGATCTTCTTGGTGGGAGCCTCGTTGATGGCACCGCTCAGGATGGCGTCGATGATGCCGCGGGTATCCTTGATGGAGATGCGCTTGCCGGTGCCGTTCCAGCCGGTGTTCACCAGGTAAGCCTTGGCGCCGCTGGCCTTCATCTTCTTCACCAGTTCCTCAGCGTACTTGGTGGGATGCAGCTCCAGGAAGGCCTGGCCGAAGCATGCGGAGAAGGTGGGAGTGGGCTCGGTGATGCCGCGCTCGGTGCCGGCCAGCTTTGCGGTGAAGCCGGACAGGAAGTAGTACTGGGTCTGCTCCGGGGTCAGGATGGAGACCGGGGGCAGCACGCCGAATGCGTCAGCAGACAGGAAGATGACGTTCTTGGCTGCGGGTGCAGAAGAGATGGGGCGCACGATGTTCTGGATGTGGTTGATGGGGTAGGACACACGGGTGTTCTCGGTGACGGTCTTGTCGGCGAAGTCGATGTGGCCCTCAGCATCCAGGGTAACGTTCTCCAGCAGAGCGTTGCGCTTGATGGCGTTGTAGATATCGGGCTCGGAGTCCTTATCCAGGTTGATGACCTTTGCGTAGCAGCCGCCCTCGAAGTTGAACACGCCGTTGTCGTCCCAGCCGTGCTCGTCATCGCCGATCAGCAGACGCTTGGGATCGGTGGACAGGGTGGTCTTGCCGGTGCCGGACAGACCGAAGAAGATGGCGGTGTTCTTGCCCTCCTTATCGGTGTTGGCAGAGCAGTGCATGGAAGCCATGCCCTTCAGCGGCAGGAAGTAGTTCATCATGGAGAACATGCCCTTCTTCATCTCGCCGCCGTACCAGGTGTTGACGATGACCTGCTCCTTGCTGGTGATGTTGAACACAACAGCAGTCTCAGAGTTCAGGCCCAGCTCCTTGTAGTTCTCAACCTTAGCCTTGGATGCGTTGTAAACAACGAAGTCCGGCTCAAAGTTCTCCAGCTCCTCAGCGGTGGGCTTGATGAACATGTTGGTGACAAAGTGTGCCTGCCAGGCCACTTCCATCACAAAGCGGATAGCCATACGGGTGTCCTTGTTGGCACCGCAGAAAGCATCCACCACATACAGGCGCTTGTTGGACAGCTCCTTCTGGGCGATCTCCTTAACAGCCTTCCAGGCTTCCTGAGAAGCAGGGTGGTTGTCGTTCTTGTACTCGTCGCTGGTCCACCACACGGTGTCCTTGGAGTTCTCGTCCATGACGATGAACTTGTCCTTGGGGGAGCGGCCGGTGTAAACGCCGGTCATCACGTTGACGGCGCCCAGCTCGCTGACCTGGCCCTTCTCGTAGCCTTCCAGGCCGGGCTTGGTCTCTTCCTCGAACAGCTGCTCGTAGGAGGGGTTGTACACGACCTCAGTCGTGCCGGTGATGCCATACTTGGTCAGATCCAACTTTGCCATATTTGCGTACCTCTACTTTCGTTTGATCCTAACTATGATCTCTGCACAGAACACGGCGCCTTTTTATGGTACGGACACCGTGCCAGGGATATTTTGCTTGTAGATGCAAATTTCCCTATATATCATTATACATAAAATTGTTGCGAAATCAAGAAATCTGCCGGGGGTTTTTGCCAGGGTGAAACAAATTTCCGAAAGAATCTTTGCCAGTTGAATTGAATTCAAGAAGCAGCACCCCTCAAAAACAAGGAAAAATTAGGCGGAACCTGCCCGCCGCCGCATTTTGATAAAAGATTGACAAACCAGGATGCAAGGTGGGACCCCCGACCCCCGGCGGGGCAAAAAACACAGCAGGCAGCTCTTTGGCGCAAGACTGAGAAAATGTAAATGAGCACAAAAAACAAGGTGATAGTTGAAAAAAATAATGACGGTATGATATAATAAAGCTAGAGAGGACTCTCCGAGAAACAGAAACCAACGTACCGAAAGAAAGGAAGTGCTTTTCCATGAAAAAAATCGTCCCGATCCTGCTGGCCATGGTTTTGGCCCTGACCCTTTGCCTGGTGGGCTTTGCGGATGCAGAACGCTATGACGATGACCCATTGGAAGAAACGGCGGCTTCCACGTCTGAAGCGGTCCTGGAGGAGGCAGAGCCTGTCCCTGCCAGGAGCAGCGAGTGCGACGCTTGTGGGAAAATGTCTTGCGTAACCCAAAAAAAAGAGACGTTTGAGACCGGACCGTATGAAGAGAAATGCATCCATTATCCCCACGGGACGGACGAAATCTATCATCGGAATGTTACGTATTACCAGGTCTGCGGTTCCTGCGGATACAAGTCCGGCACATGGACTGTGGACGAGGGAGAGTCGCTCCGGTACTGCCACGGGTGGTCGGCAACAAAGCACTGAGTTCCGGGGAGAGCGATTTTTGTGCCTGAGCGCATTTTTAGGGCGGCAGAGACGTTTGAAATAAGATGGATCGTTGAAGAAATAAGGACGGTAGGATACTATAATATTAGGAAGGACCACCCTTGATAAAAAGCGAAGTACCGTGAGAAAGGAAGCGCTTTTCTATGAAAAAGATCGTCCCGATCCTGCTGGCCGTGGCTTTGGCCCTGGCCCTTTGCCTGGTGGGCTTTGCGGATGCAGAACGCTATGACGATGATCCATTGGAAGAAACGGCAGTTCCCACGTCTGAAGCGGTCCTGGAGGAGGCAGAGCCTGTCCCTGCCAGGAGCAGCGAGTGTGCAAAGTGCGGCGAAATGCGAGTTTACATCCAGAAAATAGGCGAATATGAGGCCGGACCCGACCAGGAACCCTGCATCCATAAGACCGCAGGAACCGATGCGGTATATTATAAGTATTGCATCTATCAGGAAGTCTGCCGTGGATGCGGCTACAAATCCCCTGCATGGGATGTTCGCAGCGGCGAGACAAGCAGAGAGTGCCACGGTTGGTAAACTGTTCCCCGGAGCCGCTGACGGCTTGAAAAACTTATGAGAAACAGCAGCCCAGAGCCCTGAAAACAGCTTTGGGCTGCTTTTTTTTCCCTTTTTTGCAATATTTTGGCCAGAAGAAACGTTTTAGTGGTAAAGGAACTTTACTTATGCTATACTGGTTCCGTATATAGATGATACTTTTCCCCCTTTGCCGGGGGCTGACATAAGGGAAACTGCCATGAAGACCATCTACATCCTGCTTACCCGCTCGGGCACGCTGCTGTCCAATCTGGTCTATCGGCTTACCGGGGCACGCTACACCCATGCGTCCCTTGCCTTTGACGAGGACCTCAGCTGTCTGTACAGCTCCACCCGCAAGAACGGCTACACCATGTTCCCCGCAGGCCCCAGCCGGGAGTACCTGGACCGGGGTGTGTTCCGGCTGCGCCCGGACGTGCCCTGCGCCCTCTATGCGCTGGAGGTGAGCGAGGAGGCCTACACCCGCGCCCGCCGCCGGGCCGACCACATGATGGCCCACGGCAACCTGTACCGCTTCAATGTGCTGGGGCTGATCCTGTGCGGGCTGCACATCCGCTGGCGGCGGCGTCGGCACTATTTCTGCTCGCAGTTCGTCGGCGAGGTGCTGGAAAAGAGCGGGGCACTGGAGCTGCCCAAGCACAGCACCCTGATGCACCCCAACGATTACACCACCCTGCAGGACCTGCACTGCGTGTACGAGGGGCGGCTGTCCGGCCTGCCGCAGCGCCAGAACATGGACTTTGGCGGGGACGAAACGGTGGTCAGTGTTTACCTTGGGCTGGCACTGGGCCTTGTGAAGGCAGGCGTGCGGCAGATTTTTTGAAAAAGTTGAAATTGGGTGTTGACAAAGGTCGTACTCTGTGATAAACTAGTCAAGTCGGGAGCGAAAGCCCGATGCAAAATGGACGTATGGCCCGTTGGTCAAGCGGTTAAGACAGAGGCCTCTCACGCCTTTAACATCGGTTCGATTCCGGTACGGGTCACCATTTTATAGTAGTAAAACGGCTGTGTGCCGTTTTATATAGATGCCTCTTTAGCTCAGTCGGTTAGAGCACCTGACTGTTAATCAGGGTGTCGCCTGTTCGAGTCAGGCAAGAGGCGCCAGCAAAGCGATGGAAGTTTTCCATCGCTTTTTTCTTTTTCTGCCGCTTTTGTTGACAGGAAATGCGGGGCGGGATATACTAAAAACAAGTTTAATTATAAAAAACTGTTGGCCAGCGGCATCTGTTTGGATTCCGCCTGCGCCCTCTCAGTCATTGCTTCGCAATGCCAGCTCTCCCCAGGGGAGAGCCAAGCCGCGAAGAGGAGACGTTTGCCTTCTTGCCAAGGGCTCTCCCTTTGGGAGAGCTGGCGCGTCAGCGCCTGAGAGGGCGGGCTCCGCCGACAGAATAAAAGGAGAAAACCATGAAAAAAGTGATTCTGACGGGCGACCGCCCGACCGGACGTCTGCATGTGGGCCACTACGTCGGCTCCCTGAAGGAGCGCGTGCGCCTGCAGAACTCCGGCGAGTACGATGAGATCTATGTGATGATCGCCGACGCACAGGCCCTGACCGACAACGCCGACAACCCGGAGAAGGTGCGCCAGAACATCCTGCAGGTGGCACTGGACTACCTGGCCTGCGGCATCGACCCGGCCAAGACCCACATCTTTATCCAGTCCATGGTGCCGGAGCTGACGGAACTGAGCTTCTATTATATGAACCTGGTCACCGTGAGCCGCCTGCAGCGCAACCCCACCGTGAAGAGCGAGATCCAGATGCGCAACTTCGAGACCAGCATCCCGGTGGGCTTCTTCTGCTACCCCATCAGCCAGGCGGCCGACATCACCGCCTTCAAGGCCACCACGGTGCCCGCCGGTGAGGACCAGAAGCCCATGATCGAGCAGTGCTGCGAGATCGTGCACAAGTTCAACTCCGTGTACGGCGACACGCTGGTGGAGCCGGAGATCGTTCTGCCCCAGAATGCTGCCTGCCTGCGCCTGCCCGGCATTGACGGCAAGGCCAAGATGAGCAAGAGCCTGGGCAACTGCATCTATCTGTCGGAGGAGCCGGAGGACATCAAGAAGAAGGTCATGTCCATGTACACCGACCCCAACCACCTGCGGGTGCAGGACCCCGGCCAGGTGGAGGGCAACCCGGTGTTCATCTATCTGGACGCCTTCTGCCGCCCGGAGCACTTTGCCGAGTTCTGGCCGGAGTACCAGAATCTGGATGAGGTCAAGGCCCACTACCAGCGCGGCGGCCTGGGCGATGTGAAGGTGAAGAAGTTCCTGAACAGCGTCATGCAGGCAGAGCTAGAGCCCATCCGTACCCGCCGCAAGGAGTGGGAGCAGCGCCTGCCGGAAGTGGTGGAGATCCTGAAGGAGGGCAGCGCCTACGCCGAAAAGACCGCCGCCGCCACCCTGGCCGACGTGCGCCGTTCCATGCGCATCGACTACTTTGACAACGACAATCTGCTGAAATAAAACGCGAAAGGGGCTGTTACACGGGGCTGCTGTGTGACAGCCCCTTTTTGCAATAAAGGAGTGTTTTTATGCATCAGGCATCCGATGCACGTTATTCCTCCATGCCGTACCACCGCTGCGGCAAGAGCGGCCTGCTGCTGCCCGCCGTCTCGCTGGGGTTCTGGCACAATTTTGGTGACGCGGGCCGCTATGAGACCATGAAGCAGCTCTGCTTCACCGCATTTGACCACGGCATCACCCACTTCGACCTGGCCAACAACTACGGTCCGGAGCCGGGCAGCGCCGAGAAGAATCTGGGCCGCATCCTGCACGAGAACTTCATGCCCTACCGGGATGAACTCATCATCAGCACCAAGGCAGGGTATACCATGTGGGACGGCCCCTATGGTGACTGGGGCAGCCGCAAGTATCTGCTGGCCAGCCTGGACCAGAGCCTGCAGCGGCTGGGGCTGGACTATGTGGACATCTACTACCACCATCGCATGGACCCCAACACCCCGCTGGAAGAGACCATGGGTGCGCTGGCGACCGCCGTGCAGAGCGGCAAGGCCATCTACGCGGGCCTGTCCAACTACAACGGCGAAACGCTGGAAAAGGCCACGGCCATCCTGAATGAGCTGCATGTGCCCTTCGTCATCAACCAGAACCGCTACTCCATCTTTGACCGCACCATCGAGAAAAACGGCCTGAAGGAGACGGCCAACCGTCTGGGCAAGGGCATCATTGCCTTCAGCCCGCTGGCACAGGGCCTGCTCACCGACCGGTATCTGCACGGCATCCCGGCCGATAGCCGGGTGCGCACCGACGGTCGGTTCCTGAAGGAAAGCGCCCTCACCGAGGAAAAGCTGGCGCAGATCCGTGCCCTGAACGAGATCGCTGCCGCCCGCGGCCAGACCCTGGCCGAGATGGCGCTGGCCTGGATCCTGAAGGACGGGCAGGTGACCAGTGTGCTGATCGGTGCATCCCGCCCGGAGCAGATCCTGGACAACATCAAGGCGCTGGACAACACCACCTTTACCGCCGAAGAGCTGGAGGCCATCGACCGCGCTTCCGGCTACGGCAAGGAGTGAGCATATGACAAAAACTGTCTGGATCACCGGCGCAAGCTCCGGCATTGGCCGGGAGTTTGCCCGCCGTTACGCGGCCATGGGCTGCCGTCTCATCCTCACCGCCCGCCGGGCTGACCGGCTGACGGCATTGGCAGAGGAACTGAATGACGCCCACGGCACCGTGTGCCGCATCCTGCCCGCCGACCTTGCCGACCGGGCGGACTGCGACCGCCTGTGCGCAGAGCTGGCAGGGGAGCGCATCGACATCTTCATCAACAACGCGGGTTTTGGCGTCTGCGGGAGCCTGCTGGAGACCGACCCCGCCAAAGAGGAAGAGATGGTGCAGGTGAACGTGGCCGCCATGCGGCGGCTGTTCCAGTTTGTGCTGCGCCGGATGCAGGCGCAGGGCGGCGGCACCATCCTGAATGTGGCATCCTCCGCGGGGCTGCTGCCCGGCGGGCCCTACATGGCGGGCTACTATGCCAGCAAGGCCTATGTGGTCAGCCTGACCCGGGGCGCGGCCCAGGAGCTGCGGGAAAAGCGCAGCCCGGTGTATGTCTGTGCCCTCTGTCCGGGGCCGGTGAACACCGAGTTCAACGACCGGGCCGGGGTGGTGTTCGCGCTCAAGGGCATCACGCCGGAGTTCTGCGTGGACGAGGCCATTCACGGTATGCTGCACCATAAGACCATCATCGTACCGTCGGCCTTTATGCGGCTGTGCACCTCGGCGCAGAAGCTGCTGCCCACGCCTCTGCTGATGCCCATCGTAGCCCGTCAGCAGAAAAAGAAGCTGGGCTGACAGGCAAAGCGCACAAAACGCCTGTGGGGCTTTTGTGCAGGCTGCCGAACGCCTGCCCGGGGCAGGTAGGACGTCTGCCAAAATCAGGACATTTGCATGAAAAAACTTGCCGGAAAGCGAGAAATGCAGTAAAATTGTAGGACAAAATGCCTTGACACTGCCCACAAAGCATGCTACCCTAGTATACAAGAGCGGCTGTGTGCCGGGGAGGGGAAAGGTGCCTTTCCCGGAGGGACAGGGCCGCGCAGAAGGTCCGCCTGCGTGAGGACAACAAAAAACTCTGAATCAGAAAAGGAGAGATCGTATCATGAAGATCGCAATCATCAACGAGAACAGCCAGGCCCCCAAGAACGGCATCATCGAAGCAGCCCTGAAGAAGGTCGTGGAGCCCATGGGCCATGAAGTGGTCAACTACGGCATGTACTCCGACGCTTCTCCCCGCCTGACCTATGTGCAGTGCGGCATTCTGGCTGCTATCCTGCTGAACAGCGGCGCCGCCGACTTCGTCATCACCGGCTGCGGCACCGGCGAGGGTGCCATGCTGGCCCTGAACAGCTTCCCCGGCGTGATCTGCGGCCATGTGGAGGATCCCGTGGATGCCTACACCTTTGCTCAGATCAACGACGGCAACGCCGTGTCCATGCCGTTTGCCAAGGGCTTCGGCTGGGGCGGTGAGCTGAACCTGGAGTACACCTTCGAGAAGCTGTTCGGCTTTGGCTTCGGCAAGGGCTACCCCGCTGACCGCGTGGAGGCCGAGCAGAGCAACAAGAAGATCCTGGACGGCGTGCGTGCCGTGGCCTTCAAGCCCCTCATCGAGATCCTGAAGGGCATTGACCAGGCTCTGCTGAAGGGTGCCATTGCCGGTGAGCACTTCCAGGAGCAGTTCTTTGCAGACTGCAAGGATCCTGAGCTGGCTGCCTACGTCAAGACCCTGCTGTAAGGGCCGGAGACGAGGACACCATGCAGGAACTGTACCAACTCAATGCAACCATCACCCACTTTCTGGAGGGCTTTCTGGAAACAGCGGTGCCCATGATCGCAGGTCTGGCCGAAGTGGTCGGCCTGTTCATCATCATCACCAGCCTGGCCAAAGCCAGCTACCACTATGTGCGGGCGACCTTTTTCAACGACCACCACGACTTCCATCATGAAATGAGCAGCGGCCTGACCACCGCGCTGGAATTTCTGATGTCGGCCGAGATCGCTAAGACCTTCCTGCTGCAGAATCTGGAATCCGTCGTGCCGCTGGCAGCTACCTTCGCGCTGCGCGCCATGATGAGCCTGCTGCTGCACTGGGAGATGGAGGGCGGCCACCGCCCGGCCAATGCCAAGGGCGAAGAGGCTGGAGAAAAGAAATAACGGCAAAAAACATTTGCCAAACTTTTGCGGTGCAGGGGACATCGACGTTGTGAAAAACGTAAAACCTTGAGAGGAACCCTTGACACTTGTGCACAGACGGTCTATACTCGTGCCATCGAAAGCAAAGGCGCTGACGGAAGCAATTCCGCCAGCGCCTTTTGTGTTTTCGGGTGGATCTTGCCTTCGGGGGAAATAGAGGGTCCTCTGAGGGAAATGCATCGTTCCTGCGTGCATCCGGTACGGGGAACGGCACACGGCCGCAGGGGCTGGTGCCCTGCGGCATCACACGACTTGTGGGGAGGTATGACTGTTATGTTCAGTTCCGTCAACACCTGTTGGACGCTGGTGGCAGCGTTCCTGGTCTACTTCATGCAGGCGGGTTTTGCCCTGTGTGAAGCCGGCTTTACCCGTGCCAAGAACACGGGCAACATCCTGATGAAAAACATGATGGACTTCTGCATCGGCACCCCGTGCTACTGGGTCATCGGCTTCGGCCTGATGTTCGGCGGCACCGGTGCCCTGATCGGCGGCTTTGATCCGTTCATCCAGGGCGACTACAGCCACCTGGGTCTGGACATCCCGCTGTGGGTGTACATCGTGTTCCAGACCGTGTTCTGCGCCACGGCAGCCACCATCGTGTCCGGCTCCATGGCCGAGCGTACCAACTTCAAGGCCTACTGTGTGTACTCCGCCGCCATCTCGCTGGTGGTATACCCCATCTGCGGCCACTGGATGTGGGGCGGCGGCTGGCTGCAGAGCATGGGCTTCCATGACTTTGCCGGTTCCGCAGCCGTGCACAACGTGGGCGGCGTCATCGCCCTGCTGGGTGCCTGGATGCTGGGCCCCCGCATCGGCAAGTACGACAAGGACGGCAAGCCCCACGCCATCCCCGGCCACAACCTGACAGCCGGTGCCCTGGGCGTGTTCATCCTGTGGTTCTGCTGGTTCGGCTTCAACGGCGGCTCTTCCCTGAGCCTGTCCACCGACGCTTCCATGACCATGACCGGTCTGGTCTGCTTCAACACCAACCTGGCCGCTGCGGTGGCCACCTGTGTGACCATGATCTTTACCTGGGTGCGCTACGGCAAGCCCGATGTCTCCATGACCCTGAACGGTTCTCTGGCCGGTCTGGTGGCCATCACCGCCGGATGCGACACCGTTTCGCCCTTCGGCGCATTCTTCATCGGCTTTGTAGCCGGTTTCCTGGTGGTGCTGAGCGTCGAGTTCTTCGACAACATCGCCAAGGTGGATGACCCCGTGGGTGCGGTCTCCGTTCATTTTGCAAACGGCGTGTGGGGCACCATTGCGGTGGGCCTGTTCTCCACCGGTGCCAACACCGAGCATGCCGGCCTGTTCTGCGGCGGCGGCGTGACACAGCTGGGCACCCAGCTGCTGGGCCTCATCACGGTGGACGCCTACGTTGTCATCGTGATGTTCATCATCTTCAAGATCCTTGACAAGACCATCGGCCTGCGCGTCCCCGCGGAGGTGGAGATCGACGGCCTGGACATCCACGAGCACGGCCTGGCTTCCGCTTACGCCGGTTTTGCCATCTCGGATGCCAATGCAGCTGCCATGGTGCCCAACGAGAACACCGACCTGGGTGAAGACGACGTGACCAGGGCCAGCGACCGCCAGATCAGCGCCGCCGTGCCGGTGGTGCGGGAGCCTGTGATCCAGGATGGCGTGTACGACACCGGCATGCACAAGGTGTCCATCATCGCAAAGCTGTCCAAGTTTGACCAGCTCAAGACCGCCCTCAACGATCTGGGCGTCACCGGCATGACCGTGACCCAGGTGATGGGCTGCGGCCTGCAGAAGGGCACCACCGAGAAGTATCGCGGCGTGCCTGTGGACAGCACCCTGCTGCCCAAGATCAAGGTGGAGGTCATTGTGTCCAAGATCAGTGTGGATTCGGTGGTGGAAGCTGCCAAGAAGGCGCTGTACACCGGCCACATCGGCGATGGCAAGATCTTTGTCTACAACGTGACCCGCGTGGTCAAGATCCGCACCGGCGAAGAGGACTTTGCCGCGCTGCAGGACGTGGAGTAAGCTCCGCGGCATCTCCATGGGCCTTGGCATTGCGCCCACCCGGTTCACGGTGCCGGAGTTCCCGGCGGGGAATGACCGCGCTGGCAGAAATTTCACACCGGTGTCCCTTGATTTTTTGGGTCGGACGTGCTACAATCAGCGTAGTTTCATCCTGTTTAAAATGTTGATGCGGACAAACCGAGGTCCCGCGCTCCATGCCGCAGAGAGGGCTGCCCCGCAAGGGTGCTGCAAGCAGCCTGCCATGTGCCGGACTTCTACCACCGCAGAGTGCAGAGGCGAACCTCTGCCGGGCGTGCCCGTTACAGCACAGCGAGAGGCGCTGCCCGGGCCGGGCGGCGCAATTCGGGTGGAACCGTGGAACGCTGTGGACTTTTTCAGGCGCTTCATCCCGTTGGTAAATGCGGGATGAAGCGCTTTTTTGTTATCTGTTTTATCTGTCAAAGGAGAATGCAACCATGAAGATCATCTATAAGGACGGCCATGTGGACGAGTGCCCGCAGGACCAGGAACTGCACGTCATCCGCCATACCGCAGCCCACATCATGGCACAGGCCATCAAGCGCCTGTACCCGCAGGCGGACTTTGCCTTCGGCCCCGCCACCGAGAACGGCTTCTACTACGACGTCGATCTGGGCGACCAGAAGCTGAGCGACGAGGATCTGGCCAACATCGAAAAAGAGATGCGCAAGATCGTCAAGGAGAACCTGCCCATCAAGCCCTTCATCCTGCCCCGTGCCGAGGCCGTGAAGCTGATGGAAGAGCGCAAGGAGAACTACAAGATCGAGCACATGGCGGACCTGGCCGACGAGACCGAGTTCAGCTTCTTCCAGCAGGGCGAGTATGTGGATATGTGCATCGGACCTCACCTGACCTACACCAAGGCACTGAAGGCCTTCAAGATCACCCAGCAGTCCGGCGCGTACTGGAAGAACGACAAGGAAAACAAGATGCTGACCCGTATCAATGGTGTGGCTTTCCACAATCAGGAAGAGCTGGACGCCTGGGAGAAGGAGCAGCAGGAGGCCCGTGAGCGCGATCACCGCAAGATCGGCAAGGAGATGGGCCTGTTCATGACCGATGACCTGGTGGGCCGCGGCCTGCCTATGTTCCTGCCCGCAGGCTACACCGTCTGGCAGGAGCTGGAGAACTATATCAAGGCCAAGGAGCGTGCACGCGGCTACCTGCACGTCATGACCCCCTGCATCGGCACCGTGAACCTGTACAAGACCTCCGGCCACTGGGATCACTACCGTGAGAACATGTTCCCCGCCATGGAGATGGAGGGCGAGAGCTACGTCCTGCGCCCGATGAACTGCCCCCACCACATGATGATCTACGCAAATCATCCGCACTCTTACCGCGACCTGCCCATGCGCATCGGTGAGATCGCACACGACTTCCGTTACGAGTCCTCCGGCACCCTGAAGGGCATCGAGCGCGGCCGTCACTTCTGCCAGAACGACGCCCATCTGTTCTGCACCCCGGAGCAGATCAAGAGCGAAGTGGCCGACGTGTGCAACCTGATCTTTGAGACCTACAAGGACTTCAACATCACCGATTACCGCTGCGTGCTGAGCCTGCGCGACCCCGCCGACAAGAAGAAGTACCACGACGATGACGCCATGTGGAACCACGCCGAGAACGCTCTGCGTGAGGTGCTGACCGAGCTGGGCATCCACTTCACCGAGGAGATCGGCGAGGCTGCCTTCTACGGCCCGAAGCTGGACGTGAACGTCAAGCCCGCCGTGGGTGCCGAGTACACTCTGTCCACCTGCCAGCTGGACTTCTGCCTGCCCGCCAAGTTCCACCTGACCTATGTGGACAAGGACGGCACCGAAAAGACCCCTGTGGTGCTGCACCGCGCCATCCTGGGCTCTCTGGACCGCTTCATGGCTTACCTGATCGAGGAGACCAAGGGCAAGTTCCCCACCTGGCTGGCTCCTGTGCAGGTCAAGGTGCTGCCCGTGTCCGAAAAGACCCTGGACTACGCCCAGGATGTTACGGAGAAGCTGGTGGAGGCCGGTGTCCGTGTGGCACTGGACGACGACAACCAGAAGATCGGCTACAAGATCCGTGCCGCACAGCAGGTGGACCGTGTGCCCTACATGCTGGTGCTGGGTGCCAAGGAAGCCGAGGCCGGCAACATCTCGGTGCGTGACCGCAAGGGCGAGACCACCACGATGGAGCTGGATGCCTTCATTGCCAAGGTGACCGACGAGATCAAGAACCGCACCTACAACGCCTGATAAAGGCTCATAACAATGCAGAGGCCCCTGTTCCGGTTGGAACAGGGGCCTCTGCTGCATTTATTGGAGAAAAATAGGAGAACGTCAGGCGGTCTCGCTCTGGGTGCGCTGCACGCTCTTGACGGCCAGTGCCTTGGCGGGCTTCATCAGCAGCACGCACACGCCGTTGAAGGCCAGCGAGCCGAGGATGTAGGTGGCAAAGAACAGCGGCAGGTTGGCCGCGAAGGTCTCGGCGTCGATGCAGGCCACCGTGAGGTAGGCAAAGCCCACATTGTTGAGCACCTTGGGGGCGTAGGGGTGCAGGATGATCAGCACGAACAGCACGACGGCCAGCGGGATGAGGAAGCCGAAAAAGCTGCCCAGCACCGGGGTGAGGAAGGTGATGGCCAGCAGGGCGATCACGGTGAACACCATGCCCACCAGACCGCCCAGCTCCACCGAGACGAAGCGGTCCTTGATGTCGCCCTCCATGGTGAACAGCATGATGTTGCTGAGGAAGATGAGCCAGCTGTACTCAAAGCCCACCACATGCAGGATGGAGTTGACGATGAGGATCCAGACCAGCAGCATCAGGCGGAAGCAGAGCAGGAAACGCTTGGTGACGGCTTCATTCATGAGAATATCCCTCTTTCTTGATGATCGGAAAGTGTTTCTTGACAAGCAAAACTGGAAATTGACAGGTAAAACTTGCACTTAATGAAGCAAGTATACACGAAAGCAGAACGAAAAACAAGACTTTGGCAAGAATAAATTGCATATTTTGGAAATTTACGCTTGCGAAACTGCGCGCGGCCCCGCAGAACGGCCTGCGGCAGCCCCTTTGCACTTGCTCCGGAAGTGCAAAGGGAGTATAATAAAAACGTGGAATTCCCACCGCGCAGGCGGTGTTTGCAAAACAGAGGAGGAACTTGTTATGAACAAACCGGTACTGGTCGTGATGGCGGCCGGCATGGGCAGCCGTTACGGCGGCATGAAGCAGATCGACCCCGTGGGCCCCAATGGACAGGTCATCGTGGATTATTCGCTCTACGACGCCCGCCGCGCAGGCTTTGAGACCGTGATCTTTGTGATCAAGCACGAGATCGAGGATGCCTTCAAGGCCGCCATCGGGGACCGGGTGTCCAAGGCCATGAACGTGAAATACGCTTTCCAGCAGCTGGAAGAGCTGCCCGCAGGCTACACCGTGCCGGAAGGCCGGGTCAAGCCCTGGGGCACCTGCCACGCCGTGCTGTCCGCCAAGGATCTCATCGACGGCCCCTTTGCGGTGATCAACGCCGACGACTACTACGGCCCCGAGGCGTTCCGGGTGATGTACGATTACCTGTCCACCCACGAGGACGGCAGCTATTACGACTACTGCATGGTGAGCTACCTGCTCCGCAACACGGTGTCGGAGAACGGCAGCGTGGCCCGCGGCGTGTGCGTGACCAACCCGGACGGCACCCTGCACAGCGTGACCGAGCGCACCCGCATCGAGCCCTATGCAGACGGCGTGCACTACACCGAGGACGGCGGCGCAAGCTGGACCGACCTGCCGGGTGATACCCCTGTCAGCATGAATCTGTGGGGCTTTGGCAAGAGCTTCCTGGACGAGGCCGAGAACCGCTTTGCCGCATGGCTGGACGCAAATCTGCCGACCAACCCGCTCAAGTGTGAGTATTTCCTGCCGCTGGTGGTCACCGAACTGATCGAGGAAGGCAAGGCAAAGATCCAGGTGCTGCGCAGCACCGACAAGTGGTACGGCGTGACCTACCGCGAGGATAAGCCGCTGGTGGTGGAGGCCATTGCCCGCAAGACCGCCGAGGGCCAGTACCCGGAAAACCTCTGGGCATAAATTGAACCGAAAACAGCAAAAGAGCACCGTTCCGGCCGGAACGGTGCTCTTTACTATTTTACGCTGTTACGATTGTTTTTTAATTTGCGTCGGGGGGGGGGTAAGCGTTGCCGTATCATCTGCAAAGATCCAGATGGTCTCGTGGATGTGAGAGCCGCTGGAGGAATACGGGGTGATCTTGAGGGTGTAGGGTGCGCCGTCTGTTCTGGTGTAGTGCACCTCCACGATCTCGCCGCTCAGCACCTTGCTGCGCACAAAGCTGTAATCCAGCACGCTGTTGAAGGCGTCGCGGGATTCCGGCACCACATACTGGTCGCTGTAAGCGGTGATGACGGCACGGAAGGAGCCGCCGGAGGTGTCCAGGATCTTCTGGAAGAAGTCCGGAACGATGATGGGCCGCACGCTGTCCTCCTGCAGGTTCACCACATAGACGCCCCGGTACTTGGGGGCCAGCACCCGCAGGAAGTGCTCGGCGTCCCGCTTCTGGGTCAGGGTGCGCTCCAGCTTTTCGTTCAGGCCCTTGAGCTGACGCTCCTGCCCGTTGCGGCTGTAGTAAGCCAGCTTGTCCTGCTGCATGGCCTGCTCGGCCTTGTTCACGGCCGCTTCCAGCTTGCGCAGATTGTTGGTGTTCTGGATGCCCACCGAGATCTCGCAGTCCTTCTCCCGCAGGAACACGCGCATCCGGTCGGAGGCGGTCCATACGTCGTAGGGCGGCAGGTTGGGGGTGAGCACGACGAATTCGTCACCGCCCACGCGGTAGATGCGGCTGCTCACAAAGAACTTGCGGGCGGCGTTGGCAATGGTGCACAGCAGGTTGTCGCCGCTGCGGTGGCCCAGGTGATCGTTCACCTCATGCAGGCCCACCACGTCGATGTAGGTGCACACCATGGAATCGTAATCCGAATATTGCAGCTCCCGCAGGTCGCTCTCATACTTGCTGCGGTTGGCAAGGCCGGTCAGGGTGTCGTGGCTGTAGGAGAAGTCCAGCTCCTCACTCAGCTGGTTGGCCTGTGCGTCCTCCCGCATCAGCACGGTGGCCCAGGGGTTCTGGGCGCAGCAGCCGCGGCAGGGCAGCACTTCCATGGTGATCCACACGAACTGGTTGGCGACCTGCTTGCGGAAGCGGTAGAACTCCGGCTGCTGGGAGTGGAACAGGGTGTCCTGCAGCAGGGGCAGGTCCACCTGCTCCTGGAACATCTCTGCATCGTCCGGGTGCACGACCTTTTCATTCACCAGACGGTCGCAGAAGGTGGTAAAGTCCTCTTCCTTGGCCAGGTCTGCGCTGGGCAGGCGGGCATCCCGCTTGATCACCCGGTAGGTGCCGGTGACCAGGTTGAGCAGCGAAACTTCCAGCAGATTGTCGGTAAAGATCTGATACGCCTGCAGGGCCAGTGCCGTCTTTTCCGAGTCCGGGTCCTCCGCAGCGGTGCGGTGGTCGCGGCGCATCAGGTCGCGGCGCATATCCCAGTAATCGGCGTTGTTGGGCTGGGCCAGCAGCTTTTCAGCGTTTTCAATGGGCATGGGCTTGAAGAAGTAGTAGCCCTGCGTATACAGGCAGTCGGCAGCCTGCAGCATGGACACCTGCTCCGGGGTCTCCACACCCTCGGCAATGATGGGCAGATTGAGCCGGTGAGCCATATTGATCACCGATTCCACGATCTGCACACCCTTGCTGTGGTTCTGCTGGTTCATGTCGATGAGCTTCATGTCCAGCTTGATGGCATCCACGTTGGTGTCCTTGAGCATGTTCAGCGACGAGTAGCCGCTGCCAAAGTCGTCCATCAGCACCGAGAAGCCCTTG
The DNA here is from genome assembly GCA_900539945.1 of uncultured Faecalibacterium sp. Taxonomy (GTDB): domain Bacteria; phylum Bacillota; class Clostridia; order Oscillospirales; family Ruminococcaceae; genus Faecalibacterium. The sequence goes on from UQDV01000011.1 coordinate 47,360, forward strand.
CGGTGCAGGCCCTGGATGGCGTTTTCCACCACCGAGGAGTTCTCGGCCAGCATGGTCTCGGTGATCTCGGCCAGCAGGAGCTTGGGCTCCAGCTGGTATTTCTCCACCAGATCCGAGAAGATCTGCGGCACGTCCAGATTCACGATGTCCACCACGGACACGTTCACCGATACGGGCACCAGATTGCTGCCGCCGGCCTGCCACTTCTGCAGTGTCTGGCAGACGGCTTCCCAGATGTACTGGTCCAGCCGGGTGATCAGGCCGGTGTTCTCCAGCAGGGGCATGAACTCGGACGGCTGCACGCAGCCGCGGGTGGGGTGGTTCCAGCGCACCAGTGCTTCCATGCCCACGATGGCGCGGGTCATGCTGTTGCACTTGGGCTGCAGGAAAAAGGTGAATTCGTGGTTGTCCAGCGCATGCTCCAGCTCACTCAGCAGCTGCTGCTGGGCCTTGAGGCTGTCCAGCATGGCCGGGGCAAAGCGGTGGATGCCGCTGCCGGAATGGTCCGGGTTCATCACGGCGATCTGGGCGTAGTTGCACAGGGCGGCGGCGTCCGCTTCCGGATGCTCGCTCACCGGGCACAGGCCCAGCGCCAGAAAGAAGGTGACACCCTGATGATTGGGGTTCACGCAGGTCTGCAGCGTGATCACGATGTCCTGCTGCTGCACGCGGTCGTCCGGCAGGCAGAGGAAAAAGTCATCGTTGCCCCAGTAGCCCACAGGGCGGCCGGAGGTCTTTTGATAGTCCAGCAGATGGCTGGCCAGGGTGTTCAGCAGGGCATTGCCCTGCTCGGTGCCGTAAAGCTCGTTGTACAGCCTGAAGTGCTCAACGTCGATGGCCGCGACGCACCACTTTTCGGTTTTGTGTGTGTCCAGAAAGTCTTGCAGATGCTGCAGGAAGTCCTCCTTGCGTGCAATGGCTGTAAGGGCACCCGGCTGTACTGTGCCGACGGTTGCATTTTGAATTGTTTTATCAGACATGGTCATCCCTCGCAGTCCGGCAAAAATTGCCAGCTTCAGACATAGTTTATCCAGTTACGCTCTTATGTAACAGTATAGCATCAAATGTGCAATTTGAAAATAGCTTCCGGCAATCTTTATCGCACAAAAATGCACAGAATACGCCGCAAAAAACCGATAAAAAAGCGGGTCATCGCAGATAATTGCAACAAATCCGCAACAACCCACTGGGCTTATTCCTTGCTGCCCCGGTCCTGATCGGACTCCCGCCGATCCAGTTTTTTGCGCAGCGTTTCCAGCGAAGTTCTCTTCACACCGTGCTTCAGCTTGGGGTAGGCCCGCAGCATGCGGCGCTGGCCGATGACGCGGGGCTTCTTCAGCATCTGGGCACGCATCTCGTCGGAGCGTACCTGCAGCTCGGTCGACAGCTCTTCCAGCTGCAGCAGCGCAGCGGCGCGTTCTGCGGCCCGCTCCGAAGCGCCCTGTGCCGCCAGTTTGGCGGCGTTGGCGGCCTCGGCCGCGTTCAGACGTGCGGTCTCCGAAGCGCGCCGTGCGGTCTCCATGGCTTCGTCGGTCCGGGCACGGATGGCGGCCATGGCCTCACGCGGCTTCAGCTTGGGGACATTGTCCCGGGCTTCGGCGGCAGCCAGCTTGAGCTGCAGGCGGCTCTCGTCCATCTTCTGGTCGGCGGTCATGGCGGTGGTGCCCAGCAGCTCGGTCATGGCGTCGCTCACGGCATGGATGCTGTCGCCCAGCTTCTCCATGGTGTCCAGGGTGTCGGCCAGGGTGGAGGCCGCAATGGCGGTGGCCACCACATCCGTGGCATACACGGCGTAGAGGATGCACATCAGGATCACGCCCACCAGCGTGGGGACCATGGCCACCAGTCCGGCTATGATGGGGTGCACGATGCGCATGACCACCAGGGTGCCCACGCCCCACAGCAGGCAGAATTCCAGGCAGATGTAGCCGCCGATGTTGAAGGGGTAGTCACTGTAGTCCCACCAGCGGGTGCGGTACAGCTTGTATAGGGCCCAGCCGCCCACCAGCTCCAGGGCACTGGGCAGGATGACACCGCCCAGATAGAGCAGCAGGGTGTTGTCCACCAGCGGGGTCAGAGCATAGAGCACGATGACCATGCCGAAGCCGTAGATGGGGCACACCGGCCCGTTCAGGAAGCCGCGGTTCACCAGCTTGCCGGTGGTCACAGCGGCGTAGACCACTTCCAGGCACCAGCCCAGACAGGAATAAATCAGAAAATAGGCCAGCGTCTGGTACAGCGAAAAGCCGCAGACGGTGGTCTGGGTGAGGAAGGCTACCACAAAAACACCTCCGGTCAGTTTTGCTTTGCTACGATCTTGTATTCGTCGCCCGGCTCAAAAAAGGGGCAGGCGGCGGTGCGGCAGGAGAGATAGCGGGCCATTTCGTCCTCGTCCAGTGCGCTGCCCTGGGCACAGTAATAGCTGCCGTATTCGTCCTGCAGGTTGTTCAGGCACAGTTCACAGGGGTCAGACATTGCTCTCGCCTTCCTGTGCGGTCTTGGCAGCCGACTCGGCTTCGGCGGCTTCCCGTGCCATGCGCTTGAGCACCTTGGGCTCGATCCAGGTCACGCTGTCGTCGCCGGGCTTTTTGCGGGCGATGAGGGCTTTGATCTTGATGCCCATCTCAGTGAACATGCCTTCGTGCTCGGTGCGGATGTTCCACTCCGGCTCGTTCTCGTGCAGGTCGTAGGTCATCCACTCGATGTCGTAGCCGGAAGCGGGGAAGTACTCCAGACTGTCGCGGAACAGGTCATCGTCATCGGTCTTGAAGTAGATCTCGCCGCCGTCCTTGAGGAACGCGCGGTAGTTGATGAGCTGACGGGGGTAGGTCAGGCGGTGCTTGTGGGAAGAGCCGTTCTTGCTCCACGGGTTGCAGAAGTTGATGTAGATGCGGCTGACCTCGTCCTCCGCCGTGATCACGCCCTTGATGCGCTCAATGTCGGTGCTCATGATCTTGACGTTGTCGATGGGGCGGTTTGCGGCCTGATAGGCGGCCTCGATCTTGCGCTTGGCCAGGATGAGCACCTTGTCGGTGATGTCGATGCCCAGATAGTTGTTCTCCGGGTGGGCGCAGGCCAGCTGGGAGAGGAAACCGCCCTTGCCGCAGCCCAGCTCCAGCACAAAGGGCTGTTCCGGACGGGCATACTGGGCGTGCCACTTGCCGCCCCAGATCAGGGGTTCGTGGACGTGGAAATCGGCGGCCATCAGCTCGTCGTGTGCATAGGGTTTAAAGCGCATTCTCATGATCAATATTCTCCTTCAAAAAATCTTCAACCTGCTCCGGCGTGGCGGCGCAGCTGCCCTGGCAGATGCCGGGCTTGCCGCCGCCGCGGCCGTTCAGGGCGGTGTTCAGGGCCTTGGTCAGGGCACGCACGTCCCCGCCGGCCTGGGCCAGGCAGTAACCGGTGCCCTTGTCGTTGGGGGTCAGGGCGGCGCACAGACCGGTGGTGGCCTCGCTCAGGCGCACGGCCAGCCGGTGCAGGCCGTCCGGGTCCAGCCCCGGCACGATGCGGATGGCATTCTGCCCCGGCTCCACGGCGGCGGCCAGTGCGTCGAATAGCTGGCTGCACAGGCCGAAGTGGTTGAACTTGAGGGCCGTGTACTCGTCGTACACCCGGTGTACGGCCACAGCGGTCTGGTCGGCTTTGGCGCTGAGCAGGGCCCCGATGTCTGCCTGCCGTGCCCGCATGGCCTGGGCAGCTTCCAGCGCCCGGGCACCGCACACGATGCTCAGCCGCACGCCGCCCTTGTAGTTCTCGCTGGTCAGGATCTTGATCTGACCCACCTGCCCGGTGGTGCGGGTGTGGGTGCCGCAGCAGGCGCACACATCGGCACCGGGAATGGTCACGATGCGCACCTGCCCTTCGATCTCCTTTTTGCTGCGGTAGGTCAGGGCGGCCAGCTCCTGCGGGGTGGGGTAGGTGATGACCACCGGCACGTCCTGCCAGACGATGCGGTTGGCTTCCAGCTCGGCGGCGCGCAGGCCCTCGGCGGAGATGGGCACGCTGGTGTCCATGCGCACGGCCTCGGCCCCGATGTGGAAGCCCACATTCTCGGCCCCGAACATCCGGTGCAGGATGCCGGAAAGGATGTGCTCACCGGTGTGCTGCTGCATTTTGTCAAAGCGCCAGTCCCAGTCGATGGCTTCCTCTACCGTGATGCCCGGCACGGCGGTGTCGGGCAGGGAAGGAACGCTGTGCCAGAGGATGCCGTCCTGCTCGTGGACATCGGTCACGGCCAGCTCGGTGCCGTCCGGCAGGGTCAGGGTGCCCCGGTCGGCAGGCTGACCGCCGCCTTCCGGGTAGAACACCGTACCTTCCAGCGCGAGGAGTCCGCCGCCGGTACGGCTGTCCGGCACGGCGGCCAGCAGGACGCTTTCGGCCCGGGTGCGGAAGGCATCCGCTTCAAAATATTTTTCAGTGCACTGCATGGTGCGTAAGACCTCCTGATGCTTTCTGCTGGCTGGTGCGCCGGAAGTTTCTCTGAGGACCGTCCGCTGGGGTGGGACCCTGTTGCCGTAAGGCAATAGGGCGGGCGATGGAATGGCCCGATTCGCGTCCGAAGAGAAAGCTGCCGGAGTATCGGCCCAACAGGTGACAAATACCAAGTATACCACAGTATACCACGATTTTTGCCTGTGGAAAATAGTCTGCGATTATGTTATGATAAGAATCAACAAGTTTCCGGTCAAAATGTGGAATGTGAGGAAGGTAAAACCATGCGTGAAAGTGGAATCCTGATGCCGGTGTCCAGCCTGCCCGGCCCTTATGGAATTGGCTGCTTTGGCAAGGAAGCATTCAAATTTGTGGATTTTCTGGCCGATGCCGGGCAGAAGATCTGGCAGCTGCTGCCCCTGAGCCCCACCGGCTACGGCGACAGCCCCTATCAGAGCTGCTCCGCCTTTGCGGGCAACCCCTACTTCATCGACCTTGATGCCCTGAAGGAAGAAGGCCTGCTCACGGCAGCCCAGCTCAAGGCAGAGCCCTGGGGCGATGATCCGAAGCAGGTGGACTACGGCACCCTGTACACCAGCCGCTACAAGGTGCTGCGCACCGCCTATGCGGCCTGGCGCAAGGCCTGCAAGGGCCTGCACGGCTGCAGCGATTACTTCCCGGATGACTACTATGCCTTCACCCTGAGCAACGAGGCATGGCTGGAGGATTATGCCCTGTACATGGCTCTGAAAGTGGCCAACGGCATGAAGAACTGGGTGGAGTGGGAGCGCCCCTACCGCCTGCGGGACAAGGCTGCGCTGGCCGCCTTTGCTGCCGAAAACGAGGAAGAGATCGGCTTCTGGAAGTTTGTACAGTACAAGTTCAGCACCCAGTGGCAGGCTGTGAAGCAGTATGCCAACGACAAGGGTGTGCAGATCCTGGGCGATATCCCCATCTATGTCTCTGCCGACTCGGTGGATGCCTGGGTGGGCGGCAAGCTGTTCGAGCTGGATGCCGAGGGCCGTTTTGCCCGTGTGGCAGGCTGCCCGCCGGATTATTTCTCCGCCGATGGTCAGCTGTGGGGCAACCCGCTGTATAACTGGACGTATCATAAACAGACTGGATATGCGTGGTGGGTCCAGCGGGTGCGCCATGCCCTGGGCATCTACGACCTGCTGCGCATCGACCATTTCCGGGGCTTTGACACCTACTGGGCCATCCCTGCCGACAGTGCCACCGCCAAGACCGGTAAGTGGGAAAACGGCCCCGGCATGGAGCTGTTCGACGCGCTGGAGCAGGCGCTGGGCAAGCTGCCCATCATTGCCGAGGACCTGGGCGAGCTGTTCCCCAGCGTGCGGGAGCTGCTGGCCGACAGCACCTTCCCGGGCATGAAGGTGCTGCAGTTTGCCTTCAGCGGCGGGGATAACGAGTACCTGCCCCACAACCATGTCAAGAACAGTGTGGTCTACCCCGGCACCCACGACAACACCACTATCACGGCCTGGTGGGAGAGCGCTGCCACCCCCAAGGAAAAGGCCACGGCGGCGGCCTATCTGCACCTGACCGGCGCACACCCCACCGCAAAGGAAGTCGCCGCCGTCAAAACGGCGGCTGCCCGCACCGCTCTGCTGCGGGCAGCCCTGGGTTCGGTGGCCGACCGTGCCATCATCCCCATGTACGACTGGCTGGGTCTGGGCGAGGAAGCACACCTGAACACCCCGGGCAAGCTGGGCGGCAACTGGGCATGGCGTGCAGCGGCCGGTTTTGAGAGCAAAACGCTGGCAAAGACCATTGCCGACGAGTGCAGTGTGTACTGCCGCGTCTAATTCCGGCGGGCACTTTGTAAATTGTTTGGCAATCTGACGAAAATGCAAAAATTCCAGTGAAAAATTGTGCGTTCTGCTGGCAATGGCCCCGCCTGAATGTTATAATGACTATGAGTTCCCGGAGAGTGCCGGGAATCAGTCAGCTGCCGGTGCACGGCAGCACGATGCATGATGATGGGGAAAATGCAATGGAAAAACAATGGACCGAGCAGGATCTGCACAGTTTTGTGCAGACTGCACAGGCGGTGTTTGACAGCGTCAGCCTGACCGAAGAACAGCCGGAACCCGGCTGGCAGGACGAAAGCCTGCAGGTGGACTATGAGCTGCGCGGCGGACGGGTGGACTGCGTGCTGCACCGCATCGTGGAAGCGGACGGCAAGCGCTGGAAGCTGCAGATGTCGGCACCGCTGGCAGGCAATGTCCTGCCCGAAGAGCGCATGACGCCCCGGGAACGGGAGCTGTGCCGCGACGATATGAGCCACGATTTTCTGACCGGTGTGTACAACCGCCAGTATCTGGAGCGGGTGTTCGGCGCAAAGCTGGAACAGTGGGCCCGGCAGGGCCGCAGCGCCGCTGTGGCTCTGGTGGCTCTGGACAAGGGCCCTCAGCTCTGCGATACTTACGGCCAGCCGGTGATGGACCAGCTCCATTGCTTTGTGGGCAACCAGTGGAAAAAGCACTTTGATACCCCGACGGAACAGGTGGTCTGTCGCCTGACCGGCAGCATTTTTGTGGTGGGCAGCGTGGACACCACCGGTCCGCAGCTGGCGGCCCGGATGCAGGAGCTGTACGAGCAGATGCCGCACGAGTGCATCACCACCACCGGCATGATGCACCGGGTGCAGTTCACCATGAGCGGCGCGGCCGCCGGGCTGGACGAGGTGGAGGCCAAGAACTGGCCCGCCCTCTACGAGCTGTGCGATGCCCGCCTGCGCAAGGTGCAGGCTTCCGGCGGCGACCGGATCGGCTGTGCCGAATAACGATCATGTATAGAAAAGCCCCTTTTGGCGCACACTGGCTGCCAAAGGGGGCTTTTTGTATGGAAAACCAGAAAAACGACAACCTCAATCTCCTGGAAGCCGTGGTGCAGAACACCGAAATGGGCAAGAACACGCTGGAACAGATCGTGCCGATGACCGACGACACTCAGTTCAAGGCGGAGCTGCTGCGCCAGCGCAACCTCTACCACCAACTCAATCAGGAGGCCCACACCGCCATGGAAGCCTGCGGCGGCACCGCCCAGGGCCAGAGCGCCATGGCAAAATTCAACACGAAGATGGGCATCAGCATGAAGACCCTGACCGACAAGTCCACCCGCAACCTGGCCGAGATGCTGACCCAGGGCAGCGGCATGGGAGTGGTGGACTGCGTGAAGGCACAGAAGGACTACCCCAATGCCGCACCCGGCACCAAGCGCCTTGCCCAGCGGCTGATGGAATTTGAAGAGGACAACCGCGTCCGGCTGGAACAGTTTTTGTAAGAAACGTTACTTGGCTGCGTGTCGGTAGCTTTCTCCTCGGACACGAGTCGGGCCATTCCATCGCCCGCCCTATTGCCCTGACGGGCAACAGGGTCCCACCCCAGCGGACGGTCCTCGGAGAAACTCCCGGCCCACAGCCGGTACAGAGAGTATTACGTCAGAAACACAAACCCCCGGCAGGGCCTGTTGAGCCTGCCGGGGGTTTCATCTGGAAAAGCTGAAAATCAGAGTGCTTCCACCATGGCGGCCACGATCTTCGTGGCGGTGGCAACGTACTCTGCGATGCTGAACTTCTTGACCACCAGCACCTCGTGGCCGTCCTCGTCGGCATTGTCGCTCATGGCGCGCAGGATGACGCAGGGCACGCCGTTCTTGGCGGCGATCTGGCTCACGGCTGCACCTTCCATCTCCACGCAGTCCGGGGCGCACTTGGCCTCGATGGCGGCCTTGGTCTCGCTGTCGCCCACGAACAGGTCGCCGGTGGCGATCTTGCCCACCAGTGCCTTGACACCGGCCTCGGCACAGGCCTTTTCGGCGGCGGCGATCAGCTCCGGGTCACCGGTGTATTCCTTCAGGAAGGGCGGGTTCTGGCAGATCATGTCCAGCTGGGCGTCGTGGTACAGCACGGTCTTGCCGATGACCACGTCGCCGATGCCGATCTTCGAGGTCATGTTGCCTGCAATGCCGGAGAAGATGATCTTCTCGGCACCGAACTTGGTGATGAGCACCTGGGTGGTGGCGGCGGCGTTGGCCTTGCCCATGCCGGCACAGCACACCACCACCTGCTTGCCTGCCAGCGTGCCCTTGTGGTACTCCACGCCGCCGTAGGGTTCCACGGTGACGTTTTCCAAGCGGGCACACAGCTGATCGACTTCATCGGGCATTGCGCCCATAATACCAAAAATCATAGAACTCTCCTTACACGTTGAACAGGAACTCGATGACGTCGCCGTCGTTCACGACGTACTCCTTGCCTTCGGTGCGCTGCAGGCCCTTGGCCTTGACGGCGGCGTAGTCGAAGTTGTTGGCTTCCAGATCCTTGTAGCCGATGACGCTGGCGCGGATGAAGCCGCGTTCAAAATCGCTGTGGATCTTGCCGGCAGCCTGCGGGGCCTTGGTGCCCTTGCGGATGGTCCAGGCGCGGCACTCCTTCTTGCCGTCGGTCAGGAAGGAGATCAGGCCCAGCAGGTCGTAGCTGGCGGTGATCAGGTTGTCCAGGCCGCTGGCCTCGATGCCCATCTCAGCCAGGAATTCCTTCTTCTCCTCGGGGGAGTAGTCGGCAATGTCCTCTTCGGTCTTGGCGCAGATGGGGATGTAACGGGCGCCCTCTTCCTTGGCGCGGGCGGCCACCAGCGGAACATACTTATTGTTCTCGATGCCCTCCATCAGGTCATCCTCGCCCACGTTGCAGGCGTACAGCACCGGCTTTGCGCTCAGCAGGCCCATCTCGTGCAGCACAGCCTGCTGCTCGGCGTCACCCTCGTCAAAGTCGAAGCTGCGGGCGGGCTTGCCGGCGCTCAGGTGGTCGGCAAGCTGCTGCAGCCAGGCGGCCTCGGCGGCGGCACCCTTGTTGTTGCCGCTCTTGGCGGCCTTGGCCATGCGGCCGGCGCGGTTCTGCACCACTTCCAGGTCGGACAGGATCAGCTCGTAGTCGATGGCGTCAATGTCCGAGATGGGGTCCACGGCTTCAGCCTTGGAGACGTCCTCCACCACATGGATGATGTTGTCGTCGTCAAAGCAGCGCACCACATGCACGATGGCGTCGCACTCGCGGATGTGGCCCAGGAACTTGTTGCCCAGGCCGGCACCCTGGCTGGCACCCTTCACCAGACCGGCGATGTCCACGAACTCCACGATGGCGGGGGTCTTTTTGTTGGTCTGCCACACCTCGGCCAGCTTGTCCAGACGCTTGTCCGGCACGGCCACGATGCCGCTGTTGGGCTCGATGGTGCAGAAAGGATAGTTGGCTGCCTCCGCGTTCTTGGTGGAGGTGATGGCGTTGAACAGAGTGGACTTGCCGACGTTCGGCAGGCCGACGATACCTAACTTCATATAAAATACGCTCCTTACACGTTTTTTGGGCATAACAATACATCTATCATTATACGCAAAGCACCGGGGGAGCGCAAGCGTTTTGGCAAGATTGGCCCTTTGGGGCAGACAAAAAGCCCGCCGGGGAGCAAGGCATCCCCCGACGGGCCGGGACAGGTGAAAATTACAGCAGCTTTGCGCGCAGGTCGGCGATCATGGCGTCGTACTCGGCGTCGGTCAGCAGCACCTTGGGCAGGCTGTCGCTGAAGGGCTGGCCCCAGCTCACGCCGCCCTTGTACTTGGGCACGATGTGCACATGCACATGGGGCATGCCATCGCCGTAGGTGGCGTAGTTGATCTTGTCCGGGTGGTACAGCTCATCCAGGACCTTCGCCACCTTGGCCACGTCGGCAAAGTAACCGGCGTTCTCCTCCGGGGTCAGCTGGAAGTACTCGGTCTTGTGGCCCTTGAAGGCCACCACGCAGCGGCCCTTGTTCTTCTGGTCGCGGAACAGGTATACGATGCTGTAGGGCAGCTCGCAGACGTCCAGCATCAGAGCCTTGCGCTTTTCGTTGTCTTTTTCACAGTAAAAACATTCAGCCATGGGGAATACCTCTCTTCTCTCAAAACATAAAGCGGTGCGGCACCGCTTGCGATGCAGGAATGAAGCCCCGGCTTGTAGTACAAACCCGGTACGGTTTCAGTATACATCCCGCCCGGTAAAATGCAAGGAACTTTTCCCGCCCGGCGGCAATTTTGGCGGCCTGTACAAACCGGATGACGCTGTTTTGTGCGGTTTTTCGGCTCGAAGGGGCAAAAACGCGACGCTGATGCCTCGTCGACAGGAGCGGACCTGACCCGGCGAAATACATCCATCGACCGACGTGTGATGTCAGACCGAAATGCGGCCGCCGGGCCGGGCACATCCGGATGGGCAGAAGAACGGAGCTTGTGAAAAAATCATACAAAACCTTCTTTATTTTGTCATAACTCTCCAGTATAATAAAAGATGGAGAGCCTTTTTGACACACGGCCTGCCGCAAGCGCGGCGGCCATTGGATAGACCAGACGGGAGGAAACCTTTATGGCAAACGAAAAGATCCTTGTGGTGGATGATGACGCCAACATCTGTGAGCTGCTGCGCCTGTACCTGACCAAGGAGGGCTATCAGGTCACCACGGCCGGCGACGGCGAGGAGGGCCTGGAAAAGTTCAACCAGATCAAGCCCGACATGGTGCTGCTGGATGTGATGATGCCCCGGATGGACGGCCTGGAAGTGTGCCGCCGCATCCGCAAGGCGGGCAATACCCCGGTGATGATGCTCACCGCCAAGGGCGAGACCTTTGACAAGGTGCTGGGCCTGGAGCTGGGCGCCGACGATTACATGGTCAAGCCCTTTGACGCCAAGGAAGTGGTGGCCCGCATCAAGGCGGTGCTGCGCCGCTGCCAGACCACCTCGGCTGCAGCCGAGAGCACCGAGGGCGTGATCGAGTTCGACAACCTGCGCCTGGACATGAACAGCTATGAGCTGCGGGTCAAGGGCAAGGTGGTGGAGGCTCCGCCCAAGGAGCTGGAACTGCTCAACTGCCTGGCTTCCCACCCCAACCGTGTGTACACCCGCGACCAGCTGCTGGACGAGGTGTGGGGCTTTGAGTATTACGGCGACAGCCGTACCATCGACGTGCACGTCAAACGCCTGCGCGAAAAGCTGGCCGGTGCTTCCGACAAGTGGGAGCTGAAAACCGTGTGGGGCGTGGGCTATAAATTCGAGGTGCGTCAGTAATGCGCAAGAGTATCTCGACGGCATTCTTCTCGCTGGTGTCCACCCTGATGGTGCTGGGCATCGTGCTGATGGGCTGTTCGGAATGGGTGCTGTTCAAGAATTATTTTGCCCGGGACCGCTATGAGACGCTGGACCAGGTGGTGGGGGTCACCCGCCGCACGGCCCAGTATCTGGCCCAGCAGGCGGCGCTGCCGGAGGGCGACGAGCTGGACGCCCTGAACACCAAGCTGGAGATCATCGGCGAGAGCGCGGAGGCCTATCTGTTCTTCACCGACAACGACGGCCGGGTGCTGATCGCTTCCAGCCCGGAAATGCTCACCGCACAGGCCGTGCCGGATGAGATGATGAAGAAGGCGGCGGCCTCCGGCGCGGACTACTACCATGTGTTCGGTACGCTGGATGGGGTGCTGACCGAAAAAAGCTATATCACCGTCAGTGAGATGTGCGACGAGCGCGGCAGCCAGAGCGGCTGGATCTTTTTGTGCTCCTCCGGCAGGCAGCTCACCGAGTTCAAGCAGCAGTTCTGGTCCAACTTCCTGCTGTCGGCCTGCGTGATGCTGCTGTGCGCCAGCATCCTGACCAAGCTGTTGATGCGCAAACTCACCGACCCGCTGCAGAAGGTGACCGACGCGGCCCAGCGCTTTGGCGGCGGCGACCTGTCCGTGCGTGTGGAAGGCGTGGAAGGCGAAGGGGAAGTGGCCGACCTGGCCCGCACTTTCAACCGCATGGCCGACAACATCCAGACCAACGACAACTCCCGGGGCCAGTTCATGGGCAACATCGCCCACGAGCTGCGCACCCCCATGACCACCATCAAGGGCTTTGTGGACGGCATGCTGGACGGCACCATCCCGCCCGACATGCAGAACCATTATCTGCAGCTGGTCAGCGAGGAGACGGGCCGTCTGGCCCGTCTGATCCAGAACATGCTGGATCTGTCCAAGCTGGAAAGCGGCGAATACCAGGTCAATGCCCGGATGTTCAACATCTGGGACACCCTCACCGGCGTGGCGCTCTCGGCCGAGCAGCGCATCAACGACGGCATGATCGAGATCGAGGGCCTGACCATGGACGAAAAGGCGCTGGTGTACGCCGACCCGGACCTGATCCATCAGGTGGTGTACAACCTGCTGGACAACGCCATCAAGTTCACCCCGGCGGGCGGCACCATCCGCTTCAGCGTGGAAAAACTGGGCCCGGAAACCGAGATCGCTGTCTGGAACTCCGGTCAGGGCATCAGCCCGGAGGCACTGCCCTATGTGTTCCAGCGCTTCTACAAGGAGGACCGCTCCCGCGGCCTGCACGCCCGCGGCGCGGGCCTGGGCCTGAACATCTGCAAGGTGCTGGTCAACCTGTCCGGCGGACAGATCCGGGTGGAGAGCCAGCAGGGCGAGTGGTGCCGGTTCGTATTCACCCTGCCCTCGCAGGCCCCGAACCCCGGCGGCATGAAGCGCCTGCCCGACGAGGCCGGCGGTGCCCCCGCCGTGGAGGACCCGGCCAGCATGAAACCGGTGGAATAACCGCACAGCCAGACTGCCCGGACGTCAGGGCGGTCTGGCTGTTTTGTGTTTCAGGAACGGAAAATATTCTCTTTTGATGGCAAAAGAGAACTTGTTGGGGCGAGCCACCTCGGTTGCTGCGCGACAGCCGCAGGCTGACAGCTGCCGATGCCGGTGCCCGTAACGACCCCTCCTGTGAAAAGGCGTTTGGAGCGCTCCGCAGAGCGCGACAAACGCGAATATAAAAATAATTTTTCCGCTATTTATGGCGAAGCGCACGCGAAGCCATTTCAAATCGTCAATACGCCGCCCGCAGGGCCAAAAGAAAGAGGGCAGATGGACAAATCTATCCAATTACGACTTTTCGGTGAAAAACAGGCCGGCAGGTTTGATTTTTTGTGCGTTTTCATGTAAACTAAAGATATCCATGCCCCGGTATTCCGGAAACTGCAAAACTGGAAAAATACCGGGCCTGTGAGGATAAAAACTTTTGAATATAACGGAGCGTAACGATATACTATGGCGATTGTAAGTCCTTCGATCCTTTCGGCTGATTTTGGCAAGCTGGGCGCGGACTGCCGCACGGTGCTGGACGCCGGTGCACAGATGCTGCACTACGACGTGATGGACGGCCATTTTGTGCCCAACATCAGCTTTGGCGTGCCGGTGCTCAAGAGCCTGCACAAGACCCTGCCGGATGCCTTTTACGATGTGCATCTGATGATCAGCCATCCGCTGCAGTATGCAGAACCCTTCATCAAGGCCGGTGCCACCCTGTACAACTTCCATCTGGAATGCGAGGACGATATCCAGCAGACGCTGGATGCCGTGAAGGCGCTGGGCTGCAAGACGGGCCTGACCATCAAGCCCGGCACCGCCCCGGAGGCGCTGGCCCCCTATCTGGACCAGCTGGACCTGGTGCTGGTGATGAGCGTGGAGCCCGGCTTCGGCGGCCAGAAGTTCATGCCCTCGGCACTGGACAAGCTGCGCTGGCTGAAGGCGGAGCGCGAGAAGCGCGGCCTGCACTATCTGCTGGAAGTGGACGGCGGCGTGGACGACACCACCGCCCCGCTGTGCGTGGAGGCCGGTGCCGACGTTCTGGTGGCAGGCAGTGCCGTGTTCGGCAAGGACGACAGGACCGCCGCCGTGCGCCGTCTGGCTGCCCTGTGAGAGGGAGCGTTGTATGGATGAAGCATTGATCCGGGAGCAGGAACAGCAGCTGCAAAAGACCGGAAAATATTACAAGCACATCTGCTGGATGGCGGTGCCGCCGCTGTGCATGGCCTGCTACCTGTACGGCCTGCGCCCGCTGCTGCTGTGCGGCATTGCCATGCTCACCGGCAACCTGTGCGACCGTCTGGTGTCACTGCTGCGGCACCGCGTATATCAGAACGGCGACCTGTCCAACGAGAGCTTTGCGCTGGTGATCGCCCTGCTGATGCCGGTCACCGTGGACATCTATGTGCTGGTGGCGGCGGTGCTGGCCGGTGTGCTCATCGGCAAGGAGGTCTTTGGCGGCTACGGCAGCTACCCCTTCAACCCGGCCGCCGTGGGCTATGCCGTGGCGGCGGTGTCCTGGCCGGAACAGGTGTTCCGCTACCCGCAGCCCTATACGGCCATCCCGCTGTGGGATGCCTCCGGCGTGCCGGTGTCCAGTGCCATTGAGGACACCCTGAGCAGCGGCGGCATGCTGAACTACAACCCCATTGCCCTGAGCCTGGGCGAATACGCCGCCCCCATGGGCACCGGTGCCGCCCTGGTGCTGCTGGCCTGCGGGCTGTTCCTGTGGAGCCAGAAGGATGCCCATATGACGGCCTCGGTGAGCTTTCTGGCCACCTGCGCCCTCATCGCCTTCTTTTTCCCGCGGCAGGCGGGTCTGGCGGAAAGTGATGTGCTGGTCAACGCCCTGCCCCGTCTGCAGTGCGTGCGGGACGAGCTGCTCACCGGCGCGGTGCTGTTCAGCGCGGTGTTCCTCATCAATGAGCCCTACACCTGTGCCCACCACCGGATGGGACGCATCCTGTACGGTGTGCTGGTGGGCGGGGTAAGCATGGGCTTCCGCTATTACGGCGTGTACGAAACGGGCGTATGCTTTGCCGTGCTGGCCGTCAACAGCATCTCGGCGTGGATCGACCGCACCGAGGTGCGGCTGTACCGTCTGCTGCACCACCTGCCCGCATCCGGTGCCGGAAAGGAGGCCGCAGAATGAGAAAAGCGACCGCAGAACTGATTTTGAAGGACCCCGACCGCTTTGCCCACCACGACCGCGTGTTCCTGAACAACCCCGTGGTCATGCAGGGCATGGGTCTGGCCCCGCTGGTGGTGCTGGCCACCACCGCCCATAACGGTGTGATGCTGGCGGCTGCGGTCACGCTGCTGCTGGTGCCCTCCCGCGTGCTGGCCTGCCTGCTGAGCCGTCTGTTCCCCCTGAACAGCGAGAATCCGGCCCCGGAAGAGCTGCAGAAAAAGCTGCTGCCCCGGGCCCTGGTGTACAGCCTCAGTGCCGCTGTGGTGTATCTGGTGGCCTATCCCATCCTGAACGCTGTGTTCGGCACCAGCCTGCTGACCCTGGGCATCTACCTGCCCCTGCTGGTGGTGGAGCCGCTGCTGACCTACCGCTTTGGCCGCGTGCAGGAAACGCTGCATAAGGCCGTGTCCAAAGGCCTGCGCATCACGGTGGGCTATGCGCTGCTGCTGATGCTGCTGGGCTGCGTGCGCGAGTGGCTGGCACTGGGCACGGTGTTCGGCACCCCGGTGGGGCACCGGGCCGTGCTGCCCATGGCCGGGATGCCGGCGGGCGGCTTTATCGTGCTGGGCGTGCTGTGCGCCGTGTGGCGTGCACTGGCAGCCCGGCGCAAGGCCTATCTGGTACGGGAAGCGCGCAGCCTTGTGGATGTGCATGCACAGAAGGAGGCGGACGGCGAGCAATGAGAGATGTTGTGAATGCCTGGGTGGTGTTCTTTGGCTATGCGGTGCTGGCCGTGTTTGCCCAGAATGCCATCTTTACCCGCGCACTGGGCGTGTCCCGTCTGGTGCAGCTGGTGGGGGATGACCGCACCAGCAGCTGGCTGTTCGGCCTGCAGCTGTGCATCACGCAGGTGCTGGTGGCCCCGCTGACCTGGTATGCCGGCAGCTGGATCGTCTCGCTGGAAAACCGCGCCCAGCTGCGCCCGCTGGTGTATGTGGCCGCCATTGCCGTGGTCTGCACCGCCGAAGAGCTGGTGCTCGGCCTGGGCCGCCGGCTGCCCCTTGCGGGCAAGCTGCTGCGCATCGTGCCCGTTGCAGCCCTGAACAGCTGCGTGCTGGGCACCGTGCTGGTGGAGCGCACCCAGAGCTTTACGCTGATGCAGAGCCTGGGCTTTGGCCTGGGCAGCGGCGTGGGCTACCTGCTGGCTGTGCTGCTGGTCACAGAGGCCCAGCACCGCCTGCGCAGCAAGGCTATCCCCTCCGCGTTCCGCGGCCTGCCCATCACGCTGGTGTACATCGGCGTGCTGGCGCTGGCCATTTATGGCTTTACCGGCCATTCGGTGATCCTGTAAAGGGAGGTAAGTCAAAATGGCAAAGTATAAACGTCGGCCCAAGGTCAAGCGCTACCGCCGCAGCTTTTACAGCCGCGGCATGCGCATCCGCAAGATCGTGGGCATCGTCGTGCTGGTGGCCGTGGTGCTGGCCGCGGCATGGTTCGCCGCGCCCCATGTGCTGGACTGGGCTACCCACACCTGGTACACCGTGGTCAAGGACCGGGATCTGGAAGCCGAGAGCGCATCCCGCGCGGCGGCATCCTCCCAGGCAGCGGCTTCGGCAGCTGCGTCGGAGGCTGCTTCCTCGGCGGCATCGGAGCCGGAAGAGGACGTCTTTGACGGCAAGGCAATCGTTTCCGGCCGGTGGGCGGAGCTGGACACGGCGGCCCTCACGGACGATGACACCCTCCGCACCACGGCACAGCAGCTGAAGGCGCAGGGCGTGGAATACGCCGTGCTGACCCTGAAGGATGCGGCCGGAAACATCTACTATGCATCGCAGGCGGCGGCTGCGGCGGGCGGCATCGTGGCCGATCCGCTGGACGCCGGGCACATCGCGGCCATCCTGCGGGAAGAAAAGCTCATTCCGGTGGCGCAGCTCGCGGTCTTCAAGGACCCCATCTCGCCCCGCACCGACCCCTCCATGGCCATCCACTACAACGGCAGCGCCCTGTGGCTGGATGCCCGGAAGAACGGCAACCCCTGGCTGAACCCTTATTCCACGGCGGCAGTGGAGTATGTGGGCGACCTGGTGGAAGAGGTGCAGCAGCTGGGCTTTGAGCAGGTGGTGCTGACCAATGTGCAGTTCCCCAAGCTGAGCAAAAAGCAGGACTACGGTACCACCAACGGGGTCTCCCGTGCCGACCAGCTGAAGGCGGACATCGCCGCCCTGCAGGACCGTTTGTCGGGCAAGGTGACCCTGTGGTTCAGCTACACGCTGGATCAGTGCAAGAACAGCAGTGTGGCGCTGGACGTGCCGGCCCTGACCCTGGGCGTGCAGAACCTGCTGGTGACCTCGGACGCGGCCATGGATGCCGATGCCCTGCAGGCGCTGGAAATGGCGGCCACGGATGCAGGGGTGGAGAACCTGACCGTACACGCCGCAGACCGCTTTGAGACCGACCGCGTTTCGGGCTGAGTGATGCAGTAATTGTCTTTGATGATACGGGAAAGTGAGGAATCGACCATGAACACCACAACTTGCTTTGCACCTGCGCACATCCTTCTGCCTGCGGAGCAGATCCCGCTGGAACAGTGGGGCTGCATTGCCTGCGACCAGTTCACCAGCGACCGCGAGTACTGGCAGCGGGCCAAAGAAGCGGCTGACGGCAGCCCCAGCACCCTGAACCTGATCCTGCCGGAGGTGTATCTGGAGGACGGCGACGCGGACGCCCGGGTGGAGCAGATCCATGCCACGATGGCGGATTATGCACAGAACGTGCTCACCCGCGCCGTGGACGGCTTTGTGTATGTGGAGCGCACCGAGCAGAGCGGCCGGGTGCGGCAGGGCCTTGTGGGCAAGGTGGATCTGGAAGCCTACAGCTATCAGCGCGGAGCAAAGTGCACCGTGCGGCCCAGCGAGAGCACGGTGGAGAGCCGCATCCCGCCCCGCATGAAGGTGCGCACCGGTGCCGCACTGGAAACGCCCCACATCATGATGCTGGCCGACGACCCTCAGTGCACCCTCATCGAGCCCATCGCAGCCCGCAAGAACGAGCTGCGCAAAGTGTACGAGGGCGAACTGATGCTGGGCGGCGGCCATGTGGCCGGTTGGGCCGTGGAGGACCCGGCAATGATCGACCAGATCGAGACGGCACTGGCTGCGCTGGGCAGTCAGGAGGCCTTTGATGCCAAATACCCGGATGCTGCCCGCCGCGACCCGCTGACCCTGGCCGTGGGCGACGGCAACCATTCGCTGGCCACCGCCAAGGCCTGCTGGGAGGAGCTGAAAAAGACCCTGACCCCGGAGCAGGCCGAGAACCACCCGGCCCGGTGGTGCCTGGCCGAGGTGTGCAACGTCCACTCGCCCGCCATCGAGATCGAGCCCATCCATCGGGTGCTGTTCAATGTGGACTGCGCTGCCGTGCTGCTGGCGCTGATCACCTGGAGCGACGAGAACATGGCAGGCTGCTGCTTTGGCGGCGAGAAAAAGCAGCCCTTTACGCTGGCCGGCCCTCACATGGCCAACGTGCTGAGCTTTGAGGAGCCCACCGCGCCGCTTACCGTGGGCACCATCGACGAATTTATTGAGTATTATCTGGAGCGTCACCCGGAGGGCCGGGTGGACTATGTACACGATGAACCGGCTGTGCGCGCGCTGTGCAAGAAGGGGGCTGTGGCCTTCCTGATGCCGCCCTTTGCCAAGAGCGACCTGTTCAAGGGCGTTGTGATGGGCGGCGTGCTGCCCCGCAAGACCTTCAGCATGGGCCATGCGGAGGAAAAGCGCTATTATATCGAGTGCCGGAAAATTACGGAATAAACCCTCTCAGTCAAAACCTGACGGTTTTGCCAGCTCCCCCGAAGAGGGAGCTTTCGGGCTATGCCGGAACACCATCTCTCTGCAAAAAAGCTCCCCCTTCGGGACGGATTTCCCCCGGGCCGGGGGAAAATGGCTTGGCCAAAAGGGGGAACAGCTGGCGAACGGATGCGAGCCTGAGAGAGTTCCGGGGTAGAACGAACGATGGAAACGAATCATAGGAGAACCATGACATTTGAAGAACTGAATCTGTCCGCCCCGCTTCTGCGCGCTGTGCAGGAGGCAGGCTATGAGACCCCGTCGCCCATTCAGGCAGCGGCCATCCCGCCGGTGCTGTCCGGCCGGGATCTGATGGGCTGTGCCCAGACCGGCACCGGCAAGACGGCCGCCTTTGCGCTGCCCATGCTGGATCGCCTCACTGCCAACCCGCCCCGCCGCAAGGGGGCCATCCGCGCGCTGATCCTGACCCCCACCCGGGAGCTTGCCTTGCAGATCGGCGAGAGCTTTGACGCCTACGGCAAGTACCTGAACCTGCGCAGCACCGTGATCTTTGGCGGTGTGGGCCAGGCCCCGCAGGTGGAGGCCCTGAAAAAGGGCGTGGACATCCTTGTGGCCTGCCCGGGCCGCTTGAACGACCTGATCGGGCAGGGCTTTATCGACCTGTCGGATCTGGAGATCTTTGTGCTGGACGAAGCCGACCGTATGCTGGATATGGGCTTCGTGCACGATGTGAAGAAGGTGATCGCCAAGCTGCCCAAGGTGCGCCAGAACCTGATGTTCAGCGCCACCATGCCCGCCGAGATCGAGCAGCTGGCCGCCGGCATCCTGCGGGACCCGGCCTTTGTCAAGGTGGACCCGGTGTCCAGCACCGTGGACCGCATCCAGCAGAGCCTGTACCATGTGGAGAAGGGAAACAAGAAATTCCTGCTGCCCTGGCTCATCAAGAACCTGCAGCCCCCAGTGGTCAACGCGCTGGTGTTCAGCCGCACCAAGCACGGGGCCGACAAGATCGCAAGAGACCTCACCAAACAGGGCATCCCGGCGGCGGCCATCCACGGCAACAAGAGCCAGACCGCCCGCGTGACCGCACTGGAGGACTTCAAGGCCGGGAAGACAAGGGTACTGGTGGCCACCGACATCGCCGCCCGCGGCATCGACATCAGCGAGCTGTCCCATGTGTTCAACTACGACCTGCCCGAGGTGCCGGAGACCTATGTGCACCGCATTGGCCGCACAGCCCGTGCCGGAGCCGACGGCACCGCCGTCAGCTTCTGCGCCCCGGAGGAGCAGGAGTATCTGGCCGGCATCGAAAAGCTGAACCGCCGGAAGATCCCAGTGGTGTCCGGCCACCCGTGGGACGGCGTGCCCGCCCCGGTGCGCCCGGAGCCGCCCGTGCGCGGCAAAAAGCCCAAAGCTGCCCCCGAACAGGCCGGGAAGCAGCCGGAACAGCAGGCAAAGCCCGCGAAGGCGGCCGCCCCTGCAAAGCCTGAAAAAAAGGCTGCCGCCGCGCCCAAAGCGCAGGCAAAGCAGCCCGTAAAACCGGAAAAAGAGGAACGAACCATGGATGATCCCAAGCGTACTTCCGGCGGGCGCAGCAATGACCGCCGTTCCAACAATAACAACAACAGCCGCCCCCGCCGGGAGCAGAACGCCCTGGCCCGCGGCAGCAATGCCCAGCCCAAATTTGACCCGCACTTTGTGAGCGCCCCGGAGGCAACGCCGCTGCGCTCGGCCAGAAAGGCCCCGGCTGCTCCCGCTGCCCCGGCCATCAAGACCGCGCAGGGTGCTCAGGCCGTGCAGGGCCAGAATGCCCCGAACG